>CAMDMC010000001.1 GCA_945901825.1 Bordetella parapertussis
AGGGACTCTACCCCGTCCAGAATTTTCGGACGATTTATTGATAGGTGAGGGGCCCACACCGTAGGCAGTGCTGACTGGCTGCACGATGGCAATCTTTGGGGCGTAAGTAAGCGGCGAAAGTGTAGTGCTGTCGCAACGAGTTTTTCGAAGGTAGCGAGGGTAACAGTGGGGTAAAAAGCGGGGTAACTTTCCTGAAGAAATAAAAATAATATATAAAAATCAGGAATTTAGTTTATATATTCGAGTCCCTGATTCGCCACCATTTCTGTTTCTGTTCGCCCCGTAGTTTGTAACGGCTACTTGGCCAAGACGCCCAGTACATCGCTGCGTTGGGCCATCGATTTGCCCAACTCCACACCCCACTGGTCGAAGGGATTGATTCCCCAGACCATCGCTTGGCACACCACCTTGTGCTCGTAGAGGGCGACCAGGCTGCCCAGTTGCAAGGCGCTTAGGGTATCGAGCCAGATCAGGCTGCTGGGCCGCCCGCCGGGGTACGAGCGGTGCGGTGTTAGGTCCACCACCTCTGAATGGTTCTGCCCCTCAGCGGTCAGGCTTGTCTGCGTCTGGTCTGCATCGCGCCCCATGGCGAGCGCCTCCGATTGCGCCAGCATGTTGGCCACCAAGATGGCTGTTAATGAGTCGACCTGACCATTGGCATCAAGCGAGGGGCGCACCCCGATGAATTCCACTGGCACAGTCTGCGTGCCCTGGTGCAGCAATTGAAAGTACGCATGCTGGCCCGTGATGCCCACACCGCCAAAAATGGTCGGCCCCGTCTGAACCTCACAGGGCATGCCATTCCAGTGCACTGACTTCCCGTTGGATTCCATGTCGAGCTGTTGCACATAGGGCACCAGGTGGGCAAGTGCTGTCCGGTAGGGCGCCACAACCAGGCTTGAGCAGCCCAAGAAGTTGCGATTCCAAATCCCGTGAAGCGCAAGCTGCATGGGAATATTCTCCTCAATTGGCGCACTCAAGAGGTGGGCGTCCATTGCCTCTGCGCCGGCCAGGAAGTCCTCAAAGGCTGCCCTACCAATTTTTGCCGCAGCCGCAAAACCAATGCTCGACCACACCGAGAACCGGCCACCCACCCAATCCCAAAAAGGCAGAATGTGATCGGCTGGCACGCCAAACTCTTTGGCACGTGACACCGCGGTCGTAATCGCGACCAGCTGTTGGCCCAGCTCAGTCGGGGTAAGCCCGCTCGCAAGGAGCCACTGCTTAAGCCGCCCCGCAAGTGCCATGGTTTCTTGGGTGGTGAAGGTCTTGCTCGAGATCACCACCAGCGTGCGGTGTGGGTCGAGCCCAGCCAATGTCTGCTCAACGTGCTGGGCATCAGGCACCGATAAAAACACCACAGACGGTCCACGGCCCTTTGCTCCAAGTGCGTCCACCAGCAACCTCGGTCCCGTGTCTGATCCCCCGATACCAATATTGACTACTGTGTTGAGGCCCAGACCGCGGGCACCGATCATACGTTGGTCGTGGAGGGTCTGCGCCATGCGCAGCATGGTCTCGCGGGCGGCGTGAACAGCCTTCCCAATTTCAGACCCCCAGGGCCCATTGACCGGTCCGCGCAGTGACATGTGCAAGGCTGCGCGCTGCTCTGTCTGATTCACGATGTTGCCAGCGGCCATGGCCTGCAGTTGGCCAGGCAGGTCGCAGGCTCGTGCAAGATCGTTCAGAGCATGCAAGACCTCGGCTTCCAGTTGCTGGTGGTGGGCATCAAGCGTGATCCCGCAAGCCTCCCAACGAAGGTTACCGCGCGGCTGCGTTGACTTTAAGAGCGCCTGTAACGAAGGGGTGCTGGCCGCTAGGGATGCCAGCCGTGCCCACTGCGGCCGCGATTGCGGGGGCGTAAGCGGCGGATCAAGGGCGCGCGAGATAGTCATCTCGCTATTGTGACCCAGTTGTCAGAAGGCGGATGGTCTCGGCAGCAGCAGCCATACCCATGCTTGCGGTCACCGCCACCACGAAGCCATAGCCTGCAAAGCCCCACATTAAAGCCCAGTGTTCGCATCAACATAGGCCAAGGATCGTCTCCAAGGGGTAGCTGCTGCAGACGGTTAGAGAGACACTTTGGTAAGGTAGCGGGGGACACCTTAATGAGAACATGCCACCGATGAAGCAGACATCAAGCCTGGAGCCATACCCAGAGGCTTTCAAGGCAGCAGCAAGTACTCAGGTGCAGCCCCACGAAGACGAGCTGGCCCGCGACCTGCACGAGGGCGTCTGTACAAACCCTTTTGCGTTCCTTGGCCGCCATCTCCAGGCCGACGACGCCCTTTATCGGCTGCGGGTCTTTGCGCCAGGATGCTTTGCCGTGTCGGCCCTTTCCCCTGCCGATGGTCGCGTGCTTTGCCAACTCCAGCGGGTCTCTGACAGCGCTCTTTTTGTCGGGTTTGTGACGCTGGCCGACTCTGATCACTACCTGCTTAGGCTCGAGTCCGACCTGGGCGTAAGGGACATTGAAGACCCCTACCGGTTTGGCTCCTGGCTTGGCCAGACGGATGCCTGGCTGCTCTCAGAGGGCAATCACCTGCGCCCCTGGGAGAAGCTCGGATCTCATCCTTGCAGCCTTGATGGCGTTGCCGGCGTTGCATTCGCGGTCTGGGCACCCAACGCCAGACAAGTCTCGTTGGCTGGAGAATTTAACCTCTGGAATGGCCGCTGTCATCCCATGCGGTTTCGTGTGGAGTGCGGCGTCTGGGAGCTGTTTCTGCCTGGGGTTGAGTCAGGGGCCCTCTATAAATTTGATGTGCTCGGCGCAGATGGACAACGCACACTGAAGTCAGATCCCTATGCCCTGAGCAGTGAGCTGCCGCCCGGAAATGCCTCGCGCGTCATGGGCCTGCCTGCGCCCGTATCGGATCGTGCGGCCGTCAGGCAGCAGGGCAACGCCCTCGACGCGCCCATCTGCATCTATGAGGTCCATGCCGGCTCATGGCGTAAGCCCATGGGGCAGCTTGCAGATTGGCATTTTCTTGCAGAGCACCTCGTTCCCTATGTTGTGGAGATGGGTTTTACCCACATCGAATTGCTTCCCATTCATGAGCATCCTTTCTATGCCTCCTGGGGATATCAACCCACTGGTCTCTACGCACCAACATGCCGTTACGGCTCGCCTGCGTCTTTTCTGGCTTTTGTTCAAGCGGTCCATGAAGCCGGTCTGCAATTGATACTCGACTGGGTTCCCGGACACTTTCCAACCGATGCCCATGCCATGGCTCGATTCGATGGCACAGCCCTCTACGAGTACGCTGACCCCAAGGAAGGTTTTCATAGGGACTGGAACACCTTAATTTACAACTGGGGGCGTCATGAGATCCGTAATTTTCTGGTGGGCAACGCCCTTTTTTGGATCGAACGCTATGGGGTTGACGGTCTGCGAGTTGATGCGGTGGCCTCCATGCTCTATCGAGATTACAGCCGTCCTCCCAATGAGTGGATTCCCAACGAGCATGGGGGGCGAGAAAATCTAGAGGCCATCGAGTTCATACGTAACACCAATCGTGTCATTGGAGAGCAGGCGCCGGGCGCAGCAGTTATGGCCGAGGAATCAACAGCCTTTCCAGGCGTCTCTGCACCTCCCTGGGCCGGCGGGCTTGGCTTTCATTACAAGTGGAACATGGGGTGGATGCATGACACCTTGTCCTACTTTGAGAAAGACCCCATGTATCGGCGCTTTCATCACGACAGCATCAGCTTTGCCATGATGTATGCCTACAGCGAGCACTTTGTCTTGCCGCTCTCCCATGACGAGGTCGTGCATGGTAAGGGTTCTTTGTTCAGTCGCATGTGGGGGGATGAATGGCAAAAAGCAGCCAACCTAAGATCTCTATTTGCCCTGATGTACGCACACCCAGGACGCAAACTGCTCTTCATGGGCTCAGAGCTCGGGCAGTTAAACGAATGGAACCATGATGCGGAGCTCGACTGGCACCTCTTACAGAACGGCTTGCATGCGGGCATCCAGGCGCTGGTGCGAGATGTTAATCAGCTCTACAAAAGCAGCAAAGCCCTCCATGAGCGCGATGACGAGCCAGGAGGCTTTTCTTGGATCGAGGTCAACGATCGCCTCAGCAGTGTCTACGCATTTATGCGCTACGGACGCGCCGAGACTGA
Organism: Bordetella parapertussis; assembly: GCA_945901825.1. Classification (GTDB taxonomy): domain Bacteria; phylum Pseudomonadota; class Gammaproteobacteria; order Burkholderiales; family Burkholderiaceae_A; genus Hahnella. Next base: position 4,129 of record CAMDMC010000001.1, read on the forward strand.
TCAAATACTTGTAGCCTGCAATTTCACGCCGGTACCCCGACATAACTACCGGCTAGGCGTGCCAAGGCCCGGTGTCTGGCGCGAAGTCCTCAATACCGATTCAACCCATTACGCGGGAAGTGGGGTAGGTAATTTCGGCAGTGTCATCAGCCAGGACCTTCCCAGTCATGGCCAGGCCCAGTCTGTCTGCCTGACGCTCCCGCCACTGGCCGTAATTTGGCTGGCGCCCGAAAAATGAAAGAGACCGACACCTATGTCTGCCTGGATGGGCAGCCCTGGCCAATGGGCGCCACCCCCATGAGCTGGCAGGGGCAAGACGGGGTCAATTTCGCAGTCCACGCCCCTCATGCCGAGGGCATCGAATGCTGCCTGTTTGATGAGAACTGCCGTGAGCAAAAGGCTAGCCTGCGATTGCCCAGGTGCACAGACGGTGTCTGGCATGGCTTTGTGCCACAACTCAGTGTTGGTCAACTCTATGGCCTGCGGGCAAGCGGCCCCTATGCACCTGATGCCGGACACCGCTTCAATCGGAACAAATTGTTGGTTGACCCCTATGCCAAGGAGTTGGTGGGACCGCGGGCCAACCTGGCAAGGGAAGTCGACTACAACCTCGACCCATCAGGCCAACGCACAGCCGACACCCAAGACAATGCAGGCCGTATTCCCAAAACAAGGGTCATTGACTCGATAGCGGAATTGCGCCTTGGCGCAGGCGTCGCCCCTGGCCCATCCATTCCACTGTCTCAGATGATTCTCTACGAGGCCCATGTCCGGGGACTTACCAAATGCCACCCCAAGGTTGACCCGCCTTTGCGAGGAACCTATGCCGCCGTCTGCAGTCCACCGATGCTCGAGCACTTCAAGAGGCTGGGCATCACCTCCATCTGCCTTATGCCGGTGCAGTTGCATGTAAGTGAGAGGCACCTGCTTGATCTGGGCCTGGTCAATTATTGGGGTTACAACACGCTGGGGTTTTTTGTACCCGAGTCATCTTATTCAAGCCACGAGAGTGGCGATCTGGTGCGGGCTGAATTCCGTGACATGGTCGATACCCTGCACCGCAATGGCCTAGAGGTCTTGCTTGATGTGGTCTACAACCACACAGCCGAGGGCGATGCCAACGGACCCACCCTCTGCCTGCGTGGACTCAACAATGCGGGCGCCTATGCCCAAGACGACGGCGGTTCGTACCAAAATTACACTGGCTGTGGCAACTCGCTGAACTTTGGAGAGCCGCAAATGGTGCAGCTGGTCATGGACAGCCTGCGTTGGTGGGTGCAGGCCTTCGGGGTCGATGGCTTTCGCTTTGACCTGGCCACAACCCTGGGCCGTGACCCCGCCCTGCAGCACCGCTTTAATCCCTCCGGAGCCCTGATGACAGCCATCTCCCAGGACCCGGTGCTCTGCAGTGTGAAGCGCATTGCAGAGCCTTGGGACATTGGTTCAGACGGCTATCAGCTGGGTGGTTTTGCGCCGGGATGGCTGGAATGGAACGACCAGTTCCGTGACACGGTGAGGGCCTATTGGTTAGGCCATGCCTGCAGCCGTGGGCAGTTCGCTTGCCGGTTGGCTGGCTCGAGCGACCTCTTTCGGCAGCGCGGGCGTAGCCCCCTGGCCAGCATCAATCTGATCACCTCGCACGATGGCTTTACCCTGGCTGATCTCACCTCCTACAACGAGCGCCGCAACCATGCCAATGGCGAAAACAACCGCGATGGCCACAGCCACAATCTAAGCGCCAATGGCGGCATCGAGGGCGCCACCGATGACCATGACGTTCTTAAGCAGCGTGGGCTCTGGCAACGCGCGTTGCTCGGCACCCTGTTCGTCGCGCAAGGAAGTCCTCAGTTATTGGCGGGTGATGAATTGGGGCACAGCCAGCATGGCAACAACAACGCGTATTGCCAAGACAATGCAGGCTCCTGGCTTGACTGGGAAAAAGCCGATGCGGGATTAATCGACTTTGTCGCTGGGCTGATTGCGCTGAGGAGCCGATACCCTGCACTTAGATACCCTGACTGGTTTGATGGGGTGCCCAAGCAGCACAGGGGCGAACACGAGGGTACGGGGCGAGACATCACGTGGCTTAATCCCGATGGACAAACGCTCTGCGCAGAGGAATGGCACGACTCGACCAGACTTGGTCTGGCCTGCTTAATTGAGGTTGGCCAGGGGCAACGCCCTGCCCAGCACCGCATCATGTTGATATTTAACCCTGCTGCCACGCCAGTTCGCTTCACCCTTCCCCAAGGGCGATGGCGCCTGGAGCTCAACACAGCCCTTGCCCTGTTTAGCGGTGCAGAGGATTTCTCTCTCTACTGCGATGCAGACCAAAACACCTTGATCGTCTTGTCACAAGACACCAAGGCAGTCGCGCAGGTCTAAGCCGAATGGAACAAGGCCCTGTTGGCATCCTCGAGCGTCGCAGCAGTGGCGTGCTTCTACACCCAACGAGTCTTCCGGGGCGGCAGGGCTGCGGGGACTTGGGGCCGGCCGCCTACCATTTCGTTGACTGGTTGGCCGCAGCGGGGCAGAGCCTCTGGCAGGTCTTGCCCCTGAATCCTGTAGGACCCGGCAACTCGCCCTATCAGAGTGTTTCAAGTTTTGCCGGTAGCCCCTTACTCATTGACCTCTCCAGCATGGTCAAGCGGGGATGGCTTCCTGTGGAGCGTGATCCGGGCTTTGAGAGGCAGCGCTGCGACTACGCCCGGATCACACCCTGGCTCATGCAACGACTCCGAACGGCCTGGAGGGGGTTTGCTCAGACAGCCAATGTTGCCGAGCGCCAAGAATTTGAGGACTTCTGCAGCCTGCACCGTCACTGGCTTGACGACTACTCGCTCTTTATGACGCTCGACGGCACCTACGGCGCATCCTGGAACCACTGGCCAGCGCCGCTGGCTCGCCGGGATCCCAGTGCCCTGGCAGACTTGGCAGAGCAAAACAGATCCGAACTCGAGTTCTGGTGCTTTGTCCAGTGGCAGTTCATGGCCCAGTGGCAAGGCTTGCGTCGATATGCGCTAAGCCGAGGCATTCAGATGGTTGGCGACATGGCCTTGTTCGTGGCGCATCACTCCTGTGATGTCTGGTCCAATCCTGACCAATATCTGCTTGATGCTGATGGGGAACCAACTTTTGTGGCTGGCGTGCCGCCCGACTACTTTAGTCATACCGGTCAGCGCTGGGGCAATCCACTCTATGACTGGTCGGCCATGCAGGCCGACGGCTACGCATGGTGGCGTGCCCGTCTTACCCATCAGCTTCAGTGCACGGAGGTGCTGCGCCTGGACCATTTTCGAGGCCTTGAGTCTTATTGGGCAATTCCGAGGAACGAGCCCAACGCTGTTGTTGGGCAATGGTGTGACGGACCGCGTGATGATTTTTTTGACACCCTGCGCCAGGCGCTGGGATCCCTCCCGCTCATCGCAGAGGACCTCGGTTTAATCAGCCCAGAGGTTATTGAACTTCGCAAGAGGCATGGTTTTCCGGGCATGAAGATACTGCAGTTTGCGTTTAATGATGGGCCGGGCAATCCCTACCTGCCGCACAACTTTGAGCGAGGAGTCGTGGCCTACACGGGCACCCATGACAACAACACCTGTGTTGGCTGGTGGCGGGGTCTGGACAAGGCCGAAAGAGACGACGTGGAGCGTTACCTGGGCTGCGAGGCCACAACTGCAATCAATTGGGCTATGCTCAGGGCTGTCTCCCAATCGGTGGCCCAGACCGTGATTCACCCCTTCTGCGACATTCTAGGACTTGATGAAAGCCACCGTATGAATACCCCGGGGCAGGACAAAGGCTGTTGGGAGTGGCGCTTTGAATGGAGTCAGGTTGACGACAACGCAGCCACTCAGCTGTTGCAGATGACCCAAGCCCATGGCCGAGGACTGCCGTGAAACCCGTAGACCAACCTGCTGCCTAAACCTCACGAGCCATCAATGGAATCCATCAGCCCCATCCAGCTTGCGCGCAAGACCATCGGGCTGGTTCTAGCCGGTGGTCGTGGTTCCCGACTGAAGCAATTAACGGACAGGCGCACCAAGCCCGCAGTCTATTTCGGAGGCAAGTTTCGCATCATCGACTTTGCACTCTCAAACTGCATGAACTCGGGTGTAAGGCGGATTGGTGTTGTCACACAGTACAAATCCCATAGCCTGTTGCGGCACCTCCAACGTGGATGGTCTTTTCTGCGCAGCGAGGTCAATGAGTTCATCGATCTCTTGCCAGCCCAACAGCGCGTTGATGAGAATTCGTGGTATCGGGGCACGGCCGATGCCGTTTTTCAGAACTACGATATTTTGCTCGCCCACAGTCCCAAATACATCCTCATCCTGGCCGGCGATCACATCTACAAAATGGATTACGCCAAGCTCATTGCCGACCACGTTGAACAGGGAGCCCCGTGCACCGTTGCCTGCATCGAGGTGCCCCTTCATGAGGCCAGCGCCTTTGGTGTGATGGCAGTCGATGAGAAGCGACGCATCCTTCAATTTGTTGAGAAGCCTGAAGACCCACCTTGCATGCCTGACCAACCGGGTATGTCTCTTGCCAGCATGGGTATCTATGTGTTTGATGCAGACTACCTCTACAAGGCGCTTGAGGCCGATAGTGCAAGGCCAGACTCGAGTCACGACTTTGGCCGGGATCTTATTCCCGCAATGGTGGCTTTGGGACACGCGGTTGCCCACCCATTTGAGATGTCGTGTGTACGCAGTTCGCAAACCTCGAGCTCGTACTGGCGTGATGTGGGAACGGTCGATGCTTACTGGCAGGCCAATCTAGATCTAACAGACCCCTTACCCGAACTCGATATGTACGACCGCGAGTGGCCCATTTGGACCTATCAAGAACAATTGCCGCCAGCCAAATATGTTTTTGACCAAGACGATCGCCGCGGTTACTCAGTGGACTCCCTCGTTTCTGGCGGCTGCATCATCTCCGGTGCGAAAGTGCGTCGGTCGGTCTTGTTCTCCAGTGTTCATTTGCACTCCTACAGCGTTGTCGAGGAGTCCGTCTTGCTGCCACAGGTAGACATCGGGCGAGGCTGCCATCTGCGGCGTGTGGTGGTTGAAAATGGCTGCAGAGTGCCGCCGGGCACGCGAATCGGCTTTGATGAGGCGCAAGACGCTCAGCGCTTCTACCGCACTGAGGGTGGCGTGGTCTTAGTCACCAGAGAAATGCTGCGAGCGCTAGAGGCCCACCCGATCTAAAACATGCTTGCATGAGAGTTCTCTACGTCTGCTCTGAGCTTTTTCCTCTTCTCAAAACGGGGGGCCTGGCCGATGTCAGCGCAGCCCTTCCGCCCGCCCTTCGTCTTGCTGGCTGCGATGTGCGCATTCTCATACCGGCCTATCCCGCTATTGAGTCAGCCTTTGAAGCTTTGGCAGGCCAGCCCCAGCTTCACCTGCCGCAGGTAAACGGTCTCGGGCCGCAGCCTGCCCAGGAATCAACGCAGGCTATGCCTTACCTCATGCTTGGTCAGCTATCGACCGACGTGTCAGCTCACTGCTACCTCTTGAGATCCGCCGCACTCTTTGGGCGAGAAGGCAACCCCTACCTTGATTCAAAGGGGGAACCGTGGCCGGACAATGCCATTCGTTTTGCTTTTTTAGGCTGGGCTGCAGCCTGCCTGGGGCAGGGTCTAGACCGTGCCTGGCAGCCCGATGTTGTGCATTGCCATGACTGGCACACCGGCTTAGCTCCAATCTACATGCGCGAGCTCGCTGCGGGAGATCCGCCCAAGGCAGCCACAATCTTCACGATTCACAATCTGGCCTATCAGGGAATCTTTCCACGATCGGATTTTAATCAACTGGGCCTGGCACCCGATCTTTTTAGCATGGACGGCCTGGAGTTTCACGACCAGGTCTCTTTCATGAAGGCCGGCCTTCAATTCGCGCAGCAACTCACCACCGTAAGCCCAAGCTATGCGCAGGAAATTCTCACGCCTGAGCAAGGTATGGGCCTCGATGGCCTTCTGCGGAATCGGGCTCACTCCCTCTGCGGTATTCTCAATGGTGTGGACTACAACGTCTGGAGTCCAGACCATGATGCTGTGTTGATGCACCACTACGATGTCGACAGCCTTGAGAAGAAGGCCCATGCCAAGGCACAGCTGCAGATTCGTCTGAACCTGCAGGACCGCCAAGGGGCCATGATTTTCGGAGTGGTCAGCCGTCTGAGCGAGCAAAAAGGCCTGCACCTGGTGCACGCGGTCATCGACCAGATCGTGCAGGGTGGCGGACAATTGGCGCTCTTGGGCAGTGGAGACCCGGACCTTGAAAGAGCCTTCCGCCTTGCCGCAGAGGAGCACCCCGGTCAGGTTGGTGTGTTTATTGGCTACCATGAAGACATGGCGCACATGATTATTGCAGGCAGTGACGTTATCTTACTGCCATCTCGGTTTGAACCCTGTGGTCTCACGCAACTCTATGGCCTGCGCTATGGCACTCTGCCACTGGTTCATCGGGTGGGTGGCCTGGCCGATACGGTTGTTGACGCCACTGACACCACACTGCGCGACAATACAGCCTCTGGTTTTGTCTTTGGAGACTTTAGCGTGATGGGATTACAAAATGCGTTGACAAACGCTTTTGCCATGAAGCCACATGCGCAAATCTGGAGGTCTGTACAGCAACACGCCATGAGACTGCGTTTTGATTGGACTGTCGCAGCGCAGAGCTATTTGGCGCTCTACCGTAAGGTCGCAATGAGGTCTTAATGTGCGCGGTTACCACCAATGTCACCTTTCACCCCTCACGCCTCACCGACTGCCTTCCTCTAGAACCCTGACAAGACGTCACTATTTAAGAGTGTTTTTAAGCCATGCAACAAAGTAGCCAAACAGACCACGTACTTATGCACAACTCGGTCGATGCAATTCAACAGGCCATTTCCAGCCGCCTGCTTTATGCAGTCGGTAAAGACCGGCGTTCGGCCAATCAACGGGACTGGATGTTTGCAGTTTTTCATACGGTTCGCGACCTTGTCATGAACCGCTGGCGTGAGTCGCTGCAAGAGTCTCAGAATCAAGATGCCAAGCGGGTCTATTACCTTTCTATGGAGTTTCTTGCCGGACGCGCGCTTGTCAATGCCCTGCTGGCCGCCGACGTCTACGACAAGGTCAAGGAGGCATGTGCAAGGCTGGGAACCGATTTTGACGCGCTTGTCGATGTTGAGCCTGATGCTGCCCTTGGCAATGGGGGGCTCGGTCGACTTGCAGCGTGTTTTCTAGATTCAATGGCCACCCTGGCGTTGCCAGGAATCGGATACGGCATACGCTACGAATTTGGCATGTTTCGTCAGCGTATTGCTGATGGAGAACAGATAGAAGAGCCCGACCAATGGCTTGCCAATGGAAACCCCTGGGAATTTATGCGGCCTGAACTAAGTTACGTGGTGCACTTCGGCGGCCGCCTGGAGTCCGACCAGGGGCTGGTGCGCTGGGTTGACACCGAGGAGGTGGTTGCAACGGCCTATGACAACGCGGTACCCGGCTTTGAACTCACCAGCGTCACCACCCTTCGTTTATGGTCAGCACACGCCAGTTCCGCTATCAACCTTGAGGCTTTCAATCGAGGAGATTACGCGGGCGCTGCAGAGGCAAAGAACAAGTCGGAGAACGTTTCGCGCGTGCTCTACCCAGACGACAGCACCGCGGAGGGAAAGGCACTGCGTCTGCGTCAAGAGTATTTCTTTGTCAGCGCCTCCATGCAAGACATCGTGCGCCGTTACCTGCGCAACCATGGAGACTTTGAATTGTTCGCTGACAAAGTGGCCATTCACCTCAACGACACACATCCCGCACTGGCAGTGCCTGAGCTCATGCGTCTGCTGATCGATGAGCAGAAGCTGCCTTGGGAGGCAGCCTGGAACTTGTGCACCCGTATCTTCTCCTACACCAATCACACCCTGATGGACGAGGCATTAGAGACCTGGCCGGTCGATCTGCTCGCGCGTCTATTGCCGCGGCACATGGGAATTATTTTCGAGATTAACGAGCGGTTTCTCTGCGAGGTGCGATCCCGTCATGCCTCAGATGCTTCGCTGTTAAGCCGTGTCTCGCTCATTGATGAACGCGGCGATCGTCGCGTTCGTATGGCCTATCTCTCGGTGCTGGCCAGTCACAAGGTCAATGGGGTGTCGGCCCTTCACAGCACGCTGATGGTTCAGACCATATTTGCAGACTTTGCAGCGCTTTATCCTGATCGGTTCTGCAATAAGACCAACGGCATCACTCCGCGGCGTTGGCTGGCTCAGGCCAACCGTCCCCTGGCCACCTTAATCGATAACCAGATTGCGCCGACCTGGCGCCGACACCTTCACGAGCTCTCAGCATTGCGCGCGTTTGCAGATGACGATGCATTTAAGAACAGGTTCAGACTTGCTAAACAGCAAAACAAGCAGCGCCTCAGTCATTACATCGAAACGCTGCTGCCTGAGCTCACAATTAATGTAGATAGTCTTTTTGATGTGCAGATAAAGCGCATGCACGAGTACAAGCGTCAACTCTTAAATGTGCTGCACATCATCACGCGTTATCACCGAATCATAGAGAACCCTGAGGCTGACTGGTTACCGCGGACTGTCATGTTTGGCGGTAAGGCCGCCCCCGGCTACTACATGGCAAAGCTCGTTATTCGGCTTATCAACGATGTTGCGAATGTAGTCAACCATGACACCCGGGTGGGTCAGAACTTGAAGGTGGTCTTTTTACCCAACTACAGTGTCTCCATGGCCGAGGTGGTGATTCCTGCAGCAGACTTATCAGAGCAGATATCCACCGCTGGCACCGAAGCATCTGGCACGGGCAATATGAAATTTGCCCTCAATGGTGCCCTAACCATAGGCACCTGGGACGGGGCCAATATAGAGATCGCGCAGGAAGTTGGGATGGATAATATTTTCATCTTTGGCAAGCGCACCGAAGAGGTTCAGGCTTTGCGTAGCAATGGGTACAGCCCGAAAAACCTTTACGACACCAACACTGAGCTGCGCTCTGCCATCGACGCCATCGCGCAGGGTGTCTTCTCTTCCGGTGAGACAGATCGTTACGCAGCCCTGGTGCACAATCTTCTTGAGACTGACCACTACCTTCTACTGGCGGACTATGCCGACTACATTGCCACCCAAGAACGGGTTGATGCGGTCTACCGGTCACCCCAGGAATGGACCCGGCGTAGCATTCTCAATGTGGCGGGCATGGGGCTGTTTTCGTCAGATCGCACCATAGATGAGTATGCAAAAGAGATCTGGGGCGTTGAGCCTTTGTTTAGGGCTTAAGAACCTTGGCAACCCGGTTGTATCGCAGTCGGTAGGCCTCAGGCATATCCGAGCCGAGAAGAGGCTGCATGTAAAGACGGAAGGCCTCGGTTACATCCGTGCCTGTATTACTGATGAATTCGTCCTCCATGACTCGGGTTTTTCCTGCAACAGCCTGCAGCGGCAAGAGCATGTAATCCACCGCATAGGAGCCGGTTCGCCTGATGGCCACGGACCCACTCTGCCTGCCCCAGAGTGCCAGCTGAACCGCCCTCTCGCCGACTTCACGGGCCTCACGTTGATCAACATCGGACACGCAGCCCATAAATGAGCGTTGCAGGTAGCCAAATGTGTCACCACGCACCCGACTGAGTTTGAGACGTGTCTTGATTTCTTGGCATAAGAGATCGGCCAGAGCCCCAGTTCCAGAAAGTTGCACGTTGCCATGGGCATCATGCTCGACTTCTTTGTTCAATTGGCTGGCAATGGCAGTGCCGCTGCTATCGTGAATCCCCTCTGAGACCGCTACCACGCAGCGTCCAAGGCGCTTCATGACTGCACTGACCTCTGCAAGAAACTCATCCAGAATAAAGGTGCGTTCCGGCAGATAGATGAGGTGAGGGCCATCGTCTGGAAACTTTCGTGCCATTGCGCTGGCAGCCGTGAGGAACCCCGCATGCCGGCCCATGACCACTGCAATATAAACGCCCGGAAGGGCGGCATTGTCTAGGTTGGCTCCCGCAAATGCCTGGGCAACAAAGCGCGCAGCAGAAGGAAATCCTGGCGTGTGGTCACTTCCGACGAGGTCGTTATCGATCGTCTTTGGAACATGGATGCAACACAGTGGGTAGTTTGCTGCCTGGGCCTGCTCGCTCACGATGCGAACCGTGTCAGAGGAGTCGTTACCTCCGATGTAGAAGAAGTGCTCAATCTCATGCGCCCTTAGGACCTTGAATATGTTTTGGCAATACGCTAAGTCGGGCTTGTCCCGAGTTGAGCCCAGGGCAGAAGACGCTGTCTTTGCAACATTCTCAAGATTGCCTTGCGTCTCCTGTGTCAGGTCGACAAATTCCTCGTTGACGATGCCTCGAACGCCGTGAAGGGCCCCGTAGACACGACCAATCTGTGGGAAACGGCGAGCCTCCATGACAATGCCGACCATCGACTGATTAATCACGGCGGTTGGGCCACCCCCCTGGGCGACTAGGATTTTTCCGGTCTGCATTAATGGTTCCTTTTTGTTTAAAAAGATTGATGAGCCTGTATCGCCTTGTCGAGCGCTCGACCTGCCCCTATCAGTGCAGGAGAGACACCCGTAGTGATGACATATATTGGTATTTGGTGCAGGTATTCACGGTAGCGGCCTTTCTGAAGGTAACGCGATACGAATTGGGATTGTTCCAACGCGGGCAGCATGCCAGGAACGATTCCACCCCCGATGAAAATACCACCTCTGGCCCCCAAGGTAAGTGCGAGGTTGCCACAGGTGCTTCCAAGAAATGCGAAAAATAGGTTCAGTGCCATGATGCAGCTCTCGTCTGATTGCAGCATAGCGCGCGCGACAATGTCATGGGATTGCAGCTGCTCGCAGGCCCGATTTTCAATTGCGCAAAGCGCTTGGTAGAGATTGATCAATCCCTGTCCGCTGAGCGCGCGCTCGGCAGAGGCATGGCCAAAACGCCCCTTCAGACTCTCCACCACGGCCACTTCCAGTGGATTATCTGCACTCAGCGTGACATGACCACCCTCTCCACTGATGGGCACAAGGCCACCTTGCTGGTCGGTGAACAGGCCCGACACACCAAGCCCTGTGCCGGGACCGATAAGGGCAAGCGGTGAGCCAGGCTGTGCATGCCCCGGATGAATGCAATAGAGGTCGGTGCCTGCCAAATCCGGCAGTGACAGAGCCAGTGCTGTGAAATCGTTGATGATAAGTAAGTGCTCCAATGCCAGAGCGGCCTTGAGCTCTGCAGTGGAGAAGGCCCAAGGGTTGTTGGCCATGCTCACCCAATCGCCCATGATTTGAGTGGCAATGCCCATGGCGCCAGCAGCCGGCCTCTGAGGACGATAGTCTGCGAGGTACTGCTTAACGCAACCCTCTAACGTTTCAAACTGAGCGCATTTGTAGACCGCCAGATGACTCAGCTTGTCTGCCTGATGGTTCTGCATTGCAAAACGAGCATGGGTGCCGCCAATGTCTGCAAGCAACCGGGGATAGGTGTTCTTTGGGCTACGCATGGACTCTGTCGGGACTAGTCTCTATGGATTTGTGGTTGTGCAAGTCGCTTGATTCATTCTTTTAGGTTCTCGACTTGTGTCGCTAACGCTAACACGATCACAAGGAGCAGAATAAAAAGAAGAGGAAAAAATACCTTAAGGCCTTGGAGCCCATGAACATGCGTTTTGTACATGGTGAGAGGCTATCAGTAGCCGCGAAAATCACAACCCCCCTTGTACAGGCTGTTAACCCCGCCTAGGGGTGTCGCCCAGGGGCGAGGGAGAGGTACTAGAAAGGAGATTCCTTATTGCGCGGGTGTCGACCTTTGCCGGGAATTGCTGTAAACCTGAAACCCTATAAAAACAATGGCAAGTATATAAAGTACTACTGCTAAAGGCGACGAAAAGAAGGTTGAATAATCATTTTCTGTCAATATAAGAGCAGTGCGAAACTGCTTTTCCAAAGTTGGCCCAAGCACAATTCCTAATACAACGGGGGCTAAAGGAATTTTTGCGATGGTTAGTAAGTAGCCAATGAGACCAACAATCACCATTGCGTAGACATCAAAAAAAGAATTCCGTATTGCAAAGGTTCCGACAACACACATCACCATGATGGCGATCATTAAGTAGTGCGGTTTAAGTTTGAGTACTTTCACGAACAAACGAATTCCAAAAGTCTGGGTAACGACTACTGCGACAGTTCCGAAGAAAAATGCAAGATAAATGAGGTAGACCAAGGGTTTGTCTTCGACGAATAGACTTGGGCCAGGAATAACGCCGTGAATTAAAAGACCACCCAACAAAATTGCAGTCGCTGGATCTCCAGGGATGCCAAGTGATAGCAGCGGAATGATCGCACCACCCGTGACGGCGTTATTTGCGGATTCCGGCGCGAGTATCCCGCCAGGCTCCCCTTTGCCGAACTTTGTTTTTTCTTTCGAGAATCGCTTAGCCTGATCGTAGGCAACAAAGGCAGCGATCGGCCCTCCTGTACCTGGTATTGCACCGATGACCGTTCCAATGAATGACGAGCGAACCATAAGACCAAGATTTTTCCTAATTACGGACAATCGAGGTAACTGGGTTCTAACATCGTTGGCATTCCCCTTGGGAGCTCTTCCTAGGCGGTAGTCGACAAGCGATTGAATGAGGTGGGGCACTGCAAAGAGACCGACCATCGCGACAACCAGGTTTACGCCTTGTAACAGCTGCGTAGACCCGAAGGTAAACCTCGCTACACCGTCAAGATCGTCAAGACCGATGGTCATGATCATCAGCCCTATGACCCCGGCAATCAAGCCTCTTAAGATGGAGCCGTCCGAGAGGCCGCAAATTAGGGACATTCCGAATAAAACAAGAGCAAAAAGTTCTACTGGCCCGAAATGAATTGCTACTTGGGAAACGAAGTCAACTGCAACCGCCATAATCACCAAGCTGAAAATGCTGCCGAACCCGGAGCCGATCACCGCATAACCAAGCGCGAGTCCTCCCTGGCCTCTGCGAGCGAGAGGCAGTCCATCCAAAAGGGTAGCTGCAGCGGAGGGGGTCCCTGGGATTCCAATGAGAATTGCGGAAATGGATCCACCGGTCATGCCACCTATATAAGTGCTTAACAGCAGACAGATCGCAACGTTTGGGGGCATTCCGAATGTCAGAGGAAGCACAAGCGAGAGTGCCATGGTGAACGTAAGACCTGGCACTGATCCAAAGATGATTCCGATGACTGACCCTGCGATCACTGCAACAATCGCGAGCGGGTCGGAAATCATTGATAAGGCGCTAAGAAAGTCGCTCATCTGTGAGTTGTAACTTAATAGAGATCAAATACCGAAATTGATGAGCTGCCCCACAGGCAAATGCACCCCAAGCAGTTTTCCAAAGACCAAATAGACTCCTATTGCAATACCTATGGGTAGCGCAAGGATCAGCTTTTTATCAAAAATTTTGAGAGCACAGGTTAGCACCAGGACAATGATTGCCACGGTTGAAGCGAAAAAGCCGATCCAATTCATTAGCAGACTATAGAGCGCCAAGCTACCTGCCATCAGCGTGACGCACTGCCATTGCGTTTGCATTTCTTGACGGCTCATTGCTTTTTGTTCAGACGCCGATTCCTCGTGCTTGACGTCGATACTTGCCTGAATAAAAAGTAGTAGGCCGCAGACTCCCAGAAGACCCCCAAAAAGAAGGGGGAAGGTCTGGGAGTTGGGGCCATCTGCCGACCCGATCGGTATTTCAATACTTGAGATGGACGCCCAGAGCCAAATGAGAGCAACAAGAATTAAAACAATGCCTGTCTTTCTGTCTATGGCCCTATCCATTGGATCCGCCCGCTTACTTCTTAAGGCCGAGTTCGGTCATAAGCGCTGCAATTTCCTTGTCGTCTGATGCGATCAAGTTGGTGAACTCTTTCGATGGCAAGAAACCAATTTCAAAGCCAATCTTCTCGGCCGCGTTTTTGAACACGGGCGAATCCGAGGCAGCTTTTGCTGCGGCCTGAAGCTTCTCTATCGCCTCGGGCGGGGTACCTGCCGGCGCGGCGAGCCCCCTCCACATTGTGAGATCAAGGCCCGATGCACCCGATTCCGAGCAGGTTGGAACGTCGGGGAGAATCGAACTCTTTCTGCCACTCGATACGCAAAGAATTTTTAGAGAACCTGCCTTTGCATGGGATACAAACTGTCCTGGCCACTGCACAGCGACATCAACCCGATTACCGAGCAACTCCAGGGGGGCCTTTCCCTCATCGTAGGGGACGAAAATGATGCGGTCTTGAATGCCGAGGCGTTTGAAGATGGAAAACGTCGTCATATGGGTAAATGAACCTCGTCCAGATGCGCCCACTCGAAGCTTTGCCTTGCCCGCTTTCACCGCATCAGCGACCTCTTGAAGTGAGTTCCACCCTGAATCGGTCCGAACTGCCACAACAACAGGCTCGAGGCTAATTCTGGCGATGGGTGTGAATGCCTTGTGGTCAAACTTCATAGCGCCTGAATGATGCGCGGTGCTAATTGAGTTTGAGTTCCAGACGATGTTGTAGCCATCAGGCTTTGTGGCCTGAACGTGGGTATATCCAATGGCCCCACCGCCACCGGTTCGACTAACAGGCACAACGGGTTGGGGGAGGTTTTTGGACATCTGGTCTGCTAGAACCTGACCGATCGTTTGGGCAGTGGTCCCGAAAAGAATTGTCATTTCAACAGGCTTTTCAGGGAAGCTTTGGGCAGTTGCAGAACCTGATATGGCCAAGCCGAGAGAAAGTCCGACTGCCGCAAGCGACTTCTGACTAATCTGCGGGAGTGTGGAGTGGATAAAGGAAAGGGCGGAAATCCTCATTTGGTTTGTCTCCTGTAATGGTTTGGGTGTTACTTAATGGGATTGCATCACAATCATGACAGTCAATAAGGGGCGGCTGTACCCTTTTTGATTCGACTCACGGTAGATTGAAAAAGATTCCCTGAAATGTCCAAAGTTTCGCAACTTGCACTCATCTAGATTGCAAGCTAATTTTGCGTAGAAATTAGGGTTTTTACTCAAAAAGCTATGGATGCAGAGTATGCTTTAGCTCGTTAAAAATCTTCTGCCAACAAATAATTAATTTTTAAATATAAAATGAATTACATTATTTACGTAAGTACCGCTATAAAGCCAATGACCGACGCAGACTTGTCGGATATTCTTGCCACCAGCCGAAAGAATAACGTCTCGCGTGGTGTAACTGGACTTCTTATCTATCGGTACTCGGAAGAGGAGCGTATGGGGTGTTTTATCCAGCTTCTTGAAGGGGAGCAGGTGGCTGTCATGGGCACTTACAACCATATCGTCAAAGATCCACGGCATCACTCAAAGATCATCATTGAGGAAGGGCAAACAGACGAGCGTCAGTTCCCCGATTGGGCAATGGGGTTTAAGAACATCGATGCAGTAGACCTGCGTAATGTGCCCGGGTTCACAAATATTGGTAAAGACTCTTTTAATTCTGATTATTTCAAGAACAGTAGTCGCACTGCGCGCGAGACGCTTGAGTTTTTCTACGATGCCGACTAGTGCTTATGCAGTGAAGGCAAGGGAAAGTCCTAATGGTTTTGCAAATTGAAACCAACTTTTTTGGATGATTTAAAGAACTTGTTTCAAGGGTGAAGGAAGAAAGGGTTTATTGATTGCCCGGGGTGTAAACCCTCCTTAGAATGACAGTCAGCAAGCAAGTACACGATTTGTTGCTGACTTGAACAAACTCTTTCTAAGGAGACAGTCTCATGAATGCCGTTGTTGAAAAACCGCTTCAGCAAAAAAGTTACAAGATCCCTGAAAAAATGAAGGCTTGGGTGCTCGGTGACCCCAATCAGCTCACCCTTGTTGAAAAGCCCGTGCCCACACCAGGTCCAGCCGAGGTTCTGGTGCGAATTGATGCGATCGCCGTGTGTGCGACCGACATAGAGATTATTCACCGAGGTCCGCCGGCAATGATTGAGGGGGGGCTGCCATTTAACAAAAATTTCACGCCAGGCCATGAATACATGGGAACCGTCGTCAAGCTGGGCCCCGGTGTTGATGAGTTCAAAATTGGCGACCGGGTAGCGGTTGAAATTCACGCCGGATGCGGCCGATGCGAACGCTGTCGCGAGGGCATGTATACCTCTTGCTTGAACTACGGGAAAAACTACGGCGCTGTAAACAAGGGTCATCGTGCCAACGGGTTTACAACGGATGGCGGCTTTCTGGAATACGCCGTGAACAACGTGAACACCCTCGTTCACGTTGTGGATGATATGAGTGACGAAGAGGCGACCCTCATCGTGACCGCTGGCACCGCAATGTATGGACTCGATGTCACAGCTGGCCTTATTGCAGGTCAATCGGTTGTCGTGATGGGCCCTGGCCCAATTGGTTTGATGGGTGTTGGCGTGGCGAAGGCTCTTGGCGCAAGTGAAGTGATCCTGACAGGAACCCGAGACAACAGGCTCGAGATCGGTAAGAAGCTTGGGGCGGACTACACCATCAATGTGACCAAGGAGGACGCGGTCCAAAAGGTGCGTGAGTACACCAATGGTGGTGCACACTACGTGTTGGAATGTTCCGGTGCTCCAAATGCAATTAACGATGCGGCAATGATGCTACGTCGGGGTGGCCGAATTTGTTTGGCTGCGTTTCCTGGCGAGCCAACGACAGTCGACGTTGCAAATCTGGTCCGTAATAACATTTATATGTATGGAATTCGAGGCGAGGGGCGCAGTGCGACCCATCGGGCTGCTTCACTGATGGCTCAAAAAAGGTTCCCCGCAAAACTTGTTCACACCCATACCTTCACCCTCGACGAAGTTCCTACTGCACTGAAATATGCACGCGAACGTATTGAGGATGCGATTAAAGTCGTGGTCAAAATGCCACACGCTGAAGGCTATTAATTTGGAGATCGCCGGTGCTCACCTATAACAGTTACGTAACACCGCATTCGCTTTCCGAGGCTCTCAATGTATTAGTTAGTGCAAAGGGGGCGGCAGTGCGGTTGATCGCTGGTGGAACAGACATTCTGCCCTGGGCTCGCCAGGGGCGGGCCGGTGACGTTCATCTTGACACGCTTATCGACATTTCATCGCTGACTGAGCTAAGAGGCGTTGCTTTGCGAGAGGGTACGCTGCACGTTGGAGCGGCAACGCCAATTGCCGACTTTATTCGCGATCCATTGTTACGTGAACATGCGCCCGTTCTGTCACGTTGTGCTGTCTGGTTTGCGGATGATCAGATCCGTGCACAGGCTACCGTTGGGGGAAATCTAATCAATGCGTCACCGGCCGGCGATTCCCAGCCGGCTCTGTTATTGCACGATTGCCGCGTGACCTTATCGACGCTACAGAATCATCAGTTGATTGAGCGACAAATGCCCTTAGCAGATTTCATCCTCGGTCCAAGTAGAACTGCATGCCAGCCAGATGAGGTACTCGTTAAGATCGAGATGGATTCTCTAAAGGGGTATGGATGTGCATTTGAGAAGGTTGGTCACCGGCGCTCTCTTGTAATTTCAACGGTCTGTTTGGCAGTTGCGGTAAAAGTAAACTGGTCGTCGAAGAAGATTCAGGATTTTCGTTTGGCTATTGGAGCAGTCGGCCCCGTCCCCACGCGTGTAACGGAAATCGAAAAGTTCTTGGTTGGCAAGGTGCCTGACGCTAGGCTTTTGAGAGATGCTGCGCAGATGGTGGTAGACCATGTGCAGTCGCGATCCCGCCAAGAGTACCGTCGTGAAGTACTCGTTAATTTTGTAGAGCGCGGGGCAGTCGAGGCCTTGTCCCGAGCAGGTGTTTCCATTGAGCGTATGGCCAAGGAGCTTTCATGACTGATCTTTCTGAGTTGAATCAGACGGGTGTGTATCAAACGGTAGACATTTCAGCGACTGTTAACGGGCGTAAAGTCTCGCGGAGGGTGCCGGTCCATTATCGTGTCATTGACTTTGTACGTGAAGAACTAAAACTCACCGGCAATAAAGAAGGATGTGGGGCAGGGGAGTGCGGGACCTGCTCTATGTTTGTTGATGGCGAACTCATGAAAAGCTGTTTGCTGCCTGTTCAGAAAATCAATGGTCGTTCGCTTGAAACAGTAGAAAGCTTAGACCAACAAGGAACGATGTCGATTCTGCAGCAAGCATTTCATAAGGCCGGTAGTAGCCAGTGCGGTTACTGTATTCCAGGGATGGTGATGGCAGCGACATCACTCCTTCGGTTGAATCCTGATCCAACGATTGATCAGATCAAGGAAGGTCTTGGTGGCAATATCTGTCGTTGTACGGGGTATCAGAAAATTCTAGACGCTGTTGAATTAGCGCGAGATGTGATTAACGGTAAGTCCGATCTGTCGGTCTTAGAAGAGGAAAAGGCGGACAGTTTTATGGGTCATAAGACCCGTCGGCTAGACACGCCTGGCAAGGTCACTGGGGCAATAAAGTATGCAGCCGATATGTGGATGCCTAACATGCTTCACATGGCTGTCCACCGAAGCCCGCATGCCTATGCGCGAATTATAAAGATTGACGTCGCCGCTGCCCTTGCTATGGAAGGTGTGGAGGCCGTTATAACTGCCGATGATGTGCCGGGTATTGATAACTTCGGTGTTTTTATAGAAGATCAGCCTGTAATGGCGCGCGGGGTCGTCCGTTACGTTGGTGAGGCAGTTGCAGCGGTTTCTGCTGAGACAGAAGAGATTGCGCATGCAGCAGCCAAAAAAATTGTTGTCCATTACGAAGTTTTAGACGGGGTATTCGATCCTTTTGTGGCTATGCGTGAGACGGCCCCTCAGCTTCACGATTTTGCGAAGAACAATATTTGCAAACATACGAAGATTCGTAAGGGAGATGTTGATTCAGCATTCCTTAAAGCGGATCTCGTGGTGCGCGAGACATACAAGACGGCTGCTGTGGAGCATGCCTACTTAGAACCCGAGGCAGGTCTTTCGTACCTTGAGGCTGACGGTACGGTCACGGTCGTTTCGCCAAGCCAGAACCTCACCCATCATCGGCATATGCTCGCAAAGATTATTGCTAAGCCTATTCACAAGGTCCGCATGATCATGAGTACCGTAGGAGGGGGTTTTGGCGGTAAGGAAGACATGATTTATCAGGGCATGCTCGCCTTAATGACGATGAAAACCCGCCTGCCGGTGCGTTATGTGTTTACTCGAGAAGAGAGTTTTGTCGCGACTGCAAAACGGCACCCCTTTACTATTGACTACACCATGGGGTTAAGTACTAGTGGCAAAATTCTTGCAAGCAAGCTTGAAATGGTGGCCGATGGTGGCGCTTATGCTATGTCGAGTCCGGGTGTAATGAATAAAGCAGCTATTCTTGGGCCAGGACCTTATTCCATTCCCAACGTCTGGGTTGATTCGATTGCGGTGTACACCAACAACGCCCCACGTGGTGCATTTAGGTCTTTTGGTGCTTTCCAATCCGAGTTTGCCACCGAGAGTCACCTTGACTTGTGTGCAAGCCGACTTGGTATGGATCCAGTGCAGCTCAGGCTTATTAATCTCATGACAGACGGGGCTCAGACCCACACAGGTCAACAGCTCGACCAGGTTCTTGCTACTCGATGCGTTGAAGAGTTGATTCGGGTGGCGGGCTGGTCGCCTGGTGTGCCTAATCGTCAGGCTCACAACAAACCGGTCCGTTCTGATCTAGGCAAGTCCTCAGATGTTCGAGCATCGTGCACCTTAGGCGCAAATCTCGATTCACCCCTAGACGCCGCGTAAGCGATTACAGGAGATTGGCATGAAACATATCGGAAGAGGAATCGCGTGTGGCTGGTACGGTATTGCACGAACTGCAGCGATGGATAGAGCAGCGGTCTGGGTTGAGCTTGACGATGGCGGAAGTGTCAAAGTTGCTACTGGTGTTACTGAAATTGGCGAAGGGGTGTTGACGGGGTTGTGTCAGATCGCCGCTCAGGAGATGGGGGTACGCCCCCAAGACATCGTACTTGGTGACAACGATACTGCTCGAGTTCCTGAGGCGGCGCATGCTGGGGCAACCCGCATGACGTACATGATTGGTAACGCAACTGCGATTGCTTGTCGTGAGGCATTTGGTAAATTCCGTGAGGCGATGGGTGCCTACTGGCAGGTATCCCCGACGAGTATCCAAGCCTTTGCTGGCGATGTCTGGGTAGAAGGGAGCCCATCGAAGAAAATGACAATGGCCCACGCTGTTCATATTTTGAAGAAAGAGCGTGGAATCGTCGTTGTAGGTAGCGGTTTATTCACGTCTCAACATACTGCCCTAGACCCTGAAACTGGGCATGCAACGCCCTGGCAGAGTTATGTCTTTGGCGCCCAGATTGCAGAGGTAGAGGTTGATGACGACACGGGTGAGGTGCAGGTGCTTGGAGTATGGGCATCGCATGATGTTGGTCGCGTTGTTAACCCACAGCAAATTGAAGGTCAGATTGAAGGGTCTGTAGTAATGGGATTGGGGCATGCACTAATGGAGGATTACATCGAAGAAACCGGATTTACAAAGACACCTGGTTTTGCGAAGTACATCCTGCCAACCACTCTCGATATCCCGAAGATCACATCGATTATCGTGGAAGAGCCTGACCCCAAAACGCCGTTGGGAGTTAAGGGAATTGGTGAGCCTGCGATGGTACCCACGGCACCGGCCATCATTAATGCAATATACGATGCCGTGGGTGTTCGGCTTACTCAGCTACCAGCAACACCAGAGCGCGTGTTGGCGGCTCTGATGGCCAAAAAGGGTCAGCGAGAGCGAGTTCAGCCAAAGGCTGCGTAATCCTTAATTTCAAATTTTGGTGCTAGTGGAAAAAAACCGACAGTACACAGATGTCGGTTTTTTTTTAATGATCCAACCACAGGAGAAATTTAATTGTCCATTGAAGCAATCGCAACGATTCAGGGTATTGAACAACGTGCGGCCCTAGTTGCGCGACTGGGTGGTCTCGTCACGCGTGAGCAGACAGACGCATTTCCAGTTGAAGTGGATGTCACGTGTTCAGAAGGGGTTGTGTTGGGACTTTTGCGTCAAGGCGTCACTAAGTTTTTAGTGATCTTTGGTCATGGGTCAACAGATCTCGGTGAGGTTTTACGAGTGTACGAGTCGGCTGGAGCTTTAAAGGTTTTTAATTTTCGTAACGAAGTTGAGATGGCTCATACGGCTACTGCGTTGGCATGGGCATTTGAGGAGCCCTGCGCCGTTGTGACCTCCATCGGACCTGGCGGCCTACAGGCTATGGCAGGGTCCTTAACGGCTGCCAGTAATTGTGTTGGGGTTTACCATTTGTACGGTGACGAAACCACGCACGGTGAGGGCTACAACATGCAGCAAGTGCCTAAGCCTCAGCAAGGTATTTATGGGCAGATCACCGGTTTGATGGGCCAGTCCTATGTTCTTCATACGCCTATGGCTCTTCGGGATGCAATGCGGCGTGGCACGCAGACTGTGCACCACCCGTATAAGGCGGGGCCTTTTTTTCTGATGCTTCCCATCAACACACAGCCACAACAAATTTCTAAGCTGCGAATCGTAACTCTTCCTGAGCGACTCACTGCTACCCCTACAATGGTCGCAGACGCAGCTGTCTTAAGCGAGGCCGCCAGACTTCTTACCTCCTCTACAAAAGTGGTGTTTAAGCTCGGAGGGGGTACGCGTCGTTTTAGTGCCGCCATCACAGAGTTCGCTGAGAAAGTGGGTGCGGCCGTTGTGTTGTCACCAGGCGCTAGTGGTGTGTTACCCGATCCGCATCCGCAGAACATGCATGTTGGCGGCAGCAAGGGGTCACTTAGTGGTAACTTCGCAATGACCGAGGCCGAAACCTTGGTAGTGATCGGCTCCCGAGCTGTATGCCAGTCGGATTGTTCCGGCGTCGGCTATCCGAAGGTTACGCAGGTGATCAACATTAATTCGGACTTAATCGATGCCCACCACTACAACCAGACCATTGCATTGTGCGGCGATATCGGTGCAGTGGTTGGCCAACTGAATCAGATTATTGACCGCTCCGCTGCAACGCTGGGGGAGAAGCAGTCATGGTTAAAGGCCTGTTATCGAAAGAAAATGGAATGGCGGGAGTTTCTTACGGCTCGTCAGGTGCAGGAGCCGATTGAGGATCCTGTCTGGGGCAGGCCCGTTCTTACCCAGCCGGTTGCTATTAAAGAGGCTTGTGACTTCGCGAAAGCAGTGAACGGAATTAAGTTTTTTGATGCGGGTGATGTACAAGCAAATGGATTCCAAACGGTTGAGGATGAGCGCGTTGGAGATACCTTTACCGATACGGGTGCCTCGTATATGGGATTCGCCATATCAGCTGTGACGGCAAATGGTCTTGCAGATGCCCCACGATATGCGATCGCGTTAGTTGGTGATGGCTCCTTTATGATGAATCCACAGGCTCTAATTAGTGCAGTGGAGCATCACGCCCATGCATTGATCATCATCCTCGATAACCGTCGTATGGCAGCAATTACTGGACTTCAGAATGCACAGTATGGGCAGGAGTTTAGAACCAATGATTCAGTCTCCGTGGACTATGTAAGACTTGCAGGTAGCGTTCGGGGTGTGAATGCGCTTTTCGGCGGAGTGAGTCGCGAAAGCTTCCGTGACGCTTTAAAGAGCGCCTATTCTTACAAAGGCTTATCCGTCATCCACATGCCGGTCTATGCAGGTCCTCGGCTCGAGGGCGGTCTGGGTGCCTATGGCTCTTGGAATGTAGGTAACTGGTGTGATCAGGTGCAAGAGGCTTACCACGCGACGAAAATTTAGAGGGGTAAAAGTAATATGAAACGAGACGTGATTAATTTATATGATCGCTACGGGGTCTACATCGATCGTACTTGGAAGCCAGCAGCTTCTGGAAAAACGAAAGAGATTCTGAATCCTGCTAATGGTGAGCCAATTGGGTTTATTCCCGTTGTTGGGCCGGACGATATTTCACAAGCAATTCATTCCGCAAAGACGGGTTTTGCAACGTGGCGACAAGTGGCACCATGGAAACGTGCAGAGATTCTGCGAGATGCAGCCCGTTTAATCCGTGAAAGAAGCCCAGAGATTGCGGCAATGATGTCAACGGAGACAGGAAAACCACTCGCCCAGGCGGCGGGTGAGATCTCAGATGCTGCGGATCAGTTCGACTGGTATGCCGGTGAAACTCAGCGAATCTATGGCCAGACAATTGAGGCCCGCCTGCCAGATGTTCGAAGCTACGTTAGGTATGACCCTGTGGGCGTGGTTGCTGCCTTTTCAGCCTGGAATTTTCCAGCCCTGTTGCCTTCAAGAAAAATTGCAGCAGCGCTTGGGGCTGGTTGCGCGGTAATTGTGAAGCCCGCCGGCGAAGCGGCTGGCAGCGCCATGGCCATTGTGCAAGCCTTGCACGATGCTAACTTACCGGCTGGAGTTGTTTCTCTTTTGACTGGCGAGTCATCGACAATTTCTGAGGCCTTGTTGAAATCCTCGGTTGTTACAAAAATTTCGTTTACTGGGTCAACTGATGTTGGCAAAAAACTTCTAAGGCTCGCGGCAGATGGGGTGAAGCGAATTTCAATGGAACTCGGAGGCCACGCACCTGTCCTAGTTTTTGAAGATGCTGATCCAGAATATGCCGGTGAGATGTGTGCCCGATTTAAATTTAGAAACTGCGGACAAGTCTGTGCGTCACCTTCTCGATTTTATGTCCACGAGTCGATCTATGAGGCATTTTGTCACCAGTTCACAAAGACCGCGTCTAGCCTCAAGGTGGGGCCAGGCCTTGATCCAGATACGCAAGTCGGGCCGATGGCCAATGCCCGAGGGCTTGCTCATGCCCACCGCCTGATTGCAGACGCGGTTGATCATGGAGCGACCCTTTTATGCGGCGGTAAGCGACCAGACTACATTGCAGGTGATAAAGGTTTTTATATTGAGCCTACAGTGTTATCGAACGTACCGGACGCAGCTGCCATTACTCAGCTAGAACCCTTTGCACCGGTAGCCCCAATCACGCCATTTAAGACCTTTGATGAGGCTATTGAAAAAGCTAACAGCACACCTTATGGCCTTGCCTCTTACCTATTTACACGTTCACTGAAGACTGCAACTCTGGCCAGTGAGCAGATCGAGGCTGGGATGGTTGGAGTTAACGATATGGCCATCGCGGCAGCAGAGATGCCATTCGGCGGTGTAAAAGAGAGCGGGATGGGGCGCGAGGGGGGAGCCTTCGGAATCTATGAGTATCTTGAACCTAAGTACGTCCGGCTTAAGTTGATGTGATTAATTTACCAGCACGAGAGACTCTTATGGCACAGGCCCAAGGAATTACCCGCGGACTCACTAATTACGGTGATCAAGGCTTTGCAGCCTATTTGCGGCGTTCGTTTATTAAATCAATGGGCTACACAGATGACAGTCTTGCTAAGCCCATTGTGGGCATTGCTTCTACCGCCTCTGGCTTTAACAACTGCCATCGATCGATGCCAGAGCTTGTGGATGCTGTGAAGCGGGGTGTTTTAGCCGCTGGTGGATTGCCTGTTGAGTTTCCGAGTATGTCTCTCGGAGAAGTCTTTTTATCGCCCACGAGTCTGATGTTCAGAAACCTTATGAGCATGGTTACCGAGGAGATGATTCGAGCGCAGCCCATGGATTCAGTCGTACTGATCGGTGGGTGCGACAAGACTGTGCCTGCCCAGTTAATGGGTGCCGTATCGGCGAATTTGCCGGCGGTTCAGCTAGTAACTGGGCCGATGATGACTGGGCGCTATCAGGGAGAGCGCTTAGGTGCCTGCACAGACTGCCGAAGATTCTGGGCGCAATATCGCGCGGGTGGGGTCTCAGATCAGCAGATTAGAGAAATTGAAGGAGCACTTGCTACGACGGCGGGCACATGTGCGGTTATGGGTACTGCAAGCACGATGGCTTGTATTGCGGAGACCCTTGGAATGATGTTGCCAGGCACGGCTGCGATACCAGCAGTCCATGCCGATCGTTTGCGCGCGGCCGAGCGGTCGGGCACCCTGGCCGTCGCGCTGATCCACAAGCCAATAACGCCGCAACAAGTAATTACCGACAAGTCTGTTGAAAATGCTATGAGGGTTCTACTGGCGCTCGGTGGATCAACGAATGCAATTATTCACCTCACCGCAATCGCAGGTCGAGCTGGCCATCGTATCTCGCTGAATCGCCTCAACGAACTCAGTGACACCACGCCTGTGTTAGTCGATTTGAAACCTACAGGCAGTCACTATATGGAAGACTTTTTCGCTGCAGGCGGAATGACAGGTGTTCTGCGTGAGCTTAAACCCCTCTTGCACCTTGACTGTATAACTGTGACCGGCGAGACACTGGGTCAGCGAATTGAGGCCGAGAAGGCGTGTTGGGTCGATTCATCGGTCATTCGTCCGTTTACCAACCCAATTGATCAAATGGGAGGGCTGGTGGCGTTGTTTGGGTCTTTAGCACCAAACGGGGCAATCATGAAACGCTCGGCAGCAGACAAAACGCTTTTTGAGTCTGAGGGTCGCGCCGTGGTTTTTGAGTCACTCGAGGATCTTTCTAAGCGCGTGGATGATCCAGATCTCGATATCAAGGCAGACGACTTTATGGTTTTGAAGAACGCAGGTCCAGTTAGTGGTACTGGAATGCCGGAGGCGGGCTATCTTCCCATACCAAAGAAGCTGGCCGCTGCCGGTGTCAAGGACCTAGTGCGTATCTCGGACGCGCGGATGAGTGGGACTGCCTATGGAACGATTGTTCTGCACGTATCACCCGAGGCGGCAGCAGGTGGGCCTTTGAGTTTGGTTAAAAATGGCGATCGAATCAAAATTAGCATCGCCCAGAAACAAATTGACTTATTGGTATCACCCGAAGAACTTGCGTCGCGACAGGCAGAGTTTTTAGAGAAATCGAAGAATCGTAAGCGGCCTACCCGCGGTTATCAGGCGTTGTATGCGAATCATGTTCAGCAGGCTGAGTTTGGTTGCGATTTCGATTTTCTGGTGTCTGATAAGCGAACAGGCTGAAGCGCCTGTTTCTTAACCGCCTATTGGTTTAGGCTACTTTTCATAATCTTGCGATATTTTAACGGCGACACCGATACTCGCTCCGTGAAACGTCGACTAAAGTAGGCATGATCATCAAACCCGACCCGGCTGGCAATTTCAAATACCTTTAGTGTTGTATGGGCTAGTAGTTCTTGAGCACGCTCAATACGTCGGGCAGTGAGCCACTCGACAAACGCCATTCCTGTTTGTTTTTTGAGTAGTTGCGACAGGTAATTCGGTGATATGAAAGCTTCGTCTGCGACTTGTTTGAGTGTAATTTCCCTGTGGAGCTCTTTGTCGATGAATTTGACTGCTCGCGACAGAGCCTCGGTGCGTGTTTCGAGAAAAATCTGACGATTTGAGAGACTTTGAAATGCCTCCTGGTGCAGTTCGATGGTAAATCCAATCAGATCTAAAATTGTTCCTCGAATCCGCTCAATGGTGCCGAGCCTGCGATTCTCGTGAAGAGACTGCAAGCGACTGAGAATATCCCGAATGTAGGAAAACTGCTCGCATGAAAACTGGAAGTTCACATAGCCTTGAAACATAAATGGGGCAAGCTCTGGAAAATCTTTGATTGGAACTTCTTCCATTTCGAGTGGCGACATATAAAGTTCTTGACGAAGAAATCCTGCAGCGAAGTTAATCACAAAATATTCTGTTGGCGTTGGAAGCGGCGTGTAGTGGATTCGGTAGGGCAGAATAAAAACCAATGAATTCTTTGTGAACGGTTGTATTGTGCCGCCTATAACATGATTACCATCGCCTCGGATATTGGCGTGAATCTGGAAAAACTCATGGCGATGAGGCTTGGTAATAGCTTCTTTGGCATGCTGGTCTCGAATTTCAAAGTCAAAACTCTTGGAGACTTCTGACATTCGATACGTGTGAACGCCTTGGCTCTCGTAAAGCTCCTCAGGTTCATTGCTCTCTGATTGGTCAGTTTTTCGCATGGTTTAAAAAGCTATCTTCTCTTGGGTGAGCACTTAAGAATTATCGGCGAGTCTTTTCTTGGCTCTTGTGGTTGCCTAAATAAGGTCTCTTCCTTTTCATCATTACTTAAATGCTTGAGGCCACGACTCTCCATCACTGTGCCCTTTTTACAACTTCCCGCAGTAGAACCCAGGCTCCGAGGAGGTACCTGTCAGGCTTGCGTTCTCTGCTGTGAAAAGCCCATTGGTCATAGAGAAACTTGTCGAGGCGACAAGCTTGCCCGACTTACGGGATGACTTCTGCCCGCAGGCCCAGCTGACTTCTGAATTCACAGAACAATCCAAAAGAATTTGATTCGTCCCGGGCTGCGCATTCTCAAAAACCGTAAGGGCAACCATTTGGCGACCAACATCAACCTCAAAGCCAAACCGAAGCGCTGGTAGCCCCCGGCAAGTCTGGCATTTATAGGCCTCGTAGCTTGAACCACATTTAAACGCTCGGTACTTCGACCAGAAGGCCTCTGCAGGGAATGGGGTGAGTACGCCAAGCGCCATGAGTAAGAATGTAATGGTTTTCGACATAAAAAATGGCCTTGGCCTGGCGAGAACTGCTCGCAGGCCTTCGTAAAACGAAAAGACAGGGGCTACCCCTTCCAAGCTAGACCTTAAGTGCAGCAATACCTGCACGCCCAATCTGCGAGTCTTCAAAGGACTTCACTCCTGAAACACCGATTGCACCGATGCAATGGCCGTCAACCAGAATGGGGAGCCCTCCTTCAAGCATACCCTTGAGCTCAGGAGCCGATAAAAACGAGGTTCGCCCCTCATTAATGACATCTTCGTAGACTTTGCTTTCCCGCTTTCCCATGGCCGCTGTGCGCGCTTTTTGTGGGGCAATATACGAGGATATGGGTGCCGCACCCTCGAGACGGCGCAGCCAAATTAGGTGACCACCTTCGTCGCAAATGGCAATAGCCACCTTCCAGTCATGAGCGAGCGCCTCTGCGGTTGCCGCGGCCCCCATTGAATCGACATCGTCCATGGTTAGTGCAGGTTTTGTAATCACAGCTGACTCCTTCCCGGGTTAAAAATTAATTGAATTTGACGGGTCAAAAGCTTAACAAGCCTCGGGGCTCACTGGCGTCTTGCCATGGTCTACGCCACATCTACTGCCGAATACGCCAGCCGATAGCAATAAGCCGGTGTGTCAGTAAAAGAACGAGGGCTGTGGCAGCCAGGCTAAAAAGAAGGCTTGCAAGCGGAGGAACATCGCTGACGCCAAACGCGCCGTAGCGAAAGCCGTCGATTAAATAGAAAAAAGGATTGAAATGGGTAAGCGTCTGCCAGACAGGCGGCAGCAGGTGTGTGGAGTAGAAAACGCCAGCCAGAAAGGTAAGTGGATTGATCAAAAAATTCTGGAAGGCCGCCACATGGTCCCATTTCTCGGCATAAAGGGCTGCGATGATGCCAAGACTTCCCATAAATAGACAAGCGACCACCGCAAAACCAAGAAGCCAGAAAGGATAGGCAATGGGCACATGAATGAAGGGTAGGCTGCCGAGCCAGACGCTTAGGCCGCATAACAGCCCGCGCACTACCGCGCCGCCAAGGTAGCCTGCCAGCCATTCCCAAGGGCGCATAGGCGAGAGCATTAAGAAAACAAGTGTCCCAGTAATTTTGCTTTGGGTGAGGCTTGAGCTTGTGTTGGCGAAAGCGTTTTGTTGCAGCGTCATCATGACCAGCCCCGGCACGAGAAACGCCGTATAGCTAACGCCTGGAAGCGGTTCGAGGCGGCCTTCAAGTAACAGGGCAAAGATAACGAGGAATAAAAGGGAGGAGACCATGGGGGCAAGCACGGTCTGTATGAAGACTTTGGTGAATCGGCGAATCTCCTTCTTAAGTAGCGCTAGGACACCCAGACCGGTGGTAACCGAAATTTCAGGAAGGCTGGCAGGTTCGCCTAACGAGGAGCGCAGGTCTGCACTTGAACTCATTGGGCCCGTGCCTCTTCGATAGCCGTCTGCAGTGTCTGTGCCTCGTGCGCGGCGGCTTGCTGCCAGTCAGACTTCGCGCTTGCATAAAGAATAGAGCGCGAGGCGTTAATAAGGAAATTGGTCTGCGCAGCCTTGACGGTGGCAAGCAGATCGCCGCCTTGGGCGCCGATGCCGGGAATAAGTAAGGGTAGGCTCGGTGCCAGCCTACGGATACTTGCAATTTCGCCTGGATAGGTGGCACCGGCCACCAGCCCAATTTGTTCTGTGCTGTTCCACTGCTGCTCGGCTGTTAAAGCCACGTGCTCAAAGAGCCGAAGCCCGTTATTAAGCATTTGCATTTGAAGGTCGTCCCCCCCCTTATTGGATGTTCGACACAGCAGAAAGACCCCCTTGCCTTCGCGGTTCAGAAAGGGCGTGAGGCTATCGAGACCCATGTAAGGGCTCAGTGTCACGGCATCGGCCCGGTAGCGGTCGAAGGCTTCTGTCGCATACTGTTCGGCGGTTGCGCCAATGTCGCCTCGTTTGGCATCAAGCAGCCAAAGATGATTGGGGTAATGCTTCTTAACCCAGTGGCCAAGGTCCTCAAGCACGGGCTCAGCAGCGAGGCAGGCAAAGTAGGCAATTTGTGGCTTGAAGGCGCATGCGTAGGACGCTGTAGCTTCAATAATGCCCTTGCAAAACTGCTCAACACAGGCAAGCGCGTTATTGTGCTTTAGTGGTTCGGGAAGTCGGGCCAGATCGGGGTCCAGGCCAACACACAGGCCTGATTGGTTTTGAAGCTGAAGGTTAAGGCAGTACTGGTTAAAGTTCATACCCTTCATTGTGTCACGGGTAGAAAAAAGGCCAGGCAATAATCCTGGCCTTTTTAGAGCTGCGGGAGACCCAAAGACCTTGTAAATCGTTTGGTCTTTGAGTCTGCAGGCATACCGGCACTTACATTCCCATGCCGTCCATGCCGCCCATTCCACCCATGCCGCCCATACCGCCGCCCATGCCACCGCCAGACGACTTGTCTTCAACAAGCTCGGCAACCATGGCGTCGGTCGTTAGCATCAGGCTTGCAATTGAGGCCGCGTTTTGAAGCGCCATGCGCGTTACTTTGGTGGGGTCCACCACGCCCATGTCAACCAGATCTCCGTACTCGCTGCTTGCTGCGTTGTAGCCATGGTTACCCTTCATCTCGAGTACTTTGGCAACAACAACACTTGGCTCATCACCGCAGTTTGCAACAATCTGGCGCAGAGGCTCTTCTACAGCGCGCATAACAATCTTGATGCCAGCATCTTGGTCAGAGTTATCACCCTTGGCTTTGGCTGTTGAGCGGGCACGAAGCAGGGCAACACCACCGCCGGCCACAATACCTTCTTCAACTGCCGCGCGGGTTGCATGAAGAGCATCTTCCACACGGGCTTTTTTCTCTTTCATTTCAACCTCGGTTGCAGCACCAACACGAATCACAGCAACCCCGCCTGCGAGCTTGGCAACACGCTCTTGGAGTTTCTCTTTATCGTAGTCGCTGGTGGCCTCTTCGATTTGAACACGAATCTGCTTGACGCGAGCTTCGATGTTCTTGGAGTCACCCGCCCCGTCGATGATGGTGGTGTTCTCTTTTGCGATCTCAATGGTCTTGGCCTGGCCAAGCTCTTGGAGGGTCGACTTCTCAAGGGACATACCTGTCTCTTCCGAGATTACGGTTCCGCCGGTAAGAATCGCCATATCCTCAAGCATGGCTTTACGGCGATCGCCAAAGCCGGGAGCCTTAACAGCTACGGT
This sequence comes from Bordetella parapertussis, assembly GCA_945901825.1. GTDB lineage: Bacteria > Pseudomonadota > Gammaproteobacteria > Burkholderiales > Burkholderiaceae_A > Hahnella. The sequence goes on from CAMDMC010000001.1 coordinate 34,823, forward strand.
TTTGAGAATGCCGCGAATGTTATTCACCACCAGGGTGGCAAGGGCCTCGCCTTCGACGTCTTCTGCAACGATAAGAAGAGGACGGCCGGCTTTGGCAACCTGCTCAAGCAGAGGAAGAAGCTCACGAATATTAGAGATCTTCTTATCGTGCAAGAGAATGAACGGGTTCTCAAGCATGGCAACCTGCTTGTCGGGGTTGTTAATGAAGTAAGGCGACAAATAACCACGGTCAAACTGCATGCCCTCAACGACGTCGAGTTCGTTGTTCAGCGACTTGCCGTCTTCGACCGTAATGACGCCCTCTTTGCCAACCTTCTCCATGGCCTGAGAAATAATTTCGCCGATCTCGCTGTCGGAGTTGGCTGAAATGGAGCCCACCTGGGCAATCTCTTTGGCGGTGGTGCATGGCTTGGAAATCTTCTTGAGTTCTTCGGTAATAGAGATCACGGCCCTGTCGATGCCGCGCTTGAGGTCCATGGGGTTCATACCCGCGGCAACATACTTCATGCCTTCACGAACGATAGCCTGGGCTAGTACGGTGGCTGTTGTTGTGCCATCGCCGGCGTTGTCGGATGTTTTGGAAGCCACTTCCTTCAACATCTGGGCGCCCATGTTTTCGAACTTGTCTTTCAGTTCGATTTCTTTGGCAACCGATACACCGTCCTTGGTGACCGTGGGTGAGCCAAAGGAGCGCTCGAGAACAACATTACGACCTTTGGGGCCGAGGGTTACTTTGACGGCGTTGGCGAGAATATTGACGCCGTTAACCATTTTTGCGCGACCGTCGTCGCCGAATACAACCTGTTTTGCAGCCATGAATTACTCCTAGGAATTAGTCAAAAGTTGAGGGAATGCGATGACCGTTCGGGTCATTAGCCTTCGATCACTGCCATGACGTCGTCTTCGCGAAGAACAAGCAGCTCGTCGCCATCGACCTTGACGGTCTGGCCGGAGTACTTGCCAAAAAGAATCTTGTCGCCGACTTTGATGTCAAGCGCTCTCTGCTTACCGTCGTCTTGAATTTTTCCTTTGCCCACAGCCATCACTTCACCCTGATCTGGCTTTTCGGCAGCATTTTCAGGAATAACGATTCCGGAGGCGGTTTTACGCTCATTGTCCAGGCGCTTGACCACAAGCCGGTCATGTAAGGGACGCAGTTTCATTCAGTTCACTCCATTTAGAAGGTTAAGGTTGAGAAAAGAGCTTTCGCTGACCGGGACTCAATATGTCACGGAGCGATTTGTTAGCACTCAGTGCTTACGAGTGCTAATAATAGGTGCAATTCTTCCATTTTTCAAGGTGGACCCAAAAAATTGAGGGATTACCCTAAATCGAACCGCGCCGGCCGATTACTGGGCGAAAAACCGGTTCTGCTTCTCCAGGATGGTCTGGCAGTCGATGCATCGGATTTTCCCGAGCTTGAGTCGCGCCGCCACAATGGATTCTCCGCAGTCGATGCAATGTATGCCGTCGAAGTCGGGGCTTGTCTCGGGAGCTGTCTTTCGCCGGGCCTGTTCAAGCGCATCTTCGTTGAACTGCGTCTCAATGGCTGATGCCCGATCGTTCTCGTCGGTAAGTTCGAAATAGTTTTCATTTTTTTCAAGCGTCATACAACTCTCCTAGACCAAAAAGGCGATAGCAGGGCGGCACCTTACCACTAAAGAGGTTTAAAACGCTACCCTTCAGTCTATGGACAATCCCCCGCCGCAGTCTGTTCCCCCACCTGTCGAAAATATGGGTCGTTCGCTGGTGGTGCTTGTTGTTGTGGCCCTTATCGCGCTGTCTACTGTGCTTACACCCGCCGGTAGGGTGCGTTTGTTTGCATGGGCAGCCATGGTTCAGTCGGCCTTTCAGACGCCCCCCGTTGACTCTCTATTTGTTTCCCGTCCTTCGGGCCTTACGCCCGAGCAAGCTCGGGCCGCGCATTGGATCGCCAAGCGATACCGGGTTGCCCAAGGCGCTGTTGAACAAATTGTTGGTCATTCCTTTCAGGCTGCTGAGTTATTCCGGCTTGATCCTTATCTGGTGCTTGCTGTTATTGCCATCGAGTCTCGATTCAACCCTTTGGCAGAGAGCTCTGCGGGTGCGAAAGGGCTTATGCAGATCATGGCCGATGTCCACATAGAAAAATTCCAGGCCTTGGGCGGCGACGACCTTGCACTTACCCCTTGGGCCAATATTCGAGTAGGGGCAACTATTCTGCGCGAATACCTTGACCGCTATCGCGACCTCGATTCTGCACTTCGTGCCTACGTGGGGGTTGGTTCAACCGGTCTGACCGAGTATCCCGAAAAGGTTCTGCGCGAACGCAGCCGTATTGTTGCTGCAGCGCAAGGCCGGGTGCTGAACGCGTCGGGCGAATAGCCTGCCCTTGTCTGTGAACAGGGCCATAATCGTGTCTTCACTCTAATTAAAAAAGGCGTCCCGCATGGATCCTCATTTCCGTCAACAGGCTCTGGACTATCACGAGCGCGGACGTCCGGGAAAGATCTCGGTTACACCCACCAAGCAGCTTGTCAATCAGCGAGATCTGGCGCTTGCCTACTCTCCGGGGGTTGCAGCAGCCTGCGAAGAAATCGTTGCAGATCCGCTGAATGTCTTTCGCTACACCGCCCGTGGCAACCTTGTGGCGGTTGTTACCAATGGTTCTGCAGTGCTTGGCCTGGGCGATATCGGCCCCTTGGCCGCAAAGCCGGTCATGGAAGGTAAAGGTGTCTTATTTAAGAAGTTCGCCGGTATTGATGTCTTTGATATTGAGCTTGATGAGCGCAACCTTGACAAACTGGTGGATATCGTCGCGGCCCTTGAGCCCACCTTCGGCGGAATTAACCTGGAAGATATCAAGGCGCCCGATTGTTTTTACGTAGAACGCAAACTGCGCGAGCGCATGAAGATCCCCGTTTTTCACGACGATCAGCATGGCACAGCCATTGTGGTTGGCGCAGCAGTAGTCAATGGCCTGAAGGTTGTTGAGAAAGATATTGGCTCGGTGAAGGTCGTCGTCTCGGGTGCGGGGGCTGCAGCCCTAGCCTGTCTAGACCTGCTTCTCGATCTTGGGCTGCCCAAAGAGCATATCTGGGTCACCGACATCAAAGGGGTGGTCTACGAAGGGCGCACCGAGCTTATGGACCCCGAGAAAGCAAGGTTTGCGCAGCCCACCAATGCGCGCACCTTAACAGAGGTCATTGAGGAAGCAGACATCTTTCTTGGTCTCTCCGCTGGTGGTGTTTTGAAGCCCGAGATGGTTAAGAAGATGGCGGCAAGACCCCTAATTTTTGCCCTGGCCAATCCCAACCCAGAGATCCTTCCGGATGATGCGAAGGCTGTTCGGTCCGATGCCATCATTGCAACCGGTCGTACTGACTACCCGAATCAGGTGAACAATGTTTTGTGCTTCCCCTTCATTTTTAGAGGAGCGCTTGATGTAGGGGCAACCACCATTACTCGCAACATGGAGCTTGCGGCGGTGCATGCCATTGCAGAGCTTGCAAGGGCTGAGCAGTCTGACATCGTGACTGCAGCCTACGGGACGGACGGTCTTAGCTTTGGCCCCGATTACCTTATTCCCAAGCCTTTTGACCCCAGGCTCATTGTAAAAATCGCGCCCGCGGTAGCCAAGGCCGCGATGGCAGACGGGGTGGCCACGCGACCCATCGAAGACTTCGTGGTCTACATGGACAGACTGCAAGAGTTTGTCTACCTCTCGGGTAACTTCATGAAGCCCATCATGGCGCTTGCCAAGTCAGCTGAGCGACGCCGAGTGGTCTATGCCGAGGGCGAAGACGAGCGCGTGCTGCGGGCCATTCAGGTGGTTGTTGATGAGAAAATTGCGGCCCCCGTTCTTATCGGGCGCCCGCAGGTGGTTGAGAAACGTATCACCCAGTTTGGTCTTCGCATTCGAATCGGTGTCGATGTCGAGCTTGTAAACCCCGAGCAAGATGACCGGTATCGGGATTACTGGGAGACCTATCATTTGCTCACGGAACGCAAGGGTGTAACCGCCCAATACGCGCAGATTGAAATGAGGCGTCGCAACACCCTTATTGGTTCAATGATGATTCACAAGGGCGAGGCCGATGCGCTAATTTGCGGAACCTTTGGCACCTATGGACTTCATCTGCATTACGTTGACCAGGTGCTTGGCAGGGCGCCGGGCGCGACGGTTTACGGCGCCCTGAATATTGTCATGCTTCCGAATCGCACCATCGGAATTGTAGATACCCATGTCAACCAAGACCCCACCGCCGAGCAGATCTGTGAGCTAACCCTAGCCGCTGCCGAGGCCATGCGCGGTATTGGCCTAGAGCCCAGGGTGGCGCTGCTATCCGCCTCGAATTTCGGAACCGTTGTGTCGGCCAGTTCCGAAAAGATGGTGAAGGCACTTGCGCTGATTCGCCAGCTTGATCCCAACTTAAATGTCGACGGCGAGATGCAGGGCGATGTAGCACTTGACCCCGACATGCGGGCCCGCATTATGCCGCGCTCGACCCTGCAGGGCAGTGCCAACTTACTGGTAATGCCCAACTTAGAGACAGCAAATATCTCTTATAACCTTCTAAAGACGGCTGCTGGGAATAACATTGCCATTGGGCCGCTTCTTTTAGGTTGCGCTGCACCCGTTCTTATTCTTACTCCCTCGGCTACTGTAAGACGCGTGGTGAACACTACCGCCGTTACCGTGGTTGGGGCCAATCGGCCGGGCTATGCGCCTATTTAAGGGGAGCTGCGGAAGTTCTGAGGTTTAGAACTCACCTCAGCAGCAGGTGAGACTGGCTAGAACTCACCGCAACGGCAGGCGAGGCTGGATAGAACCGCCGCCGCCGCGGTTTCTGTTCGCAGAATTCGGGGCCCCGACCGAACACCTTCAAAGCCATGTGTTCGCGCCAGTGCCTCTTCCTCGTCCGAAAACCCCGCTTCGGGTCCAATAAGAATGCCCATGCGCGGGCTCATGGCTGCAGACGAGAGGCTTTGGTCCGCAAAGGGGTCTAGAAGCCATGCCGACTTTGGTTGCGGTTCAGCTTCGAATTGCAGGACAGCCTCTTGGAGTGTTTTGATGGGTGCAAGCTTAGGCAGCCTGTTTCGGCCGCATTGCGAGGCGGCGGACTCTGCAATTTTCCGCCAGTGCTCAAGGCGGGTTGCTGCCCTTGAGCCCGTGAGTCGCAGCACCGAACGCTCAGCCTGAATGGGCCAAATTTCGCTCGCGCCAAGCTCGCTTGACTTCTGAACCACCCAGTCCATCTTGTCGCCCGTGCAAAGGGCCTGCAGAACCACGGTGCGCAAGGGCGACTCACGGTTGATGGTCTGCGGTGGCTCTGCTTCAAGTAGGCAAGCCTGGGCGTCGGCCACAAGCAGTTGCATGCTGGCCTCCTGTCCTTGCCCGTTGAAGCCAACCACGAATGCGCCCGATGCCAGGCGAAGCACGCGGACCAGATGATGACTCTGCTCTTTGCTCAGGGTGACGCGTCCGGCTTTAAGCTCTGGCAGGTAGAGTCGGGGTGTCATGGGCTCAACCGGGGCTTGCGTGTCTGGGCAAGTGGATTCTTAACAGTTTGAGTAAGAATCTCTTCAGGATTGGAAGGGGGTCTCAAGGGTACACTTAGGGGTTTCCAGTAGGCTTTCGGTACAGTAACACCCCTTGGCGGGCCTGTGCAGGCCCGTGGTGGCCTCTCAAAGAAGGGGCTCGGTCATTTTTGGAGACGAATTTTGGCAACGACGCAAACTCAAACAACAGATGCCGTTAAAACCACGCAACCCCGTTCCGAACAGAGCACGCAAATGGCCAATGCCATTCGGGCCCTTGCCATGGACGCGGTTCAGCAGGCCAACTCCGGCCACCCCGGTATGCCCATGGGCATGGCGGAGATGGCGGTTGCGCTCTGGCATGGCCAGCTTCGCCACAGCCCCTTAAATCCTTCCTGGGCAAACCGTGACCGGTTTGTCTTAAGCAATGGCCATGGGTCCATGCTTATTTACGCGCTTTTGCACCTCACCGGCTACGACCTTCCAATGAAGGAGCTGAAGAACTTTCGTCAGCTTCATTCCAAAACACCGGGACACCCTGAAGTTGGAATGACCCCCGGTGTTGAGACCACAACAGGGCCACTCGGGCAGGGCGTCTCCAATGCCGTGGGCATGGCCCTGGCCGAGCGGCTTCTTGCAGCCGAATTCAATGAACCCGGCTACAACCTCGTTGACCATTGCACCTACGTATTTCTTGGCGATGGCTGCCTGATGGAAGGCATTAGCCACGAAACCTGCGCGCTTGCAGGGGTCTGGGGTCTGTCGAAACTTATTGCCCTGTACGACGACAATTCCATTTCGATTGATGGCAATGTTGAAGGCTGGTTTCGCGACGACACAAAGAAGCGTTTTGAGGCCTATGGCTGGAATGTGATTGGACCTATCGACGGCCATGACGTCGCCCAGGTTTCAGCCGCACTCGAACAGGCCCGTGACTGGGCGGCCAACGGCTGTAAGGGCCGGCTTGCGCCCACTCTCATTATTTGTAAAACCGTTATTGGTAAGGGTTCGCCTAACCGAGCAGGCACGGCCAAGGCCCATGGTGAGGCCCTTGGTGCCGAAGAAATTACCCTCACACGAAAGGCCATAGGCTGGCCCCATGCACCCTTTGAACTGCCCGATGACGTTCTTAAGGCCTGGGATGCTCGCGAGCTCGGTCAGGCGCATGAGGCGGCCTGGAACAAACTGTTCGAGGCCTACAGCATGGCCCATCCTGGTAAGGCCTCCGAGTTCAAACGCCGCATGGCCGGCGCTCTGCCTAAAGACTTCGCGGCCATCATGCAGGCCTACATTGAAAAGCTTTGTAAAGAGGCGCCAAGCGTGGCGAGCCGTAAGGCCTCACAGATGGCGCTTGATGAGATCGGTCCAAAACTTGCCGGGTTGCTTGGTGGCTCAGCCGATCTCACGGGCAGCAACCTGACAAACTGGAAGGGGGTTGCCAGCCTCTCGGTTAACCGCGCAGGCGAGTTAAGCCCCGGCCAACATATTAGCTATGGTGTTCGTGAGTTTGGAATGGCCGCCATCTGCAATGGCATTACCTTGCATGGCGGGTTTATTCCTTATTGCGGCACCTTTCTTACCTTTTCTGACTACAGCCGCAATGCCATCCGTATGGCCGCACTCATGCACCAGCGAGTGATTCATGTCTTTACCCATGATTCCATTGGGCTTGGTGAAGACGGCCCCACCCATCAGCCGGTTGAGCAGCCGTCCTCGTTGCGTCTCATTCCTTTCCTCCATGTCTGGCGTCCGGCCGATGCGGTAGAGACGGCAGTGGCCTGGAAGTCGGCCCTCGAAAGGCATGATGGACCCACCGCCCTTCTACTTTCCAGGCAGGCGTTGCCAGCTCAGGTCACCTCAAGCGCAACCGCCGCCAATGTGGCGAAAGGCGCCTATGTGCTCTCATCCGATCCTAAGCCCCAGCTGGTTCTTATGGCCACAGGCTCCGAAGTTAGCCTGGCTGTAGAGGCTGCGAAAATGCTTCGATCTGAGAATCGGCTCAAGGTACGTGTTGTCTCGGTACCGTCAACAACGGTCTTTGATCAGCAGTCCGAAGACTACAAGGCCTCTGTGCTTCCGGCGGGGGTGCCTCGCATTGTCGTTGAGGCTGGTGTCACCGACTTCTGGTGGAAGTACCAGCCTGCGGCTGTTGTCGGTCTTGACCGTTTTGGTGAATCCGCGCCCGCGCCTGATGTCTACAAGCACTTCGACATTACTGCAATAGCGGTTGCGAATACGGCGCGCCGCGCGCTGGCATTAAAAAACTCAAAATAATAAGGAGAAGCAATATGACTATCAAGGTTGCTATTAATGGCTACGGCCGCATTGGACGTAATGTTTTGCGGGCTCACTACGAAGGTGGTAAGCGTCACGCCATTGAAATTGTTGCCATTAACGACCTCGGAAAACCCGAGACCAATGCCCACCTGACCCAATACGACACGGCCCACGGCAGGTTTCCCGGCACAGTCTCGGTTGATGGCGACTGCATGGTGGTCAATGGCGACCGCATTAAGGTGCTGGCCAACCGTAACCCCGCCGAACTGCCATGGAAGGACCTTGGCGTCGATGTGGTTCTTGAGTGCACAGGCTTCTTCACCACGAAAGAAAAGGCCAATGCCCATCTTGCAGGGGGTGCCAAGAAGGTCGTTATTTCAGCCCCGGGCGGCAAGGATGTGGATGCCACGGTGGTCTTCGGTGTTAACCAGGGTGTTCTTAAGGCAAGCGATACGGTTATTTCGAATGCCTCCTGCACAACCAACTGTCTTGCGCCTATGGCGAAGGTTCTGCATGAGTCCTTGGGTATTGAGTCGGGCCTTATGACCACCATTCATGCCTACACCAACGACCAGGTTCTGACCGACGTTTATCATGAAGACCTGCGTCGTGCGCGCTCGGCAACCATGAGTATGATTCCCACCAAGACCGGTGCGGCAGCAGCAGTGGGTCTCGTTCTGCCAGAGCTCAACGGAAAGCTTGATGGCTTTGCCATGCGTGTTCCCACCATTAATGTGTCCGTTGTCGACCTCACCTTTATGGCGAAAAAGGCTACCACGGCCGATGAGGTTAACGCCCTTCTTAAGGCAGCCTCCGAGGGGTCATTGAAAGGCGTTCTTGGCTACAACACAGCGCCCCTGGTTTCGGTGGATTTTAATCATGATGCGCACTCCAGTATTTTTGATGCCACGCAGACCCGCGTGTCGGCCGATGGGCGTCTTGTGAAGGTGCTCTCCTGGTACGACAACGAATGGGGTTTTTCGAACCGAATGCTTGACACCACGGTTGCCCTTATGTCGGCGAAGTAAACGCGGAGCTATCTTATGAAATTCAAACGCCTCTCCGACATTCAGCTCAAAGGCAAGCGAGTTTTTATTCGCGCCGACCTGAACGTTCCACAAGACGACTCTGGTCGAATAACCGATGACACGCGTATTCGTGCATCTCTGCCTGCCATAGAGCAGGCCTTGGCTGCGGGTGCAGCCGTTATGGTGACCTCGCACCTTGGCCGGCCCACCGAGGGCGAGCTTAAGCCCGAAGACTCCCTTGCACCAGTTGCCAGTCGCATGGCCGAGCTTCTAGGGCGAAAGGTTGCCTTGGTAAGCAATTGGGTGGAAGAGGGAGTGACGGTTGCAGTCGGTGACCTTGTGGTGCTTGAGAACTGTCGGGGTAACAAGGGTGAGAAAAAGGACGATGAGCAGCTGGCAAAAAAAATGGCGGCTCTTTGCGATGTCTATGTGAACGACGCCTTCGGTACAGCTCATCGTGCCGAGGCAACGACCCACGGTATGGCCCGATTCGCCACCGAGGCCTGCGCAGGCCCGCTAATGGCCGCGGAACTCGATGCCCTGGGTAAAGCCCTGCAGGCACCGCGCCGACCCTTGGTTGCCATTGTTGCGGGCTCTAAGGTTTCAACCAAGCTCACTATTTTGAAGTCGCTAGCCCAGAAGGTAGACCAGCTTATTGTGGGCGGTGGCATTGCCAATACTTTCATGGCGGCCAAAGGGCTTCCTATCGGTAAATCGCTTGCTGAGAAAGACCTTATTGAGGAGGCCAAGGCCATCATGGCAGTCATGGAGGCGCGTGGAGCCTCGGTGCCCATCCCAGTTGATATTGTTACGGCCAACGAATTTTCATCCCAGGCAAGGGCCAACAAGGTGTCTGCAGCTGACTGCGCCTCTGACGACATGATTCTCGATATTGGCCCACAGACGGCCGCTGTGCTTGCCGGCATTGTGGCTAAGGCCGGAACGATTGTCTGGAATGGCCCGGTGGGGGTCTTTGAAATTGAACAGTTCTCCGGCGGTACCCGAACCCTGGCCTCTGCCATTGCCCACTCACCCGGCTTTTCCATTGCCGGTGGCGGTGACACCTTGGCGGCGATTGCGAAGTACAACATTGGTAACCAGATCGATTACATCTCCACCGGAGGTGGCGCCTTTCTTGAGTTCTTAGAAGGCAAAACCCTGCCGGCCGTCGCGGCGCTTGAGGCGCGCGCCTAATTTGTTTGTACCTCGACCAGTCGTTTCTGTTTCGAACGCGTCGTAGCTATGTCTTTTAAGGGGTTAATGGGGTGAGCAGTAACCTTGGACTGTCTCGAGCAACGAAAATTGTTGCCACCCTCGGGCCCGCAAGCAGCAGCGCCGAGCAAATTAGGGCCTTGGTTGAGGCGGGTGTGGACGTCTTTCGCCTGAATTTCTCTCATGGCACGGCCGATGAACATCGGGCGCGTGCGGCCAGCGTCCGCCAGGCAGCGGCCGACTGCGGACGCGACATTGCCATTCTTGCCGACCTTCAGGGGCCAAAGATTCGGGTGGGTAAGTTTAAAAATGGAAAAGAGACGCTGCAGTCGGGTCAGGCCTTTCGTCTTATGGTTCACTGCCCCGAGGGCGATGCAACACAGGTAGGCCTTGACTATCCCGAGCTTGTGAACGACGTGAAGGCGGGCGACACGCTTTTGCTCAACGATGGGCTTATTTCCATGCGGGTCGAGTCTGTCCATTCCGAGGCCATTCATTGCGTCGTCATTGAGGGGGGCGTTCTTTCGGATCGCAAGGGCATCAATCGACAGGGCGGTGGGCTCTCAGCACCGGCGCTTACCGATAAAGATAAGGCTGATATGCAGGTTGCAGCGGCCATTGAGGCCGATTACCTGGCGGTGTCTTTCCCCAAGTCTGCTGCGGATATGCACGAGGCGCAGCGGTTACTTGATGCCTTAGGCTCTAAGGCTCAGACCATTGCCAAAATTGAACGTGTTGAGGCCATTGAGAATCTTGAAGAAATTATTCAGGCATCCAAGGGCCTTATGGTGGCAAGGGGTGACTTGGCTGTGGAGGTTGGCGATGCGGCGGTGCCAAGCCTTCAAAAGAAAATGATTCGTATGGCGCGTGAGGCCAACAGGCTCACCATTACGGCTACCCAAATGATGGAGTCCATGATTAGCTCGCCTGTGCCTACGCGCGCCGAGGTCTCCGATGTTGCGAACGCCGTGCTCGACGGCACCGACGCGGTTATGCTGAGCGCAGAGACTGCAGCAGGGGCCTACCCGGTTCGCACCGTGCAGTCGATGGTGCGCATTTGCATCGAGGCCGAAAAGTTTGCGGAGCGAACTTTGGATACCGAGTTTCTCAACCGTACCTTTAAGCGAATCGATCAGTCCATTGCCATGGCAAGCCTATTTACGGCGCGCCACTTAAACGTGAAGGCCTTGGTCGCCCTTACGCAGTCGGGGTCGACGGCATTATGGATGTCTCGGTTAAATGCGGGCGTACCCATTTATGCCTTAACGCCCGAGGAGATAAGCAGGCGCCGTATGGCGCTTTACCGAGACGTTGAGCCCCTGATGTTCGATTTTCAGGCCACCGATCGAGAGGCCCTGCTTTCGGCCGCAGAGCAAAGATTGGTGGACGCGGGGGTTGTTCAGCCAGGTGACCTTGTGATTATTACCATGGGTGACCCCATAGGTCAGTCCGGGGGCACCAATTCCTTGAAGATTGTTCAAATTAGCGCGCAACCGTCCTCGCGCTTTTCCAAGCATAATTCTTAATCCATCTTAAATGAGGTCCGTGCCATGCCTTTAATCTCTCTTCGCCAAGTCTTGGATCATGCCGCGGAAAACCAGTATGGGGTTCCCGCTTTTAATGTTAATAATCTTGAGCAGGTTCAGGCCATTATGGCGGCCGCTCATGAGGTGGATTCGCCGGTCATTATGCAGGCGAGCGCCGGTGCCCGCCGGTATGCGGGTGAAGACTTTCTAAAGCACCTTATTCTTGCGGCATTCGAGGCCTACCCTAAAGTTCCCGTTGTTATGCATCAAGACCATGGTCAGAGCCCCGAGGTCTGCCAAGGTGCAATTGCTCTTGGGTTCTCAAGTGTAATGATGGACGGCTCCCTTGAGGCCGATGGCAAGACCATCGCAAGCTATGACTACAACGTGCAGGTCACCTCTCAGGTGGTTGCAATGGCCCACAAGCTTGGCGTCTCTGTGGAGGGTGAGCTTGGATGCCTTGGCTCACTTGAGACCATGAAGGGCGACAAGGAGGACGGCCATGGAACCGATTCCACCATGACTCGTGAGCAGCTTCTTACGGACCCCGAGCAGGCTGCTGATTTTGTGAAGCGCACCCAGCTTGATGCCCTGGCCATTGCCATCGGAACCAGTCATGGTGCCTATAAGTTTTCGCGCAAGCCCACGGGCGATATTCTGGCGATTAACCGCATTAAGGAAATTCACCAGCGCATCCCAACCACCCATCTGGTCATGCACGGATCATCCTCTGTCCCTCAAGATCTTCTTGAAGAAATCCGCCAGTTTGGCGGCGACATGAAGGAAACCTACGGCGTACCCGTTGAAGAAATTCAAGAGGCTATAAAGCATGGCGTACGTAAAATTAATATCGATACCGATATCCGCCTTGCCATGACGGCTGCCATGCGTCGTTTTATGGCCGAGAACCCCTCGCACTTTGATCCTAGAGATTTTTTAAAGCCAGCCCGAGAGGCAGCCAAGAAGATATGCAAGGCTCGCTATCAAGAGTTTGGTTGTGCTGGACAGGGCAGTAAAATTCGCCCGGTGGATCTTTCGGTTATGGCGGGTCACTACGCCGAGGGCGCTTTAGGCCAGCGCGTTCAGTAGTGCTACAAAGCCATATCGAGTCGCTTCCCCTGCTTGGGCGGGGGAAGGTCCGTGACCTTTACGCTGTGGGGGACGACCAGCTACTTATGGTGGCAACCGATCGTCTTTCGGCCTTCGATGTTGTACTTGACCAGCCTATTCCCGATAAGGGCATTATTCTGAATAGGCTCTCGGAATTCTGGTTTGCTCGGCTCGGCGCAATTGTTCCCAATCATTTAACGGGTATTGACCCCGAGACGGTGGTAGCAAGTAACGAAGTCGATCAGGTTCGGGGCAGGGCGGTTGTTGTCAAACGCCTTAAGCCCGTTTTGGTTGAGGCGGTTGTTCGTGGCTATTTAATTGGGGGGGGCTGGAAGGATTACCAGGCAAGTGGCAGTGTCTGTGGAATTGAGCTTCCAAAAGGTTTAAAGCAGGCCAGCAGGTTGCCTGAGCCCATCTTCACACCGGCGCGCAAGGCCGAGATGGGCGAGCATGACGAGAACATCAGCTTTGAGCAAATGGCGGGTCAAATTGGCCAGTCGCTAGCAGAAAAAATTCGTTCAATAAGCCTCCAGCTCTACCAAGAGGCGGCCGACTATGCTGTGTCGCAAGGCATTCTTATTGCTGACACCAAGTTTGAGTTTGGTCTGGATGCCCGGGGTGAGCTGCACCTTATGGACGAGGTGCTTACCGCGGACTCCTCGCGATTCTGGCCTGCCGATGCCTACGCCGAGGGCCTGAGCCCACCAAGTTTCGACAAGCAGTACGTGCGCGATTACCTTGAGACGCTCGACTGGAACAAGCAGGCTCCTGCCCCATGGCTTCCCGAGATTGTTGTTGAGAAGACCGCACAGAAATACCGTGAGGCGCTCTTTCGACTTGCTGGGGTGCGTATGCCTATTGTTGGCGTTGTCATGGGCTCGCAGTCCGACTGGGAGGTCATGCGCCATGCCGTTGAGATGCTCGATCAGTTCGGCCTTCCTCATGAGGCCCGCGTGGTCTCAGCGCACAGAATGCCCGATGAGCTCTACCGTTATGCGGAGTCTGCTCGGGCGCGCGGCCTTGTAGGTCTGATTGCAGGCGCAGGTGGGGCTGCACACCTGCCCGGAATGCTTGCTGCGAAAACCACCGTTCCCGTGTTCGGAGTTCCTGTTCCCTCTAAGTATCTTCGTGGAGAGGACTCGCTTTATTCCATTGTGCAGATGCCCAAGGGCATTCCAGTGGCTACATTTGCAATTGGTGAGGCGGGTGCCGCCAATGCAGCCCTGCATCTTATTGCAGGCTTAACCCGCGACGATCCTTTGCTTCACCAGCGCCTTCAAGAGTTTCGAGAGCGTCAGACCCAACAGGCCGAGTCCATGAATGCGAACCTTGGACGTTCGCAGGCCGAGCTCAAGCCCAAGCCCTAGAGCCCGTTTTTTATGGTTTCTGTAAGCCCGGTTATTGGTCTTCTTGGTGGAGGCCAGCTTGGCCGCATGATGATTCAGGCCGCGCACCGGCTGGGCCTTCAGGTGGTGGTGCTAGACCCCGACCCCAAGGGGCCAGCAGCCCAGATTGCCGATGATGTTGTGGTGGGGGATTATGCAGATCGGGCAGCGCTTAGAGCCCTTGCCGAGCGCGCTCAGGTCTTCACCACCGAGTTTGAGAACATTCCATCGGCAAGTATTCGCTTCTTAGCCCAGTACGGGCCAACCTATCCCGATGCCGCCTCGGTTGAGCTTGCGCAAGACCGGCGCAAAGAAAAGACCCTCTTTACCAAGGCGGGCATACCTGTGGGCCCTTACATTACGCTTAATTCACTTAGCGACTTCGAGATCGTCAAGCGTTCGCACTTTCCAGCCATTCTGAAAACAGCGCAGCTTGGATACGACGGTAAGGGGCAACTGAGCGTGAATAGTCTGGATGAGCTGAGTCACGCCTTTCAAGAACTTGGGTCGGTGCCGTGTGTGCTGGAGAAAAAACTCTCGCTCAAGGCCGAGATCTCTGTTGTTATCGCCCGTAATGCGCAGGGTCATGTGGCTGTCTTTCCTGCTGCGCAGAACGAGCACCGTGACGGCATTCTTCATACCAGTGACGTTCCTGTCACTCTGCCGCAGAATGTTGTTCAGCAGGCTGAACAACATGTGAAGACGCTTGCACTCAAGCTTGGGTACGTGGGTGTGCTTGCGCTTGAGTTTTTCTGGGTGGAGGACCTTGGCCTGCTTGCCAACGAGATGGCACCGAGACCACACAACAGTGGGCACTACACTTTGGATGCCTGCCCAACCAGCCAGTTTGAGCAGCAGGCCCGTATCTGCGCGCATATTCCCTTGGGCCCAACACGCCTGCAGTTTGCCTGCCGCATGACCAATCTTCTTGGTGACCTCTGGTTTCCTGATGGACCTAACAAACCCATGCGCGAGCCCGACTGGAGTCAGCTTGTTCCACCAGATGATGCCTGGCTGCATCTTTACGGGAAAACGCAGCCAAGGCCCGGACGAAAAATGGGCCACATCACCCAGAAGCTTGGTGATGCGTGAGCTTGACTGCGGCCCTACGCCCGGCCCCTTCGATGCTCACGGTCAGCCAAAGCTCTCGGCCTTCGCAGACTCGTCAACGGCAAGTGCAGTCAGCGAGGCCGCGAAGGCCCTAAGCCAAGGCTTTCTTGTTGCCTTCCCAACAGAGACCGTTTACGGGCTCGGTGCCGATGGATTAAATTCCGCCGCTGTTGCGCGAATCTTTCAAGCCAAGGGGCGTCCGAAGGGGCATCCACTGATTCTTCATGCAGCCGATCTGCAGGGCGCTCTAAAGGTATCCACCCAATGGAGCCCTTTGGCCTTGGGCCTTGCGAATGCCTTTTGGCCGGGCCCGCTTACGCTCATACTGAAAAAGTCGGACCTTGTTCCATCGGACGTGACTGGCGGTCAGGACTCCGTCGGAATTCGTGTACCCGATCAGGAGGTTGCACGACGCATGCTGCTTGCTTTTGCAGCCCAAGGCTCGGGTCTCGTTGCCGCACCGTCGGCCAATCGCTTTGGCGGTGTCAGTCCGACCCGAGCAAGCGATGTGATTAAGGGGCTTGGCCCCTTTCTGCGGGCCGAAGACTGTCTTTTGAAGGCGGGCGACTGCCCACTTGGCCTTGAGAGCACCATTGTGGACTGCCGTGACTCGGTGCCCAGGCTGCTGCGACCGGGGGGCTTGTCGCGCGAAAGGCTTAACGCATGGCTTAAAGCCAACGCATTTTCTCTGCTTCAAACGCCATCGCCGCAGGGAGAAGAGCTGCGTGTCTCGGGAAGCCTTGACTCCCACTACGCACCCCGGTGTCCCTTACTTGTCTGGCCTCGTGCGCAAATTGAGGCTTTCGTCCGGTCAGGCAAGGCATTGGAAGACCAGGGCCTGGCTGAATTAACGGCACTGAACGTGCCTAACCGGGCTGAGGGGTTGAAGCTGGGCCTTCTTCTTCTTGAGGCTCGGGTGCCGTGGGCTTCATTTTCTGCATCGTCAGACGCCGTAAGGCCCACCAGATTTAACATCGATTTGCAGGCTCTGGCGCCAGAATCCGAAGCCTATGCCAGGCAGTTTTATCGGTGTCTGAACGACTGGGACGGTAAGGGGGTAGAGCTGATTCTGGTTGAACGCCCTCCGCAGACTGCTGCCTGGGAGGCCATTTGGGACAGGCTTCGAAGGGCTGCTTCTAAAAGCTAAGGCTCATGCGGCGGTGGGCTATTTCGCACTCCATAAACTCCTCGCCCTCGGCCATGAACCCAAGTTGCTCATAAAAGCCAAGGGCGTGAAGTTGGCCGTGAAGATAGACAGAGGGATAGTTAAGCCGCTGCGCCTCTTTAAGGAGGGCACGAACAAGAAAACGGCCCAGGCCTTTTTGACGGTGCCCCTTTGCAACTGAGATGCGCCCGAGACGTCCATCGGGCGCAAGCCTGCCCGTTCCCAGGGCTACATTATTTGCTGCAATGACAACATGCCGACTCATACTGTCGAAGCTATCGAACTCTTCCTCTTCGGGAACCGATTGCTCCTCAACAAAAACCGCCCTTCGTAACGGGGTCGCCAGGTCTTTAAGTTGAGTCCAGTCTGAAACGGCTAAGAGGGCTGGCTCCGACTCGGAAAGTTGAACTGCTGCCTTAGCAAAGCCCGCCGCAGAAATGCCTTGCCACTTCAAAGGAGTGCGCTCGGCCCATGTTGATTCAGGCCACCAGGGGTCTGTCTTCCAGCGGGCAATGAAATGGAAGTGAAGGTGTGGAACCTTATTGCCGAAACTTGCAATGTTTATTTTGTGAGGCTTATGCAGGGTGCGAATGCGAAGATCGGTCTCGTGCAGTGCCTGAATGAGAAGAAGCCGTTGCGTCTCGGTAAGCTCAGAAAGCTCTGCCACATGGTGATTCCAAATAACGCGCGCACATCCGGGTAACTCAATGTCGTCAATGGCAACCACCCGGAAGTCTTCGTGGTGTTGCAGCAGCCGACCGCCCACTTCCTCGCAGAAAACACAACCTTTGACAGGCTTAATGGGAACCTGTTGAAGCTGGCTTACATTAAGAAAGCCTGGACGACTCGAGGGGGCTGGCATGCCTTCATTCTACTGCACACCCTTGCCCTGTGCCTGCCTAAGCAAGGCCACAGCCCGGCTTGGCTCATTGTCCATGGGTAGGCCAGCCTGGCTCCAGGCAATGGCCGACTCGGGGTAGAGACGAACCTGCGATTGGCCCAGAAGCTCGGAGACAATAAACCAGTGGGTCGCGGCCCAGTGGCCTGTGTTGCAAAAGGCAACCTGAACCTTGGGCTGCAAGAAACCTTCAGCCTGCGCAATGGCACGAAGCTCTTTAAGGCCAGGCAGACGCCCCGTGTTGGGCGTAAACCATTCTTCGCTATCGAAGTGAAGCGCATTGGGAAGGGTTCCCCAGCGGGCGGCGGCGCCATGGCGAAGCTGGCCGAGGTAGAAGTCCTCCGGTCTTGCATCGACAAAAAGTGCGGGCTCGAGAGCGAGTCGAAGCTCATTTAAGGTCTGTGTGGTGACGCCAAAGCTCTCGTTGGGCTTGAGTTGCAAGGCTGCGTTTGCCACGGTTGCACGCGGCGCACCTGTTTCAACGGGATACTTGCTTGCAAGCCATGCGCCAAAGCCCCCGTTTAGAATGGCTAGCCGAGTAAAGCCTACCGACTTTAACGTCCAGTAGGTTCGGGCGACGGCGCCGAACTCAGTAGGGTCTGAGCCGCTTCCCGTAAGAACGATGGGCGAGTTCAGATGAAGGCCTAGAGGTTGAAGCAGGCCAGAGAGCTTCTCAAGGCTGGGGCTGCGCCCGGGGTTCTCTTTGGGGCCGCGAAGCAAGGAGTAGGGCAGCGGCAAAGCCCCTGGAATACGGCCTGCCTCAAAGTTGGGTGTTTTATTGTCTGCCTGAAGAAGTTCGCGGGTGTCGAGCACCCTAACTGCTTGTTCGGGTGAGGATTTACTTGACGAAGCAAGTAGGGTGCGCAGCTCTGCAGCACTAATAAGGGCCGAGGAGAAGCTTTTTGTTGCGTTCGGACTGGCCGCCGTTGCCGTGGAGGCCATGGTTATTGCCATTGCTGTGCAGGCAATGAGGCTGCTAAGGCTAAAACCTGCAGGGCGGTAAATGGTCTTCATCGATCCGAGTCCTTTGGAAAAGTCTTCAAACAATGCTTGAAAGTTTAGAAGGCCTTAGGCCCTTGGATTTCCGTCATAGGAATAAACTTCTGAGCTGAGCTCATATCGTTGAAGGGATCGTGTCGATGGTTGAAACAACTTTTCTTGCCGGTGGCTGCTTCTGGTGCCTTGAGGCGGTCTTTCAGAGGGTGCGGGGTGTTTCGCGTGTCCAGTCGGGGTATATGGGAGGTGAGCTCGCGCAACCAAGCTATGAAAAAATCTGCTCGGGTCGAACGGGTCATGCTGAGGTTGTCTGTGTTCACTTCGACCCCGACCATGTGAGCTTCGAGAGCCTGCTTGAGATTTTTTTCGCCATTCACGACCCAACCACCTTGAATCGGCAAGGCCACGACATTGGCAGCCAGTATCGATCCGCTATTTTTGCCGTAGGCAGTCAGCAGCTTGAACAAGCCCAAGCTTTTCTTCAGCGTCTTGGTCAGTCGGGGCATTACAAAGATCCCATCGTGACTCAGCTGCAACTTGTCACCGAGGAAGAGTTTGCAGGGCAGGCGGGCATTACTTCAAAGACCTTTTGGCCTGCGGAGGCCGACCACGACAACTACTTCGATCGCAACCCCTATCAGGGGTACTGCATGGCTGTTGTGCGCCCGAAGGTGGAAAAGGCGGCCAGCCTATTTGCGGACAGACTTGCCTAGGTTAAGATTCGAACTGAAGTGCGTGGTATTCGAGGTCGGCTAGGGCAACCACTTCAAGCGCACGCTCATGGGTTGAGGCAAGAACCACAGGCGGGGCGACGCCGTGCTCGGCAGCTTCACGCCAGCGACCCGCGCAGACGCACCAACGGTCACCCGGCTTAAGTCCGGGAAACTTGTATTCGGGGCGGGGGGTCGAGAGGTCGTTGCCCCTTTCCATTGAAAAATTAAGAAAGGCCTCCGTCATTTGGGCGCAGACCGTGTGACTGCCAAAGTCATCGGCGCTTGAATTGCAACAACCATCACGAAAAAAGCCCGTGAGAGGATCGAGGCTGCAGGGTTCAAGCGCCGTCCCGAGTACGTTTTTTGCCTTAAGCGTTGTCATGCGCCTCAGTGTAGCGTTTTAAGCATCAAATCGCCGGCAGACTAAGCAAGGTCTTTGACCAGAGACGCTCGGATTTCAGCCGGCACCGGGTCAAGCTTAAAGCTGCAGGCGGGATGCTCGACACCAATGGTTAAGGCAACACCGTATTTAAGAGCGGCCGCCATATCTTCGTCGAGCTCAAAGCGCATGAAATGCACCGAGGATGTCTTCTCGTCATTTTCACGCTCAAGGTCTTCATCGGCAATCGCCCAGACCTTCTCCCGACCCTCAACCTGAATAAAGACTTTGGTCTCGACACCCTTGAGCTTACGCAATTCAATCTTACGAATTTCGGGGTCCGGGTACTCGAGCATCATGGTGCACTTGAAGTTGCGGCCATCAGGAATAAGTGGGTTGTAGGCGTCGAGTTCGCCTTGAATGCCTTCTTCCTCGAAGGTTTTTTCAATTCGAAGAATTTCCTGAATCTGATAACGGATGGTTTTCTCGTCTTCAAAGATCAGCATCATGTTCTCGCCGAGTGCAACTCGACGAAGTTTCTTGTGCGCCATGACTTCAGCACGAAACTGGTTACGGATGCGCGCGTAATGCTCAAGGCTCCATAACGATTCACGACTAATCTTGTCCATCTGTGTATCTCCGTTCATACAATTTCCTTTGCGTTGAGAAGATTAACTTTTATAACGATAAGCTTTTAAAGCCCGTAGGCACGCGCAAGAAGGCTTAGTGGATGCTCGACTTTCCCGTCGGCCTTGCCCGCCATGCCTTGCTCGATATGATGGCCTGCCAACTGACAGTCTGAGGCAATGACGTCGGGGTCTCCGCCTTGCCCACCGTTGGCCTGAGGGTGCTCAGCCATCTGGCGAAAAACAGGGCGGCCTATTTTCATTGCCATTTCGTGAAACTCTTTTTTGACGCCCCAGGTGCCGGCATGGCCCGAGCATCGCTCGACCGTATTCACCGCTGTACCGGGGATCATTTCAAGGGTTTCTCGGGTTTTCTGCCCCACGTTCTGGACCCGAAGGTGACAGGAAATATGGTAGGAAACATTACCCAGTTCTTCTTTGAAATCTGTCTTCAGAAGCCCGTCTTTACGGCGAAGCTGGAAGTACTCAAATGGGTCGACCATGGCGGCCTTCACGGCCTGTGCATCGGGGTCGTTGGGAAACATAAGGGGGATCTCTTGCTTGAACATAAGGGTGCAAGAGGGAATGGGCGTCATGATGGAATAGCCCTCGCGTGCCAGGGCGGCTAGTCGGGGGAGGTTCTCCTTTGCAAGGCTCGCAACGGAATCAAGGTCGCCGAGCTCGAGCTTGGGCATGCCGCAGCAGGCCTGTTTTTCAACCACCACATACGGTATCTCGTTGTGCTGAAGCACTTTAACAAGATCATGACCAATGCCGGGCTCGTTCCAGTTCACGTAGCAGGTGGTGTAAATGGCCACCTTGCCTTTGGAGCGTTCCCCGTCTTTCACCGGAAAGCCTGCTGAGACCTTTGCATTCTTCTCAAACACCTTGGTTGTGAACTCGGGAACCCAGGCGTCCTTATGAACGCCAAGCACTTTTTCACCAATGGCGCGTGCGGCCTTGACCTTGCCTAAGGCGTTTACGGTTTGAGCAACCACCGGGATGGAGGCTAACTTCCCGTTGGCGGCAGTATTTGAAAGGGTTGTGTCGCGAAACTTAGTCGGAGAGCCCTTCTTGAACTGAATGGCTTTGGCCCGCAACATGGTGTGCGGGAAGTCGAGGTTCCAGGGGTGGGGTGGCACATAAGGGCACTTGGTCAGGTAACAGACATCGCACAGGTAGCACTGGTCAACGACCTTCCAGTAATCTTTCTTGTCGACGCCGTCAATTTCGCCACTTTCGCCCGCATCGAGAAGGTCGAAGAGCGTGGGAAACGAGCCGCATAGGCTTACGCAACGCCGACAACCATGGCAAATGTCAAAGATTCGCTCAAGCTCATTAAAACAGGCTTCTTCGTTGTAGAACTCGGGGTTCAGCCAGTCGATGGGATGCCGGGTGGGCGCCTCTAATGATCCTTCACGCGCAGTCATGATCGTCCTTTTTAACGTTGGTTTTTACTTCAAACGTTTTATCAGTCATTACAAAACCTCAGGCAGACAAACTAAGCCTGGTGCTTGTCGGGTTCGTTGGGAGGGGGCAGGTGGCGGACCAAGATGAGATCAAGGGCCGCGCACCTGGGTCAAACAAACAGCTTAAGCATCGAGTGTATCGAGCGCCTTTTGAAACTTGTTGGCGTGCGAACGCTCAGCCTTCGCCAAGGTCTCAAACCAGTCGGCGATCTCGTCGAAACCCTCATCGCGCGCATCCTTGGCCATTCCAGGGTACATATCGGTGTACTCATGGGTCTCGCCGGCCACGGCAGACTTCAGGTTTGCAGCAGAACCGCCGATAGGTAGATCGGTTGCGGGGTCACCCACCTGGGCTAAGTAATCGAGGTGCCCGTGGGCATGACCTGTCTCGCCTTCTGCCGTCGAACGGAACAAAGCGGCGACTTCGGGGTAGCCCTCGACGTCAGCTTTGTTTGCGAAGTAGAGGTAACGACGGTTGGCCTGGCTCTCGCCAGCAAACGCATCCTTTAGATGCTGATGCGTCCTGCTTCCTTTAAGTTGAGGCATGACTATCTCCTAAGTGGTTGAACAAAATACTGATTTTTCAAACAATACCAACATGTCTAGAACAATTATTTATCCTAACGACAGTTGCATTGTGCCCTTCATAAGTTAGTCCCGTCCAATTGAAGCTTTCAAAGTCATTGATAAGAATAATCAATGAGCCTCAGCCAACTGACCAGAGCGACGGACGTGTCTCAGGGCGCAACCCGAGTCTAACTTTTTGTAAAAAAGGGGTTTTTTACTCTAAAATGCACGAAATAAAGCTAACTTTAGCCAAATTTTCATAGTGAAAGGTGCGTCATGAATCCACTCGCCGACCTGCGCAAGGACTATTCTCAGGCCAGTCTTGATGAGTTAAGCGTTCGTAAAGACCCTTTTCAGCAGTTCGAGGTCTGGCTGAACGAGGCACTGGAAGCTCAACTTCCCGAGCCCAATGCCATGGTCTTGTCGACGGTGGGGCCCGATGGCAGCCCAAGCAGTCGTGTGGTCCTCATTAAGGGTCTGAATTCGCAGGGTATTGTCTTTTATACCAACTACCAGTCCGTGAAGGGCCGGCAGATCGCCGAGAACCCCAGGGCTAGCCTGTTGTTCTTCTGGCCGGAGCTTGAGCGTCAGGTTCGTATCGAGGGCCTTTTAGAGAAGGTCTCACCCGAAGAGTCCGACGCCTATTTTCATAGCCGACCGCTTGAGAGTCGAATCGGAGCCTGGGCCTCGTCGCAAAGCCAGCCCATTGACTCACGAGAGGCGTTAGCTCAAGCCTTTGACGACTTTCGCAATAAGCTTGGATCAGAGCCGCCAAGGCCCGAGCATTGGGGGGGCTATCGACTTAGCCCGCATCGCTTTGAGTTCTGGCAGGGGCGACCCTCGCGGCTGCACGATCGCATCGAGTTCCAGCGCGAGGGTGCCGAGGGTTCGGATGCCCAGAAACACTGGCGGGTGCGCAGGCTCTCCCCGTAAAAACCCTTAGGCCGGCTACACTCAGGTCTATGGAAATTGAAATTATTCCGGTAACCGCTTTTGAGCAGAACTGCTCCTTTATTGTCTGCCCCGTGACCCAAAAGGCCGCACTCATCGACCCTGGAGGAGATATCGATCGGCTTGAGGCCGTGGTGGCCCAGTCGGGTGCGCATCTTGAAAAAATTCTTCTCACCCATGGGCATATTGATCACTGCGGTGAGGCTGGCTTATTGGCGAGTCGGCTCGGCGTTCCTATAGAGGGCCCACACCCCGACGATGCCTTTTGGATCGACCAACTGCCTACGCAGTCAAAAATGTTTGGCTTTCCTGAGCTTCAGGCTTTCAGGCCCGACCGGTGGCTGTTTGATGGGGAGACGGTTATGGTGGGTGAGCAGGCGCTTGAAGTTATTCACTGCCCCGGCCACACCCCGGGCCACCTGGTCTTCGTGCATCTTGCCAGCCGCATTGCCTTCGTGGGAGACGTCTTGTTTGCGGGCTCCATTGGCAGAACCGATTTCCCAAGGGGCAATCATGACGATCTTCTGCGATCGATCAGGCAAAGGCTCTTTCCTTTGGGTGACGACATTGAGTTTATTCCCGGTCATGGGCCCATGAGCAGCTTTGGCCAGGAACGCCTTACCAACCCCTACGTTGGCACCGATAACAACGATTAAGGAATCCCCCTTTCATGGCTGCAAACAGCATAGAGACCGTGACCAGTGTGACCCACTGGAACGACACGCTTTTTTCTTTTACGACCACTCGAGAATCAAGCTTTCGTTTTCGTAATGGGCATTTCGTGATGATTGGCCTCGAGGTGGAAGGTAGGCCGCTGATGCGTGCTTACAGTGTGGTGAGCCCCAATTACGAAGAGCACCTGGAGTTCCTCTCAATTAAGGTGCCTGATGGGCCCTTAACCTCGCGCCTGCAGCATATTCAAACGGGTGACAGCCTGCTGGTTGGTCAGAAGGCAACGGGCACGCTGGTTCTTGATGACCTACGCCCTGGTAGAAACCTTTATCTTTTCTCGACAGGCACGGGGCTTGCGCCGTTCATGAGCATTGTTCGCGACCCCGAGACCTACGAGCGTTTTGAAAAGCTTGTGCTTATTCACGGAGTGCGGCTAGTCAGTGAACTTGCCTACTCCGACTACCTCACCAAAGAATTGCCTCAGCATGAGTTTCTTGGGGATATGGTTCGAGATCAGCTTATCTACTACCCCACAGTGACACGAGAGGCCTTTACCCATACGGGTCGGCTCACAACAGCCATGGAATCGGGCAAGCTGTTTGCTGATATTGGGCTTGCGCCTCTTGACCCAGCCGTTGATCGCGCCATGATCTGCGGCAGCCCCTCAATGTTGAAAGAAACCGCCCAGATGCTTGACCAGAGAGGCTTTGAAGTCTCTCCGGGGCTTGGACAGCCGGGTGACTACCTTATTGAACGGGCCTTTGTTGAGCGATAAGTCGGTCTCTTCAAACGCTACGCAACCCGTTCTTGAAAAGGCTGGCTCGGGTTCCGCAGGCCCTGCTAAGACATCCCCCTGGCTTATTTTTTTTGTTTTCCTCAGGCTTGGCCTAACCTCTTTTGGTGGGCCGGTTGCCCACATTGGCTACTTCCGTGACGAGTTCGTTGCTCGCCGTAAATGGTTTAGCGATCAGGCCTATGCCCAGCTGGTTGCCTTATGTCAGTTTCTGCCAGGCCCTTCGAGCAGCCAGGTGGGAATGGGCATTGGACTGCTTCGGGCGGGCTATCCGGGCTGTCTTGCGGCCTGGCTCGGCTTCACCCTGCCGTCTGCCGTGGTCATGATCTTCATTGGCCTGGGCCACAGCCTTTTGAGTGAGGGCCTTGCCTACGGGCTGCTATCGGGCATTAAGCTGGTGGTGGTTGCTGTGGTGGCCCATGCCTTATGGGGCATGGCCAGGTCCTTGTGCCCAGACAATGCACGAGCAACGCTCGCAGCCCTGGTGGCGGCTTTTATGCTGGGCCTCGGCGGTAGTCTCGGGGTCTGGGGCCAGCTGCTTGCAGTGATTGCGGCAGGCCTTGCGGGCTGGGGGTTTAAACTGGGCCTTGCTGCACCCTCTCACGCCACCGCCCATTCAGATCTCGACGTCAGACGTGCAGGCCCCAATTTAGCGTGTGCTGGCGATGACGGCGGGCCCCTCGACCCCCGTTCCGCGCAATCAACCCGTCATGCTGGCTTTTTCTGGCTTAGCTTGTTTACCCTGCTTCTTTTGGGCCTGCCCTTTTTGAACAGTTGGATGGAGGGCGAGTTCCTTGTGGGGCTGGCCGATGCTTATTTTCGAGCCGGTGCCATGGTTTTTGGGGGTGGCCATGTGGTGTTGCCCGTGTTGCAGTCTCAGGTCGTGGAGCCTGGCTGGGTGTCGAACGAGACGTTTCTTCTTGGCTACGGAGCGGCCCAAGCCATGCCTGGGCCGCTGTTTACCTTTGCGGGGTTTCTTGGCGCAGCAACCTCGGTTCCCTCAGTGCTGGTTGATGCCTTTGCCTCGCCATGGACGATGGTGCTTTTGGGGCTCTTCACCCTTTTCTTTATTTTCTTGCCGTCTTTTTTATTACTGGCCGCGGCTTTACCTTTCTGGCAGACGCTTCAGCAGCAGCCGAGCCTGCAGTCGGCCTTTTATGGAGTCAATGCCGCCGTTGTTGGGCTTTTATTTGCTGCCTTCTACGACCCTGTTCTTGTTACGGCCGTGACTTGGTCGCTGGATCTCGCAATTGCAGTGTTGTTTTTTGTTGCCTTGGTCTACTGGCGTTGGCCTGTCTGGCTTATTGTGGTTGCTGGTGGACTGGTGGGCGTTTTTTACCTGTAGCAAGAAAGCCCCGCGCCTTGCGGCTCGGGGCTTTTGCCTACCTTACTTCTTCTTGCACTCTTTCTTTTCAGCATTCTCTTTCTTACTGCAGTCAACCTTCTCGCTTGCAATAGCCGAGGAGGTCGTTGCAATGCCGGCGAGCATGGAGAGGGACACCATCAGAGCAGAAACAACAGAGACAAAGCTTTTCATGTATTCACCTAAAAAGATGGATTGAGAGAAATGACACTTAACTGCATGTTGCAGGCTTATGTCACTGCGAATTCTGCGCCTTTTAATGCCAGAGTCAACAAAAAACTTGTTTAAAATCAATGCATTTACACCAATTTTTCAACAAATAGAATGCAGACGCCCAACTACATCACACCGGTCGGTTATCGCAGACTCCTGTCTGAGATGCAGCACCTTATTAAGGTGGAAAGGCCTGCTGTCACGGAGACGGTTCGCTGGGCAGCCTCCAATGGCGATCGATCCGAGAATGGCGATTACATCTATGGCAAGCGGCGGCTGCGTGAGATTGATCGACGGATTCGGTTTCTAACCAAGCGGCTTGAACAGGCTCAAGTTGTGAACCCCAGCGTGCATCAAGGCGGGGATCAGGTGTTCTTCGGCGCGACGGTTGTCTATCTTCGTAATGACTCGACCGAGGAGACAATTCGGATTGTTGGGCAGGATGAGGTTGACCCGGCACAGCGCTGGGTAAGCTGGGTCTCACCCATTGCAAGGGCGCTGCTGAAGGCTCGCGAGGGCGACCGCCTTCAGCTTAAGACGCCCGCGGGGTCTGACTCGATTGAGGTGATATCGGTGTCTTATTGCGACGAATAACCTCTTCGGTTGTCGGATAGCGCAGCTGAGCTCGCAGTTCTGTTGCAAGCCGTTTTGATTCAACCTGGCGCGAATCACGCATGAAACTGGCCATCATCGGACTTACGGTTCCCTTGGCGATCTCTGCCTGAAGTTCTTCGCGTGAGATACGGCGGGGCAAGGCAAGCCCCTTGGACTTCGCCACCAGATCAAAATAATCGGCCATTTTTAGGCGCGAGTAATTCACTGCATTGAAGACTCGGCCTGGGCGCCCTCGAAAGAGACTAAGCCATGAAAGATGAGCCAGGTCTTCGGCATGAATGTGATTGACCCATACATCGTCCTGCGCGCGTAAGGCAGGCGAGGCCTGCTTTAGTCGATCGATAGGCAGGCGGTCTTCTGCAATGATGCCCGGGGCTCGAAGCACAGAAAAGCCAAGCCCGCGCCAATAGCCTTCAGCGGACAGTCGCCGAAGGGAGCGCGGCTCGGTGGCCGAACAGGCAGATGTTTCAACCACCTTCTGCCCATGATGGTCGCCATAAACTCCTGTGGTGCTAATGTAGACCCCCCTCGAGTTCTTCGGGGCCGTCAGGTGAGCGGTACCTCGCGAGCGCTGCCCATGGACGTATCGTATTTGAAGGCTGAGTCTCTTTGAGCGGGTGTCTGTTGTCATTGTCTGGCCAGCGGTCGAGGCTCCTTCAGACGGGGGCATTAATACAATCCAGTGCGTGATGATTTTTGCCAGGCGTCTTTGGTCTTCCGGGCGGTCAAGGTCCCAGCCAAGAATCGGGCAATGACGTGCTGCCAGTCCCTTATGCGCCTTTCGGTCGCGACTGGCCAGAAAGGGGTCATCGGTTGCTGGAGCAAATCGCCTTGCGACGCCAACGAGCCGATAGGCAAGCTGACCCGAACGGGCCGATGAGGATTCAAGCTGCTGACGAACCAGCCGTTTGCCAACATCGCCAAGCCCAACAATGCCAATTCTTGGCATACGAAATCGACGGGGGAGTGCACGCATGACTGAGAGTATGTGGCAAATACGATTGGCTCTGACCTGCTGAGAAGACAGGCATAAAAAAACCCCCTGGTGAGTGGCACTCAGAGGGTTTTGACGAGCCCCTGTAAAACCGGGGGCCCGCGCATAAAAAAGAAAGAGCTTACTTAACAGTAAGAATGTATTTCGCCATGGTTAGGGCGTCTGCGTCGGACACTTGAGGATGCGCGGGCATGGGAATAGGACCCCAGACACCAGCACCACCTGCCTTAATTTTTTTGGCAAGCTTTTCGGCGGCACCGCCATCGGCACCGTACTTCGAAGCGACGTCCTTGTAGGCAGGACCCACCATTTTGCGGGCTTCTGCGTGGCAGGCTACGCAGTTGTATTTTTTGACAAGGTCGGCACTGGCATGGGCTGCGCCGGTAAAGGCAAGCATTGAAACAGCTAAAACGACTGAACGCATGAAAATCTCCTCCCCGAAAATATTTTAAACAAATCAACTATATTCAGTTGCACGCATATTGTAGACCAAGAAAGCCCCTTGAAGTTCATAAGAATCTAGATGGCAGAGGCATCCGGGTCGGTGACCGCGCCGCGGCTGGCCGTGGAGGCCAGGGCGGCAAATTTGGCCAGAACCCCCCGGCTGTAACGCGGCGCAGGCTTTGTCCAGGCCGCTCGCCTTCGGGCCAACTCGTCCTCA
This sequence comes from Bordetella parapertussis, assembly GCA_945901825.1. Classification (GTDB taxonomy): domain Bacteria; phylum Pseudomonadota; class Gammaproteobacteria; order Burkholderiales; family Burkholderiaceae_A; genus Hahnella. Next base: position 63,066 of record CAMDMC010000001.1, read on the forward strand.
GGGATGTTGAGCTGAATAAGGAGTTTATGGGCATCAATGGTGATGCTGTCACCTTCTTCAATCAGAGCAATGGGTCCACCAACGTAGGCCTCAGGAGCAACGTGACCCACAACCATTCCCCAGGTCCCGCCTGAAAAGCGCCCATCGGTAATAAGCCCGACCGACTCGCCAAGACCTTGGCCGATGAGTGCCGAGGTAGGCGCTAACATTTCGCGCATACCTGGGCCACCGCGCGGGCCCTCGTAGCGAATAACCATGACATCGCCAGCCCTTATGGACTGCTTCATGATTGCGGCCATGGCCTCGTCTTCCGAGTTAAATACACGGGCGGGCCCTGTAATGACCGGGTTCTTTAGGCCCGTAATTTTGGCCACGCAGCCTTCGGGCGAAATATTGCCCTTGAGAATCGCAAGGTGCCCTTGCTTGTAGAGCGGCTCGTTGATAGGGCGAATAACGCTCTGGTTGGCGGGTGGCTGATCGGGTACATCGGCGAGGGTCTCGGCAATGGTCTTGCCAGTAATGGTCAGACAGTCCCCATGCAGAAGCCCTGCATTCAGTAGCATCTTCATGACCTGCGGAATACCTCCTGCCTCGTGAAGCTCGGTGATGACGTGTTGACCCGAGGGTTTGAGGTCACAGAAAACGGGGGTACGTTGACGAATACGTTCGAAGTCATCAATTGACCACTGAATTTCAGCAGCGTGCGTAATGGCAAGAAAGTGGAGCACGGCGTTGGTCGAACCCCCGGTGGCCATAATTACGGTGACAGCATTTTCAATGGATTTCCTTGTAATGACGTCCCGAGGGCGAATCCCTTTTTTTATGGCCTCGACCAAAACCCGTGCGGACTCTGCTGCACTTTCAATGGCTTCGCCATCTTCATTGGCCATGGTTGAGGAGTAGGGCAGGCTCATACCCATGGCCTCAAAGGCCGAACTCATGGTGTTGGCGGTGTACATTCCTCCACACGAGCCCGATCCGGGGCAGGCGCGTTGTTCAATGGCCTTGAAGTCGTCCTGGTTGAGTCGGCCGGCGGTGAACTCGCCCACCGCTTCGAAGGCCGAAACAATTGTGAGGTTCTTGCCTTTGTAATGGCCCGGCTTGATTGTTCCACCATAAACGTAAATGGAGGGCACGTTGGTTCGGGCCATCGCAATCATGCCTCCAGGCATGTTCTTATCACAGCCACCAATCACAACAACCCCATCCATCCACTGACCGTTCACACAGGTCTCAATGCAGTCGGCGATGACCTCGCGCGAGACCAGGGAGTACTTCATGCCCTCGGTTCCCATTCCAATTCCGTCAGAAATGGTGGGCGTTCCGAAGACCTGAGGGTTTGCCCCAGAAGCCTTTATGGCAGCAATTGCCGCGTCGGCGAGTGGCTGAAGGCCGCTGTTGCAAGGGGTGATGGTGGAATGACCATTGGCAATACCTACCATCGGCTTTTCAAAGTCTTCTTCCTTGTAGCCCATGGCGTAATACATGGAGCGGTTGGGAGCCCGGGCCACGCCCTGGGTGACATTCTTGGATCGATCGTTATAGGCCATAGCGTCTCTTATTAGGAAGTTAAACCAGGCCCCAATCATAAGCTGGCTTGGACCGAGTCATGGCACACTGCCGTTGTGACTTCCAGTGTCTTTATCCATCCTCAGTTCGACCCCGTTGCGATAAGCCTTGGGCCTCTGGCCATTCATTGGTATGGCCTGATGTACCTGCTTGCCTTTGCCTCCTTCTACCTGCTGGGCCGCTGGCAGATTCGTCTTGACCCGCAGCGCTCAGGCATGTCGGTGCGAGACCTTGAGGACTTGCTCGTCTTTGGGGTCTTGGGTGTGGTTATTGGGGGCCGGCTGGGCTACGTTTTTTTTTATCAGCCGAGCTATTTCGCAAGCCATCCCCTCGAAGCCTTCGCACTTTGGCAGGGCGGCATGGCCTTTCACGGGGGTCTGCTTGGCGTTATTGTTGCGTTGGTGCTTTTCGCGGCGCGTAGGCCGCACCTTGGTCAGTCTCTTAGGCTCAACGAGGAGGGTCTGCCAACGGTTGCCCATCCACTGGCCTTTCAGCAGAGGTTCTGGGCCCTTGCAGACTATGTCGCCCCATTGGTGCCATTGGGTCTTGCCTTCGGTCGTCTTGGTAACTTTATTAATGGCGAACTCTGGGGCCGACCCGCAGACCCCAGCCTCATTCCTTGGGCAATGATCTTTCCTCAGTCCGGCAGCGAGGTCGCCCGTCACCCTTCGCAGCTTTACCAGTTTCTTGGCGAGGGCCTGCTCTTGTTTCTTCTTTTGTTTGTCCTTAGCCGTCGGCCGCGCACACGGGGGATCATTGCCAGTAGCTTCCTGCTGGGCTACGGGGCCTTTCGCTTTCTTGCTGAATTTGGCCGGCAGCCCGATGCGTTTCTTGGTCTGCTGCCCGTTTTAGAGCCCCTTGGACTCTCGGCGTCCTTATCGATGGGTCAGTGGCTCTCTCTTCCCATGATGTTTCTGGGCTGCCTAGGGCTCTACCTCTTCACCCGCGGGAAGAAGCGGCAGTAAAGGCAGGGAATATACCGACTGCGGAATATTCCCTGCCTGTGTAACCTACAGCCGATCCAGTTACATTACCGACGATAGGTTTAAGGGAGATGTTCGAAAGGTTTCGGTCAGGCCGCAGTCAAGGTCAAGACGAACGCGTGCTTAAGACCTTGGTCTCGGGCTGTGAGCGGCTTATTGGAGAGGCTGGCGAATCGGTTGGACTTGGCATTGCGCGAGAGATTCTGCAGGCCTACTCGGCGTTAAGCCCCGAGTTTAAAAATAGGTTTTTTAAGGCCCTTGCTGAAGGCTTTAACCCCGATCCGGGCCTGGTTGAGCAGTCTGCAAAACGTTACGCGAAGTCCCAAGACCCCAAAGACCTTATTCAAATGGTGGCTGACGCACAGCCTCCTCGGCAAGAGCTTTTTCGACGGATTAATCGCGTGCCCGAGGGCTGCGCTGCGCTTCTAAAAATGAGGGAGTCCCTCCTTCAGAGCCTCTCAAAAGATCCCAGTCTCAAGGCTGTTGACTCCGACCTTGAGCATCTGCTTGCCTCATGGTTTAACCCTGGCTTTCTACGGCTCGATCAAGTCAGTTGGGAGTCGCCTGCGGGTCTGCTTGAGCAGATTATTCAGCATGAGGCAGTGCATGAAATTGATGGCTGGGCTGATCTGCGTCGACGCCTTGAGCCCGATCGACGTCTGTTTGCATTCTTCCATCCGGCCTTGCCGAAGGAGCCTCTTATTTTCGTTGAGATTGCGCTGCTTCACGAGATGCCCCAGTCCATTACCCCATTGCTTGACCGAAAATCAAAGCCTGAGCCTTCCACCAAGCCTTACAAAGTGGCGGCTTTTTATTCCATTTCAAACTGTCAGCCTGGGCTAAAGGGCGTGCATCTTGGTAATTTTTTAATTAAGCAAGTGGCTGAGGCCCTTAAGTTAGAGTTTCCTGAAATTCGTCAGTTCTGCACACTCTCGCCCATTCCTGGATTTCTGCGCTGGCTGCTCGCGAACGAGCCCTTTTCGCGCGATGCACTTACCGAGAAGGCCTGGCTTCGTCTTGAGGATCGCCGTAGGCAGGTTCTCGCGCGTGCCCAGTCCTTGTCGGCCGCATCCGACTTTGCCCGCCTTGCCCAGGACGAGACCCTTCGTCAAAGCATCGTGTCACTTGCGTCGGCCTTTCTCTCAAAAGTCTCCTCATCGTCTCGCCAGGCCGATCCCGTGGCGCGTTTCCATCTGCACAACGGTGCGCGACTTGAGCGCATTAACGACCAGGCCGACCTCTCTGTCAAAGGTCTCAAGCAGTCCCTAGGCGTCATGGTGAATTACCTCTACGACCTGTCCACGATCGAGGAAAACCACGACAGGTTTTTGCGGGGCGAAACCGCCTGCTCAAAGTCGGTTGCCGACCTTATTAATCGATGAACGACCGTCAGCCTACTCCACCTGCCGCCAGTCGCGCACGTCAGAGCCGAAGCGCTAGCAAAGCAAGCGCGGGACGTGTCTGGTGCAGCCGCGCAGCCGGTGGGCATGTGGCGACCGTCTGGCTCTCCCATCCCGGCCGGCTTAATGCCTTATCTGCTGGAATGTGGAAGGCGCTTGCCGATGTGTTCAACGAGATTGCAGCCGATGAACTTCTACGAGCCGTTGTTGTTCGCGGCGAGGGGGGTGCATTTGCCTCGGGGGCCGATATTACCGAGTTTGCCGAGCTTCACAGCAGTCGTGACCAGGTGCGTCGCTATCACGACGAAATACTTGGCGAGGGGCTGCGGGCGGTCATGAACTGCCCCGTTCCTGTTATTGCCGCCATCGACGGCCCATGCGTGGGGGGCGGGCTTGAAATTGCAACCGCCTGCGATCTGCGCATTGCATCCCGGCGTTCTAGTTTTGGCGTACCCATTGGCCGAATCGGTTTCCCTATCGCCCCGCTTGAGGCGGCCTGCGTTTTAGAACTGGTTGGACGTGCAAACGCGCTTGAGCTTTTGCTTGAAGGCCGTATCTGGCCCGCGGAGGAGGCTTATACCAAGGGTCTTATTAACCGACTGGTCGATGACGACGACTGGGAGCGAGAGCTCGAGGCAACCCTTCAACGTGTCTGCAGCTGCGCGCCTCATGCCTCGCGTCGAAGCAAGTGGATTCTTCGCCAGCTCAGTGGCATTGATGATCGCCAGAAGCTCTCGCAGGGTCAGCGTGAGTCGTGTTGGGACTTTGCCGAGACGAGCGATTATGCTAAAGGCCTTGATGCCTTTTTAACCAAGACGCGACCTCAGTTCAAGAACGACTAAGCTTTTCGAATGCCGGTCTTGAGTCATGCTGGATAGAGGTGGCCTTGGTTTTTTTTTAAGTGGATGCTATGACGACCAGCCCCCAGGGTTTCACTGATATTGCTGCAACGGTTAAGGCCGAACTTGAGGCGCTTCTTAAGACAGGCTCTGCAGCCAAGGGTTTAAAGAACCTCTACACCGAGTTGATGCGAAAGGCCAAGCCCACGAAGGTTGCCATTCGTACTCTTGACGGCCTGCAGTACAGCTACCACGACCTCTCAGCGGCAAGTGCACGTATGGCTCACTTCATACGGTCGCTTGGTCTTGCCCCGGGCAGTCGCGTGGCCGCCCGTGTCGAGAAGTCGCCCGAGGCCCTTATGCTCTACCTTGCCTGCCTTCGTTCAGGTATGGTCTTTCTTCCCTTAAACACAGGCTATCAGTCGGAAGAGCTGCGTTACTTTTTTAATGATGCAAAGCCTGGGCTCGTTGTCTGCGATCCCTCGGCACTTGGCTGGATTGCGCCACTGGCGAAGTCTTCGGGCTGTCATCACGTTGAGACCCTCGGAAGTGCTATATCGGGAAGTCTTTTAGAAAAGGCCACCCCCTTTCCAGATGACTTCCCTACACTTGCCTGCGGGCCCGATGCGCTGGCAGCGATTCTTTACACCTCGGGCACTACGGGACGTAGCAAGGGGGCCATGCTTACGCATGCTAATCTGGCATCAAACGCGTTTGTCCTGCATCACGCTTGGCACTGGCAAGAGAGCGACGTCCTTATTCACGCCTTGCCGATCTTCCATGTGCATGGCCTTTTCGTGGCGATTCATGGGGCCCTGTGGGCCGGTGCCCAGATGGTCTGGATGTCTAAGTTTGATGTCGGTGCTGTGGTGCAAGAATGTGCTCGGGCAACGGTTCTTATGGGGGTGCCCACCTTCTATGTTCGCCTGGTGGAATCAGGACTGCTTACCGCCGAACGCGTGAAGACCATGCGGCTCTTTATCTCGGGCTCTGCGCCTTTATTGGCAGAGACCCATCAGGCGTTTACACAACTCACGGGGCAGGCCATCTTAGAGCGCTACGGCATGTCAGAGACGATCATGCTTACGTCAAACCCTTACCAAGGCAACCGTCGTGCAGGCACGGTGGGATTTGCTCTGCCTTCTGTGGAGGTTCGTCTGGTCGATGACCACGAGACTCCTATTAAGCTTAAGCCCGGTCAGGAGTCCGCCATTGGCGGTGTTCAGGTTCGTGGCCCCAATGTTTTTGCGGGCTACTGGAACATGCCCGAGAAGACTAAAGAAGAGTTTGCGCAAGGGGGTTGGTTTAAAACAGGCGATATGGGCCAGTTCGCGGCAGATGGCTACCTTGTGCTTGTTGGTCGAAGTAAAGACCTCATTATTTCTGGTGGCTACAACGTCTATCCCAAAGAAATTGAACTCCTTCTTGATGACCAGCCCGAGGTCTATGAATCGGCTGTTATTGGGCTTTCTCACCCTGACTTCGGAGAGGCTGTGGCCGCGGTTGTTGTGCCCGAACCACCCGAGGCCGCGAGTCGAATGGGGCCGCTCGACGAGGCCAAGATACTAAGTCGTCTAAGGACGATGATTGCAGGCTTTAAGCTTCCCAAACGTTTATTTTTCTTGTCCGAACTTCCACGCAATGCCATGGGGAAGGTTCAAAAGAATCTGTTGCGTGAGCGTTTCGCCGCAACCTTCTCAGCCAACTAGACTTCAAGGGCTGCACGCTGAGCTTAAAAACGAAGGGCTTAGAAGGCCTTGGTGAACATGTAGGCAGCGAGAAGAAAAAGAAAATAAGCGAAAAATTTTCGAAGTGAGTCGACATTGAGCGTATGGGCGACCTTCGCCCCCAAAGGTGCGGTCGCCATGGATCCAATGACCAGAATAATGAGTGCAGGAAAATAGATATACCCGATGGAGCCACCAGGAAGACCCGTGACATTCCAGCCACTAACAATGTAACCCGCGAGGCCACCAAGGGCGATGGGGAAACCCATGCCGGCGGAGATACCTACCGCTGCGTGGATTTTCACGTTACACCAGGTTAAAAACGGCACGGTAATAAAACCACCTCCTGCGCCTAAAAGAGCACTGATAAATCCAATGCCAGAACCCACCAATCCAAGGCCACGCGGAGAGGGCGTCTCGCGGCCAGGTTTGGGTTTCTTTCCCCGCAGCATCGACAAGGCCGAATAGCCAACGAAGGCCGCAAAGACGGCTGCCAGCACAGTACCTTTCAGCATGCCTGCGAAGTTCGCGCCCAAGAAAGTGCCAAGCAAAGCACCCAGCCCCATGGGTTTTAGGATGGTCATATCCACAGCCCCTTTTTTGAAGTGGGCGCGGGCACTGGAAAGCGAGGTAAAAAGAATGGTGGCCAGTGAGGTTGCGATGGCCACCTTCACGACAAGGTCGACCTCAACACCTTTGGCAGAAAAAAGCATGGTTATAAAGGGCACCATCGACAGACCTCCACCAATGCCAAGAAGCCCCGCAAGAAAGCCTGTTGAAGCACCGAGGACGATAAGCGCAGTTATCGTCAGAAGGTCAAGGTCCATCGTGTCCTTAGTCGAAGAGCTTTTCTTGGGGGGCCAGCGCGTCTTCGGTAAGGTCGATTAGAGACTGAAGGCGAGCCTTTAAGTCGGACTCCGATAGCCCGACCGACTGACCGCCAACTAAGAGTTCGCGTGCAAGGGTAAGTGCCACCATGACTGCGATGCGGTCGGTTCCCGTTAGCCGGCTGTTTTGCTTAATTTGCCGCATGCGGGTGTCCACAAGTCCAACGCATTCGAGCAACAGAGGTTTTTCATCAGGCTCGCAGGCGAGCCGGTAGGGGCGATCTAGGATCTGAACCTCGATCTCATGTTGCTTGGTTGTTCGGCTTGTTGGCAAGGGTTGCTCGTAGGTGGTGGACGAAAAAAGCAGGGGTTGCCAGGGTTAGGCTTTTGTATGAAGAAGGTTCTCAAGCCGCTCGCTTGCCTGGTCGATACGTGACTGAAGCTGACGATTTTTCTCTTCCGCGGACAACAAGGATGCGCGAAGTTTTTTGTTCTCAGCTCGAAGCCGTTGCAGGGTCGTGGAAACACTGGTTATACGGTCTTGGAGCAGATCAAGTTCTTTAATCATGGTTAAGATGGTACCAATTTGTTGTGTCTGCTTAGATAGATAACGTATTTTTCTTCGAATGACTCTTATGAAGAAGCTGCCCCTGGCTCCTTTTCGCGCCACCGCCCTCTCCATGCGCCTGCTCGGGCTGCTGCTGGCCCTTGTCTGCGCCCAGCCGCTTTATGCTCAGTCCGCCGGCTCCGCTTCCTTGGGTAATGCCCAGCCCGCCTCATCGGAATCGGGGCTCCTATCAAGGCTTACTCAGGGTCAGGCGCAAGACTCCGCGGCGGATGGTCAGGCGGTTATTCAATCCGTTCCTGGGCCCATTCAGACCGACGAGGTCGAGGTGAGCCTTGTCTTTTCAAGTCGTGAACTCGTTGCGGGGCAGACCTTTGAGGTTGGGCTTAGGCTTCGACACGCACCCCTTTGGCACACCTACTGGGTCAATCCTGGCGATTCCGGGCTGCCTACCGAGTTCGAGCTCAACCTGCTCGATGCCTCTGGTGCTCGGCTGCCGCTTACTCTTCAGCCTATTCAGTGGCCTGCCCCCAGTCGGCTACCTGTTGGCCCCCTTGCGAGCTATGGCTTTGAAGGGGAGCTTCTCCTTGCAAGGTTAGCCCAGCTTCCGCAGGAGCTTGAGTCCGTTGAGTCGGGGAGAGCAGGGTTCGTACCAAGGGCCCTTGAGGTAAAGGCCAACTGGCTGGTCTGCAAAGATGTCTGTATTCCAGGTGATGCACGGTTTGTTATTGCCTTGCGACAGGCCTCTGCGCAGGGCATTGGTTCATCGGCCACGGGCAATGCCTCTGCGGGGACGCTTCAGCTCGACACAACTGAGAGCGCGGTTGAACCCTCGGTCCTGAAACAGGCAAGGGAAGGTCTACCCGTGCTTGCGCCTAAGTCTCTTGGCTATGCAGTTTCTGAAGATGGTGCAAAGCTTGTTGTCTTCGGGGACGACCCTGCGCAGGCCATTGAGGGTGGCTACCTGTTTCTTGAGCTTGAAGGCCTGGTTCAGCCTGCCGCCGCCCAGGCCGTTTACCAGTCTTCCAGCCAAGGCTTTTGGCTTGAGATCCCATTGGGAGGGTCCTCAAAACGGATTCTTCAAGGCCTAAAGGCTGCTCCGACGCCTCTATATGCTGTTTTCCGACCCGAAGACCCGAAGGCAGAGCCTGTTCGATGGTCTCTTCGGCCCACTAAGCAGGGTGCCTTTGAAGGTTTTCAAGAAGGTCCAAAGGTCTTTTCAGGCCCGCTGCCAAGTCGAGCCGCGTTGCTCGACCCCGGCAAGACTGCAGAGCAGGCCTATCAAGCTCGAAAGGCAGACGCGGGTCCTCTGGCTGGCTCGGGTCTTGGGCTTGGTCTGGCTTTTTTGCTTGCGTTGGTGGGAGGGCTGTTGCTTAACCTTATGCCCTGCGTTTTTCCAGTCCTGGGTCTTAAGCTTCTTGCGCTCAGTCAGCATGCGCAGTCGCAGGCTCATGCGCGTCGTCACGCCTTCATTTTTACCGCTGGTGTCCTTGTCTCGATGCTTGCCCTCGCCTCGGTTTTGCTCGGTCTGCGGGCTGCAGGCGAAGCCATCGGGTGGGGGTTTCAGCTTCAGAATCCATGGGTTGTTATGGGTCTTGCCCTTCTCTTTGTTGCCATGGCGCTGAACTTCTTTGGTCTCTATGAGTTAGGCCTCGGGCTTGCGCGGGTGGGTGCGCAGGCCGAGCAGAGCCTTAAGGGTTCCACGGACTCCGGGGCCTTTGGCTCGGGCATTCTGGCAGTTATTGTCGCCTCGCCCTGCACCGCGCCTTTTATGGGGTCTGCCCTGGGATTTGCGGTTTCGGCCGCTCACTGGAGCTCAGGCCTTCTGGTGTTTCTTGGTCTTGGGCTTGGCCTAGCCCTACCGTTTCTGGTGCTAGCCGTTGTTCCAGGTGGAACAAGCCTTTTGCCGAGGCCCGGGCCGTGGATGCGGACCTTCCGCCAGTTCCTGGGCTTTCCAATGCTGGCAACAGCGGCCTGGCTTGTCTGGGTTCTGATTCAACAGCAGGGGGCCGATGCAGGGCTTGGGTCGCTTATGGCCTTAGTGCTTCTTGCATTTGCGCTCTGGCTTTTTGGTCGCCTGCAAACAGCGTCATTCCAATCCAAGGCCGCAACCGGAATTAATCGTTGGCTCAGTCCTTTATTGATGGTCATGAGCCTTATTGCACTCATTTATTTGGTTGCACTTGTTGGTCAGGGGCAGTCCCTGGTGGCGAAGACTGATTCGGCAGGTCTTAACGCCACGTCATCTCAGGACAATGCGACAGACTCCGAAGCGGTCCGTGCTGACGCGGGTCTGCCCTGGCGGCCCGGCCTTGCCCAAGAGCTCGCGGCCCAGGGCCAGGTTGTTTTCGTTGACTTCACCGCCGCCTGGTGCATTAGCTGCCAGGCAAACAAGGCGCGTGTTTTAAATCGGGGTGAGGTTGCGCAAAGGCTGGGCTCAAAGGGCTATCAGTTGCTTACGGCCGACTGGACTCGGCAAGACCCCGAAATTACTGCCGAGCTTACTCGCCACGGTCGCTCGGGCGTTCCCCTTTACCTTGTCTACGGCCCCGCCCTTCAAGAGCCTTTGGTCCTTAGTGAATGGCTCACCGAAGACCAAGTGGTTAAGGCCTTCCAGCAGGCGCAGGCGGGTCGGTAATAAGCGCGAGCTTTGTTAGCCCGTTCTTCGTTGCCTTGGCCATAACACGCACAATGGCCTCATAGGTCGTCTGTTTATCCGCGCGAATCTGAATAACGGTCTCATCGTTTCTAGTCTTAAGCTCTGCCAACAGCTGATCCAGTTCTTCCTCTGAGACAGGCTTCGTTTTGAAAAAGACCTCGCCCTGCGCGTTAATTTCTAAAACCACCGGATCATTCTCAGGCTTCACCGCAGGTGCCTCTTCCTTAGGCAGGTTGAGATTAAGCCCCTGACTCATCAGCGGAGCCGTGACAATAAAAATAATCAGCAGCACCAGCATCACGTCCACCAGTGGGGTGGTGTTGATATCGGCCATAAGGCCATCGTTCTCGGTGTCCTTTGAAAACCCCGAAGAAAGGCGTGATGAGGAGCCATGTCTTTGCATAACGGGGACGCGCGCGGTGCCTAGCTCTTCTCGGACGAGAAGGCAGGGTGTTGAAGAAGGTCGTCTGCAAATGCCTCAATGCTGGCCATATGCTTCTGGCTGAGCCGCTGAAAGGCGTTGAAGGCCAGCACCGCCGGTATTGCCACGAAAAGGCCTGCTGCTGTCATCACCAAGGCCTCGCCAACGGGGCCTGCGACCTGATCGATCATCACCTGCCCCTGGCCTTGAATGCTGGTGAGGGCACGAAAGATTGACCAGACCGTGCCGAGTAATCCGACGAAGGGGGCCGTACTGCCGATGGATGCAAGCAGCCCCAGGCCAGAGGACAGGTCGTTTCGAATTAAAAGAAGCTCCTCGCGCAGTTGTCGAACCATACGATCACTTAATGAACCACCCACGGTAGAGGCCGCCGACTGGGCGCGATGGGCTAAGCGGAGCAGAAGGCCCGAGCGGTCGGACTCCGCAATAAGCTGTGTGGCTCGCTCGCGATCTGTCTCAGCCCAGAAGGCCTCGGGCGCGGTAGGACGCTGCCTAAGTCGCTGCCAGCCGTAGAGAAGTCGTGCACCAATGGCAGCCCAGCTGAGCACAGACATGACAACAAGCCCAAGGGCAACAGCAATAATGACGCCGTCGGCCGATTCAATCATGTGATCCAAGGTCATTTGGTCAGCTTTCCCGTTTGCTTAAGCCGCTTTACCGCGGCGATGAGGACAGGCCTTGCGCTGACACTGGCCATAGAGCGCAAGGGCATGATCTTGAAGTTCGAAGCCATGGGCCTCGGCGATTCTGCGCTGACGCTCTTCAATGCGTGGGTCGAAAAACTCTTCTACGCGCCCGCAGTCGATGCAGACAAGATGATCGTGGTGACTGCCTTGGTCGAGTTCAAAGACAGCCTTACCCGCCTCAAAATTAGAGCGGCGCAAAATACCAGCCTGCTCAAACTGAGTAAGCACCCGATACACGGTGGCCAGACCCACATCAAGATCTTCAAGAAGCATCTGCTTATAGACGTCTTCTGCACTTAGATGTCGCGTTTTCGATTGCTCAAAGATTGTTAGAACCTTAATTCTGGGGATCGTCACCTTGAGTCCCGTGTTTTTCAGGTCGGCGGCAAGCTGTTCGGAAGTCAACATGGCTTTATCATAGCGGCAATTCTTTACTGAAATGGGTAAATGCATGAAGGCACTCTTCTTGTCACAGTTTCCTCGCAATGCGCTTTGTGCGGGCGTCATAACAGGCGCATTGGGGATGACCGGCTGTGGGTTCTCGAACAAGCTCGTGAACGACCCCCCTTCTTGGCTTACACCCTACCGCGTTGACATTGGCCAAGGCAATCTTATTACTCAGCCCATGGTTGATCAGCTCAAGTCCGGTATGAGCCGTGACCAGGTGCGCTCCATTCTTGGTACACCCCTGTTGGTTGACCCTTTCCGTGGTAACCGTTGGGACTACGTCTTTGAGCTTCGTAAGGCCGGTCGTCCCGCAGATAACCGTCGCTTTTTCGTTGAATTTGAGGGCGATCAACTAAGCCGTTGGTCGGGCGACGGGCTGCCCAAGGACCTAAGCGATGTCCTGCTGCCAGCGCCCGCGGCACGTTAGGTCCTTTCAAAGCGATGAGACAAGTTATTCGCGTTGCCGTGGCCGGTGCATCCGGGAAGATGGGCCAGGCCGTTATCGCAGAGCTGCTCGGCGCGCCAAAGCAGTTTCAACTTTATGCAGCCTTTGATCAGCCAGGGTCGCCCCTTATTGGTCGGGATGCAGCCGAGCGTTTGGGGATGTCATCGGGCGTGCAGGTGACGCAGGGCTCGGAGGCTTGCAAGGGTGCCGAGGTTCTTATTGATTTCACGCGCCCTGAGGCCACTATGGCTCATTTACAGGCCTGCACGCATCATGGCCTTCGGCCTGTTATTGGAACCACGGGGTTTAGCGACGATCAGCTTAAGGGTATCGAAGCCTTCTCTCGTCATCAGGCGGTTGTGCTTGCCCCGAACATGAGCGTTGGTGTCAACATCTTCTTTCGTCTAGCCGAGCTTGCGGCGGGCTTTCTTCATCAGGGTTATGACATGGAGGTCATTGAGGCCCATCATCGTGCAAAGGTCGACGCACCCTCAGGAACCGCCCTTAAGGTGGGCGAGCGCATCGCCAAGGCGGCCGGTCGACAATGGCCGCAGCATGCTGTCTGGCAAAGGCATGGTTACACCGGGGCGCGCACTGATAATGAAATTGGTTTTTCAGTTATTCGTGGTGGCGATATTATTGGTGACCATACGGTCATGTTTGCGGGGCAGGGCGAGCGCATCGAGCTTACACATCGTTCGTCGTCGCGCACAACCTACGCAACCGGAGCCCTACGGGCAGCCGCCTTTGTTGTGGACCAGCCTGCAGGACTCTTTGATATGCCCGACGTCTTGGGTCTGTCGGTCCTAAAGGCTAAGTAACTCTTTAGCCATCTTGACCGACGACTCGCGAACGCCTTCATCGCCGAGCATGCGAGCGATTTCTTCAATTCGCTGATCGCGGTCAAGACCAACAACCTCGCTCGCGTTGCTGCCGTCAGCTTGTTGTTGCTTTTGCACGCGCAGGTGCTGATGCCCCCGGGCTGCCACCTGGGGAAGGTGCGTGACGGCGAGTACCTGATGGTGCTTACCAAGTTCCTGTAACAACCTGCCCACGACGTGACCGGTATTGCCGCCAATGCCCACATCCACCTCATCGAATAAAAGGGTTGATGTCTGCGTAGCCTGAGCGGCAACGGCGGCAATGGCAAGGCTTACGCGAGACAGCTCACCCCCCGAAGCCACCTTCGCTAGTGGCAGTTCTGGCCCCTTGGCATGTTGTGTCACTAAAAACTCAAGCTGATCCATCCCGAAAGAGGCAGGCTCTGGGCGTGGCTCGAGCCTCACCTCAAAGCGCATGCCCGTCATGGCGAGCTCGTTGAGCCAGCGTGTAACGTCTTTTGCGAAGGGCCCTGCTGCCTTTTGACGTTCAGTAGAAAGCTTCTTGGCAAGGTCGCTATAGGTCTTGAAGGCTTGCTCGGACTTGGCCTTAAGCGTTCCGAGATCCGAGGCGGCATCGAGCGTGGCTTTTTGCTCGCTAAGCTGAGCCTGCAGGGTATAGAGATTTTCGGGCCTTTCTTTAAGCCGCCTTGCTGACTCAAAAATGGCCTGCAATCGAGCATCGAGCTGCTCAAAGCGGCCGGGGTCGGTGTCCATCCTGCCAAGGTAATGACGACACTGCGAGGCGGCTTCTTCAAGGTTAATGACAGCCGCATCCACTAGGCTTATGAGCTCACCGAGTCTTGGGTCTTTATTTAGAAGCGAGCCGAGTTTTTGTTGCATGGCCTGGCCCATGGAAATAAGGCCTGAGGACTCGTCGCCTTCGAGCTGTACCAGGCTTGACTCAACCGTACCAAGAAGCTCCGCACCATGGGCGAGGCGCTGATGCTCTTCGTTAATGGTCTCCCATTCCCCATCTTCAAGGCCAAGGTCTTGCAGTAGTTGCAGTCGCCATTCGATCTGACTGAGCTCCTCTGCAAGTCGATCCGCCTTGGTCTGTGCCGAGTCAAGCGCATTCTCATGGTCTTGCCATGCCTTGTAAGCAAGGGCCACCTCTTCCACGAAGGGCCCAAGACCAGCATGGCGATCAAAGAGTTCGCGTTGGGCGCTTGTTCTTAGAAGGGCCTGATGGGCATGCTGGCCATGCAGCTCCACCAGCTGCTCTCCAAGTTCTTTGAGCTGAGAAAGGGTTGCGGGCTGACCATTGATCCAGGCCCTTGAGCGGCCGCTGGGTTCAAGGCTTCGTCGAATAAGCAGTGAGGCATTGATAACATCAAAGCCCGCCTCCGTGAGCCAGCTTAGCGTGTCTGCATTGGTATCTGGCTCGATCTGAAATTCAGCCGTTAGGTCGGCCCGATTCGCTCCAGGCTTAATCTGCAGACTATTCGCTCGGTCGCCAAGCAAAAGCCCAAGCGCATCAAACAGAATGGATTTACCGGCGCCGGTTTCGCCCGTAAGTACTGTGAGCCCGTCCTGGAAGTCGATTTCCAGGGAGTTCACGATCACAAAGTTTTGAAGTGAAAGCGTCTTGAGCATAAAGAGAATCGAGGCTAGCCATTGTTGGTAGGAGCAACCGGATCGGGTCGGCCGCTAAGCACTGGGTTGGCGCTCCAGTGCAGTTTATGGCGCAGCATGGCGTAGTAGTCATAGCCCTTCGGATGGAGAAGTCTGACGGAGTGGGCCGAGTGCTGAATAAGAATCTGGTCGCCATCTTCGAGCGATGTCAGGGCCTGCATGTCGCAATGCAATTCGGTTCCAGCCCCATCGTTAACAACTACTGAGACAGCCAAGGGTTTGGGCAAAACAATGGGTCGCGCCGACAGGGCCTGCGCTGCTACAGGCACGAGAATAAGACCATCGAGACCGGGGTGCAGAATAGACCCCGCAGCTGACATTGCATAGGCGGTTGAGCCGGTGGGGGTTGCCACAATAAGTCCATCGGCGCGAAGACTCTGCAAATAACTCTCACCCACGAAGACATCAATTTCAACCATCCGGCTCACAGCGCCTCGGCTGATAACCACGTCATTAAGGGCGGGGGCGTGAAAGACCTGTTCCGGGCTTAATACCTGTGAGGTCTTTCGCCTCACCCGCACTTCAAGCATGCCTCGGTTTTCAACAACGCCCTCGCCGGCTAGGATGCTGGGGAGTTCGTCTTGAAGCTTTGAGATCTCGATGTCGGTCATAAAACCCAGCCGACCCTGATTGATCCCGATAATGAAGGTGCCAAAAGGGGCGAGTTGGCGCGCAACCCCAATAAGGGTTCCGTCTCCGCCGAGAACAATGGCCAGATCAAGCTCACCGATCATTCGGTCCATGGGAGTCAGTTCAAAAGAAGCCGGGCCCTCTTGACTGGCCAAAAACCCCTCAAGCCCCTGGGCAAACTCGCTTTCAATAAGCACTTTCGACATGGCCGAGTGCGCCTTGAGGCACTGCAAGACTTCTTGCAATGCCCCGGTGAGACCCGGGGATTTAGGGCGCCCGAAAAGACCAATACGTCGATAGGCTGAGCTCATGGCACGAATTAGATCACAGCCACCCTACAATAGGGCCCATGGATAATCGTTCACGACAACTGCTTAAGACTCTCATTGAGCGCTACATTGCAGAGGGACAGCCTGTGGGCTCACGTTCCTTGTCGAAGTTTTCCGGGCTCGACCTCTCACCTGCAACCATCCGTAATGTTATGGCCGACCTCGAGGATCTTGGCCTTGTGGCAAGCCCTCATACGTCAGCGGGTCGTATCCCTACGCCCAAGGGGTATCGACTCTTCGTTGACTCTCTGCTCACCGTTCAGCCCATCGACGCCAGTCAGGCCCAATCCATGAGTGGTCAGCTGCAGGCCGATGCGCCCAGTCAGGTTGTCTCGCATGCGGCAAGTCTGCTTTCGAGCCTTTCGAGTTTTGCCGGTGTGGTCTGCGCGCCCCGCAGGGCAGGGGTCTTTCGCCATATTGAGTTCCTGCGCCTCGGAGACCGCCGTCTCTTACTCATTCTTGTGACCCCCGACGGGGATGTTCTTAATAAGGTCTTTCATGTCGATCAAGACTACCTCCCGGAGGCCCTCATTCACGCGGGCAATTACCTTACAACAAACTACGCAGGGCTGAGCCTTCAAGAGGTGCGCAACAGCCTGCATCGGGAGATCGCAGACCTTCGCCAGGACGTCTCGCGCCTCATGTTGAAGGCTGTGGAAGAGGGGGGCGCAGCCCTCAGTGACCCGGATGGCGATATCGTGATCTCGGGCGAGCGTCGTCTTCTTGATGTGACCGAGCTCTCTGAGGACATGGGCCGTTTACGTCAACTGTTCGATCTGTTTGAGAAAAAGACAAGCCTGGCAAAGCTGCTCGAGTTTTCCGAGCGGGCACAGGGCGTAAAAATCTACATTGGGGGTGAGTCGAATCTGGTTCCGGTCGACGAACTCTCCGTTATTACCGCCCCTTACCAGGTCAACGGGCGCATTGTTGGCACGCTGGGCGTTATTGGGCCAACCCGTATGGCGTATGATCGAGTGATCCCAATTGTTGATATCACAGCAAGGCTTGTCTCAACTGCCTTAACCCATCTTGCTGCGGAGTCTGGGTCCCAGGTCGACCCATCTGGCGCTGGTGCTTAGGCTGGTTTTTTGGACTGAATTCACTCTTTTTGTTGGCAGGTAGAGCCCATGAATCGACCTTCACTTACACCCCGCTAAACCCTCAGATGTCTTAAACAGGTATTCATTTGTCTAACTCTCTTCCCAAGCCATCCAATCAAGTTCTTGATGAGCCCGGCTATCGCCATGGCCAGACAGGGCGCACGGGGCTTTTATTGGTGAATCTTGGTACGCCCGATGAACCAACAAGTTCGGCCCTGCGTCGATACCTGCGTGAATTCCTCTCCGACCCCCGGGTGGTTGAAATCCCTCGCTTTATCTGGTGGCCCATCCTTAACTTCATTATTCTTTTAGTGCGGCCTGCCAAGTCGGCTGCCAAGTACGCCTCCATCTGGTTAAGCAATGGTTCGCCACTTCGGGTCTATTCGGAAGAGCAGACCGCTCGGCTAAAAGACTCGCTTCAGGCATCAGGGCGCGATGTTGAGGTGTTGCTTGCCATGCGCTACGGGCAGCCATCCGTGCCAGCGCAAATTCAGCTCCTTAAACAGCGGCACGTCACCCGGCTTGTCGTGCTTCCTATGTACCCCCAGTTCTCGGCAACCACGACTGCCACCGTCTTTGACAAGGTCTTCGACTCCTTTGCCGCCTTACGTAACCCACCTGCCTTGCGGCTTATTCGAAGTTTTGCTGGGCACCCCTCTTATATCTCGGCGGTTGCTGCCTCTATTCAGAGGCATTGGGCTGAGCATGGTCGGGGCGATCTCCTTCTCTTTAGCTTTCACGGTGTTCCAAAGCGGACCCTTCTTAAAGGCGACCCGTACCACTGCGAGTGCTACAAATCGGCACGGCTTATTGCCAAGCAGCTTGGTCTTGAAGACCATGAATGGAAGCTGTCGTTTCAGTCACGGTTTGGCCGTGCCGAATGGCTCAAGCCTTACACTGTTGAAACGCTTGAGTCCTTGCCCGGCCAGGGTATTCGGCGACTCGATGTGGCCTGCCCCGGGTTTGTGGTGGACTGTCTTGAAACCCTTGAAGAGATTGCTATGGAGGGCCAAGAGGAATTCCTTCATGCCGGCGGCGAGCATTACGCCTACATCAACTGTCTTAACGCCTCGGACGAGGCCGTGGCCATGCTTGAGACGCTCTTTCTTGAAGAGGCTCAGGGCTGGCCGCTTGCTGCTCCAGACCCAGCCGAGCAACGAGAACTTGAGCAGGCTCGTGAAAGAGCCCTGCGGCTTGGGGCCCAAGACTAAAAACTTTTGCCTTGGGCCCTTGAAATTCGGGCCCGCGTCCCAAACTTCTAATAAGCACAGATTTTAAGTTAGGTTTCTCTATGACCAAGTTTCCTCATGAGCTTAAGCCTGGCCAGGACGATTCAGCCCCGCCCGAGTCGTCTGCTACGGCCGCCCAGGCAGCAGCCTCTTATTCCGAACAGGCTAGTAGCCCGCCCTTGGCCGGCCAAGGCGCCGAGCCCCCGCCCATTGGGGCCAGTGATGGCCCCGTTTCGGGCGCGGACCTGCGCCAGGCGGCGGGCTTCCACGAGGGCTCGCAGGCACCTCCCGCCAATCAGGAAGACCCGGGGCTTCAGGCAAAGCTTGCAGAACGCGAAGACCAACTCATTCGTCTTGCTGCTGAAGTGGAGAACATGCGCAAGCGACATGCCCAAGAGCTTGCCAGTGCCAGCAAATTTGCCATTGAAGGGTTTGCGGAATCCTTTTTACCCGTTGCCGACAGTCTTGAAATGGCCCTGCTTGTTCAAGAGCAAACCTACGAAGGACTGAAGTCGGGTATTGAAGTGACGCTGCGGCAGATGCATCAGGCCTTTGAAAGAGGACGTATGTCTGCCATTAACCCAGCCGGCGAGAAGTTCGATCCGAATCGTCATCAGGCAGTTTCCATGGTGGATGGTGCGACCCAAGACCCCGTCGTACCCAGCGGACACGTAGTTGCGGTGATGCAAAAAGGCTACCTCATTGGCGACCGAGTATTAAGGCCAGCACTGGTTGCAGTCGCGCGATAAAGAAGCGCGACTCAGCCCTTGAATTCTCACTTGGCCATCCCCAAGTTCCAGTTATCGAAATGTCAGTCGGCTCTTTATTGGGGCCGTGAAAGGAATCAAAAATGTCAAAAATTATCGGTATTGATTTAGGAACAACCAATTCCTGTGTGGCCATTCTTGAGGCGGGTCAGCCCAAGGTTATTGAAAACAGCGAGGGCGCACGCACCACCCCTTCCATCATTGCCTACATGGAAGACGGTGAAATTCTTGTTGGGGCCCCTGCAAAGCGGCAGGCGGTTACCAACCCCAGAAACACGCTTTACGCCGTCAAGCGTCTTATTGGGCGCAAATTCACTGACAAAGAGGTTCAAAAAGACATTGAGCTTATGCCTTTTGAAATTGTTAAAGCGGAAAACAGTGATGCCTGGGTTCAGGTTCGCGACAAGAAGCTTGCGCCTCCCCAGGTAAGTGCCGAGGTTCTTCGGAAGATGAAGAAAACTGCCGAGGATTATCTTGGCTATGAGGTGACCGAGGCGGTTATTACGGTACCCGCCTATTTCAATGACGCCCAACGGCAGGCGACAAAGGACGCGGGCCGAATTGCTGGCCTTGATGTCAAGCGAATCATCAACGAGCCTACGGCTGCGGCCTTGGCCTTTGGCCTCGATAAGGCCGGTGGACGTGATCGCAAAATTGCCGTCTACGATTTGGGTGGCGGTACGTTTGACGTTTCTATTATTGAAATTGCGGATGTCGATGGAGAAAAGCAGTTCGAAGTTCTCTCCACCAACGGTGACACCTTCTTGGGTGGGGAAGACTTTGATCAGCGCATCATCGACCACATCATTGATGAGTTTAAGAAGTTAAACGGTGTTGACCTTTCCAAAGATCCTATTGCCCTGCAGCGTATCAAGTCGGCGGCTGAGCGCGCCAAAATTGAGCTCTCCTCAGGCCAACAGACCGAGCTCAACGAGCCCTACATTGCCATGTCCAATGGAGCCCCTGTTCACCTTACGTTCAAGCTAACTCGAGCCAAGCTGGAGTCCTTGGTTGACGAGCTTATTACTCGCACCATCGAGCCTTGCAAGGTTGCGCTTAAAGATGCGGGCGTTTCGGCCTCCGATATCGACGACGTCATTCTGGTGGGCGGTATGACCCGCATGCCCAAGGTTCAAGATGCCGTAAAAGCGTTCTTTGGCAAAGAGCCTCGTAAAGATGTCAACCCCGATGAGGCTGTTGCTGCTGGTGCCGCGGTTCAGGGGGCAGTGCTTGCTGGCGATCGGAAAGATGTCCTGCTTCTTGATGTGACACCGCTTTCTTTAGGCATTGAGACGCTTGGTGGTGTGATGACTAAGATGATTCAGAAGAACACCACCATTCCCACCAAGTTTTCCCAGGTCTTCTCAACTGCAGACGACAACCAGCCTGCCGTTACCATCAAGGTGTATCAGGGTGAACGTGAGCTAGCCAATGCAAACAAGAGCCTTGGCGAGTTCAACCTTGAGGGCATTCCGCCTTCTCCGCGAGGGACACCGCAAATTGAAGTGACCTTCGACATCGATGCTAACGGCATTCTTCACGTCTCGGCCAAAGACAAGGCAACCGGCAAAGAAAATAAAATAACCATCAAGGCGAACTCTGGTTTGTCTGAAGATGAAATTAATAAGATGGTGGCTGATGCCGAGGCCAATGCCGAGGATGACAAGAAGCGGGTGGAACTTGTCCAGGCCTGCAACACGGCCGAGGCCATGGTGCACTCGGTGAAGAAATCGTTGGCGGAGCACGGCGACAAGGTCGAGCCTGATGAGAAGGCGAAAATTGAAGAGGCTGTTAAAGAACTTGAGGCGGTCATGTCCGGGGAGGATAAGGACGCTATCGAGGCCAAGACGGATAACCTTATGAAGGCCTCACAAAAGCTCGGTGAAAAGGTCTACGCTCAGAGCGCGCAGGACGGCGCGGGCGCAGGCTCAGCAGATGCCGGCGCATCGGCATCGGGCGGATCCTCGGGCTCAAAGGCTGATGCAGAGGATGTCGTGGATGCTGACTTTAAAGAAGTGAAGCGCGATTGATCTGCGTTCTCTGTTCCCCGGCCCGGGCAAAAGTTCTCTGCGCCGGGGTCGTTATTATTACGCCGGGTTCTTATCCCGGCGTCTTCTATTGATAAGCCATGGCAAAACGTGATTACTACGAAGTCTTAGGCGTTGCTAAGAATGTTCCCGAGGAGGAGCTTAAGAAGGCTTATCGAAAGCTCGCCATGAAGCATCATCCCGACCGAAACCCGGGGGACAAGACGTCTGAAGAGAAGTTCAAAGAGGCCAAGGAGGCCTACGAGATGCTCTCCGACCCGGAGAAACGGGCTGCCTACGATCGGTTCGGTCATGCAGGTGTGGATCCCAACGCGGGTGGTGCCGGAGGGCAGGACTTCTCTGGCTTTGCCGATGCCTTTGGTGACATTTTTGGGGATATTTTTGGCGCAAGTCGAGGCAAGGGCGGAGCAGGTGGTGGGCGAAGCAATGTCTATCGCGGCAGCGATTTACGTTATGCCATGGAAATCACGCTTGAGCAGGCAGCGGCCGGCTTCTCAACGGAAATTCGTGTGCCAAGCTGGGAGTCCTGTACAACCTGTGAGGGGACAGGGGCCAAGCCGGGTACCAAGGCCGAAACCTGTAAGACATGCGGTGGCCAGGGTCAGGTTCGTATGCAGCAGGGTTTTTTCTCTATTCAGCAGACCTGCCCCAGTTGCCACGGGTCCGGTAAAACCATTCCGAACCCGTGCAAGCCCTGCGACGGTGTTGGGCGTGTCCGTAAGCAAAAGACGCTCGAGGTCAAAATTCCGGCGGGGATCGATGATGGCATGCGTATTCGTTCGGCCGGAAACGGTGAGCCAGGTTTGAACGGAGGGCCTCCGGGAGATCTCTACGTTGAGATCTCGGTGAAGGTTCATCGCGTCTTTCAGCGCGATGGCGACGACCTGCATTGCGAGGTGCCAGTAGGCTTTGCTCGTGCAGCGCTTGGTGGTTCCATCGATGTCCCAACCTTAAATGGGCGGGCAAGTTTTGACCTTCCCGAGGGAACCCAAACAGGAAAGACCTTTCGGCTTCGAAGCAAGGGAATTAAGAATGTTCGGTCGGGTGTTCAGGGCGACCTTTATTGCCATGTGCTTCTTGAGACCCCAGTGAAACTGTCCGACCATCAAAAGAAGATTCTGAAAAGCTTTGAGGACTCCCTCGAAGAGGGTGGCACACACCATAGCCCGCATAGCAAGAACTGGATGGAAAAGGTGAAGGAGTTTTTCAACTAGCACCGTAAGCCCTAGGCTGCTAGGAACTGTAGCGTATGCCTTATTAGGAACGGCTTGTTTGTGTTGCTGCGTTTAGAACATTCGGAACGGCAGGAAGCCTAACGACAACCAAAAGCGTCAGACTGGCAATGACCGCCAAGCCTAAAAGGGCCCACTGAAAACCAACTGCCTTTACGACAGGGCCTAAAAGAAGCACTGCCGCGCTCCCTACAAAAAAAGAAATGCCCAGTCGCATCCCGGCGACACGTGACCGCAGGCGGTCGTCAACAAACCTCACCATAATGACATCGGAGAATGGAATGGCCCCAAAGATGGCGGCCATAAACCCAAGGCCTGCTGCGTAGAAAAGCCAGCCCTCTGCGAAGGCGGCAACAAGTAAGAAAAAAACCTGCAGACTCACCACTCCAAGAAAAAGGGGGCGAATCGCATACCTATCGGTTAGCCGTCCCATCACAACCTGGCTGACACCGGCAATGGCATAGAGCAGTGCGAGCACAAAACCAATCTGGGCAGGGCTTTGAAGAAGACCATCAAGCTTCACTTTAAAGAGCTCGGTATTGCTGTTGGTTGTGAAGTTAAAAAGAATAGAGCTCGTGCAGGCCGCGAGGGTCATCACGATAAGGGCCCGCTTGCAGTCACTGTTAAAAACGAAGGGCACGTCATTACCTTGTTTATTGCCTTTGGCGGGACTTTCTGCCTCCTGGGGGGCGAGCCGCATAAAGGCGAGACCTAGAAGCAGTGCTAAAAGTCCAGGAAGTATGAAAGCAGCTCGCCAGCCCGCCAGGCTTACGGTAATACCGGTGATAAGCGCGGCCAAGGCCACGCCAAGGTTGCCCGCCAGGTTATTCCAGCCAATGGCTGCTCCAGGACGACTGGCATGCCGCAGGAGCATGGGAATACCAACCGGGTGATAGATGGAGGCGAAGATACCGAGAACGGTCAGGCTTACGGCCAAATGCCAGCTTTCCTGGCTCACGGCCACTAAGAAGCATGAGGCCGCCGTTCCGAAGAAAAACAGCAGCATTGACTTTCGCCGTCCCCATAAATCGCCGAGGCGGCCCGCGGGAATGGACCCGAGACCAAACATAAGGAAGGCGCCCGTGGTGTAGGGCATAAGGTCTTCCCAGCGATCAACACCAAGGTCGATTGCAATGAGTGAGACGGCCGATGCAAAAATAAGAAGTACAAGATGGTCCAGGGCATGGGCTGCATTAAGCAGCAACTGGACAGCGCGATCGAGTGTGTTTTGCGGGGGTGAGGAAACGGGGCCAGAAGTTGTCACGCCGCCTATAGTAACGGTTCTTTAGGCCCCGCGATTTGTTTTGTGTTTTAGCCTCGGGCTGAGGGCTGAACGAACTGGTAAGCGGGATGAGCCAGAAGCTGGGTGATTGATTTGCTCATCCACTGCCCGAGGCATTGAACCGATTCGGGAGCCAAAAGACTGGCAAGGCCTACAAGAGAAAGCCCTAGACCAAGGATAAAGGTTGACAGGCTCGCCCGAGAGACCGATGGGCTGCGGTAAAAAAGGGGTCGTGTTGCCATACTGAGAGTCCTCCTTCAAAAAAAGAGAGAACTCTCAATGCACTGGTCTTAAACTCCTATCGAACGTTAAGCCGAGTTGTTGGATTTACTGACGTGCAAGCGCTGCGCGTATTTGCTCAAGTGCGGTAGGGTCTTCAAGGGTGGTCATGTCGCCAGGGTCGCGGCCTTCAGCCATGGCCTGAATGGCCCGGCGAAGTAGTTTGCCTGAACGGGTTTTTGGAAGAAGGCTAACAAAATGCACCCGAGACGGGCGCGCAATGGCTCCGATCTCTTTGTCAACCGTGGCCATGATGGCCTTTTCTTCGCGAGCCTTCCCCTCAGGACTATCACAGACACTGGTATTTTTAAGTACGGCAAAGGCAAGGGGCATCTGGCCTTTTAACGCATCTGCTACCCCAACCACGGCAACCTCGGCGACGTTGGTGTGCGCCTGAATAGCTTCTTCAATTTCACGGGTCCCAAGCCGATGCCCAGCAACGTTAATCACATCGTCGGTGCGTCCGAGAATAAAGTAGTAGCCATCGTCGTCGCGTATGGCGTAGTCAAAGGTGGAGTAAATTAACCGGTTAGGTACAGCAGAAAAATAGGTTTTAACAAAACGTTCATCGTCACCCCACACCGTCTGAAGGCAACCCGGGGGTAGGGGGGGTGAAATGCAGAGCATGCCCTTTTCGTTTGTGCCCACCTCGTTGAAGCTTGTTTCGTGAATGAGACTGATGTCGTAGCCATAGACTGGAAAGCTCGGGCTGCCGTACTTGGTCTCGGTGTTTTCAATGCCATGTTGGGCCGAGAGAATCGGCCATCCTGTCTCGGTCTGCCAGTAATTGTCAATAATGCGCGCGCCGCCCAAGGCCTCGGAGATCCACCTGGTGGTGGGCTCGTCCAGAGGCTCACCGGCCAGAAAGAGGCGTCGCAGCGAGGACGTGTCTCGCTCGGTCATGAATTTAGGATCTTGTTTTTTGAGCACCCGTGCTGCAGTGGGTGAGGAAAACATGGTGCTCACCTTGTAGTCTTCAACGATCTTCCACCAGATGCCCGGGTCGGGACGAATGGGTAGGCCTTCGTAAACAACAGTGGTTGAGCCGTTAATGAGCGGCGCATAGACAATGTAGGAGTGCCCAACAACCCAGCCAATGTCAGAGGTGCAGAAAAAGACCTCGCCTGGTTTGCAGTCGTAAATATGACGCATAGAGGCAGCAAGGGCCACGGCATAACCACCCGTGTCACGCTGCACGCCTTTGGGCTTACCCGTGGTGCCCGAGGTATAAAGAATGTAGCTCGGGTCGGTGGCAAGCATGGACTCGCAGGCCACTTCAACAGCCTTGTGCTGCTCGCGCAGGCTTGCGTAGTCTTGATCGCGACCGGCCTTACGACTGAAGGGTACAAGGCCCCGGTTCACCATAAGAACGTTTTCGGGAGGCGTCTGAGCGAGGTCGCAGGCGGCATCGACCAGGTTCTTGTAGGGCACCTCTTTACCGCCTCGCATACCCGCGTCCGACGAAATCATCAGTTTGGGACGGGCATCGTCGATACGCGCGGCAAGCGAGGGTGCCGCAAACCCGCCAAAGACAACGGAGTGAATGGCACCAATACGGGCGCAGGCAAGCATGGCAAAGATGGACTCTGCAATCATGGGCATGTAGATAAGCACCCGATCACCTTTGCTGACACTCAGCGATTTCATAATCGCTGCCATCGCCTGGACTTCATGGTGAAGCTGGTTGTAGCTAAATTCTCGCGTCTCGTTCGTCTCGGTGGACAGGTAGATGAGAGCCAGCTGACTGCCGCGTGTCGGAAGGTGGCGATCGACGGCATTGAAACAAAGATTGGTCTCACCGCCCTCGTACCAGTGCGTAAAAGGTGGGTTGTCGTAGGAAAGTACCCGTTGGGCGGGTTTAAACCAGTCGATGAGCTGGGCCTGTTCAGACCAGAAGGCCTCGCGCTCAGCAAGTGAGCGTTGGTGCAGACTGGCGGTTTTTGTTTTGTTGTAAGCCGTGACCATTCGTTTCTCCTCCACCCTCAGACTAGTGAATACAGTGGGCTGCCGCAGGGGTAGTTAGCGTCAGCCCGAGTTTGGGACTGCACGATTTTGGGACTGCCTTAGGGCACGGTGACCCAGCCCTCCATAATACGTCGCGCCGACCGGCTCATAAGGGCCTTGGTCACCTGCCACTGCCCATTGGTTTCGATGGCTTCAGCGCCAACACGCAAGGTTCCCGATGGATGCCCAAACCGAACCGCCTGGCGTGGCCCGCCACCTGCTGCCTCATTTACCAGTGTTCCGGGAATAGATGCCGCTACGCCAATGGCAACAGCCGCTGTACCCATCATGGCGTGGTGAAGTTTTCCCATGGACACAGCACGCACCAAAAGATCAATGGACTGCGCATCGATGAATCGACCGCTTGAGGCGGTGTAGCTTTGGGGTGCTGCCACGAAAGCAATTTTGGGTGTGTGCTGCCTTTGAGTCGCCTCATCGAGGGCTGTAATGAGACCCATCTGCAAGGCCCCGTAGGCCCGCAGTTTTTCAAGCCGGGCGAGCCGGTCGGGCTGGCCATTAATGTCTTCCTGAAGCTCGGTTCCAGTAAAACCGAGGTCATGGGCGCGCAGAAAAATGGTGGGGATGCCAGCGTTAATAAAGGTGACCGCGAGATCAGGTTCACCGGGCACCTTCAGCGTGTCGATGAGTTTTCCCGTGGGGAATAGGGCGCCTTCAGATTCCTCGTCGGACTCTGCAGCAGGGTCAAGAAATTCAAGCTGAACTTCGGCGGCTGCAAAGGTGACACCATCAAGTTCAAAGTCGCCGAGCTCTTGAACCTCACCCTCGCAGATGGGAACCTTGCTGATGATGGTTTTACCAATATTGGCCTGCCAGATACGCACCGTGGCAGAGCCATTTTTGGGAATGCGGGCGGGATCCAAAAGGCCATTGCGAACCGCAAAGGGTCCCACGGCCGCCGATAGATTGCCGCAGTTTCCAGACCAGTCGACAAAAGGCTTGTCGATGGAGACCTGTCCGAACAGGTAGTTCACATCGTGGCCAGGCCGCTGGCTTTTTGAAAGAATGACGGTCTTGCTCGTGCTTGAGGTTGCTGCGCCCATGCCATCAATTTGCTTGCCATAGGGGTCTGGGCTTCCAATGACCCGTAGCAAAAGGGCATCGCGCGATGGGCCTGGTTCCTGCGCTTCAGTGGGTAGGTCTTGCAAGAGAAAGAAGACCCCCTTGCTTGTGCCGCCTCGCATGTAGGTGGCAGGAATTCTTCGCTGCATGCCGCCTGGGCTTGAAGTCATGGTGGGTGGCTCTAAGAGTGGTGGGCTTGGAGGGACGACCGCCAAGAACTAGGCGGCCGCACGTTCTTGAAGAAAATCTTGTGCAAAACGTTGAAGAACACCACCCGCCTCGTAGATAGAAACCTCCTCTGCGGTGTCGAGCCGACAACGTGCCTCAATGCTGTCTTTACGACCATCACGGCGGTTAACGATTACCTTGAGTATGGCCTGGGGTTGACGCTCGCCAACGACATCGAAGGTCTCGGTGCCATCAAGACCAAGGCTTAGCCTGTTCTCGCCAGATGGGAACTCAAGGGGGAGAACACCCATACCCACCAGGTTGGTGCGGTGAATGCGCTCGAAGCCTTCTGCAAGAATCACTTCAACCCCGGCAAGCCGAACACCTTTGGCTGCCCAGTCGCGCGAGGAGCCTTGGCCATAGTCGGCGCCTGCAACAATAATTAAAGGCTGCTCACGAGCCATGTAGGTTTCAATGGCCTCCCACATGCGCAGTACCTTGCCTTCAGGCTCTACCCTGGCAAGCGAGCCTTGCCTGGGCTTTCCGCCTTCAAGCACCATTTCGTTGATGAGTTTCGGGTTCGCAAAGGTTGCACGCTGGGCAGTGAGGTGATCACCCCGGTGGGTGGCGTAGGAATTGAAATCGTCCTCAGGGAGCCCCATTTTTGCCAGGTACTCTCCGGCAGCGCTATCAAGCAAGATGGCGTTCGATGGCGACAGATGATCGGTTGTGATGTTGTCCCCAAGAATGGCAAGTGGCCGCATACCGGTAAGCCTTCGTGGCTTTGCCAGGGCACCTTCCCAGTAAGGAGGGCGGCGTATGTAGGTACTTTGTGCACGCCAGTCGTAAAGCGGTTTCACTGACTCGTTAGTCTTCTCGCGTGGCTTGAACATAAGGTCGTAGACCTTACGAAACTGCTCGGGCCGAACGAAGGCCTTCACCATGGCATCAATTTCATCGTCCGAGGGCCATAGGTCTGCGAGCCGAATGGGCTGACCCTTGTCATCAAGGCCAAAGCTGTCTTTCTCAATGTCAAAGCGAATGGTTCCCGCAAGGGCATAGGCGACAACCAAGGGCGGCGAGGCCAGAAAGGCCTGCTTGGCATACGGATGAATACGGCCATCGAAGTTACGGTTACCTGAGAGCACGGCTGTAGCGTAAAGATCGCGCTCAATGACTTCATTCTGAATGCTCGGGTCGAGGGCGCCGCTCATACCATTGCAGGTGGTGCAGGCGAAGCCAACCACACCGAAGCCAAGCGTCTCAAGTTCAGAAAGTAGACCCGCCTCTTCAAGGTAGAGAGCCACTGTTTTTGAGCCAGGCGCAAGCGAAGTCTTCACCCAGGGCTGTCGTTTAAGGCCAAGCTGGTTTGCCTTGCGGGCAAGAAGGCCAGCGGCAACCATATGCCTTGGATTGTTGGTGTTTGTGCAGCTGGTAATGGCCGCAATAATAACGGCACCATCGGGCATGCTGGCCTGCGCAGAAGGTGCCGCCTGACCAAGCCGCCCTGAGGCCAAGCCTGTAGCGGCCGTTGAGGGGCTTGCGCTGGCAATGCCCCGCTCTACGAGGTCACGCGTGGCAAGCCGTCGATGAGGGTTGGAGGGGCCTGCCATATTGCGCACAACGGTTGATAAATCGAATGAAAGCCTGCGCTCGTAGACCACCTTGTTCAGGTCGTCTGCCCAGAGCCCGGTTGTCTTTGCATAGTTTTCGACCAACTGTATCTGGCTCTCTTCGCGTCCGGTGAGTCGCAAGTAATCGAGAGTCTTTGAGTCGATGGCAAACATGGCTGCCGTTGCACCGTATTCAGGAGCCATATTGCTAATGGTTGCGCGGTCACTTAGCGAGAGGCTCGCAGCGCCCTCTCCGAAAAACTCGAGGTAGGCCGAGACCACTTTGGACTGGCGCAGAAACTCGGTAAGTGCAAGCACCATGTCGGTTGCCAGAATACCCGGCGCAGCTTTTCCTGTGAGCTCAACGCCTACGATGTCGGGCAGACGCATGTAAGAGGCTCGACCAAGCATGACACTTTCGGCCTCAAGCCCGCCAACACCAATGGCAATAACACCGAGTGCATCCACCATGGGAGTGTGGCTGTCGGTGCCCACCAGCGTGTCGGGGTAGGCTACGCCCTGTTCGACTTGAATGACGGGGGACATCCGCTCGAGGTTGATCTGGTGAAGAATGCCATTTCCTGGTGGGATGACATTAATATTCTTAAAGGCCTTTCGCGTCCATTCAATAAAGTGGAAACGATCTTCGTTGCGCCGCTCCTCAATGGCGCGATTCTTCTCGAAGGCCTCGGGATCCGAGCCCGCATGCTCCACTGCAAGCGAATGGTCGACAACGAGTTGGGTGGGTACCACCGGGTTGACAAGCGATGGGTCACCGCCTTGGGCCGCGATGGCGTCACGAAGCCCAGCCAGGTCGACAAGTGCGGTCTGCCCAAGAATGTCGTGGCAGACCACCCGAGCGGGAAACCATGGAAAGTCTGTGTCACGTCGGCGCTCAATGAGTTGCAAGAGACTCTCGCGAAGGGCTTCGGGCGGGCAACGACGCACAAG
Organism: Bordetella parapertussis; assembly: GCA_945901825.1. Classification (GTDB taxonomy): domain Bacteria; phylum Pseudomonadota; class Gammaproteobacteria; order Burkholderiales; family Burkholderiaceae_A; genus Hahnella. The sequence continues at coordinate 92,880 of CAMDMC010000001.1, forward strand.
GTTTTCAGCCAGGACACGAGAGGTATAAGGCAGGCTGTCGTAGCTTCCGGGGGTGATGGCTTCAACAGCCTCACGTGCATCGAAGAACTGCAGGCTTGTGCCTTGCAGGGGTTTACGGTGTGCTTGGTTCATGGCCTATCGACGATCCTGAATTTTTACAAAGGCGCGGTCCTCGGGGCCGGTGTAGTTGGCGCTAGGCCGAATAATCTTCCCATCGATGCGTTGCTCAATAATGTGAGCACTCCATCCACTGGTTCGTGAAATAACGAAAATGGGGGTGAACAGGGCGGTTGGAATACGCATTCTGTGGTAGCTAACCGCGCTGAACCAGTCGAGGTTGGGGAACATTTTTTTGATGTCCCACATCACCGATTCAAGACGTTCGGCAATCGAGAACATCTTCATGTCGTTCGCCGAGGCCGAGAGCGATCGGGCGACTTCTTTAATAACCTTATTACGCGGGTCGCTTACCGTGTAGACCGGGTGTCCAAAGCCAATAACGACCTCTTTGTTCTCAACCCGTTGTCGGATATCGGCCTCGGCCTCCTCAGCACTGTCGTAACGCTTCTGAACCTCAAAGGCCATCTCGTTCGCACCACCATGCTTCGGCCCCCGAAGTGCGCCAATCGCGCCTGCGATTGCCGAGTGAAAGTCAGCGCCTGTGCCTGCAATGACTCGGGCTGCAAAGGTGGATGCATTGAACTCGTGCTCGGCGTAAAGGTTTAGCGAGACATGCATGGCCTTGACCCATTCTTGCGGCGGGCTCTGCCCATGAAGGAGGTGTAGAAAATGGCCGCCGATGGAGTCGTCATCGGTCTCAACGTCAATGCACTTACCATTATGGCTGTAGTGGTACCAATAAAGAAGCATGCTGCCGAGGCTTGCCATAAGCCGGTCTGCAATGTCACGTGCACCAGGTGCGTTGTGATCGTCTTTTTCGGGAAGGCTGCAGCCCAGTGCTGAGACCCCTGTTCGCATGATGTCCATTGGGTGGGAGGAGGCTGGAAGGGCTTCAAGTACCGACTTCACCGACTCGGGGATACCACGCAGGGCCTTAAGCTTGGCCTTGTAGCCTTCAAGCTCGGATTGGGTGGGCAGCTTGCCATGGACGAGCAAGTAGGCCACCTCTTCAAATTCGCAGGTGTCCGCAAGGTCAAGAATGTCATAACCTCGATAGGCCAGGTCGTTTCCCGTGCGGCCAACTGTGCATAAGGCGGTATTGCCGGCCTCAACGCCCGAGAGTGCCACCGATTTCTTGGGCTTGGGCTTGGTGATGCTTTCAACAAAAGTGGGGGACATGGCGTCGGGCTCCTTTCATTTTCAGATGGGGTTCAGAGTCTGCTTGTCGCCTTCTAAGCCTGTTGCTTGAAAAGGGCGTTAAGCCTGTTTTCGTAGTCCCAGTAATTAATGGAGTCGTAGAGCTCTTTTCGCGTCTGCATAAGGCCCACCACGCTCTTTTGTGTGCCCTCTTGACGGACAGTGTTGTAGACGACTTCAGCGGCTTTGTTCATGGCACGAAAGGCCGACAAGGGGTAAAGAACCATGGCAACGTCGGCTGTTCGAAGCTCATCGACGGTGTAAAGGGGCGTGTCCCCGAACTCCGTAATATTGGCAAGAATGGGCACCTTCACCGCAGCTGCAAACGCTTTGTACATCGAGAGCTCTGTCATTGCCTCAGGAAAGATTGCATCGGCACCGGCTTCAACACAGCGACAGGCGCGGTCAATGGCGGCCTGCAGGCCCTCTACTGCCAGGGCGTCTGTGCGCGCCATAATCAAAAATTCGGGGTCTTGCCTTGCATCGACAGAGGCCTTCACCCGGTCAGCCATTTCCTGGGCGGACACAATGGCCTTACCCGGACGATGGCCGCAGCGCTTTGCTCCCACCTGATCTTCAATATGCATACCCGCTGCACCAGCCTTCACCAGGGAGCGCACGGTACGACTGATATTGAAAGCCGATGCGCCAAAGCCCGTGTCGACATCAACCAACAGAGGAAGGTCGCAGACATCGGTGATACGTCGAACATCAATAAGGACATCTTCAAGCCCGCTAATGCCGAGGTCGGGAAGGCCCAGTGAGCCTGCAGCAACACCACCGCCTGAGAGGTAGATTGCCCGAAAACCCGCGCGCTTTGCGAGAAGAGCATGGTTGGCGTTGATGGCACCAATAATTTGCAAAGGCTGCTCATCTTGAAGAGCTTGACGCATACGCCCGCCCGCGGAGTTCTGCTTATCTGACATGTCCGACCCTTTAATTAAGTTGTTGACCCCAAGGGAGCCTTATTTTAATTTTTATTGACACTACTCTAAAACATCACTGGCTTTATAAAAAATTCACCCGGCTCGTTGTCGATTTAGCCGGCTTGTCGTTGCAGGCATTCCAGGTAGGACTGGACATCGGGAGGCGCAGACTGCCGCTGGGCGTTATAAAGCATCTCGCCCAGGCATTGCATTGCATGATGCATGGCCTCGTGCACGTCAGCCGCCTGTTCAATCAGCCTATTGAGGGCATCGCGAACGCCAGGGGGCTGGTCAATGGACATCTGCTCTTGCAGGGCGAGGTGCATCGACAAATGAAGAAAGGGGTTCGTCTGCCCGTTTTCAACCGTAAAGTCTTCGGTCATTGCCTTGTCTTCATCTGCAAAAAGGCCGTGGTACTCGGGGTGAAGCAGCATCCATTCCTGAGCCATAAGCTCCATGGGGCTCATGGGTACCTGGTCTTGCGTCTTTCGCCAGACATCCAGAAAAAATCGACGCACCTGGTCGCGACTGGGATCAAACAGCATGCTGCGTGCCTGCGAGAGGTGTTTTTGGCTTAAAGTCGCAGAGGTCGTCCAGGGCGCATTGAAAGCATTCTGGCCGTCTTGCCTTGCAGACATAGCGCCCGTGCAAAATAAGCCAGTGGTGCGCATTGCGCCGAAAGTCGGCAGGTACATTCTTAAGAAGACGTTTCTCAACCTCTAAAACGGTTTTCCCCTTAGCCAGGCCTGTTCGGTTTGAGACTCGAAAAATATGGGTGTCGACGGCAATGGTGTCCCAGCCAAAAGCGGTGTTGAGCACGACATTTGCGGTCTTGCGCCCGACACCGGGAAGGCTTTCCAGAGCCTCACGATCTTCAGGCACTTGGCTGTCGTACTGGTCGATGAGAATTTGGCAGGTCTGCCTGAGATGGCGGGCCTTCGTCTGGTAAAGCCCAATGGTCCGTATGCAGGCAATAAGCCGCTTTTCTCCAAGGCCTAGGATCGCCTTGGGGGTGTTAGCCAGTGCAAAGAGTTTGGAGGTTGCAGCGTTTACAGAGATATCGGTGGCCTGCGCCGAAAGCAGCACAGCCGTTAGCAGTTCAAAGGGCGAGGAAAAGTTGAGCTCGGTGGTGGGGTTGGGGTTGGCCTGGGCAAGCCGCTCGAACATTAGTTGCCGCGTTACCGAGTTCATCGGGGCTTTGGCTTCAATTGGACAGGCTCTTGACGGGCTTTTGCACGCGCAAGTGCGTTCTTCAGCAGGCCTTCTTTATCGACGGGCAGTTGTTGTCGCAGCTTTGAGCCTGGCTTGCGGATGGCCTCTGCCAGGCGTTGCTCACGTCGTTCGAAATGCCTTCGTGCTTGCACTGCCCTGTGATCTGTCCAGGGTATTTGAGACACGGGCGAGACCATCTGGATACAGTCCACTGGGCAGCTCGGCAGGCAGAGTTCGCAGCCTGTGCAGTCGCTCTCAATAACAGCGTGCATGAACTTGAAGGCGCCTGCAATGGCATCGACCGGGCAGGCCTCTAGGCAGAGTGCGCAACCGATGCAGCGCTGAGCATCAATGACTGCAAGCTGCAACGGCTCCTCTGTCCCGCATGATTCATCCAGTGCAAGAACGGGCCGACCGGTTACCTGGGCTAGCTTTTCAATGCCACCATGACCTCCGGGCGGACACCGATTAATGGCCTCGTTCTCTAAGGCGATGGCCTGTGCGTAAGGCAGGCAGGCCTTATAGCCACAGCGCTGGCACTGGGTCTGTGGTAGCAGCTTATTTATAGACTCAATTAGGCTTTGCTTCGCTACTGACATACTTTTTAATGAACTGGGTAATGCGTGGCGCCACAACACTACGCCATCGGCGACCACTAAAAATACCGTAGTGCCCCGCACCGGGAACCTCAAAGTCTTGTCGCTTTGACTCAGGAATACTGGAGCAAAGCTTGTGAGCTGCTCGGGTCTGGCCTGGACCCGAGATATCGTCGAGTTCACCCTCAATGGTGAATAGGGCAGTCTTTTTAATATCCTGAGGGCGCACGAGTTGGCCACCAACTTCCCATTTTCCGAGGGGCAGGGCATGCTCTTGAAAAATGATTCGGATGGTGTCGAGGTAGAACTCACCCGCCAGGTCGAGCACAGCATTGTATTCGTCGTAAAAACGACGATGCGCCTCGGCACCCTGGTCATCACCGGCCATAAGATGCTGGAAATAGTCGTAGTGCGAACTTGCATGACGCCCTGGGTTCATGGCGACGAAACCTGCGTACTGGAGAAATCCTGGGTATACGCGGCGAAGGTAGCCCGGATAGCGCTGAGGAACCGAATAGATCATGTTACGTTCAAACCAACTCATCAGGTGGTCTTTGGCCAGGTCGTTCACCGAAGTTGGACCTTCCCGGGTATCGATGGGCCCGCCCATCATGACCATGGCCTTGGGCTGGCACGGGTCGCCTTGGCTTGCAAGCAATGAAACGGCGCCAAGAACGGGTACGGTGGGCTGGCAGACAGAGATGACGGCGGTCTGGGGACCTAAAAACCTTAGGAAGTCTTGAATGTAGAAAACATAGTCGTCCAGGTGAAAGGGACCATCGACCAAGGGCACCATGCGTGCGTCGACCCAGTCGGTAATGTAGACGTCATGCTCGTCAAGCAGCGCAAGGACCGTGTCGCGCAGCAGGGTGGCATGGTGGCCGGACATGGGGGCAACCAATAGAACCTGCGGCCCTGGGTCTGCCATGGGCGTTAACTTAATGCCTGCCTTCTCCGATTTCTCGAGATACTTGCGGAAACGCAACAACTGGCAGAAGGGCTTTGACTCGAGCTGCTCAACTTCCACATGGGCGTGCCCCCAGGGTGTGTCGACCGAGTCGATCTCCCAGGCCGGTTTCTCGTAGGTCTTACCAATACGGTGGGTGAGGTCGAGTGCTGCGGCCACCCGCCGTGACATGGGTGTGTAGCTAAGCGGACTGTAGGGGTTGGTGTAGAGCTGCGAGGTGGCCTCGGCCCAACCGGAGATTGGCCTTAGGAAGGCGCGTTGAAGTTCGTGTAGCTGATAAAGCACGTGACTCCCTTTATAGTTTCCTTACCTTAACAGACTCGTCCGTCTACCAGTAGTTCTCTGTGGCAATCTCGCCAGGCCGACTTGACCGCGCGGAGACAAAACCCCGGTCTTTAAGTGCCGTGCGTGTTTCTTGCACCATCTCTGGATTGCCACAAAGCATGAACTTAGAGCGCTCTTTTGACAAGGAAATACTGCTTTTTTCTTCAAGCTCTCCAGTCTGAATTAGCTGGGGGATTCGCGCGCGGAGGTAGCTGCTTGGTTCGCGGGTAACTGTGGGCAGGTAGACGAGCTTGTGGGCGCTCTCTTTAAAAAGTTCGTCTTCAGCCAGACCTTCAATTTGCTGCTGATAGGCCAACTCGTTTTGAAGGCGCACGCTGTGGACAAGAACAATGCGATCGAAGGTGTCCCAGGTGAGTGGATCGGCAAGGAGCGACAAAAAGGGGGCAAGGCCTGTTCCCGATGCCAATAAGAAGAGATCTCCCTGCAAGGCAAAGCGCTCAAGCGTAAGAAACCCGTGGTTCTGACGCTCCATGAAGACTGTGCTGCCCGGTTGAAGGTCTTTGAGGCGGCTGGTGAAGGCGCCGTCGGGCACGACAATCGAGTAGTACTCAAGGAAATCGTCGTAGGGCCCAGAGACGATGGAGTAGGCCCGCCAGATGGAAGGCGGTCGGTCTTCGGTCTCCGGAAGGCCAAGCCTTGCGAACTGGCCCGCCTGAAACCGGAACCAGTCGGGACGTTCGGTACGGAAGGAAAAAAGATGGTCGGCCCAGCGCCAGACTTTGGTAACTCGAACAGCGCTGTATTTGTCTTTATCGCTCAAGAAACTGACGCTTCTCTTTCACCTTGGCCCATTCGTCAGCGTCCTCGGGATGGGGCTCGAGCCGCGTAATACTGGGCCACAACGCTGAGAGCTCGGCATTGAGGGCAGTAAAGGCCTTCTGGTCGTCGGGTACATCTTCTTCGGCGAAGATGGCATTAACGGGGCACTCGGGAATGCAGACAGCACAGTCGATGCATTCGTCGGGGTCAATGACAAGAAAATTGGGCCCCTTGCGGAAACAGTCAACGGGGCATACATCGACGCAGTCGGTGTAGCGGCATCGAATACAGGGCTCGGTAACAACGTGGGTCATAGTAATTGGCGTTAAAAAAAGTGGGTGAAGAGACCTACTCGGGCATTAGAAAATTTACAAAATTCATGACACTATGAAAAAAGTGTAACGCCAAACGGCATGTGTTTTTTTAGATCCCTTCAGAGTAGACGTGATTCAGCAGTCGCTTGTCTGATGTAAACCCGGTCTAGGTCATGGACAATTACAAGAGTCGAGAGAAAATCCTTTCCCGCATCCGTGCCTCCCAAGGGCACTCCACCGGAAGCCGCCAGCGAGAAGTCGGGGCGGCCCAGGCCTATCTGGCCTACCACCCCGTTGGCCCCCAACCGGTGGTCGATGGTGACCTAGCGGCCCGGTTTGAGGCGCAGTCGCGCCGGCTTTCGGCATCCGTGGCGCGGCTTGACTCCATCGCCTCGGTACCCACGGAGGTGGCTCGATACCTGCGGTCCGAGGGCCTTGCCTCCCGAGCAATCTGCTGGGGCGAGTTCCAGGGTCTGGATTGGAAAGCGCAGGGGCTCGACGTCGAGGCCAGGCCCCCCGTGCGGGATGAGCCTGAGCCCGATCTGGTGGGTATCACCGGTTGCTTTGCGGCGATCGCTGAGACGGGAACGCTTGCCATGGTTTCTGGCGCCTCAACCCCCGCATCCATGACCCTGCTGCCCGAAACCCACATCGCGCTTGTTCCTGCCTCCCGTATCGTTCCGTATATGGAGACGGTTTTTGGGATGCTGCGCAAAGAACTCGATCGTCTGCCTCGGGCGCTGAACTTCATTTCAGGCCCTTCAAGAACGGCTGATATTGAGCAGACGCTTGTCCTTGGAGCTCATGGGCCTTACAGGGTGCACATTATTATTTTGGAGAGTGACTAATGCCGTTGCCCAAGTTATTAATCACGCGGCGTGTCTACGACTCCGTGCTCGACAGCCTCTCGGGCGCATTTGACATTCAGCACAACCAAGACAAAGACGAGCCCCTAACCAAGCCTGACCTTATTCAAAAACTCGCAGACAAAGACTACCTGCTCTCAACAGTGGTGGACCGAATCGACGAGGAGGTTCTTGCGGCTGCACCCAGCCTTAAATGCATTGCCTCGGGCGCTGTGGGCACGAACAACATTGACCTCAAAGCCTGCACCGACCGCGGTATTGCGGTCACCAACACGCCCGATGTCTTAACCGAAACCACAGCAGACTTCGCCTGGGCTTTACTTATGGCCACGGCTCGAAGGCTGACCGAGGCCGAGCAGTACCTTCGTCGCGGCCAATGGAAGGGCTGGTCCTTCGATCAACTCACCGGGGTCGATGTCTATGGCTCCACCTTGGGCATCTTGGGAATGGGCCGAATTGGCTCAGCCATTGCGCGCAGGGCCCAGGGCTTTGGCATGACGGTGCTTTACCACAACCGCCGCCCAGCAAGCGATGAGGCCAGGGCGCGTTACGTGGAGAAGGATGTCCTTTTTAAAGAGTCTGATTTTGTTGTGCTTGTGGTGCCTTATTCACCCCAGACCCATCATATTGTGGCCGCTAAAGAGTTGGCGCTTATGAAGACTTCGGCCTGCCTCGTCAACATTGCCCGAGGGGGTGTGGTGGACGACAAGGCTCTGGTACAGGCCCTTGAATCCGGGGCAATTCGAGCCGCAGGCCTTGATGTTTTTGAGGGTGAGCCTGCCTTCGACCCTGGTTTTCTTCCGCTAAGCAATGTCGTGCTCACGCCCCATATTGCCAGCTCCACCCGGGCAACCCGTGGCGCCATGATGCAACTCGCGGCCGACAACCTTCTGGCCCATGCGCAGGGCCGGGCCCTTCTTACCCAGGTTGTCTAGGTTTTACGATATAATTCGCGCTCCTTGCCACACCGGTTGATTCTTTGGTGGCCTGGGCATGCTTACAGTGTTTTTAAGCGTGTCACGGGTCCCCCCGGGTGGCTTTAACCACGAGGCGAAAGGAGTGCGCGTATGCGGCACTACGAAGTTATTTTTATTGTTCATCCCGATCAAAGTGAGCAGGTTCCTGCAATGATCGAGCGGTATTCTGCAACCGTTACCGGCCAAGGCGGCAAGGTTCACCGCCTCGAAGACTGGGGGCGTCGTCAGATGTCCTACCCTATTCAGAAAATGGCAAAAGCCCACTATGTTTTGATGAACATCGAGTGCGGCCAGACCGAACTCTCCGAACTTGAGCATGCCTTCCGGTTCAACGATGCGGTGCTCAGGCACTTGGTTGTGAGCATGAAGAAGGCTGAAACCGAGGCGTCGCCCATGATTAAAATCATTCAGCGCGAAGAGTCTCGAAAGCTTATGCCCGAGTCACCGGTGGCAAGCCAAGTACCGGCCTAAGCCCACGACGCTGCATTCGTTTTCCAATTGATGGACTCAGCTTTTCCTTTTGGAGCCGACTTTGAAGCCCGGCGTTCGCGCGAATCAACTCATTCTGGTGGGACGTCTGCATGATCGGAAAGACCTTCGAGTCCTGCCAACTGGCGTACCTATTTTTGAGTGCACCTTGTGGCATGAGTCGGAGGTTACCGAGGCCAATGCCAGCCGTTCGCTTGGTTTTTTATTGGCGGTGCGAGCGCTTGGTTCCGTGGCTGAGCGCATTGCTCGGCTTCAAACCGGTACCTCCATTCGTGCCTGGGGCTTTGTTGCCCCGCGTCGCCAGGCAAAGCTAGAGTCTGCCGAACAGGCACGTGTTGCGTCTAACCTCATTTTCACTATTAACGAATTTACCCTTGGAGAATAAACAATGGCCTTTATGAAGAAATCTTTCGACAAAAGGAAGCCTCGTCGTCCAGCCCAGTCCGCCCTGTTTAAACGTAAGCGTGTCTGTCGCTTTACCGCTGATAAGGTTGAGACGATTGATTACAAAGACATCGATACCCTGCGCGACTTCGTAACTGAGACAGGAAAGATCATCCCGGCACGTATCACGGGCACCAGCGCGCGCTATCAGCGTCAGCTCACCACGGCAATTAAGCGGGCTCGTTTCCTTGCGCTCATTGCCTTTACCGACAACCATTAAGCATTCATAAGGGACGAATCATGCAAGTCATACTTCTTGATAAAGTCGTGAACCTTGGCCAGTTAGGCGAGGTGGTGCGAGTCAAAGACGGCTACGGCCGAAATTTTCTCATTCCTCAGGGCATGGCGCGTCGAGCGACTCAAAAGGCAATTGCCGAGTTCGAGGCCCGTCGTGCAGAGCTCGAGCGGCTTGCAGCCGAAAAGCTTTCTACGGCCAAGGCGCTGTGTGCCAAGCTTGATGGCCTGCTTGTCGAAATTCGTCAAAAGGCAGGCGTAGATGGCCGTTTGTTTGGCTCGGTCACGAATGCCGACATTGCCGATGCGCTGAAGGTCAAAGGACTTGAGGTCCTCAAGGCGCAGGTCCGTATGCCTAACGGCCCCATAAAGGCCATTGGTGAGGTTCAGCTTGAGGTTGCGCCTCACACCGATGCGGTTGCCAACATTACGGTTCGAGTAATTGGAGAAACTGTATAACTGAGGAAGACCTTCCACTCCGATTACCCCCGCACTCGGCCCAGGCCGAGGCGGCGGTATTGGGAGGGTTGTTGCTCGACAATGGTGCCTGGGATCGCGTTGGTGATCTTCTCTCGGCCCAACACTTTTACCGCTCCGATCATCGCCTCACCTACGAGGCCATCACCAAGCTCGTTGAGCTTGCCCGTCCGGCAGACGTCGTTACCGTTTTTGAATACCTGCAGCAGCTCGGTCAGGCCGAAGAGGCGGGCGGTCTTGCTTACTTAAACAAGCTTGCTCAAGATGCCTCATCGGCCGTTAATATTCGGCGTTATGCCGAAATTATTCGAGATCGCGCAGTTCTGCGTCAGCTCGTAACGGTAAGTGATGAGATTGCCACAACGGCCCTCAATCCTGAAGGACGTGAGACACGCCAGATACTCGACGAGGCTGAGACGAAGATCTTTCGTATTGGTGAAGAGGGCTCGCGCGGGCGCCAAGGCGTTGCCTTGTTCGATGACCTTTTGAAGTCGGTTGCCCGGCGAATTGACGAGCTTGCCAATAACCCCAACCCATCGGATGTTACGGGGGTCCCCACGGGCTTTGTTGATCTCGATCAAAAAACGGCGGGCATGCACGGAGGCGACCTTATTATTGTTGCGGGTCGCCCAAGCATGGGAAAAACCTCTTTAGCCTTAAACATAGGCGAGCATGTTTCCATCGACCAAGGCCTGCCCATCGTTATTTTTAGTATGGAGATGGGTGCTGAGCAACTCGCGCTACGCATGCTTTGTTCGGTCGGCCGCATTGATGCCCAGCGTCTGCGAACGGGCAGGCTGGCGGATGACGACTGGGACAAACTTACCCATTCTTTGGAGCGCATGAAGGGTGTACCCGTCTACATTGACGAGACGCCTGCCTTGAACCCACTTGAGCTACGTTCGCGGGCGCGCCGGGTTGCGCGACAGTCGGGCGGGTTAAAACTTATTATTGTTGACTACATTCAGCTCATGAGCGCCTCAAGCTCTGGCGAAAACCGAACCACTGAAATTTCCGAAATTACCCGGTCGTTGAAGAGTCTTGCCAAAGAGCTCGACTGCCCGGTGATTGCGCTTTCGCAGTTAAACCGAACCGTTGAGCAGCGCACCGATAAACGGCCGGTCATGAGCGACCTTCGTGAGTCGGGCGCCATTGAGCAAGATGCCGATGTCATTCTTTTTATTTATCGCGATGAGGTCTACCGGCCGGACAGTCCCGATAAGGGAGTTGCAGAGATTATTATTGGTAAGCAGCGAAACGGTCCTATTGGAACCGTTCGCCTTACCTTTTTGGGTTCTTACACTAAGTTCGAGAACCACGCTGCCCCGCCGCCGAGTCATTACGGTGGGGGTGCCTTCTAGGAATACAAGGGTACCCAGCTAGTAGCTACCAGCTACCGGTATTGGTCATGCTCTTCCATGGCTGGGCCGGTGCAAGGGGTTCACCTTTTTGTAGCAGTTCAATCGAGATACTGTCGGGCGAACGAACAAAGGCCATGTAGCCGTCACGTGGAGGTCGGAGAATGGTGACTCCGTGGTCGGCGAGTTGCTGACATTTCTCGTAAATATTGTCGACGGCAAATGCCACATGGCCGAAGTTGCGCCCGCCTTGGTAGTCTTCGGGGTCCCAGTTGTAGGTGAGCTCAAGCTGGGCCTCAGGACTTTCCGGGGCAGCAAGAAAGACCAAAGTAAACCGGCCTGAGGGAACCTCTTTGCGACGCAGCTCAGCAAGGCCTAAGGCCTTGCAATAGAAATCGAGCGATTTCTCTAGGTTGCTAACCCGAATCATGGTGTGCAGGTATTTCATTGCCTCTCCTTGGAAACCTTATTTTAGCTAACGAACGCGGTTATTGGCTGCCTTGGCAAGGCCAAGGGCAGTGACCAACCCAAGCCCTAAAGTTAGGCTGGTCGAAAGCCCAAGGCCTTGGGATGCCATTTCAAAGCCGTACCAGACCTGAGTTGTGCTCATGACGAGAAGACTTACCAGGGCTAAACCTTGCAGTCGGGCGCTTAGCAGGGAAAGTAGGGCCAAGGCACCTGCGACAAGGCTGAGAAGTGCTGCGTAAAAACCCAGGTCGCTGAGTGCAAGCTGATAATTTTTATATTGAGTATCAATATAAAAGTAATTAACTAATAAAATGGCAATGGCCATAGGCCTGCATAGCCATCGCCAGGGCGCTAGGGCCTGCCAGGCCTGAGCCTTAGGAGCACCTTCAGAAGGGGGAGGGTCTGGCGTATAAAAAGCCTTGGGTCGTGGCGTGCCCCCCATGCCTGCGGCAGCCAAAGGAAGTGCGAGCAATCGTTCTTTTACCAAGGCGTCGTCTTGCAGGTTACGAAGCCTTGCCGAATAGTCGGTTAGAAACTGATGTTCTGCCCCAGAAACCGAGAGCCGTCGTGAGAGATCTTCAAGAAGCTCGGCAAAGCTGTGACCAACAAGGCACCAACGCTTATCCAGGGAGTCTGCGGCCACCGACTTCGGCCAGTAGGACTCATAGGCCTCAAGTGGAATATCAAAGGCCTTACCTACAAAATCGGTTGGTGTTGCAAGCCCCTTGCGACGATAGATGGTTATTGCGGCTTGCGAGTCTCGAAAAAAAATACGCCAGTCATCGGCGGCCGCTGTTACCAGCCGAGGATGATGCAGCTGTGGGTCTGGAATAACCCAGAGCGGTTTTTGAAGAGGAAGTCGCGCGCTTAGTGCGACCCCGAAGTCAATCATTTTAATCTGCGGTTCGCCCTCCTCGAGTTGATTCACAAGGAGATTACGACAGGCTAGATCGAGATGAAAGACTTCTTGCTGACAGACCTCTGTTACCGCTTGCACAAGAGGCGGAAGAAGTCGTGAGAGCCAGGCTTTGTGAACGGAGGGTGATTGGGGTAGGTTTGCAATTGCCGTCTCAAGGCTCGTTCCATCATGGTCCATGGTGAGGCTTTTCTGAACATGGTCCATGGCAAGCACCCTTGGAACGGGCGCATTGCGTTGATGAAGGTCGGCAAGAATCTGAGCCTCGCGGTTAAACAAATAGGGCTCATCAAAAACCTTGGTATGACTTAGCTTCGGCGCCATATTAGACAGAGCGAGATGTCATCGTCGCTGCCGTTACGAAGTGCCCTTTCGCAAAGGCTTTGGGAGAGGAAGTTCAAATCGTCTGGGCTTGGCGCCTCACCGCCTATCATGCTAAGTGTCTGTGTGAAGTCTGTTTCTGACAGAAAGTCGCCCGCCCCATCGGTGGCAAGGACGACGCAGACATCGCCGGGAAGATCCGCTTGAAAGCAGTTTGGCTCAATGGGAACTGCTGCTCCAATAAGCTGGCTTGGGTTGCCGTGGGGGTCTTTGTGGCGCGCGAGCCAATGCATAAGCTGCCAGCCTGTCTTTGGCTCATGAAGGAAAACGCCTGCATAGCTATCACCAACGCCAAGCAGCCGTATGGAATTCTGCTCGAGCATTGCAAGGCTCACCGTGGCAGCCGACTCTTTTAAATGCGATTCGAGCTTAAGCCCAAGGTGATAGAGGTACGCACCGAGATGCTTGCGTGTGAGGCTCTTCGAATCGGACGTGACGTTAGGGTCGTCGCGTAAAACCTCGGGCCAGGGGTGCTCCTGCACAAGAGCCAACTCTCTCACCAGTTCCTTTGCAAACTCGCCACCGTGCGGGGTTCCGTTCGCGCCGTCGCTCAGAACAAAGAGCTTGTCTTGCGGGGCGGCATGAAAGGCATCAAAGCCCAAATGGCCCTCTGAACCTTGGTTCAGTGAGGTGGCATAGCGAAGCTGCATCGAAGTAAAAGGAGCCCGGCTTGGTCTAGACAGCGCTAGGCCGTGGTGTTGCGCTTGAGGGGGTTGCCCTGCGCCCCATGGCCTTTCCAAGGGTTACCCGCGGGAAGTCTGCTGGGTCGGCTTCCATTGCCTGCTTGCGTGTCTCGGCGGTCATTCCGAAGATGAGTTCAGCCTCCGAATGCCTGGGCATGGAGTAGATGGTTGAGGGCCGAAGAAGCTGGCTGCCTGACGATAGGCAGGACAGGGTGGCTGCATCGTGCAGGAAAAAATAAGTGTCCTCAAGAACGTTCATGACGACCAGATGGCGACGAGAGACATACCGGCCATGCAGACTTACAAACTGCAGGCCTTCAAGCTCGGTCTCGCTGGGGGGCTCACGCCCGATAAGAACAGGGCTTCTGAGTTCAAGGGTGCGCTGGCCCTGTGCATCGTGGATGGAGAGGATGAGCCCTGTGCCCCTCGCCTCCGAAGAGCTGGCTCGCCGTCCGCCGGGAAGACCTGGTGGGCCGTTGGCAGGTTCTGTTTGGGCATCTGCAGAGGGCATTCGGGAATGCTCTTTCGCAACGGGACCTTTTAAGGCGACCTGGGCCTGAAACTGATGTCGCCGCCCGCGCAAGGAGATCTGAAAGGTCTCGTCCTGCGTGGGCTGCTCGAAACTCTGGTCGGTCAGCTGAATGCTTGGCAGAAAATCGTCGGCGACAACCACCGTGGAACCCCGGGCCGAGCGATATTCCGATTCAAGTATTGAGCGAAAAAAATGATTCCTGAACTCGGGGTCAATCTCGCTGTGAACCCTTAAGAAACCTTCGAGCGACTCCGAGGCCTGCTTATCGAGTGGTGTGATGACAATTCCATCAATAAGAAAATGGCTTTTATCAAGAATGCTACTTAAGTAATTCTGCTCGCGGCTTTCAAGTTCTTTTAAAACAGCCTGAGAGACCACACCTTTGAGCTCAAGGCCAAGCGCATCTGCGAAACTGTCGGTCCGCAGTCGTTTTGACGCCGATGCGGGGTCCGGGCTGTTATGGTTACGAAATAAACGCGAGAACACCATCTTTAGGTCTGCTCCATGATGTATTGCTATGCCTAGTCTAAACAAATCAGGCGCCCTTGACCGGTTTGTCTGGTGGTTTCCGCTCATCTTTGCAGCGGTTATAAGCCTCTGGGTGTTTTTTCAACGCCCTCTAAGTTCGCAGGTGCGCGAGTTGGCCATGGCACAGGCGGCCTTGGCAGCCATTCAGCCAAGTGGTTCCCCGGCGCTTAGGTTTTCAACGGGGGCGGCTCAGAGGCTTTGTCAGATTGTTGGGTCTCAGCCTTTACAGCGGCTCGATTGCCGCAATGGGCTAAGCCTTGATGCCCGGGCGGGGGGTAAGGCGTCGGTCGACGCAAGAGTGCTGCTTGCAGCCCGCGCGGGCCTTGATGAATGGATTGAAGGCTATCGTGCCTTACGTGATGAGCTCTCAGGACGTCTTGCCACAGGAGGGTCGCGCACATGGGTTCTTGCAGGTATTGAGCTAAGGCTTGGTGAGCTGCAAAGGCGACGTGTCGGTCTAAGCCCAGGTTATGCCGAGGTCTTCGATGCGCTGCTTATCGCCGAGGGAGTTCGCTACAGCTCGGTCTCGGGGGAGTTCTCTACGCAGCGCTGGGACCTTGCCAGACTGCTTGACAGTCCACGGGCCGTTCTTGAGCGTGCCGAGCGGCTTGAGCAGCTTCTTTTCTTGCTTCCTTGGCTCGTAGGGGTACTTGCCTTATGCGGTTACAGCTTTGTGCAGTGGGGCCTCGGTGCCCTCGCCGGCGTGGTCTATGCGGCTTTTTTTGGACTTGCCACGCTGGGTCTCCTGGTGGTTGCAGATGCGTCCGTACGTTTTGGACAGGGCTCACCTGTCTACCTCTTAAATCCTTTTGCCTATGCCTTTGAGCGGCAGGTTTGGGTCTACCTGGTTGGGGTTGTGACCCCATGTCTTTTTTTGGTTTTTGCTATTTTTCAAGAGCGTTTTGTTACAAGAACCCTGCGATGGGTCTCGGACCATTTCATTGTGATGAGCTTTCTTGTGTTTGGGCTTGCAACGGCGCTCTACGGCCTTGCAAGTCCTGCGGCTGGCTCCGAGGCGATGAAGCTTGCAATGGCGGGCTTTGCGGGAATTGTCACCAGCCTGTACGCTCGGCAGGCCTACCTTACACGGCTTCATCTGCCCAAGGCCTACACACTGGCGGGCCTGGCATCGGGTTGTGTCAGCCTGTTCCTAACACCCGAAAAGTTTAAGCCCCGGTCCGTCGTTGCCGCACAGCTTCTGAAGGCCTTTGGCCTCATGCTCTTGGTGGGGCTTCTAGTTATTGGGCTTGCCGCACTTGTTTTTAGTGACCTCGGGGGCAGCCTTGTTTCTGCTGCGGTGGTCTTTGGTCTTGTCTTCTTACTTTTCGGTCTACGAATGGTTGTTATCGTCTCGATCTTCGCGTCGGCTGCTGTTGGGCTTGCCCTTATGACAGACAAAGTTCAAGGCCGAATTGACCTAATGCTCTCACCGATGACAGCCGCCGTAAGCGATTTTGCCCGTCTCATCAAGTTTTCCGAGGCAGCTCCTGCATCTGGCTACGGGCTTGGCTCTCTGCGCTGGTGCAGCAATGAAGGCTCCTGTCTGCCCATTCAAGTCTTGAGTGATTACTTTCCAGTTCTTCTTACTGGAGCCTTTGGTGAGTCCATGACCATTCTTCTTTTTGCGCTGCTGGTTCTGGGATATTTTCTGCTCATGGTGCGAGCAGGTCTTGGTCTTGCAAAGGGAGGGGTACTGGTGCCCTTGGTCTATGCAGTCGCTTTCTTTTTGCTTTTTTCATCACTCGTTCAGACAGCCATCACCTTTCTTGGTAACTGGCGTTTGATGCCCCTTACAGGCCTTGGCCTGCCGGTTCTCAGTATGGGCTGGTCGTCCATGGTTTCCGTTGCGCTGGGTCTTGGTGCCTTGGGCATGGCCGAGCGTCTGGGACAACGCGTCGCCAGCCCTCAAACAAGGCCCTTGCCATGACCTTCTCCAGGCACCTTCTTCGTGCGACGGTCGGCATTTTAGCCGCCCTCTGCCTGGTTTTGTTTCTTTTAGTTACCAGCTATTTCGAACGTTTTGCAGGCCGGCCTTATGCTGAGATTGATGCCTTTGTTCCACTTGAGCGGGTGCAGCGACTTACCCGTCTGGTGTCAGCCCTTCGCGAGCCTTTACCCGAGCGTTCCGAACCCTCTGCCGGGGCGTTGGCCAAGAACGCGCCAGGCCTTTTTGATCGTCTTCCTTGGGTTGATTCAAAAGCCGAGGGGACTCCACCGTATGCCCTTAGCTGCCCGTCAAGACAGCAAGAGGTCTTGGCCGGCCGGCTTGCTGAGCAGTTAAACCTCAATAAGAATGAGACTGCAAAACGACTAGCCTTAGCCCATGCCGCCTGGGCAGAGGATGGGGCAAAGGGTTGCCGTGCTTTTTTTGTGGATGTCGACCTGGTGATGCGCTCGTCCTATCTGCTTGACCCTAATCAGTTGCTCGCAAAGCCGATGCTTGAGCAGAGCCTGTCACAGCTCCTTACCGAGCGTGTTGCCTGGGATGCAAAGCCCCCTTGCCTTCGCATACGGTCGTCCGATGAGAAGCTTACCTACCTGAAAGGGCCCGCGGGCTATTGCCTTGAGGAAGGCATGGGTCTTGGCAGTGAGCTGGCCTTTGGCGGGTCAAGCCGTGAGCTCATTAACTTTATTTACTCTCGGCTCTTCGTTGCAGAGGCGGTTCGTGATCTCACGCTTGAGGCCCGTCGCCTCGAACTCACTCTGCATCCAGGCCTGCAGTCTTTATTGGACAGTTACGGCGATTGCCTCAAAGATCGCATGGACTGCCCTTGGCCGTCCTGGTCCAATGCAGGTCAGCATCAGACGGTCATCGTGGCGGTTATGGATCCGCGTGGGCAGCAGATCCTTGGCATGCGTTGTTTTGGCCGGTGCACGGGATCCTCAGGTTTGAATCCTTCGGTTGATCAGGCCATTGCGCCCCTGGCCTTACCGGTTCCTCCCGCCTCGATTGCGAAGCTTTTTTATGCCTTGGCTTTTAGCGAGATGCCTTCAACCAAGGCAACCGATCGGCGAGAACTCGCACTTCAGGTCAAGACATCGGGGCAGCTTGATGGACAAAGCCTTAAACGCAATGAATGGTGGGAACGCCTTGCCCTCTGCGATCTGAAGAGCAGTTCGCAAGCCGGACAGACCATTGAGTGTGCAATGGCCCGACGGGCCCAGACCCTTGCCACCAGCCTTGGATGGAATCAGTACTGTGAAAAAGGGGGGGATGACTGCGGCAGAGTGCGACTCTCAGGTACAAACTCTGAAGTATTGGGTTATGCCGGTTTTTTTCGCTCCTTGCCCCCCTCGGGCTCGGCAGGTGGCTCGGGGGCAGAGGTGCTTCAGTGGTCCAGCTACAACCAGATTCGAGATGCTGGAGGTATCACCCAGATCCGCGAACCCTATTTTGCGGCATCCGCGGCGGTGCAGTCGGTGCTTGGTGCGGGTGACAACCGGGTGTCTGCTCTGGGACTTGCCAGCCTCGCTGGGCAGATTGAGCGAATGTCACGGGGTATGGCACCTCTGAATCCCGTTTTGGTGGTTGCACCCACGGGTCAGCCTCAGTTGGGTCTTCCCCTTCGCCAGTCGCAGCAACAGCAGGCGGCCCGTCAGGTTCGAGACGCGATGGCGCGGGTCATGATCGGGCCAGAGCCCGGTTGGGATGGTGCTGGTACAGGGCACAGCGCTTTTCTTGCAAGCTTTCAAAAAGGCTGTAAGGCCCCCTGTCCTATTCAGGCCAAGACAGGTACCGTGAGCCGACAAGACGCCCGTTTTGCTGGAACGACAACCTTTGCCGCTATTGTGGAGCTTGACCGTCTGGCCCGCCAGCTTAGCGAATCCGATGCACCCGAGCAGGTCGCAGCCCCCGCGAATTCGAATGCGACCCTTAAAGCCCTGCCACCGGTGATAACGCTTGGTGTCATTACCATTGCTCGGCAGGATCAGCGGTCATTGCCCGAGGGGCATGGTGCGAGCCGTTTCGCCATGCAGTTCTTGCGCGACCTTGTTGTAGGGGTTCCGACCGATGGGCAGTGACTGGACACGCATTGAAATGGAGGAGGACGCAAGTCCAGAGTCTCAGTTATTGGCCTTCACGCTTTTGCTGCGTGGTGCTTTAAATGCAAAGAGCCAGGGCATCCTTGCTGTCGATCTTCCCAGGCAGGTCTATCAGTCCATTACTCCCGATACATTTCGTTCGATTTTTTCAGACTTACTGCTTGAGCGTGACCCGAGTATTGAAGCGCGACTGCAAATTCGGGTTGTCGATGGACCTGTTTTTGGTTATGGCCGCCGGGCGTCGGAGGATCGGTAGATTCTCGTTGTGCTGGTAGCCCCTTGAGGTGCTTGATGCAGTTCGGCAGAAGGGCTGCTCATCGCCTTGGGCGCAGTTGGCCCTGGCGCAGCCGAGGGTGATGGCGATGGCGATGGCGATGTTATGGGTGTTGATGGTGCGCTTAGCCTGAGGTCGGGTGAGGTCGGTGCCGCCGAGGCTTGCCCGGCTGCTACTGGGGCAGAGGGCTCTGCCGATTGCTTCGTGGGTAAGGTGGGCGAAGTCGATTGAACCTGGGCAGGGCTTGACGCGGCAGTGGGGCTAGGCTTTTCGCTAGACTTGCCTTGAATGCGCTCCATGACCTGCCCACAGCCTGACATCCCTGCTGACAATAGAAGCCAAGCAAAAATGCAAGCCGTCTTGATGGTGCAGAACATGGGCATGGCTAGCCGACCGCAACGGGTCGATGTGATGCCGCACACCATTCGCTCCAAGAGCCAGGGTAGAGCGAGCTTCCGGTAAGGCCGGCTGCCTCCATTGCAAGCAGGTTATGGCAGGCCGTAATTCCCGAGCCGCAGCTGTGGATGACCTCGGTGGGTTCCTGCCCCTGAAGCAGTTGTTCAAACTCCTCGCGCAACTGACTTGCGGGCTTAAAGTAGCCCTCAGCATCGAGGTTGGCCGATGATGGCCGACAGAAAGCACCCGGAATATGACCGGCAACTGGATCGAAGGGCTCCTGGTCGCCTCGATACCGCTCAAGGCTTCGAGCATCAAGAACCAGAGCAATCTCGCGAGGCGAACCCGTCGCCACCCAGGCCTCCATGGCGTCTAGATTCCATCGTGGACTGAGGCTTGGGCGAACTGCAATTTTTCCAGCCCTTTTCGGTCCCGGATTGGAGCCCTTTAAAGGCTCATCGGCCTGAAGCAGTCCGCCCGCAGCCGTCCAGGCCTTAAGACCGCCATTGAGAACGCCAACCTTAAGATGGCCTACCCAGCGGCAGAGCCACCAGAACCGCGCAGCAAAGGCTCCACCCGAGTCATCGTAGGCAATGAACAAGGTCTCATCCGTGCCCCCGATCTCGTTAAGCCTGGCAATAAAGTTCTCTGGGCTTGGAAGGGGGTGACGTCCCCCGTTGAGGGCTGTCGCCTCGCCCGATAAATCCTCGTCGACCGATAAAAAGACGGCCTGGGGCAGGTGGCCCGAGGCGTAGCCGAGGAGGCCAGCCGTCGGGTCGTTCAGGTCGTGGCGAACATCAACAACAATCACGTGCCCCTCCTGGGCAACGAGTTCAGCTGCGGATATAAGCGGATTCATCAAAGATCTCATCACCGAGCGACCGGCGCAGGTATTCGTGAAAGTGAAGCATGCCGTCCTCCATGGGCGAATGATAGGGGCCAATTTCATTGAGACCTTGTTGCAGCAAAGCTCTGCGACCGCGGTCCATACGAATGGCAATTTCGTCGTCCTCAGCAACAGTCTCGTTGTAGGCCGCCTGCTGAGCCTCAATGTAGCTTGGCTCAAAAAAGGCAATTTCCTCAGGGTAGTAGAACTCTACAACGTTGCGCGTTTCTTGGGGGCCAATGGGGTGAAGGCTGCTTACAACCAGTACCTTGGGGTACCACTCCACCATGATGTTCGGGTAGATGGTCATCCAGATCGCGCCAAATCGAGGTAGCTTCTGGTCGTGCATGCGAAGGACCTCGTTCTGCCAGCGTTGATAAACGGGAGTGGGCCCACCTTCCAGGCTGCTTAACCCAACGGCCTGCAGGTTGTAGTTCTCGCCAAAATGCCAGCGCAGCTGCTCACAGTTCACAAACTGACCCAGACCGGGGTGAAAGGGCACCACATGGTAATCGTCCATGTAGACCTCGATAAAGCTCTTCCAGTTGTAGTTACAAACATGTTCATGCTGGCTATGAAAAACATAGCCTTCAAAGTTGAGCTGATCAAAGAATGGGACGCCTTTGAGCTCTTCAATAAGGGTTTTAGGTCCCTCAAAAAGTAGGCCGTTCCATTCGTTGAGTGCCTGGCGCTTCAGATGGCGACAAGGGTCTTTGTCAAAGTGCGGCGCCCCAATGAGCTCGCCATGAAGGTTATAGGTCCAGCGGTGCAGGGGGCAGACAATGGATTCGGTCTGGCCTCGCCCTTCGAGCATGACGGCCTGCCTGTGTCTGCAGACGTTCGACAACAGCTCGATGCCTGCCGGGTTGTGAACCAAGACCCGCCCGTGGTCTTCAAAGGCGAGCGTATGAAACCTACCGGGTTCATCCACCATCAGCCGATGGCCCACGTAGCCGGGGCCCGCTCGAAAGCAACGCTGTTGCTCAAGATCGAGCACATCCTGACTGAAGTAGCTATGCACCGGAAGTTGCGCGGGGCTTGGGGCAAGCCGAGAAAAGGTTCCGACATCCGACATCAGACTCCCTCCCTTGAAAAGAAAGCCCTCTAGTTTAGCCTTTTTGCCCGCGAAGGCGTTCTCGAGTTGCATGATTAGTCGTCTAAAATACAGCCTTATGGTGAAAAAAGACCATCCCAAGGCTCATGAGCCTGAAAACCAGGACGAGCAAAGCCCCGAATCCGTTGAAACCATGAGTTTCGAGCAGGCTATGGCCGAACTTGAGCAAATTTCAGCCAGGCTCGAGGCCAACGAGCTCTCGCTTGCGGGCTCTCTTGCGGCCTATCAGCGTGGTGGCCAATTGCTTGCCCATGCCAAGGCCCTGCTTGAGTCTGTTCAGACGCAAATTGAGGTCATCGACGAGCAAGGTCGACGGTCGGTTCCGAGCCACACCTTTCTTCCGGATGATGGGCCACCGGCCTCCTCATGACCGGGCAGGCATCTTCTTTGAGCAATCTTGAATCAAAGCAGGGGCAGACTGATCTGTCCGGTTGGCGACAGGCCATTGAAGCGCGGCTTTACCATCACCTTCATCCCACAGACCTTGCTCAGACACCGTCTTGCGAAGAGAGCCTAGATCGTCTTTGGAAGGCCATGGCCCATGGCGTTCTTGGAGGAGGCAAAAGGGCAAGAGGCCTTTTGGTGCTGGCCTCAGCCCAGGCTGTTGGTTATCCGTCCATGGCCGAAGGATGCCTTGATGTTGCCTGCGCCCTTGAATGCATTCATGCCTTTTCACTGGTTCACGATGACATGCCCTGCATGGACGACGATGCCCTACGACGCGGTAAGCCGACGGTGCACGTGGCCTATGACGAGGCCACCGCATTGTTGGTGGGTGATGCCCTGCAGACGCTGGCCTTTGAGCTTGTTACCAATGCTCAGGGCCTTGAGGATTCAACGATAGTTCAAATTCTGCGGGTCTTAAGCGGGGCAACGGGTGCTCGTGGAATGGCGGGCGGTCAGGCCATCGATATTCATCGCGTTGCTCAGGCCATGCAACAGCCCGAGCTCAAAGAGATGCACAGCTTAAAAACGGGGGCGCTTATTCGTGCGGCGGCGGAGTCTGGAGCCCTACTTGGCCTTGGTGCGCAAGCCATGCAGTCGCCTCTATATGCGTCCATTCGTGCCTTTGCGGTCGATCTTGGTCTGGCCTTTCAGGTGCTTGATGACCTACTTGATGCCAGCGCCTCAACCCAGGTGCTTGGGAAGACAGCGGGTAAAGATGCGCAGGCTGAAAAGCCCACGTTTGTAAAATTGTTGGGCCTTGACCAGACCCAAGATCTGGCGAATCGTTTGCACCGATCGGCATTTGCCCATATTGAAGGTCTTGACGAGAGAGCGGATGCGTTGCGCGATTTGGCCCACGCATTGACGCACCGTCAACACTAGTTCATTGTTGAGGCTGTAGGGGGAGACGCATGACTGCATTATTAGAAACCATCGAAAGTCCGCTCGATCTTCGAGACCTTAATCGTCGACAGCTTAAAACACTGGCCGATGAACTCCGTGAGTTTTTGCTGAACTCGGTGGCAAGCACCGGAGGGCATCTGTCTTCCAACCTTGGCACGGTCGAGCTTAGTGTTGCAATCCACCATGTCTATCAGACACCTTTTGACCGGCTTGTCTGGGATGTGGGCCATCAGAGCTACCCTCATAAAATCCTTACAGGCCGCCGGCAGGCAATGGCGGGTCTGCGTCAACTCGACGGCATTTCCGGATTCCCACGTCGCACTGAAAGCGACTACGACGCCTTTGGCACTGCGCACTCCTCAACTTCAATTTCTGCCGCCCTTGGTATGGCACTTGGGTCTAAGCAAAAGGGCGAGCATCAGGGGCCCAATAGGCGCCGTCATATTGCGGTTATTGGAGATGGTGCTATGAGCGCGGGTATGGCCTATGAGGCCATGAACAACGCGGGCATTCATAAAGACATCGACCTCCTGGTTATCTTGAATGACAACGAGATGTCCATTTCGCCGCCCGTGGGTGCAATGAGTAACTACCTTGCGCGGCTTTTAACGGGGCGTTTTTATTCCGCGGCCCGTGAACTTGGCAAGCAGGTCTTAGGGGTCGTGCCTCCCGTGCTTGAGATCGCGCGACGTCTTGAGGGCGGTGCGAAAAGTCTTATCTCGCCAAGTACCTTGTTTGAGGAGTTTGGTTTTAATTATTTTGGGCCCATTGATGGCCACGATCTCGATGCACTTATTCCTGCACTGGAGAACCTGCGGGAGCTTAAGGGCCCTCAGTTTCTTCACGTCATCACTCGCAAGGGCAGGGGCTACGGGCGTGCAGAAGAAGATCCCATTGCCTACCACGGGCCGGGTAAGTTCAATCCGGCCGAGGGCCTTAAGGCGGCTGGGGTGTCAAAGCCAAGCTATTCGCAGGTCTTTGGCCAGTGGCTTTGCGATGCCGCAGGTGCCGATGAGCGGCTTGTGGCGGTCACACCCGCCATGCGCGAAGGCTCTGGCATGGTGGAGTTCTCCAAGCGCTTTCCCGAGCGCTATCACGATGTTGCAATTGCCGAGCAGCATGCAGTCACCTTTGCGGCTGGCCTTGCCTGTGAGGGTTTAAGGCCCGTGGTCGCCATCTACTCCACCTTCCTGCAACGCGGCTACGACCAGCTTATTCACGACGTTGCCCTGCAGAATCTGCCTGTTTTATTTGCGATCGACCGAGCAGGGCTGGTTGGCGCCGATGGCGCAACCCACGCAGGCTCCTATGACTACAGCTTCTTGCGCTGTATACCGAATATGGTGGTCATGGCCCCGAAGGACGAGCCCGAATGCCGCGCTATGTTGTCAACTGGCCTAAGCCTCGATTGCCCAAGTGCGGTCCGATACCCTCGCGGTGCGGGCATGGGGGTTGATGCAGGCCGCGCCCTCGATGTTCTGCCTGTGGGTAAGGCCGAAGTTCTATTAAAAGCAGGCAAGGCTCAGTCGGGCCAGCCCCGAATTGCCTTTCTTGCCTTTGGCAGCATGGTTGGGCCATGCCTGCAGGCGGCAACCCAGTTCAATGCGACCGTTGTCAATATGCGATTCATTAAGCCTCTCGATACAGCCCTTGTCGTCGAGCTTGCCCAGGACCACGATCTGCTGGTGACTGTTGAGGAGCACGTCGTTATGGGCGGAGCCGGCTCGGCCTGCGCTGAGGCGTTGTCTGCTGCCGCCGCTCCTCAGACCGCCTTGCTTCACCTTGGGCTGCCAGACAGGTTTATCGATCATGGAGACCATGCCAAGCTGCTCGCCATGCAGGGGCTTGATGCCCAGGGTATTGCCCAGTCGGTGACGACGCGTCTCACCCAGCTCTTGCAGTCCCGTGGGGACAAGTCAAGAACGGCCGCGGCAGCGCTTACACTTGTCTCATGAATTCAGTAACAGATAAGGGAGTCGTCGCAACGCCTGCCTCGGATCCGTCAAACGGACAGACGGTGGGGCAGCCCCCGGGCATGCCCGATGTTCAGGGCGAGCCCGACCGCCGCAACCTGGCAATCGACCGGGTGGGGGTGCGCGGTCTACGCTATCCAGTATTGGTTCAGGCGAACGGCCAGGCTCAACCCTCGGTTGCGGAGTTCGAACTCTCTGTTTCCTTGCCGGCTGGCCAAAAAGGAACCCATATGTCTCGTTTTGTGGGCCTTTTAGAGGCCATGAGCAAAGAGGCAATCTGTCTTTCTCCCGCCAGCCTTAGAAAGCTCTCCAAAGATATGGTGGCTATGCTTGAGGCTCGCGACGGCAGCTTTAGCTGCTCGTTCCCGTTTTTTATTCGCAAGACGGCACCCGTAAGTGGGGTTCAAAGCCTTATGGACTACAAGGTTGCGCTGTCCTGCGACGTCCAGGGCGGCGAACCGAGTCGGCTTGGCGTCTGCCTAAAGGTGCCGGTGAAGAGCCTTTGCCCGTGTTCGAAAGAGATCTCGGACTACGGGGCCCACAATCAGCGCTCCGAGGTAACCATTGAGGTTTTTCTAAACCCCTCGCAGCCTAGCCCCAGCCTGGAGTCTTTGATTCAGGTTGTTGAGGAACAAGCGTCGTGCGAACTCTGGGGCTTGCTTAAGCGGCCCGATGAAAAGTATGTAACCGAGAAGGCCTACGACAACGCCAAGTTTGTTGAAGACCTCGTACGTGATGTTGCCTTGTCTATTCGAAGCATAGAGGCGGTGGAAGGCTTTCGTGTTGAGGCCGAGAATTTTGAGTCCATTCACAACCACTCGGCCTGGGCGCGTATTCTGGGCTAGCCTAACTAGTCTCTGAAGTTGCCAAAGCCAAGGGGTAGGTCGGTGACCTCTTTTTTAAGCAGGTTAATAACAGCCTGTAGGTCATCGCGCTTTGTGCCTGTAACCCTTACGGCATCCCCCTGAATGGAGGCCTGAACCTTCATTTTGCTGTCTTTAATTATTCGAACAATTCGCTTGGCGTCATCACCGGCAATGCCGTGCCGAACGGCAATGAGCTGTTTAACGCGGTCGCCTCCAATTTTTTGAATCTCAGCCGGTTCAAGAAAACGAACATCGACATTTCGTTTTGCAGCCTTGCTCAACAAGACATCTCGTACCTGGCCTAACTGAAATTCGCTATCAGCATAGGCGGTGAGTTCACGGTTGGCCTGTTCAACTTTGGCAGACGAGCCTTTAAAGTCAAACCGGGTGGTAATTTCTTTCATGGACTGCTCGACGGCGTTACGAACCTCGTTAAGGTCCGCTTCAAGGGTGGCATCAAACGATGGCATGGCTCTCCTTTCTATACATAATGATTAAGGTGCGTAAAGACATGCGTCTTACGCCTCAAGACCATTTTAGCGGCGCTTCTTTGCAGCAATGCGCATGCGAAGCGCGTTGAGCTTGATGAAACCTGAGGCATCGGCCTGGTTATAAGCGCCTCCATCGTCATCAAAGGTGGATATCCGCGCGTCGAACAAAGAGTAAGGGCTCTCGCGCCCTGTAACAATTACATTGCCTTTGTGGAGTTCGAGCCGCACACGGCCTGTAACGTTCTTCTGGGTATGGTCGATGAGTGTCTGAAGTGTGAGTCGCTCAGGCGACCACCAGTAGCCGTTGTAAATAAGCTCGGCATAGCGGGGCATGAGGTCATCTTTAAGGTGGCTTACCTCGCGGTCAAGCGTAAGCGACTCAATGGCCCGATGGGCACGAAGAAGAATGGTTCCACCTGGGGTCTCGTAGCAGCCTCTCGACTTCATTCCAACGTAGCGGTTTTCTACAAGGTCAAGACGACCCACGCCATGCTTTCCGCCAAGCTGATTAAGCGTGTGAAGCAGTTCGTGCGGTTTTTGTTTTTTGCCGTTAACGGCAACCAAGTCACCCTTTACAAAATCCAGGCTAAGCTCTTGCGCCTTTGCGGGAGCCTTATCGATGGGTACCGTGAGCCGCCACATACCTGTTTTGGGTGGCGCCCGATTAGGGTCTTCAAGCAGGCCACCCTCGTAAGAAATATGCAGCAGGTTGGCATCCATTGAGAAGGGGGCCTCGCCTTTACGCTTTTTGTAATCAACCGGTATTCCATGTTCGTCGGCGTAGGCAAGTAGCTTGTCTCGGGAAAGAAGATCCCATTCTCTCCAGGGCGCGATGATTTGAACGTTTGGCATCAGTGCGTAGGCACCAAGCTCAAATCGGACCTGGTCGTTGCCCTTGCCTGTGGCGCCATGGGAGATGGCATCTGCTTTCTCCTGACGCGCAATGTCAACCAAATGCTTGGCGATTAGAGGCCGTGCAATCGAGGTTCCAAGGAGGTATTCGCCCTCATAGACCGTGTTGGCCCGAAACATTGGGAAGACGAAGTCGCGGACAAACTCTTCGCGCAGGTCTTTAATATGGATTTTTTTAACGCCGAATTTCTTGGCTTTTTCTCGAGCAGGCTCAAGTTCCTCGCCTTGGCCGATATCAGCCGTAAAGGTAATGACCTCGCAGTTGTACTCATCCTGCAGCCATTTCAGAATGACCGAGGTGTCGAGTCCTCCCGAGTAGGCGAGAACGACCTTCTTAATGCCTTTTTTAGCCATAGAACCTATAAACTCCCATTTGAAGTAGTAGAAAGACTCGATTAGCAGGAAAAATTTATTTTTTTGTGAAACCTTTTACTGGTCGTCCGATAACTCGCCCCGCAACAAAAACTCCATGAGGGCCTTCTGGGCATGAAGCCTGTTCTCGGCCTCATCCCAGACGACGGACTGTGGACCATCAATGACCTCTGCTGCCACCTCCTCGCCTCGATGGGCCGGAAGGCAGTGCATAAAAAGGGCTCCAGGCTTGGCAGCAGCAAGCATATCGGTGTCCACGCACCAGTGTTCAAAGGCCTTACGACGCACCTCGTTCTCGGCCTCAAAGCCCATGCTCGTCCAGACATCGGTGGTCACGAGGTCGACTCCAGCCACAGCCATCATAGGGTCTTGGAACTCGGTGAAGTGGCCTGTGGAATGAAGGCCAGCGCGTTCGGGCTCAACCTCGTAGCCAGGGGGAGTCGAGACATGCACCTGGAAATTCAGAATTTCTGCAGCCTGAAGCCATGTATTGCAGACATTGTTGGAGTCGCCGATCCAGGCAACGGTCTTACCCTCAATGCTGCCTCGGTGTTCAATAAAGGTAAAAAGATCAGCAAGAATCTGGCAAGGGTGGTACTCGTTTGTGAGACCGTTAATTACCGGTACTCGGGAATGGGCCGCAAATCGCTGAATGATCTCTTGGTCAAATGTGCGGATCATGACGAGGTCACACATCCGGGAGATTACCTGGGCCGCGTCCTCTACGGGCTCCCCACGTCCCAACTGGGTGTCGCGGGTATTGAGGTAGATGGCTGCGCCGCCAAGCTGATGCATTCCTGCCTCAAATGAAAGGCGGGTTCGTGTGGATGCCTTTTCAAAAATCATTACCAATGTACGGTCTTGTAAGGGCATGTGCCGAACGTAGTTCTTAAACCGCGACTTCAAGATGGCGGTTCGCTTGAACAGGTACTGATACTGCGCCTGAGTGAAGTCTTTGAACTCAAGAAAGTGCTGCATTGTATTGCCCCTTAACAAGCCTTAGATTCCTGGCTTTTCAAGAAACCCTTTGATGACTGGAATGAGACGATTTACCAGCTCGGAGGCCTCCTCGGCATTGACGGTGAGGGGTGGTAGAAGTCGAACCACACGGTCGGCCGTGACGTTAACAAGAAGCCTTGCCGCCAGAGCGCGCTTCACTATCTCTGCACACGGTCTGTCAAGCTCGATGCCAATCATGAGCCCCTGACCTCGAATGTCCGAAATCGCGGACTCGCCCTCAAAGGCCTTTTCCAGGGCTGTTCGGATCTGTTGCCCGCGGGCGGTCGCATTTTCTAGCAAGGCCTCGTCTTCAATGATGGCAAGCGTGGACAGGCCCGCGCGCATGGCAAGTGGGTTACCGCCAAAGGTTGTGCCGTGGCTTCCCGGTGTAAAAAGGGATGCTGCCTTTCCGTGGGCCACGACCGCACCAATGGGTACGCCAGACCCAAGGCCCTTGGCCAACGGCATGACATCGGGCGTGACATCCGCCCACTGGTGTGCGAACCACCGACCCGTACGCCCAATACCGCACTGAACCTCATCAAGCATAAGCAGAACGTCGTACCGGTCGGCAATAACTCGCAGGCCCTTTAGGAATTGAACTGCTGCGGGACGGATACCACCTTCCCCCTGAATCGATTCAAGAAAGATTGCGCTTACCTGTTGCTTGTCCCGAAGGGTTTGCTCAATGGCGCCGAGATCGTTGAGCGGGAGGTGGGTAAAGCCCTCCACCAATGGCTCAAAGCCCTTGTGCACCTTGGGGTTGGCCGTTGCTGAGAGGGTTGCGATCGAGCGTCCATGGAAGCTGTTATTAAAAACAATGACTTCAGGGCGATCAAAGCCCTTGTTATGACCGTGGAGTCGTGCGAGTTTTAAAGCAGCCTCGTTTGCCTCAAGCCCGGAGTTGCAGAAAAACGCGTTGGTCATGCCCGAGAGCGACACAAGCCTTTGTGCGAGCTGAGTCTGCAGCGGAATCTGATAGAGATTGGAGGTATGAATAAGGGTTGCCGCCTGCTCTGAAATATCCTTCACAAAGCGCGGGTGGGCATGCCCCAGCGTGTTGACGGCAATGCCCGAGAGTCCGTCAAGGTAGGCATCACCCTTGTCGTCATATAACCAGGAGCCCTGACCGCGTGAGAAGCCGAGATCAAGTCTGGCATAGGTCTGCATCAAGGGACTCATTAAGAAAGCCTCACAACAAATAAAAAAACGCCACTGGCGGTGAAAGTCAACATGGCTTGGGTGCAGTGCAACATCTCGATGATCAAACTGCTAGCATAGCGTTTTATTGATGGTTCATTCATGGCAGAGCTATTTCTAATTGAGGGGAGAACCAACGCGGGCAAGCCCTTCCGACCCAGCGACTGGGCCGAAAGGCTGGCTGGGGTTTTGTCAGCTTTTCGCCCTGGGTATCGAAGCGGAGTGGGGGCTGGGTTTGGTCAGACCACCGCCGGCTATTCTCCTTACGCCCAGCCCGTGGTCGTTGCAGGTCTGAAATGTGTTGTCGTTGACACTCGAATGAAAGACCTTGAGCCCATGGCCTGGGAGTTTATCTGCGGCTTTGCCAGGGACAACGACCTGCCTATGGTGCCTGCCTGCCTGCTTGAAGAGGGCTACAGCCCCCGTCTTACACCGCCCCAATTGCAGTAAACAGTCTCGAGGTAATTTCTTCGACTGTTCCAATGCCGCTAATGCTTGCGAGCTTGGGTGCTTGGGGGTCTCCGGTGGCTGACCAGTTCGAATAGAAATCAACCAGTGGTTTTGTCTGCAGGTGATAGACCTCAAGGCGTTTGCGAACGGTTTCCTCGCGGTCGTCGTCACGTTGAATAAGTGCCTCGCCCGTAAGATCGTCATGGCCTTCGGTTTTGGGTGGGTTGAATTGAACATGGTAGGTGCGGCCACTGGCCACATGCACACGCCTGCCACTCATACGTTCAATGATGTCCTTGTCGCTCACCTGAATATCAACCACCCAGTAAAGTCCAACCTGCGCAGCCTTCATGGCCTCGGCCTGAGGAATGGTGCGTGGGAAGCCATCAAACAGATAGCCCTTCAGGCAGTCGGCTTCCTTGAGCCTTTCCTTCACCAAGTTAATGATGATGTCATCACTGACAAGCCCCCCGGAATCCATAACCTTCTTGGCCTCAATGCCAAGCGGTGTTCCAGCCTTTACCGCTGCCCGCAGCATGTCACCCGTTGAAATTTGCGGAATACCAAACCTTTCTTTGATGACGTTGGCCTGAGTTCCTTTTCCCGCGCCGGGGGCTCCCAGCAGAATAATTTTCATGGTGACGTGTCTCCCCCTTCGAAGCTGGGTGGTTTTAAAAGTTTTATTTACCCATCATTATAAGCCGCCCGCCCAGAGCGCCCGCACACGGTCGAGGTCTTCGGCGGTATCAACCCCTGCAGCGGGGGCCTGCCCCATACATTTCACTACAATCCGGTGGCTATTTTCGAGCCAACGCAATTGCTCGAGGCGTTCGAGTTGCTCTAGGCGGCCCTCTGACCATTGACCGTACATGCGAAGGGCGCCCGCACGGTAGGCATAAAGCCCAATGTGACGAAGCGCGCCCGGCGACGGCTGCCTTGGGTCTGCAGCATCCCTCTGAACAGGTATGGCGGCACGAGAAAAATAAAGTGCTCGCGAGTCGGAGTCGGTGACCACCTTGACGGCGGCTGGGCTCGCCCATTCCGACGCCGAGGTTATTGGGCAGGCCGCGGTGGCTACGGAGGCCTCAGGGTTTGCACAGAGCAGCTCTGCCATCTCGTTGAGCAGCTGGGCGGGCATGAGAGGCTCATCGCCTTGCAGGTTCACCATAATCTGATCGTCAGCAGCCTTCAGCAGGGTGGCAACCTCAACAAGCCGGTCGGTGCCACTTGCATGGTCTGGCCTGGTTTTCACGAGATGCAACCGGCCTGCCTGAGCTAAATCGTTCGAACTCTTAATGCAGTCCGAGATGGCATCGTCATCGAAGGCAAGCACAACCTGATCCGCCTCCGATCGCAGTGCGGCCCTTGCAACATGAACAATCATGGGCGCATCCCCAATTGGCTGCAACAGCTTGTCTGGGAGACGGCTTGAGGCGCGTCGAGCCGGAATACAGACCCAGAACTTAGGGGGCATCGCTAAGGGCGATTTCTATCTCGGGCATTGCAATAGCCTGCTCCTCAAGAAGAAGGGGTATGCCTCTTTCAATGGGAAAGCCGAGTCGCTCGGCCTTGCATACGAGCATGGCGCGACCGGCAGCCCAGTGCAAGGGCTGATGACAGCATGGGCAGATCAGTATTTCAAGCAGTTTTCCATCCATTTAAAAACTCCAGAGATGACGGTTCCATGGACAGTTCAAGTTGTAGTGCCCACCATTCTATGACGTCAGGCAGCCCGCTGGGATGAGGGCCTTGCCAGGCAAACTTAACCGCATCTTTCTCCGTGGTTAGAAGGATGCAGTTATCGGGAAGTTTCTCGTCCTGCAGCCAGGCGAGCACGGCCTGCAGAGGGTTTGAGTGGTGGTTGGGTAGTTCGAGCGTGCGGTGCACGGGCAGGCCTAGTGCCTTGAGGCTTTCAAAAAATGCATGGGGCTGGGCAATGCCGGCGGCCGCCACAATGGGCCGCTCGCTGGTTTTGAACCTTTGGCAGCCTTCTTCAAGGCTCAGGCTTTCTTCACAAAGACTTAACTTATGCCCCGAGTCTTGGTCGCTGGGGTCGGGAAGAAGGCCTAGGCGTGTCCAGCAGGCCGCTGAACGGCTGATTGCGAGCCGGTTGGGGCTGGGTTGGCCTTTGGATTCGAAGAGCTCTTGAAAGGTCTGGCCCTTGGGGTGGGCCATTACGAGCGGCGCGGAATGAGAATGGGGGTCTGGGTCGCCCAAATTACCCAAAGATAGATTCCATTTTTGGGCGAGCGCCTTCGTCCATGGCATGCGCAGAGGCCCATAGGGCAGGCAATGCCCGTTGCCAAGTCCTCGTTGATCAAAAAGAAGGACTCGAACATCGGGGTTGAGGCTCGTCTGAGACAGCCCATCGTCGAGCAGCCAGAGCGTGGTTTCGGGAAAGTGCTGCCGCAGTTTGGCAGCAGCCAGGTAACGGTCTTGCCCAATGGCCACCGGAACCTTCGCACGCAAGGCAATAAGCCAAGGCTCGTCGCCGGTTGCCTCAGGCGAGACGAGCAGACCCGTGGCGGGGTCCTTGCAGTCGGGCCCCAGGACGAGTTCGCTCTGGCGCAAAGCCCTGGGCCCACCGCGTTTGTAACCACGACTAAGCACGGCAACCTGATGACCTTGCTGCCTTAAGGTCTTGGCCAAATGAATGACCAGCGGGGTCTTGCCCGTGCCACCAACAATCAGATTTCCAACGGCAATCGTAAGGCCCTTTGGAATCTTCGGCGCCTTCTGCTGAAGGGTCTGACGCCGGCGGGCCTCAAGCCGCGTCAGCTGGCTCAGACCGTATAAAAAAGGCAGGCCTGCAAGCCAAAGAACGGCAGAGGCCCACCTGGCCCGAAGCAGTCGTCGTTGCAGACTGCGCTTTAAAAGGGCCGGCGCAAGCTCTGGCGAAGGTAATGGTCGAAAAGGGCTTGGTGCCGTATCAGCGAACCAATGAAGCCATAGCCGCTGTTTCAGACGATGCAGGGTAAGATCGGTGACGGTGGGAAGCATGAGGCTGTCGGATGCGGGCTCGTTGTGCCGACTGATAAGCGGTTGGCTCGGTCTTGATCTCGGCCTCTAATAGTAGTCGCTGAACCCCCCAAGAGCCTGTGGATAACTCTGTGGATAGTGAGCTCGTGGAGCTAAAAGACTGAGTTTCTTAAGTTTTTTTGGATCGTTTGACAAGTTTTAAAACGCTTGTTCTCAATACAATGCCCAAGTTTTTATAAAAATAAAATTCATTAAATCAATGAGTTACTTAGAAAAATATTGGTTTTCGGATGAAAGCATGCCAGACTCCCTGAAAAATAGGGGAATCATGACTACCTTTTCAGGCCCCAGGCCATCTCTGTGGGTAAGTCCGACAGAAGGGCTGAGCTAGATGGGGGGTTTTCAGCCGCCCGAGGGCGAGCAGGGGCCACCCGCCGTAAGCGTTTCCGTGCTCAATCGTATGGTGGCGCAGATGCTCTCGCAACGGCTTCCGCTTGTTCGGCTTCAGGCCGAAATTAGCCAGTGCACCCGAGCCTCCAGCGGCCATTGTTACTTGGTTCTTAAAGACGATCAGGCCAGTCTGCGGGCCGTCATGTTTCGACGGGAACTCGCGGAGTCGGCTGTTCAGCCTACGGAGGGCCTGGCGGTCGAGGCGCTTGCTGCACCGGGTCTTTATGAGCCCAAGGGGGAATTTCAGGTCAGGCTTCTTGCCTTAAAGCCCCAGGGGCAGGGGAGCTTGTTTGAGATTTTTCAGCGGCTAAAGGCCCGGCTTGAGGCCGAAGGGCTTTTTTCCGCCGAGCGAAAGAAGCCCTTTCCTCAGAGGGTGCGCAGGCTGGCTCTTGTGACCTCGGCCCAGGCAGCGGCACTGCGCGATATTCTTATCACCGTTCGGCGCCTTGGCCCGAGGCTTGAGGTTGCCTTGTACCCCTGCCTGGTTCAAGGCGCTGCGGCTCCAAAATCCATTCTTGCGGCATGGCGGCGAGCCGAGGCTAGCCAGCCCGATGCCGTTATTCTTTCAAGAGGAGGGGGAAGCCTGGAAGACCTTTGGGCCTTTAACGATGAGGAACTTGTGCGTGCGGTGGCTCAATGCCCTCATTACACAATTGCCGGCGTGGGGCATGAGACCGACACAAGCCTTGTTGACTTTGCTGCTGACCACCGGGCTGCAACACCCACAGCCGCTGCAGCCTGGGCCTGCCAGCGGGAGGCAGAGTACGACGAGCGTCTTGTAAGCCTTAGCAGGCTTCTACGGCGGAGCATTGAACAAGGTCTTCGAAACGCCCAGCAGAGGCTTGATCTTGCCGACAGGGCCTTGCCTAATCCGCGGCACCGTGTTCAGGCATGGGCGCGTCGCCTAGAGCAGGGCCGAACCGACTTTCAACGCGCGATGCGCATGCGTCTTCGTGAGAGCCAGATGGCATGGCAGCGACAACAGCAAAGACTTCAAAGCCTAAGCCCCACAGGCATTTTGTCGCGGGGCTATTGCCTAGCCTACGATGCCGATGGAGGTCTCGTGAGCCAGGTGCGAGGACTTCATCCGGGAGCGGACCTTAAGTTACAGTTCGTCGATGGCCTTGCTTTAAACAAGGTTATTTCGGTGATTCCCGATAGCCCTCCGGGTCGTTAATCTTCCGTCCGTCGCATAATGCAACCTTGCCCGTCAAAAAGTGCAGCGCAAGTTGCAGGCGGGCAGGCTTCTCATCCCTTCAGAAAACCTCAATGAGTGGAGTTTCGTCATGGAACATGTCCTTCCCGCCTTACCTTATGCCATGGACGCCTTGTCCCCCCATATTTCCAAGGAGACCTTGGAGTACCACTATGGCAAGCACCATCAAACCTATGTCACCAATTTAAATAACCTGATCAAGGGCACCGAGTTTGAGTCAAGCAACCTTGAGGAGATTGTGAAGCGCTCAAGCGGCGGCATTTTCAATAACGCCGCTCAGGTTTGGAATCACACTTTTTACTGGAATGGCCTTGCTCCTCAGGCCGGTGGCAATCCCTCTGGTGATCTTCTTAAGGCCATCGAGTCAAAGTGGTCAAGTTTCGACGGGTTTAAAGAGGCCTTTACCAAGAGTGCCATTGGTAACTTTGGCTCAGGCTGGACTTGGCTGGTTCGAAAGGCAGACGGAAGTCTCGATATTGTGAATACCAGTAACGCTGCAACGCCCCTTACCGGTGATGACAAGCCGCTTCTTACTTGCGATGTCTGGGAGCACGCCTACTACGTCGACTACCGTAACCGCAGGCCTGACTACCTGGGTGCCTTCTGGGCGCTTGCGAACTGGGATTTTGCTGCGAAGAACCTAGCAGAAGCCTAAGGCTAACAAGGCCTTCGTCCTCAACTGCCTTGCCCCTGCGGATCATGCAGGGACAAGGCCTTAGGTTAAAGACCTGATGCCCGGGTGGTTGGCAGGCCTTGCACCAAGTCTCCTACCCCTATGCCCCGTTGGCGAAACCAGCCCTTTTCCATTTCCAGTGCGTAGGTCACCGGACTGCGCGCGCAGTGACTGGTCTCGGTGAAGGGCTCCATGGACTCAATGTTCACGATGCGCCCCTGCGGGTCAATGAAGGCGACTGACAAGGCAAGTGGCGTGTTCTTCATCCACATGCAGTAACGCTCTGGCTTGGCAAAAACGAAGACCATGCCATGGTCTTCTTTTAAAGCCTGTCTAAACATAAGGCCTCGTTGTTGCAGAACCGGCGTGTCGGCGACTTCTGCCTTGGCCGAGACGTCGTTTATTCGCAGACTCACGTACTTAAAAAGTACGTGCGGATCCTTCGCCAGCGCAACACCATGAGCAAGGCCAAGCCCCAAAAGCAGCGCAGCGCAGAAGGCGCGGAATCTTTTTATGCCGCGGGCAGGTTTCGTAAGCGGAGTAAACTTTTGGTTCATTGTTAATTTCACGAAGGGAGTGGCTGTGTCTAGCAAAATTGTCAGGCCGAATCGCGGCGAAAAAATTACGGTGAATACCGATTTCTCGCTCAATGTACCCGATGAACCGATCATTCCCTACATCGAGGGCGACGGTACCGGCGTTGACATCAGCCCTGTCATGATTAAAGTGGTGGACGCGGCTGTTGAGAAGGCTTACGGTGGCAAAAGAAAAATAGCCTGGATGGAGATCTTCTGCGGCGAGAAGTCAACCAAGATCTATGGGCCCGATGTCTGGCTGCCCGAGGAGACTCTTGAGGCGCTGAAGGATTACGTTGTCTCCATAAAAGGGCCGCTGACCACCCCCGTGGGCGGTGGTATTCGCTCCCTTAATGTTGCGCTTCGCCAGCAACTAGACCTCTACGTCTGTCTTCGTCCCGTTCACTACTTCACGGGCGTACCAAGCCCATTGCGAGAACCCGAGAAGGTTGAAATGGTTATCTTCCGGGAGAATTCTGAGGACATTTATGCCGGTATTGAATACGCTGCAGAGTCCCCAGAGGCCAAAAAGCTTATTCAAATTCTTATTAACGATTTTGGGGTTAAAAAAATTCGTTTTCCCCAGACGTCGGGCATCGGCATCAAGCCCGTCTCGCGCGAGGGGACCGAGCGGCTGGTGCGCAAGGCGCTTCAATACGCCATTGACAACGATAAGCCCAGCGTTACCTTGGTTCACAAGGGCAACATCATGAAATACACCGAAGGTGGTTTTCGTGACTGGGGCTATGGCCTGGCTCAGAAAGAGTTCGGTGCCCAGCTCATTGACGGTGGGCCGTGGTGCGAATTCAAGAACCCTAAGACGGGGCAGTCCATCGTGGTAAAAGACTCTATTGCAGACGCCTTCTTGCAGCAGATTCTGCTTCGTCCCTCCGAGTACAGCGTTATTGCTACGCTTAATTTAAATGGCGATTACATCTCCGATGCCCTGGCTGCGCAGGTGGGTGGTATTGGTATTGCTCCGGGTGCAAACATGTCTGACAGCGTTGCCATGTTTGAGGCGACCCATGGGACGGCTCCGAAGTACGCCGGCAAGGACTACGTAAACCCGGGATCCCTCATTCTCTCAGCCGAAATGATGCTTCGTCATATGGGCTGGGTTGAGGCAGCGGACAGCATCATTCACGCCATGGAAAAAGCCATTGCTACGAAAAAGGTTACCTACGACTTTGCCAGGCTAATGCAGGGTTCAACCCAAGTCTCTTGCTCGGAGTTTGGGAAGGTCATGATTGACCAGCTTTAAAGCGACTGGCGTCTCGCATAAAAAAACCCCGGCGACCATTCGGCGACCGGGGTTTTAAAAATAAAGAAACCTTCTTGTGACTCGGGAATTAACCCTGAGGCACGATGTTCGAAGCCTGTTTTCCTTTAGGCCCTTGAACGATATCGAACTGAACCTTTTGGCCTTCCTTTAAAGAACGGAATCCGTTGGTTTGGATTGCTGAGAAATGAGCGAATACATCTTCGCCGCCTTCATCAGGAGTAATAAAGCCAAAACCTTTGGCGTCGTTGAACCACTTGACTGTACCTGTAGACATACTTCTAACCACCTCACAAAAAAACAAATAAAACGCACGTCAAGAGGCCAACTTCGGAAAGAAACCTGTCAATATCAAGCGATAAAAACAGCCTTCGCGCACCTTGCGCCGTACCTTTGAGGCATGCGAGCCACGAACCACGCACTAATATAGGGTAATGCAAGCGGTTTGTCCAACCTTATTCACGCTTTAAAATCAAGTTTTTGCATCCACATTCTTAGGAAAAAACTGGCAAGCTTGAGTATGTCCTCAAAACCCGCCTTGCTACCCGACCAAACTGACCTTCCGGTGCTAGAACGCGAACCCGCGAAAGTCAAGCCCCCACCTCTGTTTACGGTCTATCTGTTGAATGATGACTACACCCCGATGGAATTTGTGGTCATAGTCCTGCAAAAATTCTTTTCAATGGGGCGAGATCAGGCCACTCTAGTAATGCTTAAAGTACATCGCGAGGGTAGAGGGGCGTGCGGAACGTATCCTAAAGAGGTGGCTGAGACGAAGGTTGAGCAGGTTAACGGTTTTTCGCGGATGCATCAGCATCCATTGCAGTGCACCATGGAGGAAGCATGATTTCTCAGGAACTCGAAGTTAGTCTGCACATGGCCTTTGTCGAAGCACGGCAGCAAAGGCATGAATTCATAACCGTTGAGCACCTTTTGCTGGCCTTACTTGACAACCCCTCAGCCTCCGAAATTCTGAAGGCCTGCGCTGTCGATTTTGATCTGTTGCGCAAAAACTTAACGGGGTTTATCTCTGAGAACACGCCCGTCATTCAGGGCTCAGAAGAGGTGGATACCCAGCCCACGCTGGGCTTCCAGCGGGTTATTCAGCGGGCGATCATGCATGTGCAGTCAACCTCAAATGGCAAGAAAGAGGTCACCGGGGCCAATGTGCTCGTTGCCATTTTTGGTGAGAAGGACTCCCATGCTGTGTACTACCTGCACCAGCAGGGCGTTACCCGACTCGACGTAGTGAACTTCATTGCCCACGGCATTACCAAAACGCCGCCATCCCAGACCTCCCCGGAGGAGTCTGCTTCAAGCAGTGAAGGGGAGTCCCCAGCGGGAAACAACTCCTCAGGCTCCGCCTCGTCAAGCTCTGGGCAGCCCTCCGCGCTCGATCAGTACACGCAGAATCTCAACAAACTAGCTAAGGCTGGAAAAATCGACCCACTCATCGGTCGAGAGCATGAGGTGGAGCGCGTTATTCAGATTCTCTGCCGGCGTCGCAAGAACAATCCCTTGCTTGTTGGTGAGGCAGGGGTCGGGAAAACAGCCATCGCGGAAGGTCTGGCCTTCCGAATTACGGAAGGCCAGGTCCCCGAGGTGCTTGAGTCTGCCACGGTCTACTCACTTGACATGGGGGCCTTGTTGGCGGGGACGAAATACCGCGGCGACTTTGAGCAAAGGCTTAAGGCTGTTCTCAAGCAGCTCAAGGCCGATAAACATGCCGTACTTTTTATCGATGAAATCCATACGCTCATTGGAGCGGGCTCGGCCTCGGGCGGGACCCTTGATGCCAGCAACTTACTAAAGCCGTCGCTCTCCTCGGGCGCCCTGCGTTGCATCGGTGCGACCACCTACAGCGAATACCGGGGTATTTTTGAGAAAGACCACGCGCTCTCGCGGCGGTTTCAGAAAATTGACGTGGACGAGCCCTCGGTCGATCAGACCATTCAAATTCTCAAAGGCCTTAAAACGCGTTTCGAAGAGCATCATGGGGTTCGCTACCAGGCCGGGGCGCTTACTGCAGCCGCAGAGTTGTCCGCGCGTTACATCAACGATCGACACCTGCCCGATAAGGCCATTGATGTCATCGACGAGGCCGGTGCCGCCCAACGCATACTGCCCAAGAGCAAGCAAAAGCGGACCATCGGGAAGACGGAAATTGAGGAGATCGTCTCGAAGATTGCCCGTATTCCACCTCAGACCGTGAACACCGACGACCGTCAGGTGCTTGCCAAACTCGATCGCAACCTTAAGAACGTTGTCTTTGGTCAGGAGGCTGCCATTGATGCCCTTGCTGCCGCAATTAAAATGGCGCGCTCGGGGCTTGGAAAGCCAGAAAAGCCCATTGGCTCCTTCCTTTTCAGTGGCCCAACTGGTGTTGGTAAGACGGAGGTTGCCCGTCAGCTGGCCTATCTGCTTGGTATCGAGCTTATTCGCTTTGATATGTCGGAGTACATGGAGCGTCATGCGGTCAGCCGCCTTATTGGGGCGCCCCCGGGATACGTGGGGTTTGACCAGGGTGGCCTGCTTACCGAAGCAATAACGAAAAAGCCACACGCCGTCTTATTGCTTGACGAAATTGAAAAGGCGCATCCCGATATCTTCAACATTCTGTTGCAGGTTATGGACCATGGCACCCTCACCGACAACAATGGGCGCAAGGCCGATTTCCGAAGCGTCATCATTGTCATGACCACCAACGCCGGCGCGGAGATGTTGAACAAGCGCGTTATCGGCTTTAGTAACTCCCGTGAGGCCGGTGACGAGATGCAAGAGATTAAGCGCATCTTCACGCCCGAGTTCCGCAACCGGCTCGATGCCATCGTCTCCTTCAAGGCGCTTGATGAAGCCATCATTCTTCGAGTGGTCGATAAGTTTCTTATCGAACTCGAGTCTCAGCTGCAAGACAAGAAGGTCGATGTCGCCTTCTCCGAGTCCTTGCGTCTATTCCTTGCCAAACAAGGCTTCGACCCTGCCATGGGTGCGCGGCCTATGCAGCGGGTTATTCAGGACAAAATTCGCCGCGCCTTGGCTGATGAACTGCTTTTTGGCCGGCTGGTTAATGGTGGACGTGTCGATATTGAGCTTGCAGAGGATGGCGAGACTGTCGAGCTGTTTTTCGAGGGTGACAAGCCTCCCAAAAAGCCCTCGCCCGGACGCGCCTCAGGCGGCGGAAGTAAGCCGCGACCCAAACGAAAAGAGCCCGCAGAGGTTTGAGTCCTTGAACCGGGTTGGTGTGACAGAGGGCCGGCTTGTTACAAGCCGGTTTCTGTCATTTTCTGCTGGTCTAACGGCCTAGGGTTTACACGGGGGCCGCCTCGTTCGAACGACGTATACACTTTCATATATAAATAAAACGTCGCTTGGTCCTCGGTGGGTCCGGGTAGAGAGAACAGTTAGTTTGTCGGTTCGTTGTTTTTCACTTGAGGAGGAATCATGCGCAATTTTTTTATTGGCTCAGCCATTTTCCTGGCTGGAATAGCTGGTGTGCAGGCATCGAATTTAAATCAGACGCGTTACATTGCGGCCAACTGCGCCAATTGTCACGGCACCAACGGCAATAGCGCTGGCGGCATGGAGTCTTTGTCAGGCTACGACCGAGAAAAGTTTATTTCCGTTATGAAGGCGTTTAAGTCCGGGGAGAGACCCGCGACCATCATGCATCAGCTTTCTCAGGGCTACTCGGATGAACAAGTCGCCGCGATGGCCGATTTCTTCGCGGGTCAGCCCAAAAAGCGTTAATCCGTTTGCGTAACTTCTGGCAGTCCGTCTCGCTTGCAACCCACGGGCTGTTAATTTATTTTAAGTGATTTCAGGGAGTCAACAATGAATAAAGTTAAATTTAATCGCCGTGGAGTGCTAAAGGCTGGCCTAGGTGCGGCCGCCGTTGCCTCAACTGTGGGCTTGTCTGGCTGTGCCACCTCGGGGGGTATGGCAGGTTCGAGCAGCAAGAAACTTGGGCGTGTTGTGGTTGTGGGCGGAGGTTTCGGTGGTGCCACAGCAGCAAAATATCTCAATATGTGGAGTGAGGGTGCCATTGAAGTCACCCTGATTGAACGTCAGAAAGAATTTTATTCCTGCCCAATTTCCAACCTTGTCATTGGTGGCGTTCGTAAAATGAACGAGATCACTCGAACCTACGACGGACTCGAGCGCAGGGGCATTAAGATGGTCTACGACGAGGTAACCCAGATCGACCCCGTCAAAAAGGTGGTCATGACGGCAAAGGGCGCCTCTATCTCCTACGACAGGCTGGTGGTCTCCCCCGGAGTTGATTTCCGATTCGAGACCATTAACGGGCTTAATGCCGAGGCGCAAAAGGTTGTCCTGCATTCCTGGAAGGCGGGTCCGCAAACGGTTGCTCTGCGTGCCCAGCTCGAGGCAATGCCCAACGGGGGCACCTTTGTTATGACCGTACCCAAGGGTCCTTACCGCTGCCCTCCAGGGCCCTACGAGCGGGCTTGTCAGGTTGCCAACTACTTCAAACGTGAAAAGCCGAAGAGCAAAGTCGTTGTTCTCGACAGCAACGATAAGATCGTCTCAAAGGGCGCGCTCTTCTCGAAGGCCTGGAAAGACCTTTATCCGGGTCTGGTGGAATACGTTCCTAACATGAACGTGACGGAACTCGACGTGCGTAACAAGACACTTATTACCGAGGTGGGTGATCGTATCAAGGGCGACGTGCTCAATGTCATTCCTCAGCAAAAGGCAGGTCAAATTGCCTACGCCGCAGGCCTGGTTAATGTGAACAACCTCTGGGCTGGGGTCGACTGGCTCACCTTGGAGTCACAGGTTCACAAGAATGTGCATGTGCTTGGTGATGCAACCTCGGCTGCCTCGGGCATGCCCAAATCGGGGCACATGGCCAACCAGCACGGCAAGATGGTGGCCTCGGCCATTGTTGAGCTTATGAATGGCCGCACCCCCCAGCCCCATATGCTGGCCAACACTTGCTACAGCTTCGTGGACGAGAAGAATGTTGTCCACGTGGCTGCTGTATATACCTACGACCCAGAGAAGAAGACCGTTAGACAGGTCAAGAAAGAGGCTGGTGGTCTTAGTTCCACAGCCAACGAACTTGAGGGCAAATACGCCATAGGCTGGGCCCGTAACATCTGGAGCGATATGCTTACCTAAGGGTTAGATCTTTGCAGGGCCGGGCAGTCTGCCCGGCCGGTTTCGGGCATGATTGGAAGCGTCAATCATGCCCGTTTTCTATGAATGCCCTTCAACAACGAAGGCGTTGCGCAGGCGTTGCGGCGGGCCGAGTTCTCGCCTGTAAGTCAGTGAGGATGCGATGGCCACCGACAAATTGAGCGAAGGGATTCGTCTCTTTAAACGAGAAAGATATTAACGACGAGCTTTATTGGGAGAGATGGTATGAACTCGGTAAAACTTAGAGTGCTTGATGAGCGCATTCGAGACAGCCTGCCTGCTTATGCTACGACGGGTTCGGCAGGCTTTGATCTTCGAGCTGTGATTGATGAACCCATGCCGCTTGAGCCTGGTCAGACCGAGCTCATCTCAACCGGGCTTTCGCTCTACATTGAGGACTCAGGTTATGCGGGGCTTATTCTTCCTCGAAGTGGTCTTGGGCATAAGCACGGCGTCGTTCTAGGTAATCTGGTGGGGCTCATCGATTCGGACTATCAGGGGCCCTTAATGGTCTCTGTCTGGAATCGGGGGAAGGATCTTTTCACCATCAACCCAATGGAGAGGCTGGCTCAACTCGTCATCGTGCCCGTGGCTCAGGTGCGTTTCGACCTGGTGGATGAGTTTGAGGCAACGCAACGGGCCGAGGGTGGCTTTGGCAGCACAGGCCGCTAGTGCTTGTGCTTGCCTGCACGGTGCGGGCCTTAAGCCTGCGCGATGAGCCGATTGGCAATAAGCTGAATAAGCTCCTCGGCCTGCCATTGCTTGGATTGACTTTGAAGCTTTATGAGCGTCGGTTTGTCTTGATTGATGTTCGTTGCATCAAGCACGGTCAGGTTCGCTTCTTTACCTCCCAGGCTCTCGTGCACAAGATTACCCACTAAAAGATCAACGCCTTTGCGGGCTGCTTTGCCTGGAAGAAGGTCTTCGAGTTCCTGCTGCGAGCCTGTTTCTGCAGCAAAGCCAATCGTAAAAGGACGTTTCTCGGCAGGCCTTGCCGCAACGCGAGCAAGAATGTCGGGATTTTCTACCCAGACAATGTTCGAGAGATCGGCATGGAATTCTTTCTTGAGTTTTTGGCCGCTTAGGGTGTCTGGACGCCAGTCGGCCACCGCGGCAACACCAATAAAAATAGAGTCTGGGCTTGAATCTTCTAGGGCTAC
Source organism: Bordetella parapertussis (assembly GCA_945901825.1). Classification (GTDB taxonomy): domain Bacteria; phylum Pseudomonadota; class Gammaproteobacteria; order Burkholderiales; family Burkholderiaceae_A; genus Hahnella. The sequence goes on from CAMDMC010000001.1 coordinate 136,488, forward strand.
TTCCACCGCGGCCTGCATTTCCAGGGCAGTGGTGACATCAATGCGTTGACAAGTCTGAGGCGTAGGAAGGCTTACAGGGCCAGCAATTAGTGTGACCTGAGCCCCAGCCTGGATTGCTGCATGAGCAAGCGCAAACCCCATCTGTCCCGATGAACGGTTTGTAATGCCTCTAACGGGATCGATGGGCTCGAAGGTTGGCCCAGCGGTTATAACCACCTTCCGGTTGGCAAGCAGTCCTCGAAGGGGAATTCTTTTTTTTGTTGCATCACTCTCGCAATTGGCCTGAAGGAACTGATTGAGCCTAAGAACGAGTTCGTCGGGCTCAAGCATTCGACCATCGCCCGTCTCGCCGCAGGCCTGATCCCCTTGGCCGGGGCCCCAGACCGTAACTTCACGCGATCGCAAGAGTTCGATGTTTGCCTGGGTGGCGGGGTTCTGCCACATCTGACGATTCATTGCGGGCGCCACAGCCAGGGGGATTTCTCGTGCAAGGCAGAGGCTTGTTAGAAGATCATCAGAACGACCCTGCACGAGCCTTGAGAGAAAGTCGGCCGTAGCAGGTGCTATGAGAATGAACAAGGCCTCACGCGAGAGTTCAATGTGTGGCATTTGGTTGTCAATGGAGGGGTCCCAGGCATCGGTAAAGACAGGGCGGCCTGAGAGGGCCTGAAAGCTGGCCTTGCCTACAAAACGCTGAGCAGACTCCGTCATGACAACCTGCACGCTGAATGCTTGTTTGCGTAAGAGTCGAACCAGTTCGCAGGCTTTGTAAGCAGCAATGCCGCCTGTGACGCCGAGAACGATATGGCCCTTGGGCTTAGGGTTGGGAGGGATGCTCATGGTCTAAGGAGTTAGCTTTGGCTTTTCGGTAGCGAAGAATTTCAACCCACACAAAAAGAATGGCGCCTACAGTAATAGCAGAGTCAGCAACATTAAAGGCAGGCCAGTGCCAGCCTGCCCAATGGAAGTCGAGGAAGTCAATGACCTCGCCGTGCACGACCCTGTCAATTAAATTACCAAGGGCACCAGACATCATTAGGCTTGCTGCGACACAGAAGAGCTTATCGTCGGGCGACTGCCAGATCATGAAGCCGAGCCAGGCTGAGACAACAAGGGCAAGCCCCGAGAAGAACCATCGCTGCCAGCCCGAGGCATCGGCAAGAAAACTAAAGGCAGCGCCAGGGTTCCTTACGTGGACGAAATTGAAGAATGGGGTCACCTCTATGCCACTGCCCAAGCTAAGCAGATCAATGGTTGCGATCTTTGTTAGCTGATCAACGACCAGCAAACCTAGAACCAGAAAAAACCAAGGCTTCAGGCTGCGAATCGTTGTTCTCCTTGCCCAAAAAGGTTGGACTGACAACGCCCGCATAAAAGGGGATGGTCTTGCGAGGCTCCTACATCGGCGCTGAAATGCCAGCAACGGGCGCACTTTGCGGCGGTCATGGGGATCACCTCTACTTCAAGCTTATCGTCTGCCTGGGGGCCCGATGCATCGACATGAGCTTCAGAGGTGATCATGACAAACCGCAGGTCATCGTCAAGACTTAATAAAACCTCAGCGATCTCACTGGGGACCTTTATCCTTACACTTGCCTGCAACGACGAGCCGACTTGACCCGCCTCGCGCGATTTCTCAATGGCCTTCATAACCTCTGCACGAACTTGGCGAATCAAGGTCCACTTCTTGCTGAGACTCTCAGCCTGCGAGGGCCTGGGTAGACGCGCCGCCTGTTCGGCAAAGATCATGGCGTCGGCGTCTTGGCTGTGCAATGCCTGCCATGCCTCTTGGGCAGTAAATGAAAGGACTGGCGCCATAAGCCGAATAAGTGCGTCACTTAAATACCAAAGGCTTGTCTGTGCCGAGCGCCTGGCGAGGCTGCCGGCCGGGCAGGTGTAGAGACGGTCCTTCAGAATATCAAGGTAGAAGGCCCCAAGGTCTTCTGAGCAGAACTGAGTGAGACGGGCCATCACGGGATGGAAGCTGTAGGCCTCGTAATCGCGCATGACATCGGACTGCATCTCAGCGCATAAAACGAGGGCGTATTGATCGATTTCAAGCAAATCCTCGGGCTGAAGGCGGTCTGCCTGAGGAGTGAAGTCCTTAAGGTTGCCAAGCAGAAAGGTGAGGGTGTTGCGTATACGCCGGTAGGACTCCACTACACGCTTGAGAATCTCGTCTGAGATGGAGAGTTCGCCGGAATAGTCGGTTGTGGCAACCCAGAGCCTGAGAATATCGGCACCAAGTGTTTCAGAGACCTTCTGGGGTGCGATTACATTGCCCATCGACTTGGACATCTTTCGACCCTGGCCATCGACGACGAAGCCGTGCGTAAGCAAGGCCTTATAGGGCGGGTGTCCATCGAGCATGCAACCCGTTAGCAGGGAGGAGTGAAACCAGCCCCTGTGCTGATCGCTTCCCTCAAGATAGAGGTCGGCCGGAAAGCTCGACTGCTCTTTATGAGAGCCGCGAAGGACGGTGGCATGGGTGGTGCCGGAGTCGAACCAGACATCCAAGGTGTCTCGGTTTTTCTCGTAGTCCGTGGCATTCTGGGCCGGGCTGGGGTCTGTCTTCGTAGCGGGTAGATGCCGAAGAAGGTCTTCCACAGTCAGTTGCTGCCAGGCCTCAATTCCATTTTTTTCCACGTGCAGGGCAACAACCTCAAGGAGCTCCGATGTACGAGGGTGAAGCTCGCCCGATTCTTTGTGCACAAGGAAGGCCATGGGCACACCCCATTGCCTTTGACGCGAGAGTGTCCAGTCGGGGCGATTGGCGATCATGGCTGACAGCCTTGCCTTGCCCCAGGCTGGGAAGAACTCGGTCTGTTCCACGCCGGCCATGGCAAGCTGCCGAAGGCTCTTGCCAGCATGGCCCAAGGGCTTGTCCATACTCGCAAACCACTGACTAGTGGCCCTGTAAATAATGGGTGTCTTGTGCCGCCAGCAATGCATGTAGCTGTGCTTGTCGTTGCTTGAGGCAACAAGGCTTTGGCTGCTTGCAAGCGTTTTAACAATCTCGGCGTTGGCCTTCCAGATCAACATGCCAGAAAACAAAGGGAGGCTCTCGGCGTAGTGACCATTGCCCATAACGGGGTTAATCACGGTGTCATCGGCATGCCCGGCTGCCTGCCAGCTTAAGAAGTCTTCAACACCATAGGCAGGCGCGCAGTGAACAATCCCAGTGCCTGAATCGAGACCCACATACGCGGCTGGAATAACAACCGACTCACGCTGATAGCCTGGGTGGGCCTGCCAGAGAGGGTGTTTAAAGCGAAGTCCTGCAAGGTCTTGGCCTTTGCAGCTTGCGATGACCTGACCGGAGGCATTCCATTGCGAAAGGCAGGCCTCCACACGCTCTTCAGCAAGAAGCAAGAGCAGGGTGGGGTGCTGCTCGTTGATTGGCTTGTCAAGCTTTAGAAGGGCCATTGAGCCCTCAGGATGAACATTGAGCGCCTGGTTGGCGGGCAGGGTCCAGGGGGTGGTCGTCCAGATCACTGCAGCCACGGCCTGCCCTTTAAATTCGACCTTTAACTTGCTGGCCAAGGCATCTGCCGTTGCAGGCGTTGCGGTCAGACTCACGTAGACGGCAGGGTCGGTCTTGTCGGCATACTCAACCTCTGCCTCGGCCAGCGCAGAACCGCAGTCAAAGCACCAGTTCACGGGCTTTAGCCCTCGGTAGACAAAACCCCTCTCGACGATGGCTTGAAGGGTTCTAATTTCGTCGGCCTCGTTTTTAAAATCCATGGTCTTGTAGGGCTGGTCCCACTGGCCAAGAACGCCAAGTCGAATGAAGTCCTTTTTCTGACGTTCAATTTGCTCTTGTGCATAGGCCCGCGACTTTGACTGGACCTCTTGGGTTGAGAGCCCCTTGCCGTGCAGCTTTTCAATCTGGATCTCAATGGGCATTCCATGGCAGTCCCAGCCAGGCACATAGCGCGCGTCAAAACCCGCAAGCCCTTTCGATTTCACAATCATGTCTTTAAGAATCTTGTTGACCGCGTGGCCAATATGGATATCACCATTGGCATAGGGCGGCCCGTCGTGAAGGGTAAAGACAGGGCGCCCAAGCGCCAACTTGCGAAGCCTTTGGTAGAAGCCTTTTGTCTGCCAATCCTCGACCCAGCCTGGCTCGCGCTTTGCCAGGTCGCCTCGCATAGGAAAGGGGGTGTCAGGGAGTTGCAGGGTTGCTCGGTAGTCGGTCATTGGTTCTGGCTAGTTTGTTTTTTGAAGAAAATTGCGGGCTTCAGCCATGTCTTGAAGCATCTGAAGACGCATTGTCTCTAGATCATCGAATTTTTGCTCAGCCCGAATAAAAGACTTAAGCCTTACGCAGACACGCTTACCGTAGACAGTCTGGTTCCAGTCAAAAAGGTGGACCTCTAAAAGGTTCCTTCCCTGTTGCTCAACGGTGGGTCGGCGTCCCAGACTTGCAACGCCCCTAACAGGGCCTGAGGGCTGAAGGCCGAAAACCTCCACTGCAAAAATGCCGGCTATGGCAAGGCGTTCGGGCATTGCAATGTTAAGAGTTGGAAAGCCAAGCGTTCGGCCAAGCTGTCTGCCATAACTTACGCGGCCTGAGAGTTCGTAGTCCCGTCCCGTTAAGTCTTTATAGGCCGGTAGGTTGGCCACCTGAAGGACGTCTCGCAGTAGGCTGCTAGAGACCCTATCTTGCTGATGCATAACAGAGGCCACGGCTTTGACTTGAAAACCAAGGCTCTCGCCCATTTGCCGCAGGGTTTCAACCGAGCCGGAGCGTTTTGAGCCAAAGCGAAAGTCCTCACCCACCACAATGGCCTTGGCATTTAGTTCGTCGACCAGCACCTGATGAACGAACTCCTCTGGGGTCATGGAGGCAAGGCCTCGATTGAACTTAAGAATGGCCAACTCGTCGAGGCCGAGTTCTTTCAGGCAGAGTACTTTGGTACCAAATGGAAGAATTTTTAGGGGGGGCTGATTAGGCTGAAAAAAAACCCGCGGATGCGGCTCAAAGCTTAAAACGGTCTTTAGACAGCCTTGGCTCGTGGCTGCAAGGGTTTGTTGCAGCATTCCAAGTTCTTTAAGCAAGGCAAGGTGACCCAAATGCAGGCCGTCAAAATTGCCAATTGCCACGACCCTCGCCGGAGCCGAGACTTGCTTGCGCCTATGTCCGAGGTGCCCTTCGGTGAACTCCGAGGCAAGCAAAAGACTTCGTAGGTTGAACATAGCCACTCGTCAAAACCTCATAGTATAAATTCAAGCCTTAAAATACCGGCCCTACAGTGGTTTCAACCATGCCCAATCAAAAAATCGATCAGACACAGCCCCGTTCCTGGCCTCAGGGGCAACCGCGGCGACTGGCCGTTCTTATTTCCGGCCGGGGCTCAAACCTTCAGGCGCTTCATCAGTCTGCCCAAGCCTATGGTTTTGCGCTTGACTGGTTAGTCGTTGCGAATAAAAAAGAGTCCCAAGGCCTTGGTTGGGCCAAGGACCAAGGCCTTGAAACCGAACTTCTTTTGCATACCGACTTTGCCTCGCGTGAGGGGTTTGATCGCCAACTGGCGGGCCTGCTTCAGCAGTTCGAGCCGGATCTCGTGGTTCTGGCTGGGTTTATGCGTATCTTGACCGATGTCTTTTTTGGCACCTTTCAGGGGCCCATCATCAATATTCATCCTTCTTTATTGCCCGCCTATCCCGGGCTGAAAACCCATGCCCGGGCCCTTCAAGATGGTGTGGCTGTGCATGGGGCAACCGTGCACAGTGTGACACCGCAGATCGATCATGGGCCTATACTTGCACAGGCTGTTGTTGGCGTTTCCCACCAAGACGGCGAGGAGCGTCTAAGCGCTCGGGTCCTTGAAATGGAGCACAAACTTCTTCCCATGGTGACCTGGGCCCTGTTGCGAGACGATCTTCAGCTCAAAGACGGGCGTTGGAGCCTTCGCAGGCCTCAGTCTGACCTACCTCAAGGACTTCAATTCTCTTCATGCCTTTTTCATCCTCAGCTCGTCGCAAGCCCCCGTTCAATCCGGTAAAGCCGGGTTCGCTGCTCACTGTTCTGGTCGCGGCCTTACGAGAGGCCTCTGGCTTTTCACTTCCTGCCGATAAAATTCTTTCAAGTCTTTTTGAGAAAAATCGCGGCCTAGGCCCGCGTGAACGGCGTGTTCTGGCCGAGTGTTTTTATTTCGCAATGAGACGCTGGACATGGCTGGAGGCCTCGGCCACAGGTCGGCCCATTGAGTCCCAGCCCCGCTCAGATCTCTCGGCTTCCGAGCTTCGGGGCATGGCGGTGCTAGCAAGCTCGTTGGTTGACAAGGCGCAGCTTCTTAATCTCACGATCCACGAGTTGCAATGGGCGCAGAGTCGGTCTGAAGAACTGAAAACCCTTAGCAGTGCCCAGCATCGTTTCTGCATACCCGACTGGATCTGGGATGACTGGGTGGCGCAGCTTGGTGAGGACGAGGCCGGTCAGCTGGCGGCCTTCCTTGACCAAGAGGCGCCGCTTGATCTTCGGCTTAACCTCGCGCAGGGTCAGGGCGTTGCGCATCTGCGCGATGAGCTCAGCCTTGCTGGCATTGCAGCCCAACCAATTGACTGGCTACCCGAGGGCTTACGTTGTCAGGGGCGGCCTGCACTACAGGCTCTAGGGGCCTTTAAGCAAGGCCACTTCGAGGTTCAAGATGCAGGCAGTCAGTTACTCGCACGACTCTGTGCGCCTCAGCGTGGTCAGACCGTTGTTGATTTTTGCGCCGGCGCGGGGGGCAAAACACTTGCACTCGGGGCGCTTATGCGAAATTCAGGGCGAATTTATGCCCTGGATACCTCATCGTCCCGACTGGCCCGGCTCAAGCCGAGACTTGCCCGAAGTGGGCTCTCCAATGTCTGGGCGATTGCCATCCAAGGGCTCAATGACCTGCGTATTAAGCGTTTGCGTGCGAAGGCCGATATCGTTCTTGTTGATGCGCCCTGCACTGGTCTTGGCACCCTTCGACGTAACCCCGATCTAAAGTGGCGTCAGACAAGGCAGGGCCTTGGTGACCTGCTGAGCCTCCAGGCATCGATTCTGAGCGCGGCCTCCACCCTTGTTAAGCCCGGTGGGCGCCTTGTCTATGCAACCTGCAGTCTTAAACGCGAAGAGAACGAGGAGCAGGTGGAGACATTTCTTAAGGCGTATCCCGAGTTCTCAATGGACTCCGCCGAGCGTATTTTACTGCGCCAGGGCATCTCGCCCGGTCCACAGGCCTCATGGTTTGGCGAACAGGGGGAGCTTCGTCTCTGGCCCCACCGTTCGGACACGGACGGCTTTTTTGGAGTCAACTTGGTGCGTGCGTAGATGTCAAAAAAGTGAGACACTCGGGGCACTTAGAGGTAGTTTGTTCACAATCAAGGGATGAAAGGGAGTGCCTTGGACTCAATCTTTGAATTTGTAAAATATGGCCTGACCGGCTGGGGCTGGCTTGAAATTGTGGCCTTCACCCTTGTCGTTACCCACATCACCATTGCTGGGGTCACCATCTATCTTCATCGTTGCCAGGCCCATCGCGCGGTTGAGCTTCATCCGATTGTTTCCCATTTCTTTCGTTTCTGGCTCTGGCTAACAACGGGGATGGTCACTAAAGAGTGGGCTGCCATTCACCGTAAGCACCATGCCAAGTGTGAAACCGAAGAAGACCCACACAGCCCGCAAACCCGAGGGCTTTCCACTGTGCTCTGGCAGGGTGCCGATCTATACCGAAATTCTGCGAAAGACATGCCGCTTCTAAATCGTTACGGTCATGGCTGCCCCGACGACTGGGTTGAAAGGCACGTTTACACGGGTCGTAGTGCCCTTGGTGTGAGCCTAATGCTTATCACCAACGTACTCTTATTTGGCGTCGTGGGTGCTGCAGTTTGGGCTGTGCAAATGATGTGGATTCCGTTTTTTGCAGCGGGCGTGGTCAATGGAATTGCGCACTTCTGGGGCTACAGGAATTTCAAAAGCCCCGACACCAGTGCAAACCTCATTCCTTGGGGCATTCTTATTGGCGGGGAAGAGCTGCACAACAATCATCACGCCCATGCAACGTCACCCAAATTAAGCTCACGCTGGTATGAGTTTGATATTGGCTGGATGTACATACGAATTCTTCAGGTCCTGGGGCTTGCAAGGCCGCGCTCGCTGCCGATGGCCGATGTTGCACTCAACCCTACGAAGGTTGAGATCGACGCGGCAACCATTCAGGCCATTCTGTCTAGCAAGTACGAACTCATGGCCCGGCTTTCTAAGCGAGTTCATAAGTTTCAGGCAAGTGTTTCGAATACCAATACTTTTTCAGATCTTGCTCGCACAGCAGGACAGCTTCGTGTTGATTTTGAGGCCATCTGGTCGCAAAGAGCTTTATCGGTTGACCAGACTATCGAAGCCGTTCAGCAGTGGTGTCAGAGGGCTGAGGCTAGTGGTATTTCTGCCTGCGAAGAGTTTGCTAGGCGGTTACGGATGATGACGGTGAAGTCGGCGATCTGAGTTTGTAGCCGATTGAAAGCCTTCCACTTAGCGTTCGTAAATACGCTTTCCGTTTGCTTCAGTAATCACTGTTCGAGACGTTTCCGGCTTCAGAATAAGGCGAACCCCTTCTTTTAGTTGGGCCACACCTCGATTAAGTGCCTTAAGATCGGCGACTCGGACACGCCATCTTTTCGCAATGGACTGCCAGGTTTCATTGCGTCGTACCACATACGTTTTTGCTGGAACATATTCTCGTTCAATGGTACGCGCCCCTTTAAAGCTCGCTAGCGTCGTTTCAAGCGAGGCATCGTTACGGGCTTGGGCCGCAACAGGCGCAAGCAAAACAGTGCCCGGCAGTAAATTAACTTTCCCATTCTTTAGGCTGTTGGCCTTTGCTAAGTCGTCGGCCGATACCCCCGCACGCGCAGCAATCGATTTCAGTGAGTCACCCCTTTTCATGGTGTAGGGCTTCCAGGTCACCAGCGGCAGGCCTTTGGTTAGGTAGTCTGCGAGGTTTGTATTGAACCGATCGACATTCTCAACAGGCAAAACAATACGGTTCGTTCTGCTTATCTCGATAACAGGCCGTCGCAGGTGAGGGTTAAGTGCCTGAAAGTCTTGTGGGGCAAGCTCTGCAAGCTCGGCAGCGAGCTTGAGGTCAATGGACTGGCTTTTATCGATTACAGCAAAGTAGGGGCGGTTTTCAACATAGGGCAGGGTAAGGCCGAAGTCCTGGGGGCTCTCAAGAATGTCACGTAGGGCGATGAGTTGAGGTACGTAATTGCGGGTCTCTCGGGGCATACGCAGGTTTAGGTAGTCGGCGGGCTTTCCCGCTGCCTTGTTACGTCGTACGGCTCGCCCAACCGCGCCCTCGCCCCAGTTGTAGGACGCTAAGGCGAGGAACCAGTCGTTGTCATGCAAGGCGTAGATTTTCTCGAGGTAGTCCAGTGCGGCCCGTGTCGATTCAATCACGTCTCGCCGCTCGTCCATCCACCAGTCTTGAGAGAGTTCATAGACGCGGCCGGTGGATGGAATGAACTGCCAAAGGCCTGCAGCCTTCGCGTGCGAGGTGGCCTGAGGGTTGTAGGCACTTTCTACAATAGGAAGAAGGGCAAGCTCCATGGGCAGTCCACGTGCCTCGATTTCTTCGACAATATGATGCAGGTAAGGACCACCTCGCGCGAAGACGCGGTTGAGGTAGTCGGGGTTTGAGGAAAACCTTTTAATAAAGGGCTGAATACGCGAGCTTGGCATATCGGGCATCGCAAAGCCCGAACGAATTCGATCGATCAGGTTGTCGTAGGCTGGGGTTGCACCAATCAGCGTTTCAGGAGGAGGGCTGGTTGCTGGGAGTACCTCTTGCTGCTGGGCTTTTTTGGCTAACTCATCTGAACCGCTCGTTCCTATTGGATTGCTTTTCTCAACGTTTTCGGCAATTGCGTTCGAAACGGGTGCCGACTTGTCAATTTGGGAGGTCTGCGTTGTTGCGCAGCCCGAGAGCAAGATTAGGGCTACAAGGACGAGCAGCGGGAAAGGTTTCATTGACCGATTTTATAGGGAACTTTTAGTTTGGCCTAAATTGGTCCTTGGCCTGTCGCAGGCGGCCAAACGCCATTGCACTGGCGCATCCTAAAAAGGGGTTCGTGAGGAGCTCTTCGGCGATGGTCGAGGGCAGGGTTAGCCTGTTCTGGCTGCGTAGGCCTTGAACCTTGATGAGCCGCTCGTGAATGGCCTGCGAATCAGGATAGACCGCCTTTGCAAAAAGCAGGTTGCCAAGCGTATATTCGTGGGCGCAATAAATGCGCGTTTGCGGGGGTAAGTGGGCCAGCCGGTTCAATGAATGGAACATCTGCTCTGCGGTTCCTCCAAGCAGGCGACCACACCCAGCAGCAAAGAGGGTATCGCCGCAAAACACAGCCGCAGGCTGGTCGCCTTCCTCATTCAACAGGTAGGCAAGATGATCGCGCGTATGCCCGGGTACAAAGAGCACCTGCAGTGTTAGGCCAAGCGTGTTGAGATGAATCTTGCTTGCCTCATGAACAGCCGATGTCACACCTTTCTCTAGACATGACTGAGGCCCATAGACGGTAGGCGCTAGACCGTAGCTGGTTAAGCAATGGTCAACAAGCTCTTTAATACCACCGGTATGGTCTCCATGGTGGTGAGTAATCAATACACCGGTGAGGACCTTTTGATTGGTTTTTAACCAGCGAATAACGGGCATGGCCTCACCAGGATCCACCACGACGACTTCGTCTGTTTCTTCACGGTTTAGGCACCAGATCAGGTTGTCGTCAAAGGCGTGTATGGGGCTAATGCTTGGGGGAGCATTAAAAATTGTCATGGGCTCGGTTGATAATAGGGACTACTTCCTTATGCTACGTGATTAAGCGATTCCATGCCGTTACCTTCAGCCCTCTCTGTAAACCTGCCGAACCCCTACCAGTCGTGGGCACCTTGGCTCAAAAGCCCTTCAGGTCAGGCGTTGCTTGCGATTGAGCGCCGTTGGCTTGAGCAGCGACTTGTCGATCAGTTTGGCTATCACGCCCTTCAGGTTGGCCCATCGGAGATTAATGCCCTGGCATCGAATCGAATGCTCTGTAAGGCGAGAGTCAGTTTCTTTGCACCGCAGCCCAGCGACTCGGATGAGGATGACCAGCAGCTTGTCTGCCATCCCGATGCCTTACCGGTTGAGTCGGAGTCCGTTGACCTGGTTGTTCTTGTCCATTGTCTTGAGCTTGTATCGGACCCCCACCGCCTGCTTCGTGAGGCTGAGCGCGTGCTTATCCCCGAGGGTCGCCTGGTAGTTTTAGGGTTTAATCCGTACAGCCTGTGGGCGCTCCACAAACCCCTGGCGACGCGGTACTTTCCGCCTGCTGAGAACCCTTGGCTAAGCCTCGGGCGCTTGAAAGACTGGTGCCGCGTGCTGGGGATGACACCTGATGGCGGCTCTGCTGCCTTGTATCGGCCGATTCTTTCAAAGCCACGTTGGTGGGATCGGCTCGCCTGGCTTGAGGCTGCGGGAAACCGTTGGTGGCCGGGTCTTGGGGCCATCTACCTCTTGTCTGCAGTGAAGCGCCGCGAGGGCATGCGAATGATGAAGACAAACTGGCGCCAGCGACGCGCCTCAGCCTCCTCGCAGGTTGTGGTTGGCTCCAGTGTGAGGACCAGTGAGTGACTGAAAAGCCAAAGGTCGATCTCTATTCCGATGGGGCCTGCAAGGGCAACCCGGGCCCCGGCGGCTGGGGAGCCCTTTTATGTTGCAAAGGCAGGGAGCGTGAGCTTTGCGGAGGGGAGCGCCTCACCACGAACAATCGAATGGAGTTAACAGCAGTGATTCAGGGGCTCAACGCACTTACTAGGCCAAGTGAAGTTACGATTTTCACCGACTCGCAGTATGTAAAAAATGGCATTGAACAATGGATTTCCCAGTGGAAGACACGGGGTTGGCGCACCAGCTCGGGCAAGCCTGTAGCTAACCAGGATTTGTGGGTTCTTCTTGAAGAGGCCTTGCAGAGGCATGTTGTGCAATGGCGCTGGGTGAAGGGCCATGCGGGGCATTTGGGCAACGAGCGTGCCGACAGCCTTGCCAACAGCGGCGTACCCACGACCGATTAACTTGCTATGCTCCAAGGCTGTAGAAGCCAAGATAAACGTCTAATTTGTCATTGTTTTTCCGTGACCATGCTCCTCTCATAAACTTATTAAGTAGGAAAGGACAGCCAAGCCTTGCGTTTTAATTTGCGTCTATTTGTTGTCTTGCTTATTGGGCTCACCTTATTACTGCTCGCTGCATACCGAATGGGCTGGCTTGACCAGCTTATGTCTGCGCCGGAGGCCCCCACCCAGGCGCAGGGCAGCCAAGGACCTCAGGCAGCAAAAGGGCCTGCAGGCCCTGGTGGGTCGGGCCCCGGTGGGTCGGGGCAGGGAGGTCGGCCGGCCATGGCGACACCGGTCGAGGTGGCCAAAGTTGTCCGTCGAGAAGTCTCTGACATGCTCAGAGTGACAGGTGAGTTCAAGGCGACCGATCGGGTTGACCTTCGGCCGGAAATTGCTGGGCGAATTGTCGAGCTTGGTTTTCGTGACGGCCAGAAAGTCTCGGTAGGCCAGATTCTGGTGAAGCTTGACGACAGCCTGCTGAGGGCAGAGTACGCCCAGGCGAAGGCTGAGGCAGATCTTGCTGCATCCAATTTTTCAAGGGCACAAGAACTTTTCGATCGCCAGTTTATTAGCCCGCGAGGTCTGGATGAGGCCAAGGCCAATGCCGCTGTGGCCAAGGCAAGGCGAGACCTTAGTTTTGCACGACTTGCGCGCACAGAAATTCGAGCCCCCTTCGCGGGCCGGGCCGGACTAAAAGACTGGAGTGTCGGGGACTATGTAAAGGAAGGTGAGCGCCTGGTGACCATCGAGGACACTGAGCGTATGCACTTCGATTTCCGAGTGCCCGAGCGCTTTGCCAGTCAGGTCTCTGTAGGACAGGTTCTAAGTATTCAGACTGAAGGTGTCCGCGATGATCGTTTGTATCGTGTCAGTGCAGTGGATGTTGAAGTCGATCAGAACGGTCGGTTTTTGCGGGTAAGGGCCGTTACACCCAACACGGATGGGCGATGGAAGTCAGGAATGTTCGGCCGCGCGGGTCTGCGCCTAAAAACAATCGACAACGGACTGCTCGTCTCGGAAGAGGCCCTCGTGGGGGACCGGGAAGGCTTCTTTGTTTGGAAGGTTGTTGAGGGCAAGGCTCAGAAGGTCCGAATTGAATTGGGTATTCGCCTTGAGAAGGAGGTGCAGGTTGTTCAGGGTCTCGCCGAGGGCGATGAGGTTGTGATTGCTGGGCAGCTCAAAATTCGTGCCCCAGGCCAAGACGTTCGGGTTCTCAACATTGCTGGTAGTAAAAAGCCTTAAGCCTAAGAATGAGACTCTCTCAGGTCTGTATTGACCGCCCCGTTTTTGCAACGGTACTGTCGCTTATTTTGATGCTGCTGGGTCTCGTGAGCCTTGATCGGCTCTCGGTTCGCGAGTATCCGAAAATTGAAGAGCCTATCGTTACCGTAAGCACCGATTACCGCGGTGCCTCACCCGAGATCATTGAATCGCAGGTAACCAAGCCGCTCGAGGACTCCATTGCGGGCATCGAGGGCATTGAGGTTCTTACCTCCATTTCACGATCAGAGCGGTCACAGATCACCGTGCGTTTCAAGCTTGATCGTGACCCCGACAGTGCTGCCTCCGATGTACGCGACCGTGTGGCAAGGGTTCGTTCGCGCCTGCCCGAAGAGGTAAGTGAATCGGTCATTTCGAAGGTGGAGGCCGATGCGCAGCCCATTATCTGGCTCACCTTCAACAGCGAATCCATGTCCTTAATGGACCTCTCTGACCTTGCCAATAGGGTGGTTAAGCCCAGACTGCAAAATCTGGAGGGTGCCGCCGATGTCCGTATCTTCGGTGATCGGCGCTATTCCATGCGAATCTGGCTTGATCGCGATCGACTTGCCAGCCAAGGGCTCACCGTGCAGGATGTCGAGGATGCCCTTCGGCGTCAGAATATCGAGATTCCCGCCGGTCGGGTTGAGACCCCAGGGCGTGAGTTTTCTGTCATGGCACCCACCGACCTTCAGACTCCAGGCGAATTCGAAGGAATTGTTCTGGGCGCTCCCCGAGGGGCGTCTGCGCTTGTGCGCCTGGGCGACGTGGCGCGGATAGAGGTTGCGCCCGAAGACGAGAGAAGGGTTGCTCGCTACAAGGGACGCACGACGGTTGCGATGGGGGTAATTAAGCAGGCGACGGCCAATCCACTGACGCTCTCGCAAGAGGTTTCGAAGGCCATTCCTCAAATCCTTCAAGATCTGCCGCCCACCGTAGGAATGGAGGTGGCAAACGATTACTCGGTTTTTATCGACCGTTCGATTCGTGCTGTTGCGAAGACCATCACAGAGGCACTTCTGCTGGTTGGTCTTACGGTCTTTGTGTTTCTGCGCTCGGTGCGGGCCTCCCTTATTCCGCTGGTCACAATCCCAGTGTCCATGATTACAAGCTTTGCTATTTTGTACGCCCTTGGTTTTTCAATTAATACGCTTACGCTGCTTGCCTTGGTTCTCTCAATTGGGCTTGTCGTTGATGACGCTATTGTCGTGCTAGAGAACATTTCGCATCATATTGAGCAGGGCATGGAGCCCCTGAAGGCTGCGGCAAAAGGTATGCAAGAAATAAGCTTTGCTGTTGTCGCCATGACGCTAACCCTGGCCGCGGTCTTTGCACCAATGGCCTTTTCAACGGGTAGGACGGGCAGACTCTTCACAGAATTTGCTCTTACCTTGGCAGGGGCCGTTCTGGTCTCGGGCTTTGTTGCCCTAACGCTCTCACCAATGATGTGTGGTCGACTGCTAAAGCCACGTCCTCATCAGACCCCGACCGAGGAGCAAGCCCATGCCAAGAAGTCTCTGGCTAAAAAGTGGGGCGATGGTTTTGAGTCGTGGTTTGGACGGCTTCTCATCTCGTACGAGGCCGTACTGAACCGCATTCTTAATCGCAGGCTTGCCATTGGTTTTGTTGCCCTCGCCATCATTGCCTTGGGTGTTCTGCTTTTTAATGTGATTAAAAAAGAGCTCTCTCCAGCCGAGGACAGAGGCTTTCTGGTTTCTGTCTTTAGCGCACCCGAGGGCAGTTCAATTGACTACACGGCGCGTTACGCCTTGCGCATCGAAGAGATATTCAAGCAGGTGCCTGAGGCCGACAAGTTTTTTGTTATTTCGGGCTCGCCAACCGTTGAGCGTGGCATTGCATTTTTTAGGCCGGTGGACTGGGACGACCGCGACCGGTCAACCATGCAAATTTCCCAGGAGTTGCAGCCAAAGCTTCTATCGATTCCAGGTGTGAATGCCTTTGCTGTTAACCCACCAGCCCTTGGTCAAAATGTTCGATCGCGCCCCATTCAGGTGGTCATCTTATCCTCCGCACCGATCGATGAGCTTGCCGAGGTCACCGAGAAACTGCGAAACCGCCTAAGTGAGAATCCAATGCTTCGAGGTGTTGATACCGATTTGCAGCTCAACAAACCCGAGTTTCGCCTTGAAATTGACCGAGAGCGCGCCGCCGACATGGGTGTGCAGGTGGAGGCTGTTGGTCGCACCCTGGAAAGTTTACTTGGAGGCCGACAGGTAACGCGCTTTAAGCGGGGCAATGAGCAGTACGAGGTGGTTGTTCAACTGGAAGAACAGAATCGCAATACGCCTCAGGATATCCAGGCCATTTATGTACGAGGTCGCGATGGTGGTCTTGTCGCACTTTCAAGTCTTCTCAAAATTAGCGAGGCGGTCAGTCCGCGTGAACTTAATCACTTTATGCAGCAGCGTGCTGTCACCATAACCGCAAGTCTTGCCCCAGACATCACCATTGGCGAGGCTTTGGATTTTGTAGAGAAGACCGCCAGGGACCAGCTACCCGCAGGCTACGCACTTGACTATGATGGGCAGTCTCGTGAGTTTCGGGATTCTCAAAGCACACTTTTATTTGTCTTTGTTCTGGCGCTGCTTTTTATTTACTTGGTTCTTGCTGCGCAGTTTGAAAGCTTCGTCTTTCCCTTGGTTATTCTAATGACGGTGCCCCTTGCGCTGACGGGTGCGCTGGTCACGGTTTATCTTTCCAATGGCAGTCTCAACGTTTATTCCCAGATCGGTCTTGTTGCGCTAATTGGCCTAATTGCTAAGAACGGTATCCTTATTGTTGAGTTTGCAAATCAGTTACGTGACACCGGTATGTCGGTTTATGAAGCCGCACGTGCCGCGGCGGTAAGGCGGTTTCGCCCAATTCTTATGACAACCATTGCAACCATTTTCGGCGCCTTGCCTCTTGCACTTGCAAGCGGGCCAGGGTCGGAGAGTCGCCAGGAAATTGGCTGGGTCGTCGTGGGCGGCATGAGCTTTGGAACGCTCTTAACTCTATTCGTTATTCCAACTATTTATGCCTGGGTGGCCTCATGCGTATCGTCGTCCTCGACACCGAAACAACCGGATTAAAGCCCGAAGACGGTCACCGTATTGTTGAAATTGGTGCCATTGAGCTTATTGGTCGTCGCCCTTCAGGAAGGCGGCTTCACTATTATTTGAATCCCGAGCGCGAGGTTGACGCGGGTGCCTTTGAGGTTCACGGGCTTACCTATGAGCGCCTCATGAACGAGCCTCGGTTTGAGGAGATTGCTGATGAACTGCTCGAGTTTATTAAGGACTCCGAGCTTGTCATACACAACGCCCCTTTTGACCTTGGCTTTCTGAACCATGAGTTTGGTCAGCTTCATCGATCCATTCGTATTCAGGCAGATGATGCCGCTCAAGATTCCCCTTGCCGGGTCACCGACAGTCTTCGGCTTGCGCGCGAACTTCACCCCGGACAGCGTAATTCTCTTGATGCGCTTTGCCAACGTTATGGTGTGTCAAATAAGCACCGCCATTTTCACGGCGCACTTCTTGATGCGGAGCTTCTGGCAGAGGTTTATGTGTTGATGACCCGCGGTCAGAACGACCTTGGAATTGGCCAGCAACAAAGCTATCACGACGTACAGCCGCTTTCAGATATTCTGTCCGGAGGGGGGGCCTTACAAAGGGCCGTAGTCACTGAGCAAGAGGCGCAGGCTCATCACGACTACATCACTGGACTAAAAAAAGAATGCGCAACATCCCCGATCTGGGAGAAAATACGGTAATGCTTGCCCTATTTCGAGATAACGCACGCTACGAGTTGCAGGACCACGAGGTACTGAAGGTGCTTGCCTACTCCGACTTTCACCCGTGCTCGCAGGCCTCTGGTGCCTGCGAAACGGCTGGGCTTGGCTTTGCGCTGGGCCTGCCGGTTCTTGCCCATGAGCCTGACTGGCTTCTTGATCCCAGTCAGGCAGGCGAGGCACCCCATATTCGGGCGGGGGCTAACCACCTGGTTCTATTAAAATGGGGCAATGGTGACGTCATGCAGGCCGTGGTGGCCGATGATCTCGATTGGCGGCCTTCGGCCCGTGTTTCCCCAGGAGATCTCTAGTGGACGTCCGTAAAGGCCAAGGCCTTTTAAAGTTCTTACTTCTATTAAGTCTCTTCTCTGTTGTGTTTGCAGTCATCGCCTCCACGGCCCAGCTCTGGTTTTTGCCACCCTCCAGTCTTAACGTCGCCTGGATGCCCCCCCATTTGCTGGCTTACGACCTTATTTGGAATGCAGTTCACGACCTGGCTCGCTGGGGCTTAACCCAGGGCCTTTTGCCAGAGTCAGCGCGGCAATTTAAGTCGCAGGGTGTGCCTGCTTTTTTACCTTGGCTTGGTCTTGCTGCGTTTCTGCTTGCCCTTGCCGGTCTTGTTGGACTGGCTTCGTCGTTCGCCCGTGCCTCGGCCCAGCCCGCAAGGCAGGAGGCTGAGCCTACTCTGGCGCAGGGGGGGGCCGAGCAAGAGCCACCCGCATCTCGTCGAAGGCCCGTTGATTCCGCTTTGCCTCCTTTCACAGCGCCCCCTCCTAAGGCGCCTTATGCTGATGGTGCCCAGGGGACTGCGAGCGAGCGCTCTGCCGCAAGCCGCGACCAAGACCATGGATTTGGTCAGCTCGTTGAAGAGAGTCTTTTGTACTCTGAGGCGCAGCTCTTGCATGCTCAAGAATCGGTTGAGCGCCTGCGAAGGGCTCTGGTCAACGTTTACTTAGATGCCGGATCAACGGCAACGGAAGACATGCAAGACCTTCGCACCAGTATTGAGGAGCTTGAAATTACTCTTGAAACCCTAAAGGGAGAGCAGCACCGGGTTATGGCCGCCCTGGTCAGTCGGGCTCCCTCATCTCATGTCCCAGCCGCCTCCCACTGACCTCGAGAAGTCCCTCGACGGCCTTTTGGCAGGGCTCGATAACCTTTTGGCCTCGCGCGACCGGCTGGCCTCGGCCCAGTCCATTCCTGTCGATAACAATGCAGAGGTTGGGCTGCCTAGCGAGGCCGACTGGGAATTTTTGGGTCTTGTGGCCTCAGTGGGCTGGGTTGCTCTTTCCCCTGATCGGGTGGCGGGGATGGCGCGGGGTGCAAGGGCGATGCTTCGTCGGCACTTGCGCAGGCGGGCCGCCACATTTGCCTTAGCCAATGGGCGGTCTCATCTGCTTTCCCCGCGTTGGGCTCGCCTGATGCGAAGCCTCGGCGAAGACCTGTTGATTGATCAGACCGACGATACAGAGGGCCTTCTGCTGTCAAGCGTAAAGCCTGTTCTGCCATCTGTACTTCTTCACGATTTGGCGAGCCTTGCCGGTCCAGTGGGCGAGACCCTTACCCTCATTCCGATGGCTCGGGGGCAGGCGGTCTACCTCCCGTCATTTCCCGAGCTTGGTCTTGCCACGCAGGCCGCTCAGAGTCCCCAGAGCCCCCCTAGCAACCATGGCCCCGAGAGCGCTTTATCGGCGGTTCATTGGTCCTTTCACGAGGGTGAGCCATGCCTTTTCTTCTGGCTCGACGACCACCTGGAACATCAGCCGGAGGTTTTAGGTATGGGGCTACTCGGATCGGGTGAAACCCGTCTCATCCTGCGAAGGCCCTAAGATCCTGACTTTCGGTTGCAAAAGTTTCAATTAAAGTTGACACTAGAACTGTCAGGGAGGCTTTATGCCACAGTCTACGCTGTCCACGCTGGTTTATCACAGTCGCGCTTCTCAGCTGTTTACGGAGATCGATCTGCTTTATTTGCTCGCTGCAGCGCGCTCGCGTAATCAGGCCGAAGGTCTTACCGGCATGCTTGTCTACGATAACGGGCATTTTTTTCAGTGGCTTGAAGGGCCCGCCCTGCCTCTTCAGAGGGTGTGGACTGCCATTCGACACGATGCGCGCCATGAGGCCATCGAGGTTATTGCCGATTCCGAAATTCCTTTACGACTCTTTCGCGATTGGCACATGCAGTTTGCTCATCGTGGGGGAGAGGCTGCTCGAAATATCGACGGTCTTATTTTGGCACCCGATGATGTGGTGACAGCCTTGCATCAAAACCCACGACGGGTCCCTGAAATTCTTGCAGAGTTCAGTTGCCTGGGCGCGGGCCCCTATGCAAGAGAACTTGGGTTTTAGGGTTTAGGCAGAAAGCTTTTTCACAAGAATCTGTGAACGCCTGGCCTGGTCGTAGGCCTGCTGGCGCGTTACCGGAAGCTCGTCAATGGCTGTGGGCTGAAACCCGCGCTTTAAAAACCAGTGCGTTGTTCGTGTGGTGAGCACAAAGAGTCTTTTTAAACCCGCCTGTCGTGCCTGACCCTCAATGCTTTTAAGGAGTCGCTCTCCGTCGCCCATTTCGCGGGTATCCGACCGAACCATGAGGCAACCCAGTTCACCCATATCCGACCCCTCAAAGCTGTAGAGCGCCGCACAGCCAAAAATAACGCCGTCATGCTCAATAACTGTGAAAAACTCAATATCGCGCTCAATCTGGGCGCGACCTCTTGGAACCAAGGTTCCATCGGCTTCTAGGGGTTCAAGCAAAGACACAATGGCAGCGACATCATCAACCGTTGCAGGCCGCAGGGCTTCAAGGGTCTCCTCGACAATCATCACGCCAACGCCGTCGTGGGTAAAAAGCTCCAGCAGCAGGGCGCCGTCTTTTCGAAACGGCACGAGATGCGCGCGCTCAACACCGCCCCGGCATGCTTTTAGAGCATGTTGAAGCGTGATACTTGCCTCTTCTCCAATGGCATCACGTTGAATAAGCTGTTCAGCCTGCAGTTCTGAAATCTCAACAAGAGGCTTACCGCTGTCGTTAGGAACAGCCTCGTCCGTGACCAAAAAAATGAGCTTGGAAGCGTCAAGGGCTATGGCGAGGCTGGCAGCAACATCTTCGAGTGACAAGTTAAAGGCCTCGCCGGTGGGCGAAAATCCCAGTGGCGGTACAAGAACAATAAAACCCGAGTCCAGAGCCTGTCGAATGGAGTCGGCCTCAACCTTACGCACCACTCCGGTGAGTTCGAAGTCCACACCATCAACAATGCCAACGGGTCGAGCCGTGACAAAATTTCCGCTCATGAGTCGAATGCGTGAGTTGCCCATGGGCGTATTGGGAAGGCCCGCCGAGAAGGCCGCTTCAATATCGAGCCTGAGTTCACCGGCGGCCTCTTTGGCGCACTCCAGTGCGGCACGGTCGGTAATTCGCAGGCTTTGGCTGTAATGCTCTTGAATATTACGAAGGCGAAGCTGCTCTTGAATTTGGGGCCTTGAGCCGTAGGTAATCACGAGTCGCATGCCCATGGCCTGCAAAAGAGCGAGATCGTGCACGAGCGACTCGAGCTGACCTTCGGCTACCAGTTCTCCCGGAAACGCAATAACGAAGGTCTTATTGCGAAACGCGTGAATATAAGGGGCTACGGTGCGTAGCCAACCAACGAAGTCGGGCTGATGATTCGAAGGGATCATGACAGGCTGTAAGGATCTCGGAGAGGACTGTACCGAAGGTTAGGAGGTTCACCGCCTCGGTGCAAGTGAAAACCTATAATTTGGTTGTGATGCCCTCCTTAATGTTGTCTTCTTCGCATGACCAGCCCATTTCTTGGGAGTACGGGTCTTTCCAGTTTCCTCCGGACCTTCCTGTTTCCGAAAACTGGCAGCGCATTGCCGAGGCTATTCTTGCGAATCCCGTCACCATTGTCTGTGGTGAGACGGGCTCTGGAAAAACCACGCAGCTGCCTAAAATTGCCTTGGCCTGCGGCAGGGGGTGCAGGGGTATGACCATTGGGCACACCCAACCGCGAAGGCTTGCAGCGGTTTCTGTGGCACGCCGAATCGCCGAAGAGCTTGCCGTAAGCTGCGGTCGAAGCTCCTCAAGCGCTGTGGGCTACAAGGTACGGTTTAATGACCAGAGTCGATTAGGCGTTCCTATTAAGCTTATGACCGATGGCATTTTGTTGGCCGAGCTTCAGGCAGATCCGATGCTCTCGCGCTACGACACCATTATTGTAGATGAGGCGCATGAGCGCAGCCTGAACATTGACTTTCTCTTGGGCTATCTGCAGCGGCTCGTTCGTCAGCGGCGCGATACCTTTAGGCTCATCATTACGTCGGCCACGTTGGATGCGGAAAAGTTTTCGCGTCACTTTGCAGTTAATGGCCAGCCGGCGCCAGTGATCGAGGTTTCGGGAAGACTCTTTCCAATCTCAATGGCCTACCGGCCTGTGCAAGACGAGGGTGATGGCAGCGAACTTGCCGATCAGATTGCCGCGGTGGTTCTTGAAATACTGCAGACCAAAGCCTTTCCCGACCATCATCCAGTTCTAGCGTCCGCCCAGGACATTCTCTGCTTCCTTCCCGGTGAACGTGAAATTCGCGCATCCATTGAGGCTGTCCAAGAGAGACTTGCCGGCCGCCCTCTTGGGCAGCAGGTAGAGCTTATCGCCTTGTACTCCCGGCTCACTCAGACGGAACAAGATCGAGTCTTTCAGCCGGGAGGTCTTCGTCGCGTCGTCTTCGCGACCAATGTTGCCGAGACATCCATTACCGTTCCGCGCATTGGCTATGTGGTTGATTCGGGGCTCGCTCGTGTCAAGCGCTACAGGGTTCGAGGCAAAGTGGAGCAGCTTCAGGTTGAGCCCATTTCTCAGGCGCAGGCAAAGCAGCGGGCGGGACGCTGCGGCCGTGTGGGACCGGGTATTTGTTTTCGTCTTTTTGGTGAAGAAGAGTTCCTAGCCCGTCCTCTTGACCAGGATCCAGAGATTCGTCGTTCCTCCTTAGGGGCTGTCATTCTTCGTATGCTCTCGATGGGCATCGATGATATTTCGGGCTTCGCATTCATTGATCCGCCTTCGGGCCGGTCCTTGGCTGACGGCATGGCACTTCTAAGCGAGTTGCAGGCCATTGAGCATGTAAAAGGTAAGACGCAGCTCACGGAAGTGGGTAAGACGCTTGCCGAACTGCCCCTCGACCCTCGGTTTGCGCGCATATTGCTTGCGGCACGCGAGCGTGCTTGCTTAAAAGAGGCGCTGATTATTGTGACGAGCCTGTCGCTGTCGGACCCCAGGGAGCGGCCCCTCGACCGCCAGCAGGCGGCAGACACGGCACATCAAAGGTTTGCAGATGAACGCTCTGAGTTTTTGTCCATCGTAAGACTCTGGGTATTCATTGAGACCGTTTTTCAAGAGGCGGGTTCGCGTCGCAGACTCGACCAAAGGCTTCGAGCGGAGTTTCTTTCGCCCAATCGTGTACGCGAATGGCGTGAGCTTTATGCTCAGGTTAACGACTGGATTTCCAATCAAGGATGGCGTCTGAACGAACGCGCCGCCGATTATGAAAGCCTGCATCAGGCCTTGCTAATGGGGTTGCTGTCGAACGTGGGTTGTCGGCTCGAGGAAAAGAGCGTACGCGATAAGGGTCTGGCCTCCTGGCAGGGCTGCCATGAGGTTCGTTTTTACCTATGGCCGGGAAGTGGTCTTCGAAAGAAGTCGCCACGCTGGCTCCTTGCGGCAGAGCAGGTGGACACCACACGACTTTTCGCACGCACGGTGGCAGCAATTGAGCCTGAATGGATAGAGCAGCAGGCCAAGGCCTTATTGCGCTGGAGCTATACCAACCCCCACTGGGAGAAGAAGTCGGGTAAGGCGGTTGGCTATGCAAAGGCAACCCTATACGGCTTAACGGTAGTTGCCCAGCGCCGGGTGGCATGGTCCTCTCTTGGTGATGAGCAGGCACGTGAGGCCAGGGGCCTACTTATTCGCGAGGGCCTGGTGCACGGCGAACTCGCGCTCAGTCTTGACTTCGTGGAGCACAACCTGCGCCAGGTTAAGGAGCTTGAAAGGCTGGAACAGACGTCCCGTCGTTTTGACCTTTTGGTGGATGAGTCTCTTATCGAGGCCTTTTATGAAAGCCGTCTGCCGAGTTTGGTGGTTGACCTTGACAGCCTCGTGAAGTGGTATCGAGCAGAGAAAAAGGAAAAAACCACCGGACTTAAACTCTCGCGTGAGGACTTGCTTCGACGGGATGCCAAGGGCATTTCAAGTGATCAGTTTCCAAAAACCATCAAGGCTCCGTTTGCCATGGCGCTGGACTATCACTTTGAGCCCGGCGCTGCCGATGACGGAGTGGCCCTTACGGTTCCCTTATCGGGTCTTTCTTCTGTGCTTGCCAGCCAGGCCGAGTGGCTGGTGCCTGGCATGCTTAAAGAGAAGGTTCTTGCACTTGTGAAGAGCCTACCCAAAGCCTTGCGTCGTCCCCTTCTACCCGTGGACACCTATGTGCAAGAATTTGTCGACCGCTGGGCAACCAGGGCAGGGGAGTTTTCACTCGTTCGATCGCTGGTGCTCGATATTTCAGAGTCTCGCGGCCTGTCGGTTAGGCCCGATGATTTTCGACGCGATAGCATCGCCGTCCATCTTCAGCCCATCTACAAGGTCGTCGATGAGCATGGTCGTCTGCTAGCCAAGGGACGCGATCTGGCGCAGATTCGTGAGTTGCTTAATTGTCAGGATCCGGCCGAAGGCGAAAACAAGAGTCAGGCCGACTTTATTCGCACGCTCGAGCAACCAATGAGGGAGCCTATTCGTTCTCTGGAAAAAAGTCTGCAGGCCGATCAGTCCTTGCTTCTAGTCTGGTCGTTGTGGGGCGGTGCCAAGCACGGGTCACTTGAGAAACTACGTGACCAGCTTGTCGCAGCGGCATATACAAGGGTAGGGATGCTTGATGACCCCCTTCCAGAAAACGAGGAAAAGACTCAGGAACGGCTACAAAGTTGCCGTCCCAAGTTTCTTTTGGTTGCCCAGGAGTTGCAAAGGCAGCTCCTTGAGCTTCTGACCGAGCACCAACGCTTAAACAAGAGGCTGGCAACGGCAACCCTTACCTCGGCTGCGAAGAAAGATATTCAGTCTCAGATGGCTCGGCTGCTTCCCAGTGATTTTCTTGTGTTTACCCCTCACGAACGCCTTCGCCATATCACTCGCTACCTAAAGGCCATTGGTCTAAGGCTTGAGAAGTATCGCAGTGATCCCCAGCGTGATGAGCAGCGACTCTTTGAGCAACTAAAAGTGGAACAGCCCTTCTGGGTAGCCGTCTCACGCTACAGAGGGCAATGGTCTGAGGCTATGGTTGAGTTTCGTTGGATGCTCGAGGAGTGCCGTGTTGTTCAATTTGCCCAAGAGCTGAAGGCACCCTTCCCAATGTCTGTGAAGAGGCTTGAGAAATCTTGGGCCACACTTAGTCGTGATTTTTTTGAGTAGGATGGCTTATTTTGAAAGCAGCGTATGACAGCAACCTCTAGCGGCGCACCCCCTCAGCCCGAGTCGGGGCTAAGCATTGGTATTTTTATTCTTGGCGACGAGATCCTTTCAGGTAAGCGAGAAGATCGGCACTTTACAAAGGCAAGGGAAATTCTCTCGACTCGCGGCCTTGGCCTTAGCTGGGTTCAGTATCTTGGAGACGACCGTCAGCGCTGCGTTTCAGCCTTTCAGCAGTCCTTTGCTTCGCAAGATCTTGTCTTTAGTTTTGGAGGAATTGGCAGCACACCGGACGACCATACTCGTCAGGCTGTTGCGAGGGCACTTAACTTACCGCTCGTTCTGCACCCGCAGGCGGAAGCTTTAATTCGACAACGCTCCGAAGAGACCGGGCAGCCATGCACACCCGAAAGGCTGCGAATGGGCGAGTTCCCCGAGGGTGCGTCAATTATCCCGAACGCCTATAACCGTATTCCTGGATTCTCGATTCACCAGCATTACTTCTTGCCCGGATTTCCAGTCATGGCCTGGCCAATGATGGAGGCTGTACTCGATCAGAGTTATTCGACGTTTTTCTCGGAATCCTGCGAGCTCGATCAGTCACTCTTGGTTGCAGGGATTTTTGAGGCGACCGTGACCCCTTTGCTTGAACGGTTAGATAAGGCCTATCCCGATCTACGTATCTACAGCCTTCCTTCAGCCCCTGTCCCGGGGGATTCCGGCCCAAGGCGTCTGCTTGAGTTGGGCGTGAAGGCGAGGCTTACCGCCATGCAAGGTCAGGCCGAGGAACGTCTGGGCGTGGCCTACAACGAGCTTAAGCAGGGCGTGCTCGACCTCGGCGGTCTGATCTCCAAAGAGTCCTTGGTACGCAGGTGAACAAAGAAAATCCCATTCTCTTCAGCACTTAAACCCTTTTTTTCTAAAAAGGGTTTTCACAGACGAGTATAAGCTACGGAATTCAATGATTTTTTTGTTTTGCACTTTTCCATAGTCTTGGTACACTCCCACCCAATGAGCGTTTTTTATTATTTAGGTTCCTTATTAAAAGGACGCAGGGGCGTTGGTTCTCTGCGCTTTTTTCTGCCAGGACTTGTTATTGGCCTGTCGCCAGTTGCACTTGCTGACTCGTCACGGCAGAGTCTCGAGCAACACCTTCCAGCGTCCCCGCTTATCGCTCAGGGCTCCGAGGTAGATGGGCCGTCCTCTAGGCCAATGGCCTCTGTGGTGCAGTCCGTACGCCTTAACTCCTCTGCGGCGATGGTGGTCGACCAGGTCTCAGGCCAGGTATTGATCGAGAAGAACGCAGATGCTGAGCTTCCAATTGCCTCAATTACAAAGCTCATGACTGCCCTGGTGGTGCTTGATGCGCAACTCCCGCTGGACGAGAAAGTGATCATTACTCGAAGCGACGCACGGCTTGAAAAGAATCCTCCCTCACGACTCCCCGTTGGTGCAAGGCTCACGCGTGGCGAACTTTTGCACCTGGCACTCATGTCGAGCGAGAATCGAGCAGCACAGGCCCTTGGTCGAAGCTATCCGGGTGGGCTCTCGGGCTTTGTAAGGGCAATGAATGTCAAGGCTGTGAAGCTTGGCATGGCCTCAAGTCGTTTTACTGAGCCAACTGGCCTAAATGCAGGCAATGTAAGCAGCCCGCGCGACCTCATCCGCCTGGTTGAGGAGGCCTACCTTCATCCCGAAATTCGCCGTTACTCAACAGCTAAGCAGTTAAGCATTAAGGTCAGAGGGCGCACGCTGCAGTTCCGTAACAGCAACGCTCTGGTTCGTGCCGATCGCTGGGATCTTGGGCTTTCAAAGACAGGCTTCATTCGCGATGCGGGGCGGTGCCTTGTAATGCAGGCCGAGGTTGAAAGCCGTCCGGTCATTATTGTGATCCTTGACGCGCAGGGTAAGCGGCACCGCGTTCGCGATGCGGAGACCATTCGCAAGGTTCTTATTCAGAAGGCTGTTGCGCCCGCCGTAGAAGATCGCTCCAAAACAGGGGTAGAGCAGTCGTTGGTCCGCAATCCTGTTTAGATGAAGTTGTTGAACGTCGGTTAGGACTAATTCGGTTGGGCCTTATGCGGCCAGGGAGTGTTCTCGTTCAACAGTCAACGGTCAGCAGACTCTTGAAGATTTGTTCCAAAGCCAATCGATTCTGAAATCTGAAAAGCTGTTTTTTTCAATGCGTCCACCCAGCCATCGTTGGCTCGATCAGCCGGGGCCGATATCGATAGCCCCGCCACAATTCGGCCTGCATCGTCTTGTATTGCCGCCGCAATGCACCGAACGCCCAGTTCCAGCTCCTCGTTATCGCGCGCAAAGCCGTGGTTACGAACGTCCTGCAGCTCCAACTCGAGCCGTGATACCTCTGTGATGCTGTTTCGGGTCTGCCCCGAAAGCCCAGTACGCATGGCGTAAGACCGCACAGCCCGCATCTCCTCGTGGGCCAGGAAGAGTTTTCCGGTAGAAGTTAAATGAAGGGGGGCTCTGCCGCCAATGGCGCGCACCACCTGCATCCCCGATCGCTCGCTCACGGCCCGTTCTACGTAGACAATTTCATCGCCCTGACGCACTGACAAGTTCACCGTTTCGCCTGTGAGTCGGTGCAGTTCTCGCATGGGCGTTGCGGCCGCATCGCGGATGTTAAGGCGGGTCTTCACAAGATTACCGAGCTCTAGAAGACGCATGCCAAGCTGGTAGAGACCCGGCTCGGTGCGGTCGACCATACGGGCCAGAACAAGGTCGTTCAGAATGCGGTGGGCCGTTGATGGATGCAGGCCGGTCTGGCTTGAGAGATCCTTGAGCGAAACGGGGTCCGACTGGCGCGCAAGGGCGTCGAGCAGGGCGTTCATGCGTTCAATAACCTGGATCGCAGGCCGGGCAGGCACAATTGGCTGAGCGGTTGGTGGCATGCCGGTAATCTTAGACGAAGTTAAGCTCATTGACGCTCGGGTGGTGGCACAATGAGACCAAATTAAGGATGTCAGACTATGGTCGCTCTTGCGAACAATCCTCGTATTGCCCTTTTTGTTACATGCCTGGTCGATCTTATGCGGCCGGAAATTGGCTTTGCAACCATAAAGCTTCTGGAGCATGCTGGTTGTGAAGTGGTTGTTCCCCCCGACCAGACCTGTTGTGGCCAGCCAGCCTACAATTCGGGCGATCGTCGAAGCGCCCATCGCCTTGCCGAGCGCGTGCTCGAGCAGCTCGAGGGCTATGACTACGTGGTCATTCCGTCGGGTTCCTGCGCGGGCATGATCAAAGTGCATTACGCCGACCTCTTCTCGGACGACCCGGGTCTCAAGCACAGGCTTGTCGACCTCGGACCCCGTATTTACGAGCTCTCAGACTTCTTGGCCAATGTCATGCAGGTGGAAAACGTACCGGGAAAACTCTCTGCAGCCGTGACCTACCATGACAGCTGCAATGGCCTGCGTGAGCTAGGTGTCTGCGCGCAGCCTCGGCAGTTGCTAAAACTCATTCCTGGTGTCGAAGTACGCGAGATGAAAGATGCCCGTGCCTGTTGCGGCTTTGGTGGAACCTTCTCTCTGAAATACGGTGCGATCTCCTCGGCTATCGTTGACGAAAAAATTGGCAATATTCAGGCCACATCTGCCCAGGCGGTTGTACTTGGGGACCTCGGCTGCATTTTAAATATCGAAGGCCGACTGCGTCGCCTAGGTGACGACAAGACCCAGGTGCTGCATATTGCCCAAGTGCTCGCAGGGGAGGTCTAGGCTATGCAAGTTCAGTCCCTGCATTTCCACTCGCGCTCGGAACTTAAGTTACAAGACGAACGGCTTCAGAAAAACCTTCGCCGCCTTGCAGATAAGTTTGTTTCTGCCCGTGCCCAGGCCATGACTGAAATTGACTTCGATGCCACCCGCGATGCGGCCGTTGAGCGTCGCAACAGAGCTATTCAGAACCTTGACGTCTGGCTTGAACTGTTTGAAAAGAAGGCAACCGAAAGAGGCGCCACTGTCTTATTTGCTGAATCTGCTGCTCAGGCATCTGAAATTGTTGTTAGCCTGGCCAAGCGTCACGATGCCAAAACCGTCATCAAATCGAAGTCGATGGTCTCTGAGGAAATGGCGCTTAACGAAGCACTGCAACGGGCAGGTGTTGAGCCAGTGGAAACCGACCTTGGCGAGTACATCCTACAAATTAACGACAACGAGCCGCCCAGTCACATCATTGCCCCCGTCATTCACAAAGACAAGGAAGAGATTGCCGATCTCTTTTCACAGGTCCATAACAAGCCCCGTCTTGACGACATACCTGAACTCGCGCGAGAGGCACGTCAGCAGCTTAGGCCTAAGTTTTTAAGCGCTGATATGGGTGTTACCGGGGGCAATTTCGTTATTGCGGAGACAGGCTCTGTTGCCCTGGTAACCAATGAAGGCAATGAAGGCATGTGCACCATCATGCCCAAGGTTCATGTGGTGGTAACCGGGATTGAAAAGGTCTTGCCCACGCTTGAAGATTTCGCCACCATGGCCCGTCTGCTTACGCGCTCGGCAACGGGGCAGTCCATTTCCAACTACGTGTCTTTGCTAACCGGCGTCCGTGCAAAGGGTGAGCCCGATGGCCCAGACCATCTTTATTTCGTACTCGTTGACGGTGGCCGTTCGGGTCTTCTTGGCAGTGAGTTTGAAGAGATGCTCCGTTGCATTCGATGTGGCGCCTGCATGAACCATTGCCCGGTTTACCAGAAAATTGGCGGTCACGCCTATGGCTGGGTCTATCCCGGCCCGATGGGGGCTGTTTTAACGCCTTCCTATGCCGGCCTTGAGAATTCCCTCGATCTGCCCCAGGCGGCGACCTTGTGTGGTGAGTGCCATGTGGTCTGCCCCGTAAAAATTCCTCTACCCGACTTATTACGAAAACTGCGGGAGCGTCAGTTCGACCGACACCTTAGGCCCTGGCGCGAGCGTTGGGCGCTATGGGCTTGGGGTTTTGTGGCCATGCGTCCTCATCTGTACAGGCTTATTTTTGGCGTTACCAACAGGGCTTTGAGAATCATGGCGCGCGGTCGAGGCTATATTGCCTTTCTTCCCCTCGGGTCTGGCTGGTCAAGGTTTCGCGACTTGCCTGTCCCGAAAGGCAAGAACTTTGCCGATCGTTACGCGCTTTGGAAATCCTCCAGGCCAGAAACTAGGTCGTGAACCAGTCGAGGGCCTTTGTAAATAAGACCTGAGTAGACCTGAATAAGGTCGGCGCCCGACTTTACTTTTGCTCGACCGTCTTCTGCATTCATGATGCCACCGACGCCAATCAGGCTGGTGTCGGGGCCCAGTAGCCCACGAAGTTTGCGAAGGACCGCACTGGATTGAATAGAAAGTGGTGCCCCCGACAGCCCACCTTGTTCCTGTGCATGATCAAGCCCTTTAATAAGCGATTTATCAACCGTTGTATTGGTGGCCACAACGCCTTCGATTTCGAAGTGTTGAATGAGCTTTGCAATGGCCTCGATGCCATCATCATCAAGGTCTGGGGCAATCTTCACAAACAGCGGAACCTCTTTTGCATTGGTCTGGCGCAGCCTTGCCTGCTCCCGTTTTAGACTGTGCAAAAGTGTCTGAAGCATGTCTTGCGACTGAAGGTCCCGGAGGTTTTGCGTATTGGGTGAGGAGATGTTTATGGTGATGTAATCGGCCCATGGGTAAACAGCCTGCAGGCAGATAAGGTAGTCGTCGACCGCCCGATCGACAGGTGTGCTGGCATTCTTGCCAATATTAAGGCCAAGCACCCCTTTTTTCTCAGCCACCCAGCGCGATGACTTTACGTTGTTCAAGAACGCGTCAAGACCCAGGTTGTTGAACCCAAACCGGTTAATAATGCCTTGCGCTTTCGGAACTCGAAAGAGTCTTGGTCTGGGATTACCGGGCTGCGGCCGTGGGGTGACGGTACCTACCTCAATAAACCCAAATCCGAAGCAGCCCAGTGCGTCGATAAACTCCGCATTTTTATCAAGGCCTGCGGCAAGGCCAACGGGGTTTGGAAACTGCAGCCCAGCAACACGCCTGACCGAAGACGGCAGGGGGCAGGCGCGAGGAAGAAGCCAGGGGGCCCAGCGGCTAAGCCGGTTTAAAGAGCCAAAACTAAGGTGGTGAGAGGTTTCGGGGTCAAGCTGAAAAAGAAGTGGGCGAAGGGCTGGGTAGAGCTGCCAGAGCCAGTGCAGACTTCCGCGGCTTGCTGTCATGCGCTGTCTTGGGGCTCTTGAAGGTCTTGAACACGACGCCATTGTCCATACACGAGCATTTCTGATGGCCTGAAACCCGCCTTGTAGGCCATTTTCTTGCTGCCTGAAATCCAGTAACCCAAGTAAAGGTAATTTAGCCCGAGTCGCTGGCATTCTAAAATCTGCCACAAGATGCCGTAGGTACCAAAAGAGTTCTGCGGCTTTAAGGGGTTGTAGAAGGTGTACACGGCCGACAGCCCGTCTGGGAGTCGGTCGACGATGCTCACCATGGCGAGCTCACCGTCAGGCTGTCGAAAGCTTATAAGCTCGGTGGAGACGCGGCTTTGAAGCAGAAACTGCGCGTATTGGTCTCTGCTGTCTTGATCCATCCCACCGCCAGCATGACGATGGGACTGGTAGGTTTGGTAGAGCCGATAGTGTTCGTCGCGAAACTGCAGGGGCTCTCGTTGAATAAGAAGCTGGTCTTCGTGCCGTCGCAGCAGGCGTCTTTGCGTTCTGTTTGCCTCAAATTCGCCCACCGGAATGCGCAAGGGGATGCACTCTCTGCAGCCATCGCAGTAGGGCCTGTAGGCGAAGGCCCCGCTGCGACGAAAGCCCATTTGAACCAAGTCTCCGTAGAGCTCCGACGTAATAAGGTGGTTCGGGGTTGCGACCTGAGAGCGGGCCTTGCGGGATGATAAATAGCTGCATGCATACGGCGCAGTTACGTAAAACTGCAGGGTTGCAACGGGAAGGTCTCGGAGGCTTGACATGGTTATTCCATCCAGAGTGTAAGTCTGGGCGGGGTCTCTTGCCAAGGAAACCCCGGTTTTTCTGTTTCCTTTGTTAAGACCGACTCAAACAGCTGGCGTGTTAGGGGTCGAGCCCCAAGAAACTCGAGGTGCTGCGTTTGCTGTTGGCAGTCGATGTACTGACCGCCATGCTCTTTTGCCCACTGCACAAGCATGGCTAGGCAAATTTTTGAGGCGTTTGTCTCTAGGCTCACCATGCTCTCACCAAAGAGCATCCGACCAATGCTTACAAGGTAAAGGCCACCCACAAGCCTGTCCTCTCGGAAGAGCTCAAGGCTGTGCGAGAGCCCACGATCTTGAAGCTTCTGATAGTTCTGAATAATGGCGGGGGTAATCCAGCTGCCGTTCTGTCCTTGTCTGGGGGCGGCACATTGCGCCAGGACTCTCTGAAAGCAGCTGTCGACGCGAAGTTCGTAATGCCTCTCGACTGCCTGACGAATGGTCTTCCTGAGTGATCGTCTGCATTGAAAGTCGTTCAACTGCAGCACCATTCGTGGGTTTGGTGTCCACCATAGAACCGGTTCACCGGGGCCCGACCAAGGGAATATGCCGTTACGGTAGGCCCTCTCGAGCATCTCGGGGTTAAGAGACTGGCTTGCTGCTACAAGCCCATTGGCGCCGTGCTGATCGGTTAATGCGCGAGCACTTGATGGAAAGGCATCGCCTGGTTCTATCCAAGGAAGTCGAATAGGCGATGGCTCGGTCATGGGTCTTTTTAACGCATGCTCTGATGATCGACGGGCAGTGAGTAGTGGACCTGTCGATCTTTTAAGAAGTGTCGAAGGGCGGCCTCGACAGAGCGAAAGGCAATCTCTTCCCAGGGAATCTCGTGCTCGTAAAAGAGCCGGGCCTCAAGCGATTCCTCGCCGGGATCAAGGCTTTCGGAGGCCATTTCTGCAAGGTAGAAGAGGTGCACCTGGTTAGCAACGACAACATCGTAGACGGCCATAAGCTTAATGGGCCTAACCTGAGCACCTGCCTCCTCCAGCGTTTCACGCAGGGCGCCTTCTTGCGTAGTTTCGTTTAACTCCATAAAACCAGCGGGCAATGTCCACTTGCCGCTTCGCGGCTCGATGGCACGACGACATAGAAGAATTTTGTCGTTGAAGTAGGCAACCGTGCCAACAACAAGTTTGGGATTTTCGTAATGAATCTCCCCGCACTGAGTGCAGACATGACGCATGCGGTTGTCGTTGACTGGAATCGTCGGGCGGGTCTGCGCAGCGCAGCGAGAGCAAAAGTTCATGCGCTATTCTAAGCTTGCTGTCTCCCGAATTGTTGTATAGTTCAAAGCTCGGCGCGGGGTGGAGCAGTCTGGCAGCTCGTCGGGCTCATAACCCGAAGGTCGTAGGTTCAAATCCTACCCCCGCTACCAACTTTCCAAATGACAAACTGGTATTCACTTATTACCTTCGGGTGCAGCGACTCTGAAGATCGTATCTGGGGGCTTGCTGCGCCCTGGGTCGAAACCCTCGTAAATAATCAGTAGGGAGGGAGAAGACGTATGAAGGAATGGTTGCTTATTGTCTGGATTGGGACCACCACGAACTTTACGGTTATGGAACGGCATTTATCTGAAGAGTCGTGCAACCAGTCCGCTGAGAAGTTAAAGGCAACCACCGACCCCAAGTTCACCGTGGAATGCTCGGCAGATCTGCGCGAGGGCCGCTCTCAGCTGCCGAAGCCCTTCGGCTCAGGAGGTGTGGCCAAGTAGGCGGGGTACACTAGGCGCTCTGCCCACCCCAGGGATTACCCTATGGCAATGAACACGCTTTTTGAGGAGATCGCCGTTGGGCAGTCGGCAAGCCTGTCCACAGCCCTCACCCAAGACATACTGGATGCTTTTGTAAAGGTGTCGGGCGACTGCAATCCCGCTCATACCGACCCAAGCTACGCGGCGTCCACGCCATTGAAAGCGGTGGTCGGCCATGGCATTTGGACAGCAAGCATTATTTCGCGCATCTTGGGCACCAGGTTCCCAGGGCCCGGCACGATTTACTTGGGACAGACTTTAAAGTTCAAGCGGCCCGTCTACCTCGGCGATGAAATCACCGGAACCGTCACGGTCTCTCAGAAGGACGAGAAGGGCAAGGTCTGGCTAGAGACGACGGTAACGAACCAAAAGGGCGAGACCGTTCTTGAGGGGGAGGCCGTTATTCTTGCCCCCACCCGTCGCTATGCCCTTCCAGGCTAGCGACTGTCTTAGGAAACTGCCTCTTCCTTCCTTCCGTAGACCAGGCTGTAAAGCGCAGGCAGTGAAAGCAGAGTAAGTCCGGTAGCCACCACGAGTCCTCCCATAATGGCAACAGCCATGGGTCCCCAGAAGATGCTGTTTTGAAGCGGAATCATGGCCAGTACGGCCGCCGCAGCCGTGAGGGTAATGGGACGGAACCGCAAAAGGGTGGCCTCGACGATGGCCGATCGAACCGATGAGCCTCGAGCGCGCTCCTTTTCAATTTGATCGATAAGAATGACAGCATTGCGCATAATCATTCCCATAAGGGCAATAACACCAAGCATGGCTACAAACCCGAAAGGCCTTTGCAGCAAAAGAAGGGCGGCAGCCACGCCGGCTAGGCCCAACGGTGCTGTGGCCAGAACCATGAGGCTACGCGGTGTGCTTTGAAGCTGCATAACAAGCAGCATGAGAGTAATAAACAACATAATGGGCACACCGGCAAAAATGGACGCCTGACCCTTGGAACTCTCTTCAATCGTGCCACCAATCTCTAATGCAAGCCCAACAGGAAGCGATGCCTTAATAGGTTCTAAGGCTTTCTGAAGTTCCAGCGCCACCGTAGCCCCTTGCACACCCGGGCTTACATCGGCCTGCAAGGTAAGAGCGTACTGGCGGTTATGGCGCCAGATCATTCCGGGCTCCCAGATGAGTTCAAGGCGCGCGATCTTCTCAAGTGGAACAAGTCGACCATTGGTGTTGGGTACGAGCAGCTCGCGTATGTCTTTCATGGAGTCGCGTTCCTGAAGCGGCAGCTCGACTTCAATGGGAAGAATCTTCTCGCGTTCACGGTAATCGGCAACCAACCGGCCTGAGAAACGCGCCTGAAGCTCGCGCGCGACCGCAGCCGACGTGACGCCCGCATCTCGCGCCTTGGCGAGATCAAGGTTGATCTGCACCACGGGCCTGCGTTCGTTCCAGTTGTCGTGCAGTCCACGGACCTCGGGATGGGCCTTCATAACCTCCCGAACCTGCTCAGCCACTTCATAGAGCAAATCGGGTCGTTCGGCGGTGAGCCGGAACTGCACGGGGTAGGGAACAGGCGGCCCGTTGGGTAGAAGCTTAATGCGAAGGCGTGCCTCGGGTGCAGCAGCAGGAATGCGCGCGTGCAGCGCATTGAATACAGACTCTCGAGAAAAGCCGGGTTGGGGCTGAATGATGAGCTGCGCGACGTTACTTTGAGGAAAAATGATGTCAAGCGGGAGGAAAAATCGGGGTGCCCCGGATCCGACCCAAGAGGTAATGGTGTCGATGCCTTCGATAAGGCGTGCCTCTTTCTCAATGCGCTCAACGGTTGCTGCAGTTGCTTCAATACCAGCACCTTCGACAAGGTAGACATCCACCAGAATTTCCGGACGCGAGGAGTCGGGGAAAAATTGCTGCTCGACTCGACTCATACCCGCAAGCCCAAGGACAAAGGTAAGAAGCGTTGCTACAACGGTCTTAACAGGGTTATTGACGCACCATGTCACCATGGAACGAAAGACCCGGTAGGCCGCGGAGTCACGAAGGCTGACTTCATTGTCTTTGTGCGGGCGGGATGGAACTTTAAGGAGCCACATTCCAAGAAACGGTACGAAAAGCACCGAGACAAGCCAAGAGACAATCAGTGAGGCTGCCGTCACCGCAAAGATGGCGTAGGTGTACTCACCCACCACGGACATTGCAATACCAATGGGAAGAAAACCAACGGCTGTAATAAGGGTGCCAGTAAGCATTGGAATGGCAGTGAGCTCGTAGGCGGCCGTGGCGGCCACAAGCCGGTCGTTGCCTTCTTCCAGCTTACGAATCATCATCTCTACGACGATAATGGCGTCGTCCACCAGCAGACCCAGGGCAATAATTAAAGAGCCCAAGGAAATCTTATGTATTCCAACTCCCCAGAGATTCATAATAAGAAAAGTAACGGCCATGACCAGCGGAATACTAATGGCCACAATGAGCCCCGGACGTGGGTCAAGCCTTAAGGGGCGTCTGTGCAGGCCCAGCGCCAGTAAGCTAACGGCCAATACAATGGCCACAGCCTCTGCAAGAACCGTTAGGAATTCAAAGACCGATTCTGCAACGACCTTCGGTTGATTCTGTATTTGCTGAATGGTTACGCCAATTGGCAGTTGGGATTGAATCTTCGACACCGCCACATCCAGATTTTTACCAAGGGCAATGATGTCACCGCCTTTGAGCATGGACACGCCTAGGGCAACGACAGGCTGCCCGTTGACCCGCACGAAGGGGCTGGGTGGATCCACCGTTGCACGTCGAATGGTTGCAATATCCTCAAGCCTCAAGATGCGTTGGCCTGCGCGAATGGGCATGGAGGCAAGCTCTTCAATGGACCCGAATTGTCCCAAGACTTTTATAGGAATGGTGAAGGCATTGGTCTCAAGTCGGCCTGCATCGACAACGGCGTTTTGCTCTGCGATCTGCTGCCCGACGGCGCTCGCGCTAAGTTGATACCGTGCAAGTTCTCGCCTGCTTAGTTGAACAAAGACGCGCTCGTCTTGAAGGCCAAAGGCTTCGACCTTACCTACATCTTTAACCAACAGAAGTTGACTACGGGCGCCACGTACAAAGTCCGTCAGCTCAGCCTGGCTGTAGTCGGGAGCAGCAAGGCTGTAAATAACGCCAAAAGTGTCTCCAAAGTCATCGTTGAAGAAAGGACCTTGAACCCCTTCAGGAAGGTCTCTGGCCATATCCATCATTTTTTTTCGTACGGTGTAGAAACGGTCAGAGACTTCGTTGGGGTCGAAGTCATCCTTGACCTGAAAAATAATGGTGGTCTGGCCTGGCTTTGAGAAGCTTACGATCTTGTCGGTGTTCGGGACCTCTTGAAGAATGCGCTCAAGCCGATCGGTAACCTGGTCGGCCATCTGCGAGGCTGTTGCACCAGGCCAGTAGGCCTGAACAACCATGGCACGGAATGTAAAGGGAGGATCTTCATCCTGGCCAAGCTGAAAGTAGCTGCCAACGCCAAGGATGAGAAGCGAGACCATAAGGAAACGAATGAGGGCGGGGTGCTCGATTGCCCAGAGTGAGAGGTTCCATTTTGAGGAGTTGTTCATTCGAACAGAGCGCGCCTTGTACCCTTAGGGGGTGAGGCGACGTACTTTTTGCCCAGGACTTAGAAGATGGGCGCCCACGGCAACAATGCTGTCGCCCTTTAACAGCCCCTCAACAAGAGCATACGATTCGGTCGCCTCAACAACGTTTACTGCAGTAGGCTCAACAAGAAACTGGTCATTATTGGGAACAAGGCGCATGACACTGCGTCCTTCAAGCAGAGCCGTTAACGGAATACGGAAGACTTCGGCCTGCGAGGGTTCAGTGCCCTTTGGCTTAGCCAGTTGTTTGGGGGGTGCCTCGGGTGGCGTTGCCTTACTCAGTTGCCTAAGCTGCAGTTCAATGACAAGCTCGGCGGCCTCGACCACTTGTGACGTCTTTGCCAGAACCCGGCGCACA
Organism: Bordetella parapertussis; assembly: GCA_945901825.1. Classification (GTDB taxonomy): domain Bacteria; phylum Pseudomonadota; class Gammaproteobacteria; order Burkholderiales; family Burkholderiaceae_A; genus Hahnella. The sequence goes on from CAMDMC010000001.1 coordinate 173,810, forward strand.
ACACCGGAGTCGAGCGCTCGCAAGGTGTAGACACCTAACTGGTCGAGCGTAACCTCAAACTGAGCGCGCTCAGCAATGAGAAGCGCCTCGCGACGGTCCCATTCAGCTTTTGAAATAAAGCCCTTTTTCAATAGCTCGGTGTAACGGCTGAAGTCGGCCTCAACGTTGGCAAGTTTGGCTCGCGCGGCCTGCAGCTGAACTTCAGCAGCCGAGTTAGCAAGCTTTGCATCACGGGGATCGAGGCGAAGAAGGCTCTGGCCAGCTCTTACGGCCTCGCCGGGCTTAACCAGTACCTCAATGACAGTACCGGAGAGTTCAGAACGAAGCTCTCCCGGGACTAGATTGGGGCCTGTTAGGGGCCCCCCGGCACCGTCGCTACCGGCGTACGGCCCGGCAGCTAAGGGAAGTGATGTGCCTACCTCAAACACCTTAACGGCAGGCACAAGGACAGCAGCAGGCTCATTTTTGCTGCACCCCAAAACCAGGCCTAGAGCCATTACCATGGTAAGCGCAGCCGCAAAACGTGCCTTACTTATTGCCTGACATGCTACTAGTAGGCGTAAAGCAAAAAGTTGAAGTGGCATACAAAAAAAGCCTTGCAAAAAGCTGGCGCGGGGCACCAACCAGACAACGAGAGGAGAATTTTTACTGGATCGATTGTCTCAAAAAACTAGCCAAGAAATTCGCTGGGCCGCTTTTGAACCCATTCAATGAATTTGTGAATCTCAGGATGGGTTTTTAAGGCATCCCACGAGTTAAAGTGCCGGGCAAGCTCACGGGGCTTGAAGGTTTGATGAATTTTTTGGTGGCAGACCTTGTGAATTAACTGCTTCTCTCGGCCACCCTGAGAGCGCGGTGTAAGATGATGCTCGTCAACAGAGTCTCCCGGCGTTAACAGCCGGCCGCACAAGGGGCATAGTTGAACAGCCTGCGCTGCGGCAATAGCGTCCGCATCATCCCCTTCTTGCCAGCGAAGTAATCGTTTAGAAACCATGGTCTTTAGTCAATGTTAAGTCTCGAGTGGCTGGCCGCAGGGCTTGGATTATTGGGCGTCGTGCTTGGCCTACGCGAGAATGTGTGGGTATGGCCCGTGTTTATTGCGTCGAGTGCAATTTACTTGGCTGTTTACCTCAGTGTGGATCTTATCGGACAAGCCGTCCTTATGTTGGTCTTTATCCTGACCTCGCTTTGGGGTTTGTGGAATTGGCGACAGGCGAATACTGGCCTCTCGGGTCCGGTTTTGAAGGGGCCAGGCTGGCTTACGACCCCGCAGCGTCTGTACTTTCTTCTGGTGGTTGTGGTGTTGGCGGCTGCCTTCTTTATCTGGTTTGCGGGGATGGAGCAGCATCCAAATCCTTGGCTCGATGCATCGGTGACTGCGGTCAGCCTTATTGCCATGGTGTTAATGGGTATGAAACGAATTGACTGCTGGCTTGCATGGCTCGCCGCCAATGCCGCCTCTGTGGTTTTGTTTGTGCAACAGGCCCTCTGGCCCACCGCAGCCTTGTACTTTATTCAGTTTGGTCTGGCCTACTGGGGTCTGCGATTGTGGACGCGACGTCAGGCGCTTTAAAGGTTGCAGTTATTGGTGCAGAGTCCACGGGTAAGACAACCCTCTGCCAGTTGCTTGCCGCTGGGCTCGATGGGCTTCATTTTGAGGAGCCCCTGCGGCAGTGGGTGGCTCGGAAAGGGCGTCCCCCAAGGCAAGGCGAGCAGTTGGAAATCGTTGAAGCCCAGCAGCAGCAAGAGCTTCTTGGTATGCAGCAGGCTATCGCGTTTGAAAAGCAGTGGCTTTTCTGCGACTCAGCGCCCTTGGTAACGGCCGCCTACAGTCGCTACTACTTCAATGATGCAAGCCTTGACAATCTGGCGTCTTCGCATCATCAGACGAACTATGCCGCAACCCTGTTTTGTCTGCCACAGGGTCTTGATTGGCTCGCTGAGCCAGGGCAGCGTGACAGTCCGAAGGCCCGTGAGGCGGTCCATCAGATACTCCTTGAGCTTGTTAAGCCAATCAACTCCGACCGACTTATTTTTTTATCAGGAGGGCTTAACGAGCGCTATGAATTTGCCTCGGCTTCATTAAACCGTTTACACTCCCCATTCGCTAGGGGTCCCGAAACCTCTTAAGCCAGCCGAACTTTCTTGCGCGTTTTTGAAGTAAAGCTAAGAACTTTGTCTGGGTTAAGGGCCTTTTTTAAGGCGGGTGAGACAAACCCTTTGAACCTGATCGAGTTAAGACTTGCGCAGGGAAGCGTGAAGAGTTGCCCGCCTTCCTTCTCTAGGTAAGCCGCTCGTCCGTTTCCCCATCGCTTTGGGAGACGCTTCAATGGTTAATTTTTCTATTTCTTTGCCTCGCGGTGGTCGTTGTCTGGGCCTGGCCCTGGGCCTGTGGTCGTTGTCCGTCTTCTCCCAGACTGCCACGGTACTGCCCGATATCGAGGTCCGGGCTTTGCCAGCCTCTTCCAGTGGCCTTGGCGTGGGCTCGCCTCAGACTCAGCTTTTTACGGGCCAAGACTGGATGAACCAGCCGCTCTCAGGCCAGGTCATTGATCAGGCCGATATGGCGCTTATGGGGCCAGGCCGGCTAACCGACCTCCTGCGTCTGGACAGCTCTGTTGAGCCTTATTACAGCCCTGTGGGTTATTACGAGGGCTTTCTTATTCGAGGCTTTGCAGTCGACCCCATGCTTGGTATCCGCGTAAATGGAGTCCCCGTTGTAGGGGAGTCGCGGTTGAACATGCAGAACAAGCAGCAGGTTCAGACCCTGCGGGGTCCTGCTGGGACTTGGGCTGGAGCGGGCACGTCGGCGGGCCTTATCAACCTAGTCACCGAGCGGCCGCGCGACGGTCGCGAGGTTTACTTAACTACAGAGTCACGTGCATCTCTAGGTGCAGGCATCGACCTTGGACAGACGGGCCCACAAGGGGGCTGGCGGCTTAACGCCGCCATTGATCATTTTAGGCCCGAGGCCCGGGGGGCCGATGGTGGCTCAGGGATGGTAAGCCTGGCCCTCGACCGGCCGCTTGGCTCGAGGTCGGTTCTAGAGATGGACCTTGAGTATTCCCGCCACAGTCAGCGCAGTCAGCCAGGCAGTCAGCTTCTGGGTGGCACCGTCTTGCCTCCTCTGAACCCGAAGCTTGTGCTGGGTGGCTCCTCGTGGTCAAAGCCTGTGGTGTTTGACTCGCTTTCTGCTATGGGCCGCCTTAGCCACAACCTTGATTCGAATTTCAAGCTTATGGGAACGGCCTCGCTGCATAGGGTGAAGACCGACGACCGCAGTAGTTTTCCTTGGGGCTGTGCAAATGCTGCAGGGACGCTCTATTTTTATTTTTGTGCCAACGGCGACTTCACCCTTTGGGATTATCGAAGCCTTAAAGAAAAACGCGAGGTGGCCTACCTGGCCATAGACGGGCTCTACACGGTCGAGCAGGAAGGCTTAACCCACAACCTTGCCTTTGGAGCCTCGTATCTAAGGCGCACCACCCGTATGCCCGAGTATTTTTGGGGTGTGGCTGATTACAACGAAGATGGGGTTGGGGGTGATTTGCAAGCGAACACTGGCAATGTCTTCACCTCAAGCTGGACAGGTGGAGCCAACCCAAGCCCGTCTTTTAGTGATGTCTTTGACCAGACCATTGAGCAGCTGGCCTTGGTTGCTCACGATCGAGTCACTTTGAGCAATGGGGATAGCGTGGCGGTTGGTGGGCGTTGGGTGAGGCATGAGGAAAACCTGAGGGCTAACTTCCCTTACTACGCCGCTGTGCGTCGGTCCCAAGACCAGACCTTTTTTCTGCCCGGCCTTAGCTACAGCCGCAAGCTCAACACCGGCAGGGCCTTCGCCGGGTACCGGCAAGACCTCGAGGCAGGCCAGCGTGCGCCTTTAAGCAGCGCTAACTACGGTGAGGTACTTTCGCCTCGACGTATGCATGCTTATGAGGTCGGGCTAAGGCTGCAGCAGGCTAAAACAGTGGCTTACGAGGCAACCGCCTTTTATAACCACCGGCCCTATAACTTCCGGCGTGATGCTGGCCTGAGTGATCCCTTGGGTTCCTTTGTTCAACAGGGGAGGGAGTCACGTCTGGGGCTTGAACTCGGCGCCCGAGGTTCTCTGGGGCAGTCGCTGTCGGGCCGTCTTGGGCTTACCGCCATGCAGGCCAAGGTCTCGGGAACCTCTCAAGATGCAGTCAACGGCAATCATGCCCTGAACACGCCCAGGCTTCGTGCGAATGGCCTGCTTGCTTATAAGCTCTCCGCTTTACAGGCTTCCCAAGCCTCGTTGGTCTGGAGCTATGTTGCCAAGCGACCTGCGACCGCGGACGGGCGGGTTAACCTGCCCTCTTACCATCGTTTTGATCTTGGCCTTCTCCACGAGCGCCGACTGGGCGAGGGTACTGGGCTTAGCCTTAGGTTTTACGTCGAGAACGTCTTTGACCATGCCTATTGGCGTGATGCCGCCGATTTTCTAGGCGATGGCTACTTAACTGCGGGTGCGCCGCGAACCTTCAAGGCAAGCCTCACCCTAAGCCAATAAGAAAGTGGTAGCCTTCGCAGATCTTTTTATCTGTGGAGGCGAACGTGGTAACTGTCGTGCCGGACCAGGCGGTGAGGGTTCTAAAGCAGTTTCGGGTCATTTTTAGTGCGGTTAAGGAGCATTACCGCAGGGTTGAGCAAATAACAGGTCTCTCGGGCTCCCATGTCTGGGCTTTGGTGGTGATTGACGAAAACCCAGGGATTCGTCCAGGCGCCCTTAATGACCGTCTGGCCATTCACCAGTCGACCGCAAGCAACATTGTGAGGCACTTGGTGGCCCAGGGCTACGTGCTTCGTACCCGCAGCCAGTCCGATGCCAGAGCCTTCGAGCTGGCCTCAACCCCCAAGGGTCATGAACTTTTAGGCAGGGTTCCCGAACCCAAGATGGGCCTTCTGGTGAACGCATTGGCTGAAATGCCGAATGCCTCGGTTGCATCCCTTGAGGGTTTACTGGACCATTTAATTGCCCGTATGGGCCAGCCTGCTGCAAGCCAGGGCGCGGCCTTTGAGCCGCTTATCGACTAAAACCAGTCGCAGGCGCCTGCTATCACTTATAGGTGTGTTTAAGACCAAAGCGTCAATAAAAAAAGCCCGGAAGAACCGGGCTTTTTTTATTCTGGTGAGGCGAACCCCACCAGGAACTGCACTTTAGTTTGCCATTTTCAGGTCGGGGTAGCGAACCTGGGAGACCATGTCCTGCACCTCACGACTGGGCGCAGGGGTAATGAGCGTCACAAGGATGATGACCGCAAAACCCAAGGGTACGCCGAAAATACCGGAGGAAATGGCTGCAATGCCAAACCACTCTTGTGGGCCGATTGGCACCGAGCGAGCAACACCCCAAATTACTTCACGCATCCATGGCTGGTTCACCGACATGTAATAGAAACAGATGACGATGCCAGCGATCATGCCCAGCGAGGCAGCAATACCCGTTGTACGTTTCCAGAAAATACCCAGCACAAGTGCAGGGAAGAAACCGGCCGCGGCAAACGAGAAGGCAGCACCCACCAAGAACAAAATATCTGCGGGCTTCTGCTGGGCGACCAGAGCTGCTAGCACTGCCACAACAAGAAGCATGGTCTTGGAGACAGCCACACGACGCGACACCGGTGCATTGGGGTCGATCATCTTGTAGTAGACGTCGTGGGACAGGGCGTTCGCCATGGTAAGCAGAAGACCATCAGACGTTGACAGCGCAGCGGCAAGACCGCCTGCAGCCACCATGCCAGACACGACATAAGGAAGACCAGCTATTTCGGGTGTTGCTAGCACGACGATATCAGCCCCGATGCTAACCTCTGCGAGCTGGACGATGCCATCTTTGTTGATGTCAGCAATACTTAGCAGCGTCGCATCCACTGCACTCCAGTTAGCAACCCAGGCTGGCAGGTTCGCGATCTGACTTCCTACAATGTCGTTGTACATCACGAATTTCACCAGGACAGCAAGGGCAGGCGCCGTGAAGTAGAGCAGGAAGATAAAGAAAAGCGACCAGGTGACCGAATTACGGGCCTCCCGCACGGACGGTGTGGTGTAAAACCGCATGAGGATGTGAGGCAGTGCCGCTGTTCCTAACATGAGCGTGAATGTGAGTGCTAGGAAGTTGAGCCGCGCCTTGTCTTTTGCTGCTTCATCTTTGCCCGGGAAGGCATCCGCGTGGTTACGAGGGGGAGCAGATCTGGCAGCAAGACCCTTTTCCTTGTTGAGTGAAGCAGTGTATGCGGCTACGTCAGCTGGAAACTTGGCTAGACTTGCTTCCGCCGCAGAGAGACCCGCAGGATCGGAACCCGATGCCTTCAACTCAGCAACCTTGGTCTCAAGGGCGGACTTGTCGGCCGCAAACGAGGCCTCAGGATTTTTCAGCTTCTCGGTAGCAGCAGCAGCCCGGTCTTTGAAGATTTGACGAACCTCAAGTTCTTTGGGGTCGGCATTAATTTTCTTCTCGAGCTCCGTCACTTTAACGAGCTGCTGTCCATAGACAAGCTGAGGGATGGGAAACCCTGTTTGCTTCACAGACAGCCAGACCACCGGAATCATGTAGGCGATGATGAGAATGATGTACTGAGCAACTTGAGTCCAGGTAACAGCTCGCATACCGCCCAAGAAAGAGCAGACCAGAATGCCGGCTAGGCCAAGAAAAACACCAAGCTCAAAGCTCACACCCGTAAGACGCGTAGTGATAATGCCCACACCGTAGATCTGCGCCACCACGTAGGTGAAGGAGCACAGAATGGCGATGGCCACACCGATGAGGCGAGGAATGTTTCCACCGTACCGCGCACCTAGGAAGTCGGGGATGGTGTACTGACCAAATTTACGAAGGAAGGGGGCAAGAAAAAGCGCCACCAGCACATAGCCACCCGTCCAGCCCATAATGAAAGCTAGACCGCCATAACCACCGGCGTAAAGGCCACCGGCCATGCCAATGAAAGAGGCGGCTGACATCCAGTCGGCACCGGTTGCCATGCCGTTAAATACGGCGGGAACCCTGCGGCCTGCAACATAATAGTCATCGGCTTCGTTTGTACGGCTCATGTAGCCAATGCCGGCATAGAGGACGATGGTTGCTATAAGAAAAACAACACCAATGGCTTGGCTGGATAGACCCATTTGTTCTGCAATGGCAAGAACAATACAGAAGGCTAAGAAGCCACCGGTATACCAAGCGTAGACCTTTTTTAACTGATTAAAAAAGGCACGTTGGGATGAAGTTGCGTCGAGCATATTGGACATGATTAATCCTCCTCAGCTTCGGCAACGCCGAATTCTTTATCAATTTGATTCATCGATCGGGCGTAATACCAAATGATGAGCACATAGACGACCAATGACCCTTGTGCGCCAACCCAGAAAGCAAAGGGCCAGCCAAAGAAGTCGAATTGCAGGCTCTCGGCGTAGTAGCCCACCACGTAGGTGACTACAAACCAAATGGCCAGCAGAACTGCCGTCTTTCGAAGCAGCGCTTGCCAGTAGGCAAGGTGTCGTTCTGTTAGTTGCATGAAGTCCTCCAGTTAAGTTGTTGTGTCCACGGCTTATACGTACCGCTTGATCAGTCAATGGCTACAAAACCACCCAATAGTACTAGTACTGCGAAACTTTTGCTATTTGAACGGGTCGCGCACACCGGCGTCAACGCCCGTTTCTTGTTGCAGCTGCAGGGCAAGCTTGGGTTCAAATGACCCTAGCTTACGAGTAATTTTTTTGTAAGCCTTCTCATCGCCCATTTTGAACTGCAGAACTGCTAAGTGGTAGTAACCGTAGGGGCTCATGGGCTGAAGGTCTACTGTGCGCTGCAATGCCGCCTTGGCCTCTTGGTTGCGTTCCAGGGCCATAAGCGAAAGGGCCCGGCCGTAGTGCGCCCGGTCAAGCCTGTCGTGATGACGAATGGCCTGGTCGAAGGCCGCGAGCGCCTGTTCGTGTTCATCACGCTTTTGCAGAAGAAACCCCAGGTTGAACCAGGCGGCTGACTGACTGCTGTCAATGTCGAGACTTTTGCGAAGGACTGCTTCGGCCTCCGCAAATTGCTGATTTAGAGAGAGATGGTTTGCGGCGGTAACGAGGGCCGCTGCATTGTCAGGCTTAAAGCGCTGAGCCTCAAGCCAGTATTCGGCCGCAAGACCTTGACGACCTAAGATGCCGGACCAAATGCCAAGCTGCTTGTAGAACCAGTGGTTGAGAAGCCTCGTCATAACTGACCCCGGCTAACCCGCCGGGCTGCCCGACGAGGGAACAAACATAGCAGCCTTGGCCAGTAAGAGCCCGAACCAAAGCCAGAAAAGTAGAAAAAATCCAACCATAGGAAGATGTTTATCGGCGACCTGCTTAGGGGTAATAACGCGAACGGACTTAACGACAGGGCTGCTAAGAAGCCGAAAAAGGCGGTAGACCCCGTTGGTTTCGTGTCTCCCAAAACTCAGGATGTAGACCAGACCCTGCCCCAGCAGAATAAGGCCCGCAAATTCAACCAAGCCCTTAAAAATGACAACCAAATCCCCCAATACGCAACCTCCGTAAAATACTTTCTGAGCGTACGTGCCTTAGTACAAAAAGTCTAGCCCATCCGATCTAGAGGAAACCCGTGTTCGACGCACTGCAGCAAGATCTCCAAGAACTTGGTCTCGAGCGGCCCCTGGGCAGTCTCGTAAAAGGGGATCCCTTGGCATGCCTGCCCGAAACCCCTATTGGGCAGGCCTTTGAATCAATGGACCGCACTGGGCTTGGGTCGGTTGTGGTCGTAAATACTTTTCTAGTTCCCGTAGGTATTTTGACCCGCTACGACCTGATTCGGCGGGTCATCCTGCCAAAGCGCGACCTCTCGACCCCCATTGCCGAGGTGATGACCACAAACGTCAAGGTAGCAGCTGCCCATATGACCGTCATGGAGGCCATGTTGCTAATGGCAAGTCACGGTATTCGGCACCTGCCTGTCATTGAGTCGGGTCGCCTTCGAGGCGTTGTCTCGGAGAGTGACCTAATGGCTTACCAGAGGCAGAGCCTTCGAAGCCTTTCAGCGTCCGTATCCAAGGCCGGCGACGTCGTCAGCCTGGCACGCATTCAGACCGATATTCGCCGGTTGGCGGCGCGTTTACTTTCCGATGGGCTCTCGGCAACCGCTGTGGCCCGGCTTGTTAGCCACCTCAACGATGCCACGACCCGACGGGTCATTGAACTGGTCTCTGGGAAGCATTCGCAGTCTCTGCAGCAGGTTCGCTGGTGTTGGCTAGCCCTGGGTTCTGAAGGCCGAGAGGAGCAGACCATTGCCACCGACCAAGACAACGCCCTTATTTTCGAGTCCACCGGGGATCCAGGCATGGAGTCAAAGGAGTTGCATGAGTCCCTTATGGCCTTTGCTGTTGATGTGAATCAGGGTTTGGCTGATGCCGGCTTTCCGCTCTGCAAGGGTGGGGTCATGGCGCGCTATCCGAAATGGTGTCGCAGTCAGTCGGAGTGGAGGGCCGTTCTGCTTGACTGGTTTAAGCGACCAACCCCCGAGAAAATTCTTGATGCCCATATCTTTTTCGATTTTCGAGCGCTCGCCGGTGAGGCACAGCTTGCCGAGTCTCTGCGCGATTGGCTTACGCAAGAGGTGCGAGCCCAGCCTGTGTTTCTAAGAGAGCTCGCTCAGGATGCGATGCGGTCCCGGGTGGGAGAGCTTCCCAGGCCTGTTTTCTTCACCGCGCTTGCCCGCTGGTTTCGTAAGAAAAGGCTACGAGGCGACTGGCTCTCGCCCGCGCATCTTGATATTAAACGCGATGCCACCGCGCCCGTTGTGGCATGGACCCGTGTCTTGTCACTGGTGCGGGGTGTTTCGGCGACCTCGACCGATGGGCGGCTTCAGGGCTTAGAGGCAGAAGGAACCCTTCAGCGAAGTGAGGCCCAGGCCTTACGCGAGGCCTTCGACCTTGCCCAGCGCTACCGACTGCGCGCGCAGCTCGCGGGTACGGATAAGCCCAACGAGCTTGCCCTTGACCCCTTAAGTCTGCATGAGGTTGATCAGCTCACCCATGCACTTGACGTGCTTGCAAACCTAAAAGGTGCAGTGAGTCTCGATCTACGATTAACCTAGACATAAGAAGAAAACCAGCCCGTCGGAATTAAAAAACCAGGTAGATCACACCATAGAGCCCAAGTAAGGCAATGACCCATAGCGAGGTAGGGCCGATACCCCATACCTGTCCCAACAGGCCTCGTTCTCCTGCAAATGCCCTTGCAGCCTTCAGTATTGTCGCGAGGCTTGCATTCAACTGACTAATCAATTCAGACCAAAGGGATTGAGCCAGTTCGAGAATCGGGGTGACCAGCCGATTCACTAAAAATTCAAGCATACGGTCTGTGTCCCGCTGAAGCAGTCCCCCTGAACTGGTTGTTACGTGACCTTGGTCTAGGGGTGCCGCGTGATGCGTAGGCAGTGCAGAAAGAAGCAGCACCGAGCCGATGGGCAGCAGCCCAATCGCCATATTAACGAGTAGCGTGTTGGAGGACGTTAGCGCAACAAGAGCAATTCCCGTGAGGCCGACGACCCATCGGGCAGAGCGTTCGATGCCTTCAGCGCCCTTAGCAAAACTGTAGATAAGTGCATAGCCGACCATCAACCCGCCTGCGGCAAGAATAAATGGCTGTTCGGAATGACCGCTGCCTGTAAGCCAATGAAGGCAGACGAGGCCAGCGAAGGGAAGACTTGATGCAATGTAAAGACGGCCCACTAGGGAGGACCCCTTAATGCCCATTGGAATAAGGTATGCAAGGGGCCAGGCTGAAAGCTTAACCATTACCCCAAGTAAGAGCGCCCAACCGAACTGGAGTTCTGAAATAGGGCGGTTGATTGCCGATAGGCTGTACGTCTGAAATTCATGATGAAAGTCAGACATACCCAGCTTGAAGACGATGCTGGCGAGAAGTTGGATGACCATGAAATGAATTGCGGCCCATTGGCTGCGGGGCTGTCGACCCAAGGCAATGAGCAACACAAGTGTGATGACGAGAAGCTCAAGAAAAAGGTACATGCTAACCAGGTCACCGGCAGAAATGGCCCCCGAGGCAAATGCCGCGGCAGATAGACCTAAAACATGTGCGCGAGCATCCGGCGAACGTTTCGACGCAATACCAATAAGTAAGATGGACAGTGCAAGGCCAAGCTGAGCAATGTTCGACCAGTTTGTACCCACCGCGAGCTCGAGTGAGTACTTAAGAAAAACAGAACTGGCATAAACACCATCTGGAGCAAAATACCCCAGCGCACCTGCGGAAACCGACGTCAGAATAACGACCAGAGCCACAAACCGTGAGGGGGCAAGGCCGGCAGCGATGGCTCCCACTAGAAAGATCAGAAAGGGGGGAATAGCCAGGAGTGTCATAACGGTGGCCTTAGCATGAGGCCCTCAAGCTTGATCGCCCCTTCATTAAAGAAGAAAAATCCAAGGCACAAGGTGGCTGTGATTGATAGCGCAAGCACCATTGGCCAGGGCGCTTCCCCATGGTTATTTTGGGGCGCTTGATCCTCTTCTTTGAAAAAGGCGCGATAGATAACAGGAAGGAAATAGGCGCAGTTAAGGGCGGTGCTAACGGCCAGCGTTGCAACGACAAGCCAGTAGCCCGAGTCAATGGCCCCTCCGAGTAGCCACCACTTTGAGATAGCCCCAGCCGTTGGCGGGAGACCAATCATGCTTAGAGCCCCAATAGAGAAAGCCACCATGGTCAGAGGCATGCGACGCCCAATGCCATCGAGCTGTGAGATCTCCGATTTATGGGCAGCAACGTAAATGGCGCCAGCGGCAAAAAACAAGGTGATCTTCCCAAACCCATGCGCCAACATATGAAGCGCAGTGCCAACCTGGCCAAGAGGGGTGAGCAGTGCTGCGCCAAGAACGACATACGAGAGCTGGGCGATTGTTGAATAGGCCAACATGCGTTTTAGGTTGTTCTGCCTAAGGGCCACCAGGCTTGCAGCAACGATGGTGAAGCAGGCAAGTGGAATAAGCCAACTCGTTCCTGGCTGAGAAAAGACATAGTCAGGCCCAAAAATATAAACAATTAACTTGGTAATTGTGAAGACACCTGCTTTGACCACCGCCACCGCATGCAAAAGGGCGCTAACCGGGGTTGGGGCCACCATGGCCGCAGGTAACCATTTGTGAACGGGCATAACCGCAGCCTTACCCACCCCAAGAACAAACATAAGAAGTAAGAGTCCCACAACAGGGCCCTCAACGACTCCCTGCAAAATACCTCCGTGGGTGAAGGCGAGGGTTCCCGTCTGGCTATAAACATAGAACATGGCAGGCAGAAGCAGGCCGATTGACGTCCCAAGCAAAATACCAAGGTAAATTCGTGCCTGCCGCATGGAGTGCTCATTGCCCTTGTGCGCAACAAGTGGGTAGGTTGAGAGGGTGAGAACCTCGTAAAAAATAAACAGCGTCAGAAGGTTTTCCGCCATGGCGATACCCATCGCTGCGGACAAGGCAATTGCAAAGCAGATGTAGAAGCGGGTCTGATGTTTCTCGTGGTTGCCACGCATGTAGCCGATGGAGTAGATCGAGTTCACAAGCCAGAGTCCAGAGGCAAGGCAGGCAAACAAAATACCTAACGGTTCAAGCCTTAGTGCAATATCAAGACCCGGCATAAATTCGAACAGGTGAACATAGGGCCGTTCACCCTGAAGAACAAGGGGCACCCAGGCGAAGACCAGTGCAATAAGGATGGTGGCTGTTGCTAAGGTGACGGCCTCACGCATGTTCGGCCAGCGCCCGGTGAGGCTAATGCCAACTGCCCCAATAAGGGGGGTGGCAATCGCCCAGACGAGGGACTCGTGGCCGAGGCTCATTCGGTTAGACCGTCAAAAAGAAGTTCGACTTCTGCCTCGGCCAGCCCCATGGGTAAGGAGGGATCAATTCCAAAATAAAGGTTGGCCAGAGCAAGTGCCCAGAGAATGAGAATCATGGGCATTGGGGCTTCTTGGGGGCTGGTCGCTGCATGCTTTTCACTGAGCTTTCCAAAATAGGTCACCTCGACGACTCGCCAAATGTAGACCACAGCCATTAGTGAACTCAGCAAAACGAAGCCAAGCAGAACAATTCCGAGGGTTCCAAGCTCGAGCAAGGCCTGAATCAACATGACCTTACTAATAAACCCAGCGGTCAGGGGCACACCAATAAGTGAGAAACCTGCCAATACGAACCCTGCCATAGTGAGGGGCATCTTTTTTGCTGTACCTGCGAGGTCGTTGAGGTTGGAGCTTCCAAACCGCCATACGAGACAACCCACTGCCATAAAAAGTGCCGACTTCATCAGGGCATGGTTAAAGACGTGAACAATGGCAGCCGTTAGACCCGCAGTACTTACAATACTTAAGGCTAAGAGTATGTAGCCCATTTGTGCAACAGATGAATAGGCGAGCATGCGCTTGAGGTCTTTACTGAAAATGGCAAGCGTCGAGCCAACAAGGAAGGCAAGAACAGCCAGCGGCATAAGTACAGCCGAGAAAAGAGATGCATGGTCGGGGAGGTTGGGCTGAAGAACAGCAAAGTCAAACTTAATAAGTAGGTAGATGGCAACCTTGGTTGAGCATGCAGCAAGAAAAACCGTGACCGGTGTTGGCGCGAACTGATACGCGTTGGGTAGCCAGGCGTGCATGGGGAAGATGGCCGCTTTAAGCGCGAGGCCCAAAATAATGAAGCCTGAGGCAATCAGCACGGGTGTGGTTTCAGAGACTTCAGAAAGGCGTGTTGCCAGGTCATCGAAGTTTAGTGTCCCTGTCATCATGTACAGGTAACCAACGCCAATAAGGTAGAAGGTTGCCCCGAGTGAACCCGTGACCAAATACTTGAATGAGGCTGTCAAAGATTGTCGCTTTGGCCCGGCCGCAACCAGAACGTAGGATGCAAGCGAAGAGATCTCCATGAATACAAAGGCATTGAATGCATCTGCGGTAACAACAATGCCCAGAAGGCCCGAGCTTGCAAGAAGCCAGCAGGACAGAAACAGTGCGTGATGCTCTCGCCCCATTTCACTCTCGAGGCTTTTGGCTCCCCACAAAAGGGCGACAAAGGAACCCCCCGAAATGATCAGCGCCATGACGGCCGAGAAGGGTGTTACCAAGAGCCCAATTCCAAAGGGAACAGGCCAGCTACCCATCTCGTAGGGCATAGATCCCTGACTTGCCACCTGGTTAGCAAGAAGAACCGCAATAACAAAGGTAAGCCCAGCCGTTAGGGTTGCAAGGGCATAGCCGAGCCTTGAGCGTGAGGGTAATACCGCAATGAGTGGCGCAACAGCCATTGGCACCACGACAAGCAGAGCAGGCAGATGGCTAAAGAAGGTCATTCGTCGCGATCCGCCCGTAGGGTGTCCGACTCCTCGATCGACCCATACTCCTCTTTGATTCGTATTGCGAGGGAAAGCCCAAGCGCGGTGACAGCAATGCTCACGACAATGGCGGTAAGAATAAGAACCTGAGGAAGCGGGTTGGCAAAGATTGTTGTTGCATCTTGGGCGATGCTAAAAATGGGCCCCGTGCCCCCATCGACCTTGTCCATACTAATAAATAAAAGGAAAACAGCCGCCTGGAAAATGCCAAGCCCGATCATGCGCTTGATGTAGTTACCTTTAAGTAAAACGGCGTAAAGGCCAACGACCAGCAGGCCCACGTAAATCCAGTAGTTGTAGAGGCCAAGAAAGGTATCCATAGGCTTAGTAGGTGTCCCTTCCTGCAAAAGCGTTAAAAACCATAACCAAGACAGAGGCCACGGTTAGGCCAACTCCAAATTCAATGAGAAGGATGCCCAGCTGTTGACCTGCCACCGGGTTGGAGGAGAACACGCTGTAGTCAAGAAAATTACTGCCAAGGAGAATGCCAAAAATACCAACGAAGATATAAATACTGGCTCCGAGTGCCGCCAGGCGCAGCATGATGAGCTGGGGCATGGCCCTTATGGAACGATCAGCGCCTTCCAGAATGCCGTAGAGCATCACTGCTGAGGCAAACAGTGCGCCTGCAGAAAATCCTCCGCCGGGGCTGTATTCGCCATGGAACTGCACAACCAAGGCGAACAGCATAATGACTGGAATGAGAAGCTTGCCTACAACCCTGAGAATTAGGTGATCACGGATTCGGACCGTTCTACGAGATACCTGAGCCGCCGTGACCACAGCCTTTCGTTTTGGTCGAAAGCCAAGCACGGAGAGCACCCCGATGCCTGCCGTAAAAACAACCAACGTCTCGCCCAACGTGTCATACCCTCGAAAGGATGCAAGCACCGCAGTGACAACATTGGGAATGTCGATAAGAACCGGGGTCTCCGACAGGTACCAAGGAGCAATGTGCTGGTGAACGGGTGCTGAGGGGTCGCCTAGCCTGGGGTGCTCAAGGCTAACAACGATAAGCACCACAGCAAGCGTGAAAAGGGCAGCCGAGGGCAATACTCGGTAAACACGCTTGCCCGACTCCTTCTCGCCGGTGAGGGCAAGCGCGCTTAGGAATAAAACGGTGGATACACCGGCTCCCACAGCCGCCTCGGTGATGGCCACATCGGCGGCATCGAGAATAAAAAAGTTCGTCGCCATCATGAGGCTAAAGACGCTAAGCCAGATCGTTGAGACAAAGAGGTCCCGGGCATGCACGGCAAGAACTGCCGAGATAAGCACAAAGCTCAGGGTAAAAAAGAACAAAAAACTCACGCCGATACTCCGCCTGTACTGTCTTTCACGACAACAGGTTTTTGACCTGCAATGAGGGCCGTGTTTACCAAGGCGTAGGTGCTCACCGGTGAGGTAAACAACAAAAACAAGGCAATAGCAAAGAGCTTGACGGTGGCCAGGGTAAAGCCCGAGAGAATCATAAGACCTGCAAGTACAAACAAAGAACCCGTGGTCTCGGTGACGCTGCTTGCATGCATGCGTGTGAAGATTTCAGGCATGCGTAGCACCCCAATGCCGCCAATAACAATAAAGGCTGAACCAATGACCATGGATGCGTAGGCAAGCAGTCTGGGCAGGCTTTGAAGGAACTCGGTCTCCACTAGGCCTCCTTTGAATTGTCCTGGCTAACAGGCTCATTGGAAGGCGGATTCCGAAGCGCCTTATTTTGTACGAACTGCAGGATGGCCATGACCCCGATAAAGTTAATAAGGGCATAGGCAAGGGCTAGATCGAGAAAGTCGGGCCGGTCGTAGAGAAAGGCAATAACAGCAAGCAGTAGCACCGTTTTGGTGCCGATCATGTTGACTGCAAGCACTCGGTCAAAAATGGAAGGCCCCAATACCCCTCGTCCAAGGGCAAGCCCCATGGTGACAACAAGCGCTAAGCCACAGACTTCAAGCATGCTTCTCGGACCGATCAAGTAGGGCAACCTTCAGATTCATTGGGCCCTGCAAGACGCCGTCTGCGCCGTCTTGCGTGAGGGCATGAACCGTGACGTCTCCGCTTTCACTGATGGACGAGGTCATGGTGCCAGGGGTAAGGGTAATGGAGTTCCCAAAAATAACCTGGCCCACATCACTGCGCGCGCGCGATTTCACCGTAATGAACTGCGGTTGTATCTGGAGTTTCGGTGAGAGGATGATTCGGCTGACTTGAATGGAAGAGACAACGATTTCTTTAAGAAGCCAGGCCCAGTAGGTCAGCACAGAGAGGCCCAGGTGCACAGGCACGGACTCGTGGTCGATGGATTGAAATTGGCGAGCAAGCCAGACCACAAGAAGACATGAGGCCACCCCAAGCGACATAATCAGAGGGGTGTAGAGGCCTGACCAGAGCAGCCAGATGAGTATTAGGGCAATGAGTAAGGCAAAGGTTCGCATGAGGATTGTAAAAAATTAAGTGGATCGTGGCCCCAAAAAAGGTCAAAGCGCTGTCCTTCACCTGTGGGTTTGAGGACCCCACATGATTGTAAACTAGGGTTATGCATATTCATTTGGCATCCGATCTTCACCTAGAGTTCCTTCAAAAGCGTTTTCCTGAGTATCTTAGGGTCGACCGGCTCTACACCCCTTGGGCGGACGTTTTGGTTCTTGCCGGCGATATTCATAAAGAAACCGAAGCAATACGATGTTTTGCCCAGTGGCCACATCCGGTTCTTTATGTTCTGGGCAACCATGAGTTTTACGACCATACGGTTGCGCAGACCATTGCGGCGATCCGTCAAGCCGCGAAAAATACTGCGGTCATCATTCTTGATCGTGACGAGTTTATCTACCTTGGTGTGAGGTTCTTAGGCTGCACGCTGTGGACAGACTATTGCCTTGGTGGGGATAGGCAACGCCAGCGGTCCATGCAGGTCTGCGAGTCAAGACTTGCCGACCACCGAAAAATTCTGGGTGTTGATCGCCCGGGTGAGAAATTTGGTGCCCAGCAGGCGGCCGAGCTGCATGAGCGCGACCGGGCTTGGCTAACAGCGAAACTGGCTGAGCCCTTTGATGGGCCTACGGTGGTGATTACCCACCATGGCCCCCATCCGGGAAGCGTTCATCCTCGCTTTATGGATGACCCTTGTAATGCTGGCTTTATCTCCGACCTTGGCCCCTTGGTTGAGAAGCCTCAGCTTTGGATTCATGGGCATGTTCACGACAGTTTTGACTACAAAGTGGGGGGCTGCCGCGTCGTAACAAACCCGGGTAGCTACGCCGCCGGGCTCTCCAAGGCGAAATCACCGGGTGACTTGGCTTGGGAGAATCCTTTGTTTGACCCGCAGTGTACCGTTGAGATTGCGCAGCCCGTTTAATGCCAGGAGGCAGGCGGAGCTGGGGTAACATCTAAAAAAACCGTCGTTTTGTGCCTGCCCGGATGACGAAATAGGTAGACGTACGGGACTTAAAATCCCGGGCCGCAAGGCGTGCGGGTTCGATTCCCGCTCCGGGCACCATTGCAGATTGGTAAAGACCATGCGAGACCCATTCTTCGTTGCCATTGCAGGAATTGCGCTCATCGCTATTTTTGTGTTTCTGTTGGCAACGCCCAACGAGGCCATGCTTGTTACTTTAATGGCGCTTGCCGTCTGCATTGTGTTGTTAGGTCTTTGGAAGGCCACGCGCGGCCCGGGCGACGGGGGTTAGCGCGGTCAATGGCCTACCAGATGGGCCAGCCTGCAAGGCCAGAGCCAGAGTTAACCTTCACTGTTTTTACTGAGGAACGGGCTGGCCAAGCTGGGCTGCCAAGGCGATAAGGCTTGCGCACCGCCCACCTGAGCGACAGTAAGAAAGAATGGGAGTTGGCAGGCTGTTAATAAGGCGTCCCATCTCAAGGGCTTGCTCGGGGGTATGGCCTACTGAATTCACGGGATGATAGGCCACTTCAAGGCCAAGGGCCTTGGCCGTCTCAAGAACCTCGTTCTGACTTGGCTGACTGGGTCCCTCTTCGCCATCAGGGCGGTTGCAAATAACGGAACGAAACCCGGCCTCATGGGCCTCGCGCATGTCGGTTGCACTGAGCTGGCCAGCCACAGCAATTTTGGGGGTGAGCCAACGGTAATCAATGGTCATACATGCTCCTGAACACGTTGAGGTTCTTGGTCAATTGGGCAAAAAAGTGAGTCTTATTTTACGGTTTTGGCGGCATCTCGATATTTCGGAGTGGGCTGAACATCTCCTCAAGAAGTGTGTTGCCTCTTTCAAGTATGAAATACCGGAACGCCTCGGCTGCCAGAGACAAGGTTCGATTGGTTAAATTGACCACATGCCAAAGCCGCATGACGGGCGTGTCTTGAACGGGAAGGATTCTTAGAACCCCGTGGCGGAGTTCAAGTGCAATGGTGTGGAGGGACACAAACGAGATTCCCAGCCCGGCCATAACGGCCTGCTTAATGGTTTCATTGCTGGACATCTCGATGGTTGAAAGGGGTCGAAAACGATGCTCGTTGAAGAAACCCTCCATGACAGCTCGCGTGCCCGACCCTTGCTCACGAACCATAATCTCGTGCTGTTCGAGTTGTTCGATCGAGATTGCAGAGCTTGCGGCCAAGGTATGATCAGGCGCCGCAATAAATCCGTGTGGATGGGGGGAAAACGATTCTGACCGGGTATCAAGGTCTTTGGGGGGGCGACCCATAATGGCAATGTCGATCTCACCATCCCTAAGCAGTACCGTAAGTTGATCACGGTTACGCACCTGGATGATCACCTGAATGCCTGGGTGCTCCTTGCGAAACGCTGCAAGCAGTTTGGGAATGATGTATTTAGCTGTGCTTACAAGGCCTATGGTTAACGTTCCTGTCTCGATGCCTCGTAATTTGGCCATCATGTCCTCAGCCTCGCGTAGCGCTGTGAGCACCCGTCGGGCGTAGACCAGGAAGTATTCACCAGCGCTGGTAAGGGTGACCCCTCGCCCCTTCTTTGCAAATAAAGAGATCCCCAGATCTTCTTCGAGATCACGCATCTGCATCGAGACCGCGGGTGCCGTAAGGTGCATTTCTTCCGCAGCCTTAGCAAAGCTGGAATGTCTTGCGGCAGAGACGAAAATCCGTAACTGCCTGAGCGTCAAATTCCGCATGGGGTCTCCTCCCATACTTTTTTAGTGTTCTAGCCCGAAGGATTACAGATATTGGTGGTGTCCACAAGCCTAAGGGCTTGTCTTTTTTCGCGTGGGTAGGGCCGCGCCCTTGGACCGATAGGCCTTAAGCCAGGCCTTAAAACGTGTTGCGGCAGGAGAAAGACGCCTGCCTGAGGGATAGACCAGGTTCCACTGCCGCATGAGGGGAAAGCCTTCGAGCTTCACGACGGCGAGCTCTCCAAGGGCCACCTCGGAGGCAACCGTACTTGATGATAAGACGGCAACCCCAAGCCCGCCCGCCACAATATGTTTAACGGCCTCATTACTTACAACCTCAAGCCTTGTCTGTATTCGCACCCGATATTTTTTGAAGAAGCTCTCGGTGGTGAGCCGAGTTCCGGAGCCTGCCTCGCGAACGATGAAGAGTTCGTTCGCGAGGTCGGCGGGCTTAACTAGCCGCTTTTTCGCAATTGGGTTACTGGGGTGAGCAACGAGAACCAGGGGGTTTGGCGCGAATTGTTCAGCGACGACATTAAGCTCGTCAGGGGGCTGCCCCATGACATAGAGATCGTCTTCATTCTTGCGCAGGCGATCGAGGAGGGCCTCGCGGTTACCAATCCAGAGTGAAATAGTAATGCCAGGGTAGTTGACGCAGAAGGACCCGACAAGCCTTGGCACGGTGTACTTAAGGGTTGTAAGAATAGCAACCTTTAGTTCGCCTTCTTTAAGCCCCTTAAGGCCTGCAATTTCCTGTGATAGCTCCTCAATTCGGGCTTCAACATCTTGTGCGCAGCGCAACATAAGTTCGCCCGTGGATGTGAGATAAAGCTTTTTTCCAAGCATCTCAAAAAGGGGGGCACCTGCTATCTCGCTCAGCTTCTTGAGCTGTAAAGACAGTGTTGGGGTAGACAGGCTAAGAGCCTTAGCAGCCTTCACTAGGCTGCCATGACGCGCTACAGCAAGAATGAACTTGAGCTGATGCAGTGTCATTCCGGAGAGATTCATTGTTAGTTTTTTGTAAACGTTTTCATCAAAATATTTTACTTTCACATGGGTATCATGTCGATCAGAATTGCAGCAGTGATAGAAAAGATTTTAGTTTGTTTGTCTCGTGACACATAGAGGAAGAGGAGCTTTCATGGCCGCAAAAACATACAGTGCTGGCGTAAAAGATTATCGCCAGACCTATTGGATGCCGGAGTACACACCCCTTGATACCGACATTCTTGCCGTATTCAAAATCACGCCTCAGCCTGGGGTTGATCGCGAAGAGGCCGCAGCAGCAGTGGCTGCCGAATCATCAACAGGAACCTGGACAACTGTCTGGACCGACCTGCTGACCGATCTCGACTACTACAAAGGCAGGGCCTATCGCATTGAAGACGTACCTGGCGACGATTCCTGCTACTACGCTTTTGTCGCCTACCCCATCGACCTTTTCGAAGAGGGTTCGGTTGTTAACGTCTTTACATCCCTGGTGGGTAACGTTTTTGGCTTTAAGGCGGTTCGTGCCTTACGCCTTGAGGATGTTCGTTTTCCCCTGGCCTACATCAAGACCTGCGGTGGCCCGCCCAACGGCATTCAGGTTGAGCGCGATGTCATGAATAAGTACGGCAGGCCCATGCTGGGCTGCACGATTAAGCCCAAACTTGGTCTTTCGGCAAAGAATTATGGCCGCGCTGTTTATGAGTGCCTTCGTGGTGGGCTTGATTTCACGAAGGATGACGAGAACATTAACAGCCAGCCTTTCATGCGATGGAGGCAACGTTTTGACTTTGTCCAAGAAGCCACGCTCAAGGCTGAGGCCGAGACGGGCGAGCGCAAGGGCCATTACCTGAACGTAACTGCTCCGACACCCGAAGAGATGTATCGCAGGGCGGAGTACGCCAAGGAAATTGGTGCCCCCATCATCATGCACGACTACATCACAGGTGGCTTTTGTGCGAACACGGGCCTTGCCAACTGGTGTCGTGAGAATGGCATGCTGCTTCACATTCACCGTGCTATGCACGCCGTGATCGACCGAAACCCTCACCACGGAATTCATTTCCGCGTACTCACCAAGATCTTGCGTCTTTCGGGTGGAGACCACCTTCATACCGGAACGGTGGTTGGCAAGCTCGAGGGCGATCGTGCCTCAACCCTTGGATGGATCGACCTTCTGCGTGAGTCCTTCATTCCCGAGGACCGATCCCGCGGACTCTTCTTTGACCAAGACTGGGGTTCGATGCCAGGCGCTTTTGCTGTCGCCTCGGGTGGTATTCACGTCTGGCACATGCCTGCCCTTGTCACCATCTTTGGCGATGACTCGGTGCTTCAGTTCGGTGGCGGAACACTTGGCCACCCCTGGGGTAATGCGGCCGGGGCCTGTGCAAACCGCGTTGCGCTTGAGGCCTGTGTTCAGGCCCGTAACGAGGGTCGACAGCTTGAAAAAGAGGGCAAAGAAATTCTCACCGCTGCAGCTCAACATTCACCAGAACTCAAAATCGCTATGGAGACCTGGAAAGAAATTAAATTTGAGTTTGACACTGTTGACAAGCTCGACATTTCTAACAAATAAGTTGAAGGGAAACGAACATGACTGTTCAAGCCTATAAGTCGTCGCAGAAATACGAGACCTTTTCATACCTACCGCCTATGACGGCCGATCAGGTGAATCGCCAAATTGCCTACGCCATCAGCCAGGGCTGGAATCCCGCCGTTGAGCACACCGAGAAGGGAACGGCCTCGACCAGCAATTTTTGGTACATGTGGAAACTGCCCCTGTTCGGTGAGCAGTCTGTTGAGGCAGTACTTGGGGAGTTAAGCGCCTGCCACAAAGAGTTTCCTAATCATTTGGTGCGGTTTGTCGCTTATGACAACTACTCCCAGAGCCAAGGAACGTCGTTCGTCGTTTATCGATAGGGTGGTCCTATGTCACTTTCCGAATCGCAAACCTACACAGTGACCTTATCGGGTCGAGAACTTGCACTGCGCCGCAGACAGGCCATGTCGAGCTTGGGCAAGTCGGCTATTCGAGGCGCCTCCCAGAAGAGTTCAACGGGGTCAGAGCATCGGAAAAAGTCGGCCCAACACGTCGATCGGGCAGGGGGCCAAGACTGGCCTTTTAGTCCAATGCCTGCGAGCGCAAGTCAGGACCATGAAGCCTGCGGGCCTGAGTGTGGGTGCGATACAAAAAAACCAGAGCTCCCTGCTGGCGCTTTGGGTAACCTTGTACGCGGTGACATCTCCTCCCGAACACTTGCTCGGATGCGCCGTGAGGCCGCTTCGAAGTCGGGTAAGGCGGGCCAACAAAGGGTGGCAAAGGCCGTTCAGGTTGCCCAACACCTTCCCGCCTCCCAGCTTTTTTCTGCCTTGTCCTCCGGGCCCAGTGGCCGTCAAGTGGCCATGCAACGCCGTCTGGAACAATCCCTTTTAGGCCGAGCCAGCCATAGGCATGCGTCCAGTTCTTCAGCCTATTCAGGCCAGTCCAGCGCCACCATGCCGGCAGCCAAAGTCGAAATCGGTCATACCCTTTCGGGGCAGCTTGTCACAGGGCAGTTGCCCGACAACGATCCCAAGGTCACGGGTAATTTCCCCGGTCTATGCCAGCGGGTAACGGGAACCGAGTATTTAAGCGTGGAGCCTTTCAAGACCTTTTGTTCGCAAACGCCCAATCCAAAGCCCAGGAAGGTCAGTGTGATGTCCATTCGCCAAGACCTCTCGGTAACCGGTGCCGACGCCAGTAGCGAGAACCGAGTCACAGGTGATGCACGAAACTTTTCGGTTAGCGTTACTGGAACAGACCACATGTCCTTGGCAAAAACCAGTCCTCGTCAGTCGGCATTTCAGGCTCAATCGGTGACGTCAATCAGGCCTACCCATGCAACCATTCCTGCATCGTTTGTAACTGGCGAGCGGCCTGGTGCGGGTGGGGAAGGAATTACGGGCGATGAGCGAGGAGCCTGCCAGCCCATCTCTGGAACGCCTTACCTTGGAGACGACAACCGTCCTAGTTATTGTGGTCCTAGTGCTTCGGCCGGCGCCGCAATGCCAAAAGGGTCTCGTGAGCAGGCAGACAAGAAGGTTATTACAGGGTCGTCGTTTCAGACCGAACGGATCACTGGGGCACTCACCAAGGCCGATGGGGTCATTACAGGCACGCCTGAGTTTCGCCATGCCGATCCCGCGCCGCGCGCTGCGGCGGACACCTCCGCTCTTCAGGCTGCGCAGCGTGTAACGGGCGAGGGTAGCCAGGCGGGCAGACAGGTTACAGGTGATGCCTGGCATTCTCAGAGTCGCGTTACTGGAACAGAGGGTGGCTCCGCGATGGGTCGCAATCCCTCCATGCGTGGACAGTCGCGCGGACAAGGAATGAATGCAAGTCAGTTTAAGGGCGTCGAGCGACAGACAGCTCCACAAAGCCCAATGACGGGGTCGGCGGGCAACACGGGCCGTGGGGCTGTTGTTACAGTCTCGGGCGGTGCTCGAGGCTAAAGGGCTCATAGGGTCCCATAGGTCTAGCCATGAGCCGCTCGATTAGCCATCATCCCGTCTTGCGTCGGCAGGCAGCCGTTGCGCAGAGGCGAGGTGAGCTTGCGAACCCCGCCTGCCAGATCGGGCCAGGCCAGACCTGTCGACATCCCTTGGTTGACGAGGCACTTAACACGGAGCTTCATCGCTACGAGACCACAATTAGCCAGCGCTTTTTGCTTATAGAATCGGCCCTGAAGAAAATCTCGGCCATTCAGCACGATGATTCGTTTGTTCGGAGTGCCCAGGACATTTGTCAGGCCATGCTTGGTTATCGTCTGCCCGAAGATAAACTTGCCAGTGCCTGGGTCAATGGTCTCGATATGCCCGACCTTCATGCCTACTGCGTTTTCCAAAGTCTGGTCTTGTCGGTTCAAAAGGCCAACGAGGATCGCGCGATATGGCTTGAGAAACTGCCGCTTAGCGCCCCCGTGCTTCGCGACATGGGCTACCACACTGTTAACATAAGCCCCTGTGCAGATGGTCGTCTGCAGGGTCTTCTGCCTTTTATCCTCCGTATCTCCCCCGCCCCTGAAATCTCAGTGAAGGCCTTTGCCGGCGCAAGATTTGATATTGAAGATGACATTGCTGACTGGACCCAGGCCGAGCTGCAGCGGTTTGCAAATGAGCAAGGGTACGACGCGTCACTTAATTATTTAAAGTGTGTTGTCTACCACTACAGCAGTTCCGTCCCTTGTGGTGAGGGCTGTGCAGCTCATGGCAGTAACGATGACATGGCGGTCGACTGTGCAATTGAGGGGTTATCGAACCTTCAGTCGGCCATACGGAATTTGTATGGCCTGGGTGCCGAGCCCGATGGTCTGGTTCTTGGTGTCGATACCGATACCGATGCCCTTCGCGTTCATTTGCCGGATGGTTCCGGAACCATTCATGCTCACCAATTTTTAGACAGTGCCCAGCTTTTTGCAGATACGCTGCCCTTAAGTGGCGCCCAGGCCGAGCACGTGCTTATCGACCGTGTTCGGGCTGCCTGCTCAAACCCCGATGCCAATACTGTGGCCTTGGCAATAGGACTTCTTCGTGCCAATTTCTCACAGCTGCAGTATGTCATCGAGCATCACAATGGCCGGTATACAGACGTGGGCCACGACGAAAAATTTATCTGTGCAGGTGAGGCTGTTGCCTCTCTGCACCTTCGTAATAAGTACTACTTCGCTCACCTCTCCACGGTGGAAGAGGGGGCGGCCGACCTCGACGTTGGCATAAAGATCTTTACCTCGCTTAATTTGTCGCGAGGGCTCGCCATCCCAATTCTGGTGCACTTCTTTTTTGATGCAAGGGTTTCAGGCGCCCGCCAGCGGGCCGAGGAGCGTTGCCATCGGGTTAAGCAGGCCATTCAGTCACGCTATCAGGCTCTGCATGAGCGCCATCAAATCAGATGCTTTCTTGCCGTGTCCGATATCGGAGGAACAGAAAACGTGACTCCCGTTCCATCAAGTTACTCGGCAGCTGTTCACTGACCGGCGGAGGCTCTTAGATTCATGAAGATTATGCGGGTCGAAAAAACATTAGTGTCGACGAATCGAATTGATGCCTTTGGCCATCGGCCTTTATTGGTTGTCCAGGAGCGTGTGGGTGGCAGCTACAGCGTGGCTGTGGATGCGGTGGGTTGCGTGCCCGGCGATTGGGTGATTTGCGTAGGCTCTTCGGCGGCACGCGATGCTGCAGGCGCGAGGGATTTTCCTTCCGATCTTACGATCGTCGGGATCATCGACCGTTGGGAGGCACAGGCCTAACCATGGAAATTTACAAGGTTAGCCAAGAGCTTGTCTGCACCAGGCGTACGCCCGAGCTTGGGCATCATTCGCTTCGCGTGCTTGAGGCGGCCGATGGGAGCCTTTCTGTTGCAACCGATCCTGTCGGTGCGCCAGTGGGGAAATGGGTCTTTACAACCATTGGGACGGCGGCGCGCTTTGCCATGTCCGACCCAACTGTAGTAACCGATCTCACAATTTGTGGGCTTATTGATAACTGGGAGTAGTTTTTTTCTTTTTTAAAAAAGGAGTAGTGAAATGGCAAGTGTGACTGGTATTGCTTTAGGAATGATCGAAACGCGTGGTCTTGTTCCCGCCATTGAGGCTGCTGATGCCATGACCAAGGCTGCCGAAGTTCGCCTGGTCGGCCGTCAGTTCGTTGGTGGTGGTTATGTCACGGTCTTGGTTCGTGGCGAGACAGGCGCCGTGAATGCTGCAGTTCGTGCGGGTGCTGATGCCTGCGAGCGTGTGGGCGATGGACTTGTTGCCGCCCACATTATTGCTCGTGTGCATCAGGAAGTTGAAGGCATTCTTCCTTCAGCCCCAAGCGCCTAATTGTTGAAAAAATCGCGCCTGAGGTTTGGCGCGCACAAAGGAGGTAGTAAATGGCTACAGTATCCGGAGTTGCACTTGGCATGATAGAAACACGTGGTCTTGTTCCTGCTATTGAGGCCGCCGATGCAATGACGAAGTCTGCCGAGGTGCGTCTGGTCGGCCGCGAGTTTGTGGGCGGTGGGTATGTCACGGTGCTGGTGCGTGGCGAGACCGGCGCTGTTAACGCGGCGGTTCGCGCCGGAGCTGACGCCTGCGAACGTGTTGGTGATGGCCTTGTTGCTGCCCATATTATTGCGCGCGTGCACCAGGAAGTGGAAAGCATTCTTCCGTCGAAGCCGACTGCCGTGGGTGGTGGAAGAGATGGTGAACTCTCAACGATTCAGAGCTAGGCAATCATGGGTCTCGCCTAAGGGCATCCCGTTCGGGGAGTAGATATGGCGGATACAGAGATTGAAGGCTGGGATTACAGAGCAAAGCCAAGCTCGCTGTCGCGACGCTTTGAGTTTGAGAGTTATGCTCAGACTCGAGACTTTCTCGACCGTCTCGACCAGTTAAGTCAAGAGACTGGGCTCTATCCACACAGCACGAACTTTGGTACGAGTTATGTCAACCTAACGATCGACCTCGACACCGACTCCGAGGCCTTTCGAGCCTTCGCAGTGAAGGTTAGCCAGCTTTACCGTGCATGAAGATTGTTGCGGTGGTTAATCAAAAGGGAGGCGCTGGAAAGACAACCTTGGCGATGAATCTGGCTGGGGGCTTAAACCGGCAAGGCCAGACTCTGGTTCTCGATCTTGATCCTCAGGGTTCTGCTGTGCAGTGGGCAAGCCAGGGCAGCACGCGATTTCCTGCTGTGGTTAAAAGGCCCATGCCTAAGTTCGATGGTGCGTCCATTCGAAAGACCTACAGCGAATTCGACTACGTCGTGATGGACTGTCCACCTTCTTTAGAAAGTGGTGCAACCCTGGCGGCATTGAGGGCTTGTCATCTGGCAATCATCCCCGTCCTGCCGTCGCCTGTTGATCTCTGGGCAAGTCTTCGCCTTCCATCGGAGCTTGAGCTTGCCAGGCAGATCAACCCAGGTCTTCGCAGTCTTATGGTAATTAATCAGTTAGAGCCAGCAAGTGCCTTGTCCTCGGCCATGCATGGAGCGCTTGAAGAGTTTGGACTACCAGCAGCAAAGACAGCCATTCGACGCCGTGCCATTTATCGCACTGCAGCCCTCGATGGCGTAACCGTGTATGAACTCGGTCGTCGCGCCGAGGCCGCAGTTAACGAATTTGAATCGCTACTCGAGGAGGTGGGCCATGAGCTCGCTTAAATCAAAGCTTACAGCCAGCGTGAAGCAGGCAAAGGCATCGACCGGCAAGGCGACGCCACAAACCCAGACCGTCTCTTCAAAGGCACGAACCGAGGCCGCCTCTGCAAAGCCGCAGAAAAGGCCAGAGACGCCGAAGAGGGGGCCTTCGTCCATCAATTCCTCTGTCAACGCGAATGTCGTTGCGAGTCATCGTGAGCTCTTCCCGTCCCGGGTCTGGCCCGATTAAGGTCTGAGGCATGAAGACCTACAGGCCTCGTCAGGCAGGGTTTGTTTCCCCAGAGGCGCCGAGCTCCACAAGGTATTCCTCTGGCCCTACAGACGTAAGGCCAGCAAACGATCGCTCTGCCGTAAGCCATGCGTCGGAGCTGACTGAATACCTTATTCCAACAGAGCCCTACTACAGGCCTGTCTCCGACGAGGTAAGCCTGTTTGAGGCGGCCTACTCGGTTCGCATGCCCATGATGCTTAAGGGCCCCACGGGTTGTGGAAAGACACGGTTTGTTGAGTACATGGCCTGGCGCTTAGGAAAGCCACTGATCACGGTGGCCTGTAACGAGGATATGACTGCCTCCGATCTTGTAGGCCGCTACCTGCTCGATGCGGACGGAACCCGTTGGCAGGATGGTCCGTTGGCACTTGCCGCGCGATACGGGGGCATCTGTTACCTTGATGAGGTGGTCGAGGCCCGCCAGGACACCACTGTTGTCATTCACCCCTTAACCGATGCACGACGTATCCTTCCGCTTGAGCGCAAGGGCGAGGTGATTGAAGCCCATCCCGATTTTCAGGTTGTTATTTCCTACAACCCGGGCTACCAGTCCTTAATGAAAGACTTAAAGCAGTCGACCAAGCAACGGTTTGGCGCGCTCGACTTCTCCTACCCTGAACACGAGGTTGAGGCCGAAATTGTGGCCCATGAGTCGGGCGTCTCAACCCAGGATGCTGCAAACCTTGTTCATATTGCTGAGCGGGCACGGAACCTAAAGGGCCATGGTCTTGATGAGGGCATATCAACACGCATGCTGATTTATGCAGGCTCGCTTATGGCCGCTGGGGTGCCGGCGCTTTCGGCCTGTCGCGTTGCCTTGGTTAGGCCCATTACCGATGACCCTGATATGCGGGATGCACTTGATGCCGCCGTAAGTACCTATTTCTAGTCCCTATGGCTCAAGCCTTATCCGATTTTCTTAGCCCGGACGACGACTGCTCTGAATCGTTACGGCTTGCGCTTGAGGAACAATGGGTAAACCTTCCACGTGTCTTTAGCTCACGCGGCATTGATAACTACCTAAAGGGCTGCACGGCCCTCGACCAGCTCGGGCGTTCCGAGGAACTTCCACTTGCCTTTGCGGCTTGCATGCCCGAGGTCGCACGTGCCATCGGTGAGGACGTGTTACCTGACATTGTCAATTTTTTGTTGAGTATGGCCTCTAAGACCTCGGGTCAGGTCTTAGCAGCCATCGTTCATGCAGCCCCAATTGTTGCCCGTCGACTCGGCGACCCCGAGTTGTTTCGACAGTTTTTACAGGTCTTGGCCAATATGCTTGCCCAGGTGCCAAGGGGCGTGCGACCCATGCTGGAGCAGTTGGACACCCTGCTTTCGCAGCTTACGCTCGGAGGGCTTCGGCGTTGGGCCTTATGGGGTGCCCAGGCCTACAAAAATGATCTTGAAGGCCAGGTTCTCTATTTCTCTTTGCAAAGCGAAGATGCCCGGGCCATGCTGCAGGCTGAGCGAAAGGGAACCCTTTTTGTCGATGTTCAAAGGCGCCTGTTGATTTATTTAAGGGCCATCTGGGGCCGTGATTTTTTCTTGCGACCAACCTCCGGAGACTACGAACACCGCGAGGGACTTAAGCCTTACATTGATCGGTTTGTTATTCACATTCCCGATGCCTTTGATGACTGGTCCGACGCAGGTGAGAAAAAGACCGTTTCTGGGCTTGATGTTTATCGCGCGGTTGTGAACCATTGTGCCGCGCATCTTCAGTTCGGGCGTGAGCCTCTTACGGACGAGGGGCTGACCCCCCTGCAGCGCCATCTTGTTGAGTGCATTGAAGATGCCCGTGTTGAGTACTTGGCAGGCCAGGCCTTCCCCAATATGCGCGATTCCTGGGCAGTTTTTCACGCCGAGTCTCTTGGTGAATCGTCGCCGTTACGAATAGCCGATCTTCTAAGGCGATTGGCCCTGCGTTTGACGAACCCTAAGGGCCGCGATAGTCATGAATGGGTGGAGTACGCCGCCCATTGTTTCTTTAGCCATCCCGACCTGACACAAGGCCTTGCAAGCGTGTCCATTGCCCTTGCCATTGATGCGAAGCTAGGCCAGTTAGAGCTTCCTTCTTTTGACAGTCGTCTTGATAGTTTTACTTTGTTTTATCGCGACGACAACCGTGTTATTTGGCAGCCTGATAGCCAAGACGAGCAGGATGCACTTGCCTTGACCTGGCAGCAGAAGCAGGTTCGGAAAAAGGTAAGCATTATGGAAATGGTGAACGAGGTGAATAACGAGTTTGCCGGTGATGATGCGCAGGAAATCTGGGTCCTTCCCACCGAGTTCTTTCTTGACCAAGAAGGGGTTTCCATCAACTCGCTCGAGGGCCGTGAGCCTGTCTCAAGCCCGTTTTATTACGACGAATGGGATTATCAAATACAGCTCGATCGTCCAGCCTGGGTTACCCTTTACGAAAGGGCTGCACCTCGTGGAGATGCAGCAGTTATCGATGCCTTGCTTGCCGAGCACAAGCCTGTTGTGTCTCGGCTTAAGTACCTTATTGAGTCGATGGTTCCTCAGGGTCTCAAACGGATACGTCGCCAGGAAGAGGGCGATGAAATTGACCTTAATGCGGCAGTCAGCAGCTTTATTGACCTGCGCATGGGGTATCAGCCTGACCCTCGAATCATGACTCGCTACAAGCGGTCTGAGCGTGATGTCTGTGTTCTGGTTCTGCTCGATCTCTCGGAATCCTCAAACGACACCGTGCGGGGGCAGGACTTCACCGTTATTGAGCTTACCCGGGCGGCTACCGTTCTTATGGCAGACGCCCTTAGTCGTGTGGGCGATGCCTTTGCTATACACGGGTTTTGCTCAAATGGGCGTGATGATGTTCATTACTATCGAATGAAGAACTTCGATGAGCCTTATGAGAAAGAGGCGAAGGCAAGGCTTGCAGGGCTCTCGGGGTCTTATTCAACACGAATGGGTGCAGCCATTCGGCATGCATCAAGCCTGCTCGCTCAACGATCCGAGCGAAAAAAGTTAATTTTTGTTGTCACTGATGGCGAGCCTGCCGATAACGATGTCCGTGATCCCCAATACCTAAGGGCCGATACCAAGAAGGCGGTCGAGCAGGCCGGGCGTTTGGGTGTTAACTGTTATGCGCTTTCGCTTGATCCCTACGCCGATCAATACGTTTCAAGTATTTTTGGTGCTGGCCGTTTTACAGTTCTTGACCATGTTGAGCGCCTGCCCGAAAAGCTCCCTATGCTCTACCTTGGGTTGACACACTAGGTTCGTCATGACGATTAGCCTTCGAACCTTTATTCTCATCGACTCGTTGCAGCCTCAGCTTGCGT
This sequence comes from Bordetella parapertussis, assembly GCA_945901825.1. Classification (GTDB taxonomy): domain Bacteria; phylum Pseudomonadota; class Gammaproteobacteria; order Burkholderiales; family Burkholderiaceae_A; genus Hahnella. Next base: position 205,058 of record CAMDMC010000001.1, read on the forward strand.
CCTATCTGGGAACCTCCTCGCAGGGCTTTCTTCCTGTTCCCGGCGATGCCTGCCTCTGGATTGAGGTGGCACCCGGAATGGCGGTGCATCGACTCTCCGACATTGCCTTGAAGCGAACCAATGTTCATATGGGTGAGCAGGTGGTGGAGCGGTCGTTTGGGTCGATGGAAATTCATTACCGCAATCAGAGCGAGGTGCAGGAGGCTGGTCGCGTTATTCTGGAGCAGCTTGCAAGCTCACCAGAGGACCGCATGGGCTGCTCAATTGAATGGGCTGAGGTTATATGTGCAGTGACCCCCGATCATGCAACCCTTATCAACCGGCAGATGCGTCGTGGATCGATGCTCTTGCCTGGTAAGAGTATGTTTATTATGGAAACAGAGCCTGCCGGTTACATTGTCTATGCAGCCAATGAGGCAGAAAAGGCCGCTAACGTTAGCCTTGTTGACCTCAAGCCTTTTGGTAGCTTCGGGCGCCTGACCATGATGGGAACGGAGGCCGAAGCGGCAGCAGCTGCTGCGGCCGCTCAGGCAGCGATTGAGGCCCTAAACCGCCATGCGCGCCCAATCGGGTATAAGGGATAACGATGGATATCAATTCGCCTACCAAGCGACTGTTATTTAATACCGTTCGGGTCGACACCGAGCTCGACGATGGCAGTCGTGGCTCGGGAACCGCTTTTATTGTGAGTCATCGCCACGGCAGTAAGGCCACAGCCTTCGTGGTCACGAACCGCCACCTTGTTGAAGGCGTGCGTCGAGGTGGCCTCGTTTTTACCGTCGGCCAGCAAGGCAAGCCTCTTATTGGCCAGAGGTTTCAGCTCGATATCGATGAATTCCCCCAGGCCTGGTTCTTGCATCCCGACCCATCCATCGACCTTGCCGTTATTCCTCTTGCACCCCTTGAGCAGGCTGCTAATGAGCGAGGGGTGGATATTTATTACCAGCTGATCGATACCAGCCTCGTTCCCGAGGCCACGGATGAGCTTGCCTTTGATGCACTTGAGGAGGTTCTTTTTGTTGGCTATCCAAGTGGCGTCTGGGATCAGGTGAACCTCATGCCCATTCTTCGTCGCGGAACGACAGCGACGCCACCACAAATTAATTTTGAAGGCCGACGAGAGTTTCTTATTGATGCTGCTGTCTATCCTGGTTCAAGTGGCAGTCCGGTTTTTTTCTGCGCCTCCGATGGCCTGGCAAGTCGCATCACAAGTGACACGAAGTTCTTTTTTGCGGGCGTCGTTGCGGCCGTTTTCTTCCGTCAAGAGCAACAGCAACTGGTACCTGCCCCGGTACCTGCAAACAATGGGCATGCGTCGGTGATGGGCTCCGAGATGATTGACCTGGGACTTGTTATTAAGTCGTCCCAGGTTGTTCATTTAATCAACGCCTACCTAAGCACCTGGAAGGTCTAGCCCAAGTCTATGAATACACGTTATGCAGGTTTTTTTAATGATTCACACGGCATAACCCAGCTTGGTCGAATTGTGCTTGACGCATGGGCCTTTGGAATTCTCCCGCGCGAGGAGGATTGCGAGCAGTGGGACCTCGGGCGCATGCAAAACCTGATGCAGCAGGTGCAAGAGTTCTGGGATGCTCATGGCGGTCTGCCTAGCCGCTTGCCCGCTGAGCTTAGTAAGGAGCATCAGGCAACTTACAGCTGGGCGATGGATCGTGCCCGAACATTAGGATGGTCCTCCGCCTTAGGCGAGGACGACTAAGCCTTCACCGGCTGGGAGTGTTTTATGGTTTTTGACCCTATCGTTTTATTTTTCCTACTTGGCGTAATTGCTGGAATCGTTAAGTCCGATCTGAAAATGCCCTCGGCTCTTTACGAGGCCTTATCGATATTTCTTCTGCTTGCCATCGGCCTTAAGGGAGGCGTAGAGCTCTCAAAGTACAACATCCTCGAGCTACTCCCCAGCACTTTTATTGTGATTCTTATTGGTGTCCTTATTCCTTTAATTGCCTTTCCCATTCTTAAGTTCGTTGGCAAATTGAATCATTTCGATTCCGCCTCAATCGCGGCACACTATGGATCGGTAAGTGTGGTCACCTACTCGGTCGCACTGGCTGCTCTTGCTGAAAGGGGCATGACTCACGAGGGTTACATTGTTGTTTACCTTGTTTTGCTTGAGATGCCGGCCATTATTGTGGGTGTTGCTCTGGCGCGTATGGCTCCCGACGCCACCAAAAAGGCAGCAGGCTGGGGTAAGTTAATGCACGAGGTTTTCTCAGGCAAAAGCATTCTTTTGCTAACTGGGGGTCTTGTGATTGGTTGGATTGCCGGTGAGAAAGGGTTTGCCCCCATTGAACCGATGTTCGGCGGGCTTTTTAAGGGCGCACTTGCTTTGTTCTTGCTCGAGATGGGGCTCGTCGCTGCCTCACGGGTGGCGGCGTTTCGCTCCTACGGCATGTTTTTGGTGGTCTTTGCCATGGTTATGCCAATGATCTCTGCAGCAATTGGCATCTTTACCGGCTTCATGCTGTCACTGTCTCCGGGCGGAACTGCGCTGCTTGCCACTCTTTATGCCAGCGCCTCCTACATTGCAGCGCCTGCGGCTATGCGAATTGCGGTTCCTAAAGCCAACCCATCGCTATCGATCGGCGCATCTTTAGGGGTAACCTTCCCATTCAATCTTTTTGTTGGGATACCCTTATACTTTGGAGCAGTCGAGCGATTCTTCTAGGGATTCCATGCAAGTCAAACCGTTTAAGCTGGTGACCGTCTTTTGCGAGGCCATTTTAGAGTCTCTGGTTATAACAGAGCTCGATGAATTAGGAATTGTGGGCTATACGGTAAGCGACTGCCGCGGTCGAGGAACCCATGGCGTGCGCAGCGGTTCTTGGAGATTGAGCTCCAACATTCGAATTGAGGTTATGTGCGATGAAGAAGTCGCTGAAAAGCTCGCCTCTGCGCTCAGTCAAAAATACGACAAAGACTACGGGTTGCTTATTGTTGCAAGCAATGTCGATGTTTTGAATTAAATTGTTTTCCGGCTAAGGCAAAGAAAAAGATTTACTTGCCGTCTGTTAGCTTTCGTCGCTTTTCCATCATGCGCCAGACAAAGGGCGTAAAAATAAGCTGCATAGCCAACTCCATCTTTCCTCCTGGAATAACAATGGTGTTCGCTCGACTCATCCATGACGAGTTAATCATGTTTAGCAGGTACGGGAAGTCAATGCCTTTGGGGTTGGCAAATCGAATGACCACCATGCTTTCATCGGCAGAGGGAATGTCTCGGGCAATAAACGGGTCGGACGTATCGACAATAGGAACCCGCTGAAAATTCACATGCGTGTGCGCAAACTGTGGAACGATGTAATGCACGTAATCGGGCATACGACGAAGAATGGTGTCGGTCACGGCCTCGGTGCTGTACCCCCTCTGGTGCTTGTCGCGCCAGAGCTTTTGAATCCACTCCAGGTTAATTACGGGTACAACGCCAATACGAAGGTCGGCATATTGGGCAACATTGACGTTGTCGGTCACCACTGCCCCATGTAACCCTTCATAAAACAACATGTCGGTTCCTTGGGGCAGGTCTTCCCAGGGCGTAAATGTTCCTGGCTCTTGCTTATAGGGCTCAGCCTCTTCATGGTTGTGAAGATACTTCCTCGACTTTCCCTGGCCAGTTTCCGCGTAGGTTTTGAACAGAGCTTCCAGTTCGGAAAAAAGGTTGTTATCAATGCCGAAGTGGCTAAAGTTCTTGTCGCCCAGTTTCTCGGCATCGCCTTGCCGCTTACGCATCTCGAGGCGGTCGTAGCGGTGAAAGCTGTCGCCTTCAATGATGGCGGCCTTGACCCCCTCTCTACGGAATATGTTCTGAAAGGTACGCGTAACGGTTGACGTACCCGCTCCCGAGGAGCCTGTAATTGCAATAATTGGATGGCGATCAGACATGGGCGTTTCCTGTGTTAATCACGAAAGAGACTACGGGTGGCGAAAAGTGGGGAGGGGTCGTCCTGGCGAGTGCCTTGCGGCGGATCGTTATGGTAGCGCTCAATAAGCTCAACCTCTTCGCGAGACCCAAAGACCAGCCCGATTCGTTGGTGAAGGGCGCTTGGCTTAACCGTTAATACTTGCCCGTAGCCCGTGCTTGCCCGACCGCCTGCCTGCTCCATAATCATGCCAATTGGGTTGGCCTCGTACATCAGTCGCAGACGCCCCGGCTTGGTTATATCTTTGGTGTCTTTGGGGTAGAGGAAAACGCCACCGCGCATAAGAATGCGGTGGGCCTCTGCAACCATCGAGGCGATCCAGCGCATGTTGAAGTCTTTGCCGCGGGGCCCTGTCTGACCCGCCAGGCACTCGTCGACATAGCGCTTAACGGGTGGCTCCCAGAACCGAGCATTTGAGGCATTAATGGCAAACTCTTTGGTTGTCTCGGGCACTTTAATATTGGGGTGCGTGAGTATGAATTCACCGAAGTTTGGGTCAAGAGTAAAACCGTGCACCCCCCGCCCAACGGTAAGAATGAGCATGGTCGTGGGCCCATAAAGTGCATAGCCTGCGGCTACCTGCTCGGTTCCCGGTTGCAGAAAATCTTCTGCTGTTACGTTTCGTCCGTTGTGGGCACTCTCCGGTGCTCGCAAAACGCTGAAAATACTTCCGACCGATACATTGACATCGATATTCGATGAGCCATCGAGTGGGTCAAAGACAAGAAGGTAGTGGCCCCGAGGCTGGCCTTCAGGAAGGTTGTAGGGCTCATCCATCTCCTCAGAGGCCATGCCCGCCACGTGTCCGGCCCACTCGTTCATCTTGATGAAAACCTCATTACTTATGACATCAAGCTTTTTTTGAACTTCACCCTGAACGTTAATGGTCTGACTGTCAGAGGAGTCCCCGGTGAAGTTGCCATGCAGCCCCGCGAGCTCACCAAAAGCAACGGATTTTGCGATGGCCTTACAGGCCATGGCAATATCAAGAATAAGGGCGTTGAATTCGCCACTGGCGTCTGGGAAGCGACGTCTTTCCTGAATAAGAAATTGCGTCAGCGTACGGCTCATCATCGGGCTCAGTTCCACGGTAAGTCTCCCTTAATTACGTGAACAGTTGATTTTTGTCTTCACTCCGTACTCTATTCAATAAAACCGGCCTAAGTCTTCAGATATCGTGAGCAATGGGTATAAGGATCGCTGAATAAAGCGGTTTCTATGGGGCATAGTTAACCCCGGTTAATTCCGCGGCCTTGGCGCGGGTGCTCAGGCCCTTGGACGGCGGAATATTTTTTTCGGGATTCGGGGAATCTGGAACAGCTGCCTGGGGGCTTGCAAAGAAGGCCTCAAGAAGGGAGCCACCTTGGGCAAGTACAAAGTCCCTAAAGTCTTGCGCAGCGCGGGACATGGTCTTGGTCCGACTGACGACATACCAGGTTCGAATAATGGGGGTGTCATGCACGTTCAGCACACAAAGCTCCCCATGAGCAAGCTCTAAACCCACTGTGTGCAGGGAGACGAATGAAATACCCAGGTCTGCCATAACGGCCTGCTTGACGGTTTCATTGGAGGACATCTCAATGGTGGAAAGTGGGCGGAAGCGCACCTGATCGAAGAACTGATGCATCATCAAGCGTGTTCCTGAGCCTGCCTCTCGAACAATAATTTCCTCTTGATCAAGCATGTCCAGCTTAAGAGTGCTATGCGAGGCGAGGCGATGGCTTGGCGAGGCAATAAATGCATGAGGATGATCGGCGAAGGCCTGAGCAACAACGTCGAGATCTTTTGGAGGCTTGCCCATGATGGCGATATCAATCGTGTCTTCTCGCATCAGCTTGATAAGGTCTTCACGGTTCCTAACCTCAATCACGACGCTCACACCCGGGTGGGTTTTGCGAAAACCTGCCAGAAGTTGCGGGAGGATGTAAATGGCAGTGCTGACAAGACCAATTGAAAGGTTTCCCGTCTCGACGCCTTGAAGCTTCGTCATCATTGACTCAGCTTCTTTGAGAGCACTTAAGATTCGACGGGCGTACACTAAAAAGTATTCCCCAGCGCTCGTAAGGCACACACCTCGACCCTCGCGCGTGAACAAAGAAATACTAAGATCAGCTTCAAGATCTTTCATTTGCATCGAAACCGCGGGGGCCGTCAGATGCAATTCCTCTGCCGCGCGTGCAAAGCTATTATGACGCGCTGCAGAAGTGAAAATACGAAGCTGCCGTATTGACAAGTTTTTCACTTAGCCCCTCCCATACCGCTGATTAAGTCGGTCTTATAGGTATTTATCAGCAAAACTTACTTTACCTGATAACCCCGTTTGCAAAAAATGGGGGTCACTTTCGTTAGGAGACACCTTGAATCTGGTCATCTTTGATCTCGACGGCACGTTGATTGAAACGGCAGGCGAGATTGGTCTTGCCGCAAACCGCACACTCGAGGACTTCGAGCTTGGGCCGGTGAGCGACTCCGATGTTCGTCGTTGGATCGGCCATGGAACGGGCTGGTTGATGAAGCAGGCCTGGTTGGATAAGGGGCAAGACCCAGACGCTGACAGCACCCAGTGGGATCGGGTTATGGAGCGTTTCATTCATCACTATTTCGAGACAGCGGGAACGCAGAGCTACCCTTACCCGCATGTCATGGAAACCTTAGTGAGGCTTGGGGAGATGGGCGTTCACCGGGCAATTCTTACAAATAAAGAAGGCCGCTTCACAGATCGTGTTCTTGCCGCCCATGGCCTTGATAAGACGCTTCTCGATGGGGTGGTTTCTGGCGACACCTTACCGGTTAAAAAGCCGAACCCGGCTGGCATTCATCATCTGCTGACCCAATTCAATGTTGAAATTCAAAACGCCTTGTTCGTTGGTGATTCAGAGACCGATATCAAGACTGCTAAAGCTGCCAAGGTAGCCTGCTGGGCGGTACCTTACGGGTATAACCATGGCAGGCCAGTTGCTGACGAAAATCCGGATCGCGTCGTAGAGGATATTCGTCCGGTTATCGAGTATTTTTCCGCGCTGCAGACCATTTCGAGAGCGCAACAACACTAAAAGGGAAGACCTATGGCACTTATTTCACTGCGACAACTTCTTGACCACGCAGCCGAGCATGGCTACGGACTGCCTGCTTTTAACGTTAACAATATGGAGCAGATTCACGCCATCATGCAGGCAGCCCATGAGGTGGATAGCCCCGTGATTCTTCAGGCCTCCGCAGGAGCCCGAAAATATGCGGGCGAGCCATTCCTTCGTCGTCTTGTTGAGGCAGCAATTGAGCAGTACCCCCATATTCCCGTTTGCATGCACCAAGACCATGGTGGGTCCCCCGCTGTCTGTCAGGCTTCCATTCGAAGCGGCTTCTCAAGTGTCATGATGGACGGTTCGTTGAAGGAAGACATGAAGACGCCTTCCGACTACGACTACAACGTCAATGTCACCAGTCGGGTCGTCGAGATGGCCCATGCCGTTGGCGTTTCCGTAGAAGGCGAGCTTGGCTGTCTGGGCTCGCTTGAAACGGGAACAGCCGGTGAAGAGGACGGCGTTGGGGCCGAAGGAGTGCTCGATCATTCCCAGTTGTTAACCGACCCGGATGAGGCGGCCGATTTTGTTGCCAAGACCCAGGTCGATGCGCTTGCCATTGCCATTGGTACAAGCCACGGCGCCTACAAGTTCAGTCGCCCACCCACAGGCGATATTCTTGCCATTGGACGCATTAAAGAAATTCATGCACGCATACCCAATACTCATTTGGTGATGCACGGCTCCTCTAGCGTTCCCCAGGAGTGGCTTGAAACCATTCGTAGTTACGGGGGCGAAATTAAAGAGACCTATGGCGTACCTGTTGAGGAGATCGTTGAAGGCATCAAGCACGGCGTGCGCAAGGTAAACATTGATACCGATATTCGCCTTGCCATGACAGGCGCAATGCGCAAGCTTATGCATGCAACCCCCGAGGAATTCGACCCAAGGGCGTTTTTCAAGGCGGCAACAGCTGCTGCAAAGGGCATCTGCAAGGCACGTTTTGAGGCCTTCGGGTCCGCAGGCAAGGCATCGACGATTCGTGTCATCCACATGGACACGATGGCCAGTCGTTATATAAAGGGCGAACTTAAGGCGGTCGTGCATTAAGTCAGCCATGCTCCTTAACAATGTCCTTCCCAAGGCAGTCTTGTTTGATGTTGATGGAACCCTGGCCGAGACCGAGCAAGATGGCCACCTAGTGGCCTTCAATCGTGTCTTTCGCTTGCTTGATATTCCTTGGACCTGGACCGATGACGATTACCAATGGCTGCTCAAGACCACGGGGGGCCTTGAGCGTATGCGGGTCTACGCCGAGCATTGCGGGCAGTTGCAGTTCTTAGAGGGTGAAGGCGCAGAGCGTCTTCAAGACGCCCATCGGCTGAAGAACAAGGTATACGCAGAGCTTGTTGAGCAGGGTGCCGTCAAGCCTCGGCCTGGTGTGGTGGCTTTTATTCAGACTCTCTTGCAGCAGGGGGTCACCTGGGCGGTTGTAACAACAACCAGCCGCGGTAATTTTGAGGCGCTTTATGCGGCCTGCCTCAGACCCTCAGGTATTCCTCCGCCCAGGCTTGCAATATGCGGGGAGGATGTTGAACGCAAAAAGCCTGACCCAGAGGCCTACCTGCAGGCGCTTCATGGTCTTGGCCTTCACCCATCGGATTGCCTAGCCGTTGAAGATGCTCCCAACGGGCTTAAGGCCGCGCGAGCCGCTGGTATTGCCTGCCTTGTGGTTCGCTCGGTCTATTTTCAGGCGGGTCCTTGGGACGGTGCCTATGAGGTACGCGACAGCTTTCTAACTTAACCTGGCTTAGTCGATTGAAAAACGTTTGCGCGCCTGTCGGAGCGCAAGCAGCAGGGCGATGGCGATGATGGGCACAGCCAATGCGGTGATCAGGTCGATGGGCACCGCGAAGCCCATTTCCCTTACACCCTTTGCAAGATACTGAATAAGCCCAACGCTGTAATAGGTGAGAACAACCAACGAGAGTCCTTCAACGGTCTGTTGGAGCTTCAACTGCAGTTGCGCCCGGCGATTCATGCTTGCTAGCAAGGCCTGGTTCTGACGTTCGGTCATAAATTCAATGCGAGTTCGTAGGATCTGGGTCGTGCGCGAGACACGGTCTGAGAGTTCACGCAGCCGGCGTTGTGTCCATCGGCAGGTACGCATTGCAGGCTCGAATCGACGGTCCATGAACTCGGAGAGGGTCTGAACGCCGGTGATCGGGGTTTCTTTAAGCTCAACTAGTGCCCGGCGTACGAGCTCGGAATAGGCCTCACTTGCCGTAAACCGAAGGCCATGAATGGAGATCCAGTCCTCTACCTTTGAGGCGAGGCTTGACAGGCCGTTTAGCAGCTGCTCATGAGGGGTTGCCTCGTTCTCAGGCAGCGAGGTCTGGTGCTGGGCCATTGCATTCGCCCAGTGAGAGAGTTCGTTCTCGGCGCGCCTCAGAGGCTCTGACAAGCCCTTAGCATGAGGCAAGGACAGCATCGACATCATTCGATAGGTGTCCGTGTCGATGAGCCGTTGAGCAACACGTCCAGCCTGACGGGAGCCGATACCCTGATGCTGCACCAGTAGACGAACAAACCCGCTTGAATCAAGCTGAAGGTCTGTCCAGACCTGCGCATTCAGTGATCCAAGAATGCTTGAGCCAATAAGCGTGTTGCCAGAAAAGAGAGGGGAAAGGGCTGCAGCATCGTCGACTCGGGGGCCTGGGCGAATGATTAAGTCGCTCGCCGCAATTCGATTCTGAAAGCCGTTCTCAGGAATTGGATGACCTAAGTTCTTGAGCAGGAGCTGGAAATCTTGGAGCAATAACTGTCTGCTTGTCGACCAGTCGTGGCTATCGTCTTTTGTGCTCGCCTGATGGAAGAGGCAAAGCGTTGAGAACTCCCCATGCAGTTCCCAGCGCAGCAACAAGCGGGCAGGGGGTTCGGCCATTTGAATGAGCTTATAGCCCGGGCTGCTTGCAAGTCGTGAGGCCTCCGGGGTGCTGGCCACGACCTGACTAATCCAATGAAGCTGCACCTCGCGCTCGTCTTGGCCTGAGACAAGAAAGGCTTGGCTGCATATGCGCTCCTCGGGCCATAGGGCAATGGGCGGCCGCGCGTGCACCTCGTGGTGGAGGCTCGAGCGCTGAGAATAATCTTGGAGGAGATGATTCATACGTGTCCTTCAGGCATTAGCAAAGTCTTGGGCGGTAAGGATTTATCGGGCCTTTGCCCAATAGTTAACCGCCTCAGTAATTTGTTCTTCGAGATAGGCGCCATAGAAATCTGCGGAGCTGTAGCCGACCAGCGGCGGGCGTAACGGTGTGAGCTGACGGTTGACTGCTGTAACGGTGGGTACAACGCGAATGTTGTGGGCCTTCGCCCAGGCAAGCGGCGACAAGTTTGATGGCAGCCTAAGCCCTTCTGAGTGCGGGTTGCCAGCAGAGGTAAGCGTTGTTGGGTCGTTGATATCAAACTCCACAATGGCGATCTTCGCCAAGCCAGGGGTTCTCAAGCGCGGCAGAAGTTGGTCATTCGACACGAGCCCGCACCAGGGGCAGTGTTTTGAACTTGCGAAAACCAAGAGCCCGGCAAGACGGCCTTCTTGAAGCTGCCTAGAGGTCGCTGAAAGTTGATTGGGTTGGACGAGTTGGGTGTTCATGGTTCATACCGGCCGGTTTAAAAAAGCCCGTGCTTGTGCAGTGCATCACAAGATGCTGTTGACTATATGCGATTTAAGGCATATTTTCCTAACTCATGTCGAAAGCGCTTTCTACCAACCGCATGGATGAACAAATGTCAGAGGCAAATTTAAGTACGTCTTTCACCGCCGAAGCCTCCTACGAGCCTTGGGTAAGTCCAGATCAGGCCGAAGTTTATTTTATTCTAGAGCGCGCCTCCCGCTATTTTTCTCTGCTCGCTGAACCCGCAAGGCTTCGTATTCTTCAGGCCGTATGCGACAAGGAATGCTCCGTTCAGGAAATTGTTGGGCAGACAAGTCTGCCCCAGCCTAATGTTTCGCGGCACCTTAGTCTTTTATTCAATGCAGGCGTTTTATCGCGTCGACGCGACGGGACTTTCGTTTTTTACAAGGTCTCAGATCCGCTTGTGACTCAGTTGTGTCGTACGGTCTGCGTGCATCTGGCAACGTCTGCACTTGCCAAACCATCGGTCGTCTAGCCGGGGTGATGCGCACATTCGTTTTGGTGAGGTGAGTACAAGGTTTTTCGTGGTTTTGATGTTGCAGTTATGTCGTATGCCCGTTTGAGCCGTGCTTTCCAAGTTTAAGCATGGCATCGAAGGGGCCAAAAAAATAAGATTATTCGGGAGAAAAATTTGAGTAAAACCATTGCCATGTCTGGGCGTATCGTAAAGGCGCCTGAAAACTTCCTGGTTAGGGAGGATGCAAAATCCCCCGAGACCATGCGCCGAAAGTTCTTGGCGGCAACGGCTGCTGGTGCAGGGCTTGGACTTGCTGCTGCAGCAAAGGCCGCTTCAAACCCTGTTTCTGGTCAGGGTGATCCCAACATTCTTGAGCTTCCCATGCACACAACGGGTCTTGGTATGCCGGTTGCTGCCAATGGGTATGGTGTTCCTTCTCAGTATGAGAAGGGTCTGCAACGTCGCGAAAGCCCCGGGCTCACTCGTGTCTCAGCAGCTTCCGTTGCTTTCACACCGCTCCAAGGGACTTTTGGCATCATCACCCCCAGTGGCCTGCATTTTGAGCGTCACCACCAGGGCTGGTGGGACATTGACCCCTCCAAGCATCGCCTCATGATCAACGGCATGGTCAAGACCCCCAAGGTTTACACCATGGATGACATCATGCGACTGCCCTCGGTCTCGCGCATCCATTTCATCGAGTGCGGCGCAAATACTGCCATGGAGTGGGGTAATGTCGCGGTGCCAACGGTGCAGTACACCCATGGCATGGTCTCTTGTTCCGAGTTTACTGGCGTTCCTTTGTCTGTTCTTCTTGAGCATGCAGGCTTTGACAAGAAGAAGGGTAAGTACATTCTTGCAGAAGGGGCCGACGGCTCTGGCATGACCCGCACCATTCCTCTTGATAGGGCGCTTGATGACGTCATCGTTGCCTACGGCATGAATGGCGAGATGCTGCGGCCTGAGAATGGCTACCCCCTCAGGCTGGTCGTTCCGGGTGTTCAGGGTGTGTCGTGGGTGAAGTGGCTGCGTCGTATTGAGGTGGGCGATATGAAATGGGCTACGAAAGACGAGGCCATTCACTATGTTGACCTTATGCCCGACGGTACTCATCGTCAGTACAGTGGCATGCAAGAGGCCAAATCGGTCATCACCTCGCCCTCGGGTGGTCAAATATTGCTCGACAAGGGTTTTCATAATATTTCAGGTCTTGCCTGGTCGGGTCGCGGCAAAATTAAACGTGTCGATGTCTCCGTTGACGGTGGAAAAAACTGGCGCACTGCGCGTCTTGAGGGGCCCGTTCTTTCGAAGGCCTTCACGCGCTTTAATATTGACTGGTCGTGGAACGGCAAGAATGCCTTCCTGCAGTCGCGTTGCATCGATGACTCGGGCTATGTGCAGCCAACGGTCCATCAACTGCGTGAGGTTCGGGGTACACGTTCCATCTATCACAACAACATGATTCAGACCTGGCGTATTGCCGAGTCGGGGGAGGTAAGCAATGTCCAAGTGGGTTAATACAGTTTTAGCGGGCCTTGCCCTTGCAGTGGTTGGGTCCTCCGTGGTGGCCTTCGAGGGAGTGGGTCGAAAGGCAACCCCCGATGAGATTAAGGCCTGGGATATTGACGTTCGGCCCGACTTCAAAGGGCTTCCAAAGGGTTCTGGCTCGGTTGCTAAAGGCATGGAAGTCTGGGAGGCGAAGTGCGCGTCCTGCCATGGTGTGTTTGGCGAGAGCACCGATGTCTTCACACCCATTGCTGGGGGCACCTCCAAAGAGGATATGAAGACAGGCCGGGTTGCAAACCTGGCCCGGCAAGACTTTCCTCAGCGCACAACCATGATGAAGGTGGCAACCGTATCGACCTTGTGGGATTACATCAACAGGGCTATGCCATGGACCAATCCCAAGACCTTAACGGTTGAGGAGGTCTATGCAACCGTTGCCTACATTCTTAATCTGGCAGAGGTGGTCCCCGAAGATTTCGTGCTGTCCGACAAAAATATTGCCGAGGTTCAGGCCAAGATGCCCAATCGCAACGGCATGACCACGAGCCATGGGCTCTGGGACCTCAAGGGTAAACCTGATGTTCAAAATGTGGCGTGTATGAAAGACTGCAAGCCAGAGGTGAAGGTCACTTCGTTTTTGCCAGGGTCTGCGGTTGATAGCCACGGGAATCTCATCGAGCAGAACCGTCCTATCGGTCCAGCTCGGGGTTTGGATACAACTAAAAAGCAGTAGTTCTCCTCTTATTGTCTTCGAGAGGTGGGTTATCGAAGACGTCATGCAGGTCACCCACATCTCATTTGAAAGGAGCTTTAAATGAAAGTAGAACGCAGAGACGTATTGAAAGTTGGTGGCGGCGCAGCTGTTTACTCAGCCCTTGCCTCCATGGGGTTTTTTGCTGCTAATCCGGCTATGGCCTCGTGGAACAAGGACTGGTTTGCAACCAAGTCAATTGCTGACACCCTGAAGGCAATGGGTGTGGGTTCTACCACTGAGTCGTCAGAAATCAACATCACCTCGCCTGACATTGCCGAGAACGGTGCCGTTGTTCCCGTTGGCGTTGCAAGCAACCTTCCACAGACCCAGATGGTTGCTGTCATGGTCGAGAAGAATCCTTCCATGATGGCGGGCTTGTTCGAGTTCACAGATAACGCAGTTCCTGACGTATCCATGCGTGTGAAGATGGGTCAGAGCTCCGATGTCTATGCCCTTGTGAAGGCTGATGGCAAGTTCTATATGGCCAAGAAGGAAATCAAGGTCACTCTTGGTGGTTGCGGCGGCTAATTCTTTACCAACTCGGCTAACGCCTTAGAAGGTATTTTTTCGATTCAAGATTGAAAGGAGTTTCACCATGGCAAGTCCAATGAGAATTCGTGCCCGTATGGCAGGCGACATAGCAGATGTTCGCGTTCTAATGGCCCACGAAATGGAAACTGGAACCCGCAAAGGGTCCGACGGCAAGGCAATTCCTGCCTGGTTCATCAGCGAGGTTACAGCGCAGCACAACGGCAAAACCGTCATGACGGCTCAGTGGGGACCCGCTGTTTCAAAGAACCCTTACATGCAGTTCAAGGTGAAGGGCGCCAAGGCAGGTGACAAGGTTGCCGTAACCTGGAAGGACAACAAGGGCGGGACGCGAACCGACGAGGCTGCGATTGCCTAGTAGCGGTGCATGAATAGGGGCGGATCAACTTGTCTGCCTCCCTTCATGCTGCAGTTACCACCCTCGTTTGCTTTAGAGGCATAGCTCGAAGTAATTAAGACCATAGGCTTAAAAAAGGGGACAGACATGAACAAACAACCATTGCGTACCGGATTTTTATCCGCGTTTTTCGCTCTGGGCTTCGCTATGCATTCAGCGCAGGCCCTGGAGACTAAGACCGAAGCAGAGAAGGGTATTGATCGTTATCGCGAGCTTATCGCAGACGGCAACCCGGCAGAACTTTTTGAGATGGCGGGAGAGGAGCTCTGGAAAAAGCCCGCGGGCCCTAAAAATGTTTCACTTGAAAAATGTGACCTTGGCCTTGGTCCTGGTGTCATTAAGGGGGCTTACGTTGCACTGCCAAGATACTTTTCTGACGCGGGTAAGGTTATGGATCTTGAGACCAGACTCGCTCACTGTATGAGGACAATCCAGGGTATTGAGGTAAAAGATGGCGCTTACAATAAAGACGATCACAAAAGTATCATTGCTCTAGTAACCTACGTGGCAACCCAGTCAAAGGGCATGCCAGTTGCAGTCCCTCAGGGGCATGCAGAAGAAAAGCGTCTTTACGAGGTTGGTAAACGCGTCTTCTTTTACCGAGCGGGTCCTTACGACTTTGCCTGTGCCACATGCCACGCGGCGGACAATACACGTATCCGTCTTCAGGGCCTCCCAAACCTTACTGCCAACGAGCCCGCAGGAAAGGCCTTTACGTCTTGGCCTGCTTACAGGGTTAGTAACGGCCAGCTCTGGCCTATGCAACAGCGCCTAAACGACTGTTTCCGGCAGCAGCGTTTCCCTGAGCCTATTTATGGATCCGAGGCAACCGTTGCTCTGCAGGTCTACATGGGTGTTAACG
The DNA here is from genome assembly GCA_945901825.1 of Bordetella parapertussis. GTDB lineage: Bacteria > Pseudomonadota > Gammaproteobacteria > Burkholderiales > Burkholderiaceae_A > Hahnella. The sequence continues at coordinate 220,242 of CAMDMC010000001.1, forward strand.
GTAAGGGTGTGGCCTCGCTTGCACCCACCATCAAGCGATAACCAGGAGGGTAAGCGAATGAAGAAACGTATTTACTTGGCTGCGGCAGCTGCCTCTGTTGTTCTTGCTGGCTGCGCAGGGTCCTATTCGGCCTCAGTTGATTACGACAAGATGGCGAAGGACGTCATCATGAAGTCCTTCAAGGAGCGAAATCAGGCAAAGATGGAATGGCTGAACCAAGACTCCGTTAACGTGGCCTGCACCGAAGCCGACGTCAAAGGTAAAGACATCGACTCCACTCTTCGCAAGAAGGTGGAAGAGGAGAATATGAAACTTGTGAAGCTTCCCTCCGATGGAAAGTACTTCGGTGACTGGAAGGCGGGCGAAAAGCTTGCTCAGAGTGGTCGCGGCGGAACCTGGAGTGACAAGCCAGGAGTGGCTAATGGAGGCAACTGTTACAACTGCCATAAGATTTCCAACACTGAAATTTCCTACGGAACGCTCGGACCAAGCCTGTACCAGTACGGCAAGCTTCGTGGCGATTCAGAGGCGGTTCTTAAGTACACCTGGGGAAAGATATACAACGCCAAGGCTTATAACGCCTGCACCAATATGCCTCGATTTGGGTCTGAAAACATTCTTACTGAAGCGCAGATGAAAGACCTCATGGCGCTTCTGCTTGACCCCAATTCGCCGGTTAACAAGAACTAAGGTTGTGAAGGTGTTTCGGGTAGAGGCTAGGCTCTACCCGAAACTTTAGAAGGAGGCGGCCTGGCTTTGCGTTCTTGCCAACCTGCCTTATAGCCAGCCGTCTTTGACGGCTTCTTTTTTAGGGAATGGACGTATGAGTTTGAATCGGCGTGAGTTTATGGGGGTTATGGCGGCAGCCACAGCCAGCGGTATGTTTGGCAGCTGGCAGGAGGCAAATGCTGCTGCGGCCAAAGGTGAAAAGCTGTACGAGATTCCTAAGTTTGGCAACGTCAGCTTTCTTCACTTTACCGACTGTCATGCTCAGCTTTTGCCGGTTTATTTTCGTGAGCCCAGCGTAAACCTGGGGCTTTCTGAAATGTTGGGCAGGCCGCCACATTTTGTGGGTGATGCCCTGCTTAAGCACTTTAATATTCCCTCCAACTCGGCCTGGGCCCATGCCTACACCTTCGTCGGCTTTGAGAAGGCTGCTCGTACCTACGGTAAGGTTGGGGGCTTTGCCCACATGGCCACGCTGGTCAAAATGATGAAGGCCTCCCGCCCACAGGCCTTCTTATTTGACGGCGGTGATACCTGGCAGGGCTCTGCTACTGCGCTCTGGACCAAAGGCCAAGACATGGTGGATGCCACCAAGCTTTTAGGGGTTGACATGATGTGTCCCCACTGGGAGTTCACCTACGGGGCCGATCGCGTCATGGAGATTATTGAGAAGGAGCTCGCAGGGAAAATTGAGTTTCTTGCGCAGAATGTGAAGACAAACGACTTTGGTGACCCAGTCTTCAAGCCCTATGTGATTCGTGAGCAGAACGGTATTCCGGTGGCGGTTATTGGCCAGGCCTTCCCCTACACCCCCATTGCGAACCCGCGCTACTTTGTGCCCGACTGGACCTTTGGCATTCAAGACGACAACATGCAGAAGATGGTGGACGAGGTTCGTTCCAAGGGGGCTAAGGTGGTCGTGGTCCTTTCGCACAATGGTATGGACGTCGATCTTAAAATGGCCTCACGCGTGCGTGGCATTGACGCCATTATGGGCGGACATACCCACGATGGCGTACCCCAGCCCGTCAAAGTGAAGAATGCAGGCGGCGTAACCCTGGTAACCAATGCCGGCTCAAATACCAAGTTTCTTGGCGTGCTCGATTTCGATGTGAAGGGCGGCAAGGTTGCCGACTTCCGCTACAAGCTGCTTCCAGTCTTCGCCAATCTTCTGCCGGCAGACAAGGAGATGCAGGCGTTCATCGACCGCGTGCGCGCGCCGTACAAGGCCAAGCTCGAAGAGACTCTGGCCATGACCGAGGGGCTTCTTTATCGGCGCGGTAACTTCAATGGGAGTTTCGATCAGCTTATTGTTGATGCGCTTATGGATGTCAAGGGCGCTGACCTTGCCTTCTCACCGGGATTCCGTTGGGGAACCAGCCTGTTGCCGGGCCAGGCCATTACCCGTGAGCATGTTATGGACCAAACGGCCACCACCTATTCCTACAGCACGCTTACCGAAATGTCGGGCGAGATGATTAAAACGGTTCTTGAAGACGTCTGTGACAACTTGTTTAACCCAGACCCTTATTACCAGCAAGGCGGAGATATGGTTCGCGTGGGTGGGCTTCAATACACCTGCGCACCCCTTGAGAAGATGGGCAGTCGAATTCAGGACATGCGCCTCAAGGGTAAGCCTATTGAAGCCAGCAAGAACTACAAAGTTGCTGGCTGGGCGCCTGTGGCGGAAGGCGCTTCGGGGGAACCGGTCTGGGATGTGGTTGAGACCTGGCTTAAGGCCAAGAAAGTGGTGCCACCGCTTAAGCTCAACACCCCAAGACTTTTAGGTGTAAAGGGCAATCCTGGTATTGCTTAGCGCGCAAAATTGCGACCCCGAAGGTATTGAATTAGGGCAGAAATACGCTTAGGTTATTCTTTGCGTTGATCAAGGCTTGATACTTTTGAAGGGGGGACCGTTTATGAATCAAAAACCGTTACGTCGTGTGTCGCATGTTGGTGTGGCTGCTGCCGCAATTCTGTTGGGTCTTGGGCTTTCGCTTGGTTCAAACAGTGCTCATGCGTTGTTGTTTGCGAAGGGCAATGCCGAACTTGGTGCGAAGCTGCATGCAAAGACCTGCGCTTCTTGCCACAACTCCATGATGCCCGACGGTAAAGGCGAAGAACTCTATTCGGAAGATTTTCGAAAAGTAACAGATGCCGGCAGGCTAAAGACCATGGTTCAGTTCTGTGCCACCCGCACCAACTCGGGATGGTTCGACGAAGAGCTTGAGCATGTCGCGCGCTACCTGAACGACAACTTCTATAAGTTTAAGAAGTAGCGCAGCCTTGCGCTCTGGGACAGAGCCTAAACCGCGGCTTGCCTGCAAAGGCTCTGCCAGCGTTACCGGCGGTCTTGCAGGGCGAAGTGGCCCGTGAATTTACCCGCAAAGGTAATCAGCATTTCGGCGCCTTCAGGGTCTGAATGCACAGTGACCCCCGGTTGGGCAAGAGGGTCACTTGCCTTCATCTGAAGCAGCCCAGGCGGCCAGTTCACCTTCAGCCTAGCTGACATGGGCAGGTAGCCGTCAAAATAGCGACGCATCAGGGGGCCAGCCTGCAGCTTGAAGACCCCTTTTTCTTCTGTGAGGTCGAGCGCTTTTGAGCGCAGAGTAATGCAGATCTGGGCGCCTTTCTTAACATTGCTAAGCGTGACACTGTGCTTGTCTTGGGCAATTGATTCAATGCCAGAATGACTCCCGACGGCGAGACTCTGCAGCCTGTCGGGGTTAAAGGCAATGACAACCTTACGAATGGGGTCGAGCCGGTAATGGCAGGTTGATAACGAGACGATTCCATCTTGAAGGGACGACTCGGTAAGAAAGACTCGAGATTCATAGTGGTAACTGTTGGGCTCAGGATGCTTCTCTAAATAGACAAGCTCGCCTTCTTTTGCAATATCACTGAAGTCCAAGGCCCAGGCCGGCATATGCAGGCCAAGACTTAATAGAAGTGTGGCAAGACGTTGGGCAGAGGGCTTAGTCATTCGGGGTCTTTCATAGAAGCGGGCTTACGGACTTCCAGATGGTCTCAAGAATAATGGGCTGGGCCTTTGCGTTGGGGTGAATCTGATCTTCTTGAAAATAGCTTAGGTCTTCAGCAAATCCTTTAAGCATGGCGGGCACCGCCTGAACCTGAAGTTCTTTTGCCAGGGAGGGCACGATAGCGTCAAATTCCTTCAAATAGGTCTCGCCCAGATTCGGTGGAAGTCGCACGCCAACAATGACCACCCTTGCTTTTGCATCCAGTGACTTTTGAATCATGGCCTTTAAATTAGCGCGGGATGTTCGAAGGTCAAGTCCACGAAGCCCATCGTTAGCACCAAGCTGCAACACTACAAGCCTTGGCTTAACCTGTGCCAGCGCACGGGGAAGGCGCTCGAGCCCGCCAAACGTGGTCTCACCCGAGAGGCTTCGATTTTCTACGTTGTACTTCAGATTATTTGAATCAAGGCGTCTTTGAAGAAGACTCACCCATCCTTGATTTCTTGGCAGTCCATAGGCCGCCGATAGGCTGTCGCCAAAAATAAGTATGTTTGTTTTCTGGGAAATGGCCGATGCGGTAGGGTTGTTTGGGCTACTTTGCGCTGCCACGCAAAGACCAGTGAGTAGAATCAGGCCAAGAAGATATTTTGTAAACCGAAGGAGTGGTATGACAGACGGTGAAGGCATGGCAACAACCGAGAAATCCGTTGCGATTGAGGCCAAGGGTTTAGCAAAGTGGGTTTCAGATGGCAATGACAAACTCTCAATTCTCCAAGACATTAATCTTCAAGTGCAGACGGGCGAATCGCTGGCCATGGTGGGGCCTTCAGGCTGCGGTAAGTCTACGCTGCTCGGGCTTTTAGCCGGTCTCGATACGCCCTCCGAAGGCGAGGTTTATTGGGCAGGGGAGGCCATCGCCTCGCTGTCTGAGGAGCAACGCAGTCTGCGCCGTAACGGCCGTTTTGGGTTTGTCTTTCAGTCGTTCCAGCTTCTTCCTCAACTCAATGCGCTCGAAAACGTCATGTTACCTCTTGAGCTTCGAGGGGATCGTGATGCTAAGCAAAAGGCTCAGTCCATGCTTTCAGAGGTTGGCCTTGCGGGTCGGGAGCGGCACTTTCCCGCAACCCTGTCGGGAGGGGAGCAGCAACGGGTCGCACTGGCTCGAGCATTTGTCGTGACGCCCGACCTTCTCTTTGCCGATGAGCCCACTGGCAGTCTGGACTATGAGAGTGGGGCTCGGGTGATGGAGCTTTTCTTCAACCTGCAAAAAAGCCTGGGTACGACGCTTATCATCGTCACCCACGACGAGAGCCTTTCAAAGGCTTGTAGCCGCCGTTTACGTATGCAGGCGGGCCGGATCGTATAATCGGGCTTATGTCAGAAGTCAGCTTTTTCCCGGGCGCAAGCGCCATCTCGGCCTTCCGTCGCGACCGGATTCGTTTGGCTTTAGAGGGCGCAGACTGCGCTGTTAAAGACCTGTCTTGCTCTTGGGCGTACCTTGTTCATTGCGCTCCCAGGGTCCTTGCGCCCCCCTCGTGTTCGAAGGACCCGGTCATATCTTCGGTGTTTGAGAATCTATCACCCTTACTTCAGCTTCAAGGGGCAAGCTTTCCCCCGGTGGGTCGCGACAGTCTTCGTCTGTGGGTCTTCCCTCGCCATGGCACCCTGTCACCCTGGGCCTCGAAGGCCATCGATATTGCCCAGCGCTGTGGCCTTACAAGCCTCAATCGACTCGAACGGGGTCGTTGTTTTGAATTTCAGTTTGGCAAGGGGACCTTGAGCCGGGCATTTGAGGCACTTCAGGCTTTCATTCAGAGTCAAAAGGGTCAGTTCTTCTTTTACGACCGGATGACGGAGGAGGTCTTCTTTAACAGTCCTCCCGTCCATCTTATTGAGCAGCCCCCCGTAAAGCCGCTTGAAATCATTGAGCTCTCGGGCGATCCCAGCCAGAGGTTGTCTGAGCTTCAGTCGTTCAACGCAAGGCTGGGGCTTGCGCTGTCGGCTGAAGAATTGAATTACCTTAGTGAGGCTTACCAGGCCATGGGCAGGCAGCCCACGGATGTCGAACTGATGATGTTTGCCCAGGCCAACTCCGAACACTGCCGGCACAAAATTTTCAATGCCTCGTTCATCATTAATTCACAGCCTCAAGAGCAATCGTTGTTTCAAATGATTCGCCATACCCATGCGGTGGCAGGCCAGGGTACGGTCTCGGCCTACGAGGACAATGCGGCTATTTTGCAGGGTCGCCCGGCCATCCACTTGCAGTCGTCCGTGTCAAAGCCTGGGCCTTATCGAGAGGTGCACGGCCTGATGCATACGGTGCTGAAGGCTGAAACGCACAACCACCCTACCGCAATCTCGCCTTTTCCGGGCGCGGCAACTGGGGCCGGTGGCGAGATTCGTGACGAGGGCGCGACGGGCCGGGGTGCAGAGCCTCGGGCAGGTCTTGTCGGGTTTTCTGTATCGACCATCGACTTCTCGGGCCATTTCGATGGTCCATCGCGTCAGGCCTCCCCCCTGCAGATCATGCTCGAGGGACCCATAGGCGCTGCGGCCTTTAACAACGAATTCGGGCGGCCAGGTCTGTTGGGTTATTTCCGAAGTTTTGAGCTTGCATTCGATCAGCGTCGCTGGGGTTATCACAAGCCCATCATGCTTGCTGGTGGCGTGGGCGTGATTCACGATGCCCTAAGCTTTAAGAAGCCTATTGCCGAGGGTGCCTTGCTGCTTCAATTGGGTGGGCCGGGCATGCGCATTGGCCTTGGTGGTGGGGCAGCGAGCTCGGTTGACTCGGGTGCAAACTCTGCCCAACTCGACTTCGACTCGGTTCAGCGGGGCAACCCCGAAATGCAGCGCCGCGCCCAAGAGGTCATTGATGCCTGCGTGGCCCTGGGCCCCGACAATCCCATCCTTTCTATTCATGACGTCGGTGCGGGCGGCTTGTCGAATGCCCTGCCTGAGCTGGTGCATGGTGCAGGCATGGGCGCAGACTTTCAGCTCAGTCAGGTTCCCATTGAAGACTATTCCATGTCGCCTGCCGAAGTCTGGTGCAACGAGTCGCAAGAGCGCTACGTGCTTGCGATTGCCCAAGAGCATCTGCCACTTTTTGAGTCTGTCGCTCGGCGAGAGCGGTGCCCCTTTGCAGTGGTTGGTCGTGCCCTTTCGCAAGACCGTCTTAGGCTTTTAGCCCCGTCGCCGGTCGCCACAGGCCCCACTGAGGGCGTCAGGCAGGCATTGACTGATCAGCTTAATCCGGTTGACATGCCGTTGTCGGTGCTTCTTGGTAAGCCACCTCGGATGCAGCGCGTTGTTGAGCGTTATCAGGCCAGCTCGCAGCCGCTTGACCTTGTTGGCCACGCCCTTGATGAGCTTGCTCACAAGGTGCTTGCCCATCCCACTGTTGCAAGTAAAGAGTTCTTAATCACCATTGGCGATCGAACCGTCGGAGGGCTTACCGCCCGCGACCAGATGGTTGGTGCTTGGCAGACGCCCGTTGCAGACGCGGCAATCACCTTGTGGGACTTCAAAGGGTATGCGGGTCAGGCCATTGCCTTGGGTGAGCGTCAGCCACTTGCCGTTACCGATTCGGTGGCCTCGGTGCGTATGGCCCTGGGCGAGGCACTGACCAATTTATTCAGTGCTCCCGTTCACGACCTTGCCGCCGTAAAGCTTTGTGCGAACTGGATGGCTGCCTGTGGGGAGAAGGGTCAAGACGTAGCCCTTTACGAGGCCGTGCAGAACCTTGCCATGGAGCTCTGCCCCCAGCTGGGTCTCTCCATTCCCGTTGGAAAAGACTCCTTAAGTATGCGAACCGGCTGGGACGAAGCAGGCCAGAAACATTCGGTGATCTCGCCCGTATCACTGGTGCTTACGGCCGTAAGCCCGGTTGACGATGTCCGTCATGCCTGGACACCGGCCTTGCGTGCCGACCTTGGCGACACCGTGCTTGTTCTTATCGACCTTGCAGCCGGCAAGCAGCGTATGGGCGGGTCTATTCTTGCCCAGCTTCTTGGTGAGTTTGGGGGCGAGACGCCAAACCTCGAAGACCCGCAAAGCCTGCGTCGCCTTCAACAGGTCTGCCATGAAGCGCGAAGTCATGAGGGCCTAGTGCTTGCCTATCACGACCGTTCAGACGGAGGGCTTTTTGCCTGCCTTGCCGAGATGGCCTTTGCAGGCCGCTCGGGCCTAACCCTTAATCTCGATCTTCTCACCATCGATCCTTTTGCTGCCGACTGGGGCGATTTTAAAATTCGACCTGAACAGGTGGCGGTTCAGCGTGATGAGTTAACACTGAAGGCGCTTTTCAATGAAGAGCTTGGCGTGGTTGTTCAGGTTACCCGCGAGCGACGTTCGGAGTTTATGGACATTCTTCGCAAGCACGGCCTCTCCTCGTCTGCGCATGAAATTGGATATGCCAATCCGCGCGATCAAATTGAAATCTATCGCGATGCCAAATGTGTCTTTCAACAGCCCAGGTCGCGGCTGCAAGAGAGCTGGTCAAAGGTTAGCTTCGAGTTTGCATCGCGCCGGGACAACCCCGCTTTGGCCAGGCAGGCCTTCGAAGCCTTGCATCAGACAAAGGCTCCGCAAGCGTATCTTCCCGAGGCATTGGTAAGGCGGCTTTCGGAGCTCACTGAGCAAACGGGTTCTACCCGGACGGGCGAGAGTTCAGCCTCTCCCAAGTCTGCTGCCCTTGCCCTTAGCCGCCCGCGCATCGCCATTCTTAGAGAGCAGGGCGTTAACGGTCAAATTGAAATGGCTGCCGCTTTTGAGGCGGCAGGCTTTGAAGCCTGGGATGTCCACATGACGGACCTGCTTGACCAGCGTATTGGCCTTGACTCCATGGCGGGCCTGGTTGCCTGTGGCGGTTTTTCGTTTGGCGATGTCTTGGGTGCGGGTAACGGCTGGGCAAGTTCAATTCTTCACAACAATAGTCTTCGCGATACCTTTACGGCGTTTTTTGAACGCCAAGACCGTTTTGCCTTGGGTGTCTGCAATGGCTGCCAGATGATGGCGAGACTGCACTCGATTATTCCGGGCACGCAAGGCTGGCCTACTTTTCTGCCAAATGCCTCCGAGCAGTTCGAGGCCCGGCTCTCCATGGTTGAAGTGCTCGAGTCAAACTCCATCTTTTTTAAAGATATGCAGGGTGCGCGTCTTCCGGTGGTTGTCTCACACGGGGAGGGCAGAGCCTTCTGGGGTGAGGGGCAGGCTGCGTCGCTTGCGGCTCTCCGGTACACCGATGCGGGAAAGCCCGCCCAGCTCTATCCTGCCAATCCGAACGGCTCTCCCGAAGGACTTACAGGCTTTACGAATGAGGATGGTCGGGTACTTGTTCTGATGCCCCACCCCGAAAGGGTTTTTAGAAATGTTCAGTTGTCTTGGATTCCTGAGCCTTTCAAAACAAACAACGATTTTTCACCATGGGCGGTTTTTTTCAAGAATGCCTATGAATGGGTAAGGAAGGTTTAATGCTCTCAACTGCAAATATCACCATGCAATTTGGGGCCAAGCCCCTTTTTGAAAACGTTAGTGTCAAGTTTGGAAACGGTCACCGCTACGGCCTTATCGGGGCCAACGGATGCGGCAAATCCACCTTCATGAAGATTCTTGGAGGCGACCTCGAGCAGAGCTCAGGGGAAGTGATAAAAGAGCCCGGTGTTCGTCTTGGAAAGCTTCGTCAGGACCAGTTTGCTTACGAGGATCACCGCGTGATTGATGTGGTCATGATGGGCCACGAAGAGATGTGGGCTGCCATGACCGAGCGCGATGCAATTTACGCGAACGCCGATGCCACCGAGGATGACTACATGCGGGCCGCCGATCTCGAGGCGAAGTTTGCAGAGTTCGATGGCTACACCGCCGAGGCCCGTGCGGGCGAATTACTCCTGGGTGCGGGCATTGCACTTGATCAACACAATGGTCCCATGAGCGAGATTTCCCCGGGATGGAAGCTGAGGGTTCTTCTTGCTCAAGCCCTTTTTAGCGACCCCGATGTGCTCTTGCTTGATGAGCCAACCAACAACCTAGATATTGACACCATACGCTGGCTTGAGGGCCTTCTTAATGATCGTGATTGCACCATGATCATCATTTCCCACGATCGTCATTTTCTTAACTCGGTATGTACGCACATGGCCGATGTCGACTATGGGGATATTCGAATCTATCCCGGCAATTACGACGACTACATGCTGGCATCGTCGGAGGCGCGTGCGCGGCTTATGGCGGCAAACGCCAAGAGCAAGGAGCGTGTTTCTGAGTTGCAGGAGTTTGTTCGCCGTTTTTCGGCCAATAAAAGCAAGGCCAAGCAGGCGACATCCCGTCGTAGGCTTATTGAGAAAATCCAGTTTGAATCGGTGGAGGTGCGCCCATCATCTCGGCAGAACCCCTACATTCGTTTTGAGCAGACCAAGCAGCTTTACCGCCAGGCTGTTCACCTTCAGAGCATTTCGAAGGCTTACGACAGTCAGCCTGTTCTTAAGAAACTCTCGTTAATGGTGGAAGCCGGCGAAAGAATTGCCGTGGTGGGCCCCAACGGTGCCGGAAAATCCACCTTAATTAAATGTCTGGTTGGCCTGGATCACAAGGGCATAGATGTCGACGAGGGGCTTGTGAAATGGGCAGAAAATGCGCAGATTGGTTACATGGCCCAGGACGTCTATCCGGAGTTTGAGAAAGACTCCACCTTAACCTCTTGGCTTCAAAACTACGGGCAAGAGGGTGACGATGATCAGGCGTTGCGCTCTATTCTTGGCAGGCTTTTGTTTTCTGGCGATGACGTTGCAAAGCAGGTCAGGGTGCTCTCGGGAGGTGAGAAGCACCGCATGAGCTTTGGCCGACTTATGCTTGAGCGCTCCAACGTACTGGTTCTCGATGAGCCCACGAATCATCTGGACATGGAGTCCATTGAGTCGCTGCAGCTTGCCCTTGAGAAATACCAGGGCACGCTATTTGTGGTGAGCCACGACCGTGAGTTTGTCAATGCCATTGCCAATCGCATCATCATTTTGAAGGGCGACGGCAGTCTTATTGACTTCAAAGGGTCCTACGATGATTACCTAAGCAGCGAGGGGCTTGAGGCCTAGGGGGTCTTAGGCGCGCTGCTTCAGGCAATCCAGCAGGCTATCAAGGTCAGCAAAGTTAAACTGAAGGGCTGCCTGATTGGCCACAACAGGCTTTGCCCGGTAGGCAAGGCTTAGGTGAACCTGGGTCATCATGGGAAGATCGTTTGCCCCATCCCCAATGGCAATGGCCTGTTGGTTTGCATTAATTCCCAGGGCACTTGCGGCCTTAAGCACGGCAGCCTGCTTTGCGTTTCCATCCACAATGGGGCCAACAACCTCGCCGGTAAGTTTCCCGTTTTCCATCCCCAGCCTATTACAGTGAATCTCGTCAAACCCAAGGGTCTGAGCAACATGGCCGGTGAAGGGTTGAAAGCCGCCAGACACCAAGAGGCAGTGTAGGCCCGCAGATTTTGCCGCGGCCACCAGCTCCTTTGCGCCAGGGTTAAAGCGCAGTCGCTCGGTTAAGACGCTTTGCAAGGCACCGGTTGAAAGGCCTTTCAGAAACGCAACCCGTCGACGCAGGCTCTCGGCATAGTCGGTGATTTCGCCGCGCATGGCGGCCTCGGTGATGCTTGCAACCTCTGCCTTTTTACCGCAAAAGTCGGCGACCTCATCGAGGCATTCAATGGAAATAACAGTGGAGTCCATGTCCATGGCAAGCAGCTTGTAGCTTGCAAGGCCTCTGGGCTTGGCCATAGCTACAAGGTCGATCGACTGCGCCGTGCATTGCATACGAAGCGCTTGAATCGCGGCTCGACCTAGAGCCTTCGGAGCAGTGCCTTCAAGCTTGGCATAGGCAGGCCGATGCTGTGGGCTGACCACGGAAAGATCGTCCGGGCGATGCTCGAATGCATGAAGCAGGGCTTTCACTTTTAGCAGAAGGTCGTCTGCATTCCGGCTTTGTTCACCGTTTGCACCGGCGCCTGCCTGCAGAAAATAGAGTTCGGATTCGGCGTTGAGGTCGTCGTTTAAGGCGTGCATGGCATCGGTCTAACTTAAGGGCTGGTCGGGTTGGAATCAAGAACCTGCTGAAAAACTGTTTGCAGAACCGCAAGCCGCTCAGGCAGTTTCGAAGACGCAATGTCTGCTCGTAGGCGATCGTTGCCTTGCAGTCGAAACCTTGAGTCGGTCTGAATAAGCTTGATAACTTTTGCTGGATTCACAGGTGCATTGGGGCCGAACTGAACCGCAACGCGCTCGGGGCCGGCATCAATCTTAATCACGTTCCAGGCCTTGCAGCGAAGACGAAGCCTATGGGTCTCAAGAAGCGCCTTGGCGGGGTCGGGCAGTTTCCCAAAGCGATCGATCAGCTCTTCTTGCAGGTCCGAGAGGTCTTCTTGGGTGGTTGCACTTGCCATTCGTTTATACAGAGAGAGCCTCTCGCGAATGTCCTGGCAGTAGTCTTCGGGCAGTAGCGCGGGAAGATGCAGCTGAATTTCGGTAACGCTTGTTAAGGGTGCGTCGAGGTCGGGCTCGCGACCTGCCTTCAGAGCACTTACAGCCTCTTGAAGCATATCGGCATAAAGCTGAAAACCAACCTCGGTCATGTTGCCCGACTGGTTATCGCCCAAGACCTCGCCTGCACCCCGAATCTCCAGGTCGTGCATCGCAAGAAAAAAGCCGCTTCCAAGCTCTTCCATGGAGGTAATGGCGTCGAGCCGCTTCTTGGCATCACGGGTAATGGACTCCTCATCGGGCACTAGCAGGTAGGCGTAGGCCTGGTGATGGGATCGACCCACTCGGCCCCTTAACTGATGCAGCTGCGCCAGGCCAAACCGGTCGGCGCGGTAGATGACGATGGTGTTCGCAGTGGGGACATCGATACCAGTCTCAATAATGGTTGTGCACAAAAGCACGTTAATACGCTGCTGGTTGAAATCACGCATGACCTGCTCAAGTTCGCGCTCGGGCAGCTGACCGTGGGCCACGCCAATACGGGCCTCAGGTAGAAGTGCCCTGAGCATTTCGACCCGATGTTGCATGGTCTCCACCTGGTTGTGCAGCACATAGGCCTGGCCTCCCCGCCGAAGTTCACGCAAGAGGGCCTCACGCACGGTGCTATCGGAGTCTTGTCTCACCATGGTTTTAATGGCCAGACGTTTCTGCGGTGCGGTTGCAATTATGGAGAAGTCGCGAATGCCCTCCATGCTCATGGCAAGCGTGCGAGGAATGGGTGTGGCGGTTAAAGTCAGAACGTCCACCTCGGCCCGCAGCGTTTTTAGTACCTCTTTTTGTCGCGCACCAAAGCGATGTTCTTCATCAATAATAATTAAGCCAAGCCTTTTAAACTGTGTGCGGGCCGAGAGCAGCTGGTGGGTCCCAATAACAATATCAAGGCGTCCCTCGGCCAGTTCTTCAAGCGACTCGTTCACTTCTTTGCCCGATTTAAAGCGTGAAAGCTCTGCAAGTTTCACTGGCCATGACGAGAAGCGATCTTGGAAGGTCTGAAAGTGCTGCTCGGCAAGAAGCGTGGTTGGGCAGAGCACGGCAACCTGCTTGCCGTCCATTACAGCGACAAAGGCGGCTCGCAGAGCTACTTCGGTCTTACCAAAGCCCACATCGCCGCAGACAAGACGGTCCATGGGTTTGCCTGAGATCATGTCCTGAACCACTGCATGAATAGTGGCGAGCTGGTCCGGTGTCTCTTCAAATCCGAAGCCGTCGGCAAACCGCTCGTAGTCCGAGGCCTGAAATGCAAAGGCATGACCTTCGCGGGCCGCACGCCTCGCATAGAGGTTGAGCAGTTCGGCCGCGGTGTCCTTAGCCTGTTTTGCAGCCTTTGACTTCGCCTTATCCCACTGCCCCCCGCCAAGACGATGAAGCGGGGCGGAGTCGGGGTCGCTGCCGCTGTAGCGACTTATCAGATGAAGCTGAGCCACTGGCACATACAAGAGGGCGTTCTCGGCATAAACCAAATGCAGAAACTCATTGGGGCCATCGCCGAGGTCCATGTTGATAAGGCCTTGGTAGCGGCCAACGCCATGCTGAAGGTGCACAACGGGGTCGTTGATCTTAAGCTCGGAAAGGTCACGGATAATGGCGTCGACGTTGGTTTGTTTGGCCCGTTGGCCATGCCGTTGACGCCTTTGAAGGTCGGCAAAGAGCTCAAACTCGGTAATAAGGACCAGCCCGAGGGCAGGGGCTCGAAAGCCCTGATGAAAGGGACTCACCGTAAGCAGGCAGCTCGGCTCGGCTCCTTGGCTCCCGGAGGCATTGGTCTTATGGAGAAGGCCGGGGATCTCGGTGAGTTCGCACCGATCGAAGTGAATACCCGAGCCCTCAAGCATCTCTGCCAGCGTCTCTCGTCGTCCATCGGTGTCGACGCAGACCACGGTGACCAGGTTCTCTTTTGCTGCCTCTGCAACAGCTAACTGCAACCTTGCCAGTACAGGTGTGGCCTGGCGGTCGGCGCGAACGTCGGGTGCCGTTTGGGTAAGAGTCTGCTCACGGGCCTCTGACAGCAGTGTCTGACCCCAAACACTAAGGGTCTGATTGAACCGGGGGACAGGCACGAGAATGTCCTCGGGGGGAAGCACGGGGCGCTCGATGTCATGACGCAGAAACTCCCAGCGGGTTTTGACCTCGCTGAAGGTCTGTTCGAAGCTGCTCTGAACATCGCCGACCAGAAGAATCTGTGCATCGGGGTGAAGGTAGGCAGACAAATCGGCAAGCTCATCAAAAAGCAAAGGCAGGTAGTACTCGATACCGGGTCCGAAAAGACCGTTGCCTGCGTCTTTGTAGAGCGAGCAGCGAGAGGGATCACCCTCGAAGGTCTCGCGCCATCGGTTGCGAAGCCGAGAGGCTGACTCGGCATCGCGTGGGTATTCCCGTCCAGGAAGAATACGAACCTCGCGAACCGGATGCACGCTGCGCTGGCTTTCAGGGTCGAAGACCCGAATGGAGGCGATTTCATCATCAAAAAGCTCGATACGATAGGGAAGGCTAGAGCCCATGGGGTAGAGGTCGATGAGTCCACCGCGAATCGCGTATTCGCTGGGTGAGAAGACCTGACCCACAGGGCTGTACCCAGCGGTCTGAAGTTGCTGGCGTAGACGATCCACCGAGAGGGACTGACCGGTTCGAAAGAAGAACGTATTGGCGGCCAGGTAATTGGGTGGAGGAAGACGTTGCAGGGCCGTGGGTGCTGCGACAACCAAAAGGTCCAGCTGACCGGTAATGGCTAGGTATAGGCTGTTCAGGCGCTCTGAGATGAGGTCTTGATGGGGTGAGAAAGCCTCATAGGCAAGCGTCTCCCAGTCCCCAAGGCCCGCAACGCGCAGTTCGGGCTGCCAGGCTTGGACTTCTTGCAAAAGCCGCTGAGAGCGGGCGGCATTCTCGGCAATAACAAGGGTTAAGGCGCCCTTGTGGTCGGATGCCGAAGGCCTTGTCCGAAGACTCTGTGCCTGCTCCAATGCCCAGCAGGCAGTGAAAAGACTGTCGGCAGACCCCACAGGAAGGCCTGTCAGGTGCCGTTGGCCAGGAGCCTGAGGACGATTCCCCGGACCGGGCCATGACCATTGCAGCGTCGGGACTGAGGCGGGTGGCGGGTTTGGCGTGGATGCGGCCTCGGAAAGTTCTGGACTGCTGTCGATCATCTCTGTCATCTGCTAATTTTAGGGGATGAATATGCAATCCCCTGCAAGTTACCTCTCTTCTCTTGACCTGGCCGACCTCAGGCTGAGGTCCTTTCTGGCCAGCCTGCATGGCCAAAAGGGCAGGGCCGCGAGCCCCCCACTCTGGCTTGTTGTCCCCGCGGCAGGCGCTGGGACGAGGGCTGGCCTGGATAAGCCCAAACAGTATTTTGAGAGTCATGGGCAGACCGTCTTGGAGCGCTGTCTGGTTGCGCTTGGCAAGGGTACTGCGGGCATCGAGGCCTTTGCTGGCATTCTGGTGCTTTTATCGCCCAAAGACACGCATTGGCAGAGCCTGCAGATTGATCAAGGCCTGCAACGCCATCTGGGGGCCGAGTTTCCTCTCGTGGCCCTAAAAATAGGGGGCGCCGAACGCGCGCAGACGGTGATGGCGGGTCTTGACTGTCTGCAGCGGGTTCTTGGCGTGGAGGCTCAGAGGCACTGGGTGATGGTGCATGATGCCGCGAGGCCCTTCATTACCGCAGAGGCAATTGAACGTCTCTGGTTCGAGGGCCAAGGCGAGGACGGAGCGCTTCTGGCCTTGCCCGTGGCCGACACGCTCAAACGTGCCCAGCCCCAAGACGCCGGCCACCCTAGCGGAGCCTTCGAGAAGAATCCCCAGGTGAAGGTTCTTGAAACGGTTCCCCGCGACCACCTCTGGCGGGCACAGACCCCGCAGCTTTTTCGTCTTGGCTTGATCCACAAGGCCCTCTCGGTTCAGCCACTTGCCACCGATGAGTCCCTTGCCATGGAGGCGCTTGGTTACAGGCCTCGGCTTGTCATGGGTGAGGCCAGTAACATTAAGCTCACCTTTGAACAAGACTTTGAAAAGGACCTTCTTTCCATGCCCCACTCGTCGGACCCACTGAAGGCTCGCGCCCAGGAGCCTGCAATTCGTGTTGGCCAGGGGTTTGATGTCCATGCCCTCGTCAAAGGTCGCCCGCTTGTTTTAGGGGGGGTTCGCATTGCGCATGAGACAGGCCTGCTTGGGCATTCCGATGCCGATGTCCTGTTGCATGCCATTGCCGATGCCCTCTTAGGCGCGTTGGGGCTTGGCGATATCGGGCGGCATTTTCCGGACACGGACGATGCATTTAAGAACATCGACAGTCGTGTTCTGCTTCGCAGGGTGGTTAAGGTTATTCAAGAGCAGGGCTTTCGTGTTGCTCAGATCGATGCAACCCTCATTGCCCAGCGTCCTAAGCTCATGCCATACATAGACAGCATGGTTGTGAACATTGGTGAGGACTGTCAGTGCGACTTTGTGAACGTTAAGGCAACTACGACAGAAAGGCTTGGGTTCACAGGTCGTGAAGAAGGCATTGCAGCGCAGGCAATTGCCAGTCTCGTTCGAGCCTAATGAAGGGGCTAAAACTTAGCGCGCCTGTCTTGGCCATTGACGCCTCCGAGTCGGCGAGCCTTACGCTTGCCCTGCCTGATCGACCTTGGCAAGGGGTGTCAATCGATGTGGGCAAGGGTCGAGCCTCTGAACTTCTGGACGCATTGAATGCGGTTTTGCATGCTGAAGGTCTTCAGGCGAAGGATATTGGTTCCCTGGTTCTTTGTTCCGGACCGGGTTCATTTACTGGGCTGCGTATTGCGGCTGGCCTGGTTCAAGGTCTTGCCCGTGGACTGCAGCGCAGTGTTGCTGTTGTCTCAGCCTTCGAGGCCTATGCCCTTGCATGGCTTCTAGGGTCTTCGCGCCAGGCCTGGGTTGAACCGCCGCATGACCAGCCCGGTGGGGATGAGTCGAGGCAATGGGCAGGCCAGTCCGTGCACCGCTCGTCGGTGGACGTTTTATTGAATGCCCGACTCGGAGAGTTCTACAAGGCCCAGCTGCGATTCAACCCGCAGTTTTTTCAATACGAGTTTGTGGAGCCGCCTTTTATTGTTCAACAAGAGTTGCTCGGCGACGAGCAGTCTTTGGCTACTGAGGAGGCCGTTAATACTTCCCGTTCTACGCAACTTTTTGAGCCTTGCATTCGAGACTATTGGCTGCCCTTCGGTCTAAATGAAACAGCAGCTCAGCCGTCCTCACTTCAGACGCTTTCCTATTGGTCCTTGGCAGCGGCCGCCCTCTCGCACGACCCATCGCGCTTTGGACCGGTCGTGCATGCACAGCCGCTTTATGTGCGCGAGAAGGTTGCCCTGACTCGTGAAGAGCGTCTTAAGGGCCCCACCATGGGCTTGCAGACCCTTAGTCCAGCAGACCTTGCCTCCGTGATGGTCATTGAGAATCAGTCTTATGAGGTACCCTGGACTTCGGGTAATTTCCGCGATGCCTTTGCCTCGGGCTATGAGCTGCTTAAGCTTGTCGACCAAGGGGTCATGGTTGGCTATTTGGTTTGCATGCGTGTGCTCGACGAATGCCACCTTTTAAATTTCACCATTGCTCCTGCACGCCAACGACGTGGGGCAGGGCAGTTTATGCTTGACCAATTGGTTAAGAAACTTTTTGCTGAGAAGGTGGGTGTCGTGATGCTTGAGGTTCGGCCATCAAACCAGGCCGCCATTCGACTTTATGAGCGCAACGGGTTTCAAAGGGTGGGACTGCGCAAAGACTACTACCCAACACGCCATGGTGAGGCGGTACGTGAGGACGCCGTTTTGATGAACCGCAGTCTATTAAGTGGGAGTGCGTCGTAAAAGCATGAGGGTTTATGGATACGCGGCCGAGATACTTGGCCTTTCACCTTATTGGCAGCGACGTCCTCGGCTGCAAAAGCTGATGGTCGTGTATGAGGCATTCGCAGCAGACGGGCAAGTGGTCGCGGTACCCGGGGCGGGCTTGTTGTCAACGTCTTGGGCTGCGGTTCACAGCTACTTTAGTCAATACCTTCAAGCCCGTGGCCGGCGCCAGAGCGCTCTGGGGCCTTTATTTTTCACCCTGGAGATTTGCGCGGCTAAAAACAATGAGGTCTTTGAGGCCCGTCTTCGAGAAGGCCTTACAGACCCAAGTCTTATCGCTCTTCTTCTGGTCTGCTCCTCCGCAAGCAAGACAGGCCCGCTTGAGCAGGTGTTTGAACCGGCAAACCCCGCGCTCGTTGTTGACCGAATTGCCTGCGACGACCCAGCTAATCCAGTTGCTGCCGCAACGCGCAGGCAGGTTTACTTAAGTCTGCTTAACAGCCTGCCTGCAAGCGCAGGTCCAAGCCAGGAAAACAGTAACTTGCCTTTGCCTCATTCAGGCGTACCTGTATGAGTTCCTTGTCTGATCGAGCCCAGCGCCCCATCCTGCTTGAGGTGAGCACCGCAAGGATGCAGGCGAACCTTAAGGCGCTTCGTCGAATGCAGCCCAGTCAGAGCATCTGGGCGGTTGTTAAGGCCAGAGGCTATGGGCATGGCCTAGATGCCGTGGTGCAAGGCTTTGAGGATGCTGATGGCCTTGCGTTACTTGAGCTCGAGGAACTTTTGCAGGTGCGCAGTCTTGGCTGGCGCAAGCCGGTGCTTCTTCTTGAGGGGCTCTTTGCCGAGGCAGGCCTTCAAGAGGCCGCGGAGTTTCAGGCCGATATTGTTGTTCATTGCAAGGACCAGCTTCAGTGGCTTCTTTCAAACTCTAAAAATGCACAGGGCTTTCAGCGGGCCTCAGGCCGTGTATGGATCAAGCTCAATACCGGCATGAACCGGCTTGGTTTTAATGCCTGTTCATCGTCCGCCTCAAATGCAGTGGAGACCATGGTCAACGACCTTGCAAAGTTAAGGAGCCTTCTAGGCTCGGGTCGGCTTGGGTTCATGATGCACTTTGCGCAGGCCGAGTCGCGCTCCGAAAGCTACCAGTCCCTTTCCCTCTTTCAAAAGGCCCTGACCTTGCTGGACCATAGGCCTGAGCTCGAGCCCATCAGTCTTGCGAACTCTGCTGCAATTCTCTCGCAGCCGCTTGCCTGTTCAGGCTGGCTGCGCCCTGGCATTCTGTTGTACGGCTCAAGCCCTTTTCAGTGGCAGGTGTCTTCTGGCGACTCTCAGCAGAACTGGCCTTCCGTTCCTAAGGACATTCAACTCGCCTCCAGGTTAACCACACGCCTTTTGTCCATTCAAGAGCTCACTGTTGGCGATCGTGTTGGCTACGGTCTTCGATACCAGGCAACAAGGCCGATGCGTATTGGTGTTGCAGCCATCGGTTATGCCGATGGCTATCCACGAACCGCGCCCGACGGAACGCCCATGGTGATTCATGGCAGGCGTTGCCCCATTGTTGGACAGGTATCCATGGACCTCATTACGCTTGATCTCTCGCAGCAGCCCGAGGCAGCCGTAGGCAGCCTGGTGGAGGTCTGGAGCGATAACCTTGGCGTTGACGAGCTTGCGGCAGGCCTTGGCACCCTGGGCTACGAGCTGCTCACCTGTCTAACCCCGCGGGTTTCCCGCAGACTTGTTGACGGCTTAAGCGTCGCGCCCTAAGCCAATGGCAAAAGACCGACTAAGTTTTGTCTGTGAGGCCTGCGGGCAAGGCTATAGCAAGTGGCAAGGGCAGTGCACCGAATGCAGTGCATGGAATACCCTGGCGCCGGGCCAGCGGCACGACTTAACAGAGGCCCCAACAGCGGCTGCAGGTGCGCGCGCCGGACGTATGGCAAGCCTGGCGCCTGCCTCTAGCCTACAGGCCTTGTCCGACATTGCCTTTGAGGACATGCAACGACAGCCGACGGGCATTGACGAGTTTGATCGTGTTCTGGGGGGGGGTCTTGTTCCTGGCGCAGTGGTTCTGCTGGGAGGTGACCCGGGCATTGGAAAGTCAACGCTCTTGCTGCAGGCCATGGCCTCTATTCTTAAGGTCTCCGCGCAACAGTCTGTGCTTTATGTTTCGGGCGAGGAGTCTGCAGGCCAGCTTGCAATGCGCGCGCGGCGGCTTGGGTTTGACGGTCCCGAAAGCCAACAGCTTAAGGTTCTCTCGGAGACCTCGCTTGAAAAGGTCTTGCAGGCCATTGAACTGGCACAGCCCAATGTACTGGTTGCTGACTCCATTCAGACGCTCTACACCGAAATGGCCTCGGGCGCGCCAGGTTCGGTCTCTCAGGTTCGCGAGGTGGGCTATCAGTTGACACAGTGGGCAAAGCGCACTGGGAACGCTGTTTTCATTGTCGGTCATGTCACCAAGGAGGGTGCCCTTGCGGGACCGCGCCTACTGGAGCACATGGTCGACACTGTGCTTTATTTCGAGGGGGATGCGCAGGCCAGCTTTCGGGTTGTTCGTGCCGTCAAGAACCGTTTCGGTACGGTGAACGAGCTCGGTGTCTTTGCCATGACCGAGCGCGGCCTCAAGGCCGTAACCAACCCTTCGGCCATGTTTTTGTCGGAGGCCCAGCTTTCGGGGGCGGATACGGGCAGAGTGCATGAGCCTGTTTCGGGCACCTGCGTCACCGTCTCCCTAGAAGGCAGTCGCCCCTTGCTTGTGGAACTTCAGGCGCTTGTCGATGACAGCCAGGTCCCCAACCCAAGGCGGCTGGCTGTTGGCTTTGACGGTCAGAGGCTTGCCATGCTGCTGGCCATTCTTCATCGCCATGCTGGCATTGCCTGTTTTGATCAGGATGTCTTTGTGAATGCCGTGGGCGGCGTTCGCATTCAAGAGACGGCGGCCGACCTGGCTATTTTGGTTGCCGTGGTGTCGTCCCTGCGTAACCGGCCTTTTGCCAAGGGCTGCGTGGTCTTTGGAGAGGTTGGTCTTACCGGTGAGGTAAGGCCTGCAGCCCGCGGGCTCGATCGTCTTAAGGAGGTGGCAAGGCTTGGGTTTAACCGTGCCATTGTGCCGGCTGCCAATGCTCCGAAAACAGGTATCAAGGGCATCGAAATCATTGGTGTAAGGCGGCTCTCCGAGGCGCTTGCCCATATAAGCTAGGCGCGCAGCAGCAGCCGTCTCTTAGAGATGGACGCAGGGTTACGTAACTGTGTTTGAGAACCACGTTATACAAGGCCCAGGTGTTGATGAACGCGTCTTGCGCTCGCCTGGCCCGAGCGAACCGCTGCCTCAATGCAGGCAGGATAGCCATAGGTAAGGTCATCGGCTGCACGGTAAAGCCCAGAAACCCCTGTAAGCGAGGCATCGTCCAAGTCGGTCGGTGCATAGCCCGCCGCATCAGTGAAGGTAGCCGTACAGGCCCAGGTGGCTCGTGGGTCATCGGTGAACCGGTAGGGTAGGGCCTTTAAATTGTCGATGCCCAGTGGTCTGAGGTAGTGCTCTGCCGCCCGCCAGAGTGAATCAGCAACCACCGATCGATCGTCCTGCGAGCAAAGCCCACTTGCCACCATTGAGACCACCTGTGAGCCATTTTCAGAGGGGCTACGGGCAAGGCCAACATGGGTTCGGTCACCGAGCCCGGGCAGGCTGCAAAGCCACTGGGTGGCGGGTCCAAGCAAGGCGGCCTGGGCTTGATTTAAATGAATGTAGAGCGTCATGACACCACGCCAGTCCAGTGACCGTGCGCGCCCAATGGCAGGGGTCTCTTGCAGGCCGCTTTGACGCCAGAGCCGATCTGCTTCGTAGGCGGGCGTTGCCAGCACCACCGCGTCAAAGGTCTGGTCCTTCAGGCCAAAGGTGAGCGACTTGTCTTGGCTGGAAGGATGCACCTGCAGCTGCCATCTGCTTGGGCCAGAGCTAGAACCAGGGCTTGCGGGGGTACTGGGCCTAAGGGCTGCGATACGACAACGAGAAACGACCCTGGTCTGTCTGGTCTCGAGCCATCGCAAAAGAGGCTCAATGGCATTCTGGCTAAGGTCTGCCTTGGGGTGCCAACAGTTGGTTGAGCCTGCTGGGCCCGTGAGGCTGTCCTTGATGACCCGCAGGCAGATCGAGGCACTTGCCTGCCTCCAGTCGGTGTTTAGGGCGCCCTCAATAAGAGGCCGCCAGAACTGCAGGCGCACCCTCTCGGGCATGGCAAGCTGGCTTAGCCAGTGAAATACCGTGCCCGTGGCCTGCCAGTTCGACTGAATGGCATGACGCAGCAGGTTGGCAAGCGACAGCCTGCTAAGAAGGCTCCAGGGCTGCGCAAGTCTTCGGTCGGTAAGAGGGGGAAAGCTCTGACCCAAGAAACGCCAGGGCCAGGCCTGCGGCGGGATACGCAGAAGCGCATAGCCTGTGGCTTGGTCGGGCGTGTAAGCGGCCCAGTGCAAGGCGGAGTCTGACCATGCCTGGTCAAGCGGAACGCCAACAGTCCGAAGAAGCTTCCAGGTCTGGCTGTAGGCCCCGATAAGAAGATGCTGGCCATTGTCGATGGGGGTTTCACCCAGCGATGTCTCCCAGCGAATGCCGCGGGCCCTTCCACCCGCATGCGGGCTTGCCTCAAAGAGCCATATTTCAGCGGGCTCACGGGCCTGCTGGCAGGCTTCGGTTAAACCATGTGCGCAGGCAAGACCCGCCCATCCGCCTCCAATAATGGCCACTCTTTTCATTGCGCGAGGGACCAGGGCATTCTGCGAGGCACCTAGCGCGGCATACGGCCAAGCGCAGCCAAGAGAGCAACCCAAAGCTTGCGCAAGGGGCCAAGTCGTACGCGTTGATTCAACACGTCGTAGTCAAGGCTAGCAATACTGCGAAGGAGATCGCGATAGATTGCGGTCATGACAAGCCCGGGTCGTTGGGCCCGTCGTTCTTGGGTGGGTAAGCTTGCAAGCGCCCGGTCGTAGGCCTGTTCGGCGAGCTGATGAAGCTCGCCAAGCACGCGGCGCAGCTCTGGGCTGTCTTCCAGGTTGAGAATGGAACCGGGCTTAGCCCCTTGGGCTTCAAGCATGCTGGTTGGAAGGTAGATTCGCGCACGTCGGGCATCTTCGCCGATGTCACGCAGGATGTTGGTGTACTGAAAGGCAAGTCCAAGCTCGCTTGCATAAACGAGGGTCTGGTCGGAGCAGACCCCAAAAATACGCACCGAGAGCCGCCCCACCGCACCCGCAACCCGATCGCAATAAAGGTTCAGCTCATCAAGGCTTTGAAAGGCGGTGTGAGGAAGATCCATGCCAACGCCATCCAAGACAGCCTCGAAGTCGACCAGGGGAAGGGCGTAGGTTTTAATTGGGCCCTTAAGGGCAAGGCTTATGGGGTGTTGCGCGGTGGAAGGGTCTTTCGGGGTGCCAACTTCTGCAAAAAGTCGATGGATTTCCTCACGCCACCAGGCCAGCTTGACCCGGGCCAGGGCAGGGTCTGCGATTTCATCGGCAATGTCGTCCACTTCACGGCAAAAGGCATACAAGGCTTCCATGGCCTGCCTGCGAGCCGGAGGTAAAAGTCGGAACGACAAGGTGAAGCTTGAGCCCGCCTTGGCCGTAATCTGGCGACAGAAGGCTTCGGGAGTCATCGATCGTCGGGCTGCGTAAGGCGCCAAAAGTGGACAGGAAGCCTATTCATAAGGCTTAAAAAAAGCCAGGCGCGTGAGAGGCGAATGGATCGACGCCAGGCCATGCCAGGGTTTCGCAGCAGGCGCTTGGCAATGGTCTGGCCGCCCTCGAGAATCAGGGTAATTTCAAGCGCAAGCCGAAGCCCGTGAGGGCGAACGTTTTTGTAGAGGTGCCTGGGAAGATTCTCGCCACGGGCAAGCTGATTACTTCCACGAATAACAAGGGATCGGGCAATGGCCAACCGTTCTTCCGAAGAAAGCGCCTCCACGCCAAGCAGTTCGCCCCTGCGTTGCCCGGCCCCAGTGGCGTTGCACTCAGACGTCCAGGTCAGTGCGGCGGGCCAGTCTGATTTTGGCAGCGTTGGCCGGTGTCGCCCCATGTCCTGATGAAGGTCTTGTCCAAAATTAACAAGCTGAAGACCCGCACAGATGCTGTCACTTGCGAAGAACATCTGGTCACGCATGCCGCTGTCGACCTGCCTGGGAGCGGGGTCCTCAGGCGAGGAGTGAAGGCCAAATAATCCAAGAAGAATGCGGCCCACAGGAATGGCCGAGTACTGGCAGTAGGTCAAAACGTCAGGCCAGGTCTCAAAGGGCTCAAACTGAGCATCGTAGTCAAAGGCTTTGAGCAGCTGCAGTCCCCAGTCGGCATTCAAGCCATGGGCCGAAAGCTGAGTCCTGGCCTGCCTGCCTATGGCTTCAAATTCCAAAATCGCCTCATCTGACCAGCCTTTCTGGTCTGGCTCGCGGGGTAAGCCTTCTTGGTTAGGGGCCTGATCCTGAGAATCGCTAAGGCCTCGGCGCAGGGCGGCAAGGCCTGCAAGTCGTTGGTTGATCGTGAGGTCCCCTTCATCTGCCAGGTCATCGCCCGTGCGGGCTAGCCGGTAGATCGAAACCACCGCCGGGCGCACAGCCGCGGGCAGGAGCCAGGAGGCCACTGGAAAGTTTTCGTAATGCCCCCCCGCATGGAAGGCCTTGACAAGACCTTGGTCGAGTTGGCGCATGGGCCTAATTGTAGACGCGGCTTCTGCCTATTCCAGGTCATCGGGTCTGGGTTGAGGCCTTGTCTTAAGTACAATGGACGAGGTTTAAAGCGCGAAGGTGGCGAAATTGGTAGACGCACCAGGTTTAGGTCCTGACGCCGCAAGGTGTGCGGGTTCGAGTCCCGCCCTTCGCACCATCTAATTACGAACAGATTGGCTGTACTTATGACAACAGAGACAACCGTGGCCTCGAGTCTCGAGCGCCGTATTACCCTTCACCTCTCCTCTGAAGATATCGAGCAGGCGACCATGCGTCAGCTTCAACAAATGGGTCGCAAGGCCAAGCTTCCCGGCTTTCGGCCCGGGAAGATTCCTTTAAAGGTTCTTGAGAAGTCGTTTGGAGCCCAGGCCCGATCCGAGGCTTTGGGCGATGCGCTTTCAAAGGTCTATGCGGAGCAGTTGGCAGCCCAGAAAATCAGGCCAGCAGGTCCTCCTAAAATTGCTCCCTTGAACCAAGACGGTGCCGATCCCGCCGCTCAGGCACTTGATTTCGAGGCCACGATCGAGGTCTATCCCGAGGTCCCCATTCCGGACCGGTCAAGTCTTTCGGTGGTGCGCACCGTCTGCGAGGTGACCGAGGCCGACCTCGACAAGACCATGCAGACGCTGCAAAAGCAGCGCGTTGTCTACACAAAGGCTGACCGTGCAGCGCAGGTTGACGACCAGGTTCTTATTGATTTTGAAGGCCGGTTGGATGGTGAAGTCTTTGAAGGGGGCAAGGCTGAGGGCTTCGAGTTTGTTGTTGGTAACGGAAGCATGCTTACAGACTTTGACCAGGCCGTGCGTGCAATGGCAGCAGGCGACACAAAGACCTTCACCGTTCAGTTCCCCGAGAATTACCATGCAACGAATCTTGCCGGCAAAGCCGCGGAGTTCACGGTAACCCTGCACGAGACACGCAAGCCCGAACTTCCCGCACTCGATGATGAATTTGCCAAGGCCTTTGGTGTTGGTGATGGGGGTCTTGCAAAGCTACGCCAAGACGTTGAGAAGAACCTGCGTCGCGAGGTGGCTACGCGCTGCAAGAATAAAACCAAGCGCTCGGTTATGGATGCACTTGTTGAGCAGGCCGGTTTTGACCTGCCCACAGCCCTTGTTCAGGCAGAAAGCGAGCGCATGTCGGACGAAATGCGCCAACAAATGGCAAGCCGCGGTATGAAGGTTGACCAGGCCCCTCTGCCGCCCGACCTCTTTAAGAACCAAGCAGCCAAGCGCGTGCGGCTTGGGCTTTTGGTGGGCGAGATTGTTTCGAAGGAAAAGCTCAACCCAACCGAAGAGGCGATTCGTGACATGCTCGGTGAGATGGCCCAGGCCTACGAGAACCCAGAAGAATTCATTCAATGGTCCATGGCGAACAAAGAGCGCCGCTCCGAGGCTCAGTCGGTCGTGCTCGAAGACAACGTCGTGAACTGGGTTCTGCAAGAAGCTAAGGTTGAAGACAAATCCGTCGATGTTGAGTCGTTAATTAAGGAAACCGAATAATGGGCAGATACTTCAGGGCATCAGGCCCAATGGATTCAGATAGCCACGACAGTGGTGCCTTGGGCACCCAAGCCCTCGGCCTTGTGCCTATGGTGGTTGAACAGTCGGGCCGCGGTGAACGGGCTTACGACATCTATTCTCGACTTCTTAAAGAGCGGGTGGTCTTTTTAGTGGGCCCTGTCAATGACGGCTCGGCAAATCTTATTGTGGCTCAGCTGCTTTTTCTCGAATCCGAAAATCCGGACAAAGACATTTCCCTCTACATCAATTCGCCGGGTGGGTCGGTCTCCGCCGGACTCGCCATTTTTGACACCATGCAGTTTGTAAAGCCAGCGGTAAGCACGCTTTGCATTGGTATGGCTGCCAGTATGGGAGCCTTTTTGCTTGCGGCAGGCGAGAAGGGTAAACGGTTTGCACTGCCCAATAGCCGCGTCATGATTCACCAACCGCTTGGAGGTGTTCAGGGCCAGGCCTCGGATATTGAAATTCATGCCCGTGAAATTCTTAAGCTTAGAGACACGCTTAATTCCATTTTGTCCGAGAGGACGGGCCAGCCACTTGACACGATTGCAAGAGACACCGACCGCGATAACTTCATGTCCTCGGAAGATGCGTTAAAGTACGGCATAGTCGATCGCGTTCTTTCCAGTCGCGATTAGTTTCTCTGAACTAAGTCGGTTCATCCGGAGGCAACGATGGCAGAGAAAAAGGGAACAGGCGAGAAGCTTCTTTACTGTTCGTTTTGCGGTAAAAGTCAGCATGAGGTTAAAAAACTCATTGCCGGGCCTTCGGTATTCATCTGCGATGAGTGCATCGACTTATGCAACGACATCATTCGTGACGAGCAGTCCGAGGCAGCAACAAGCGAGTCAAGCCGCGACGCGTTACCCACGCCTCAAGAAATCTCCTCCATCCTGGGCCAATACGTCGTGGGCCAGGATCGTGCAAAGCGTAACCTCTCGGTAGCTGTTTACAACCACTATAAGCGGCTTCGTCAGCACGGCAAATCCGGTGAGGTGGAACTTTCCAAAAGCAATATTTTGCTCATCGGCCCAACCGGTTCGGGTAAAACGCTTCTTGCGCAGACCCTTGCCAGACTGCTGAACGTACCCTTTGTTATTGCTGATGCCACAACATTAACCGAGGCGGGTTATGTGGGCGAAGATGTCGAGAACATCATCCAAAAGCTCTTGCAAAACTGCAATTACGAGGTTGACCGGGCGCAGCACGGCATTGTTTACATTGACGAGATCGACAAAATATCTCGGAAATCCGATAACCCGTCCATTACCCGAGACGTCTCGGGCGAGGGCGTGCAGCAAGCCCTCTTAAAGCTCATTGAGGGCACGGTGGCCTCGGTGCCCCCTCAGGGCGGACGCAAGCATCCCAACCAAGATTTCGTTCAAATCGACACCACCAACATTTTGTTTATTTGTGGTGGGGCCTTTGATGGGCTTGAAAAGGTCATCCGTGACCGAACGGAAAAAACCTCCATTGGTTTCGGAGCTGAGGTTCGCTCGGCCTCAGAGCGAAAGTTGTCCGAGCTCTTTCAAGACGTTGAGCCCGAAGACCTTATTAAATTTGGGCTTATACCCGAGCTTGTGGGTAGGCTGCCGGTGGTGGCCACCCTTGATGAACTCGATGAACCAGCCCTCATTGAAATTCTTACAGGCCCTAAAAATGCCCTGGTAAAACAGTACCAGAGCCTTTTTCAAATGGAGGGGGCCGAACTCGAGATTCGCACAGCCGCCCTTTCAGCCATCGCGAAAAAGGCCATTGCACGTCGAACAGGGGCCAGGGGCTTACGCTCGATTATCGAACAGACCTTGCTCGATACCATGTACGATCTGCCGAGCTTAAAGAACGTAACCAAGGTGGTGTTAGACGAAAACAACGTGACCGAAGCGGTGAAACCCTTACTGATTTATGGGGAAACGCCCAAGGCTGCCACAAGCAAACGAAGCGGAGCCGCTTGATTTTTGCTTTTTTGTCCCCATTTCATTTAGAAATCACCTCCTTCTACCGATTCCTGACTTAGGAAAGGTTGTCACTGCCCATGTCGAAGCCCGAAATTCTCCCTGTTGAGCCTGTTCATCTGCCCATGCTGCCATTGCGGGACGTTGTTGTCTTCCCGCATATGGTGATTCCCCTCTTTGTTGGCCGACCTAAGTCGATTCGGGCCATGGAAAAGGCTATGGAGTCGGGTGTTCACGTCTTACTTGCGGCCCAGCGTTCGGCCACTCAAGACGAACCCAGCGGTAACGACATTTACTCCATCGGCTGCCTTGCAAGCATTCTTCAGATGCTCAAGCTTCCCGACGGTACGGTGAAGGTATTGGTGGAAGGCGTTCAGCGGGCTGAGCTTATTGAGCTTGTTGAAGAAGATGACCATCTTCAGGCGGTCTGCTGCCCGCTGCCCCTTGACGAGCACAAAGGCCCCGAGGTAGAGGCTCTGCGTCGCACCATCCTTGGACAGTTCGACCAGTTCGTCAAACTGAATAAGAAGATTCCGGCCGAAATTTTAAATAGCCTGGTAAGCATGGAAGAGCCAGGCCGTCTTGCCGACACCATCGCTGCTCACCTTCCCATGAAGCTCGAGGAAAAGCAGGCTGTCCTTGAGATTCTCCCCGTGGGAGAGAGGCTTGAGAAGCTTCTTGCCCAGATTGAGACTGAGCTTGACATTCTCCAGGTTGAAAAACGCATTCGAGGCCGCGTAAAGCGTCAAATGGAGAAGAGTCAGCGCGAGTACTACTTGAATGAGCAGGTTAAGGCCATTCAAAAAGAACTTGGCGAGGGCGAGGACAACGAGCTTGATGAGATTGATAAAAAAATCAAGGCCGCCCGTATGCCCAAAGAGGCAAAAGACAAGGCCCTCACCGAACTCAAAAAACTGCGCATGATGTCCCCGATGTCGGCTGAGGCCACTGTGGTCCGCAACTACGTGGATGCCCTGGTTGGCCTTCCCTGGAAGAAAAAGAGCAAGGTCAATGGCAACCTTGGCGCGGCCGAGGAGGTGCTTGAGCAGGAACACTTTGGCCTTGAGAAGGTGAAAGAGCGCATTCTTGAATACCTCGCTGTTCAGCAGCGAGTCGAGAAAGTGAAGGCTCCTATTCTCTGTCTTGTTGGCCCTCCGGGTGTTGGTAAGACCTCCCTGGGCCAGTCCATTGCTCGTGCAACGAATCGTAAGTTTGTTCGTATGGCCCTTGGCGGCGTGCGTGACGAGAGTGAGATTCGGGGGCACCGGCGTACCTACATTGGCTCGATGCCCGGCAAAATTCTTACGAGTCTTACGAAGGCGGGGGTTCGCAACCCACTCTTTCTTCTTGATGAAGTCGACAAGATGGGGATGGACTTCCGGGGTGACCCAGCGAGCGCACTGCTTGAGGTTTTGGACCCCGAACAGAACAACAGCTTCACCGATCACTACATCGAGGTGGAGTACGACCTGTCGGACGTGATGTTTGTCGCCACAGCGAATTCCATGAACATTCCGCCCGCGCTTCTTGATCGTATGGAAGTTATTCGTCTCTCAGGCTACACCGAGGACGAGAAAGTAAGCATTGCACAGCGCTACCTTCTGCCCAAGCAAATTAAGAATACGGGCCTCAAAGAGGGTGAAGTCGAGGTCGCCGAAGATGCTATTCGCGAAATCATCCGATCCTATACCCGCGAGGCGGGTGTGCGCGGTCTTGAGCGCGAGCTCTCAAAAATCTGCCGCAAGGTTACCCGCCGGGTGCTGGGACTGAAGGCACAGGCTGCTGATTCCCTCCCTTTTAAGGTTGCCGGGGAAAACATCGAAGAGTACCTTGGCGTGAAGCGTTACACCTTTGGTGTGGCCGAGAAGGAAGATCAGGTAGGGGAGGTCACTGGCCTTGCATGGACGGAAGTGGGCGGTGAATTGCTGACCATTGAGGCTGCTGTCATGCCCGGCAAGGGCAACATCATTCGCACTGGATCTCTTGGCGACGTTATGAAGGAGTCGGTTGAGGCCGCGCGCTCGGTGGTTCGCAGCCGCGCCCGTCGCCTTGGAATTTCCGAGGACGTCTTTGAGAAGCGTGACCTGCATATTCATGCACCCGAGGGTGCAACACCTAAGGATGGTCCGAGCGCTGGTATTGCCATCACCACGGCGCTTGTTTCTGTACTAACGGGCATTCCCGTAAGGGCCGATGTGGCCATGACCGGTGAAATTACGCTTCGAGGCGAGGTTTTACAGATTGGTGGGCTCAAAGAAAAGCTCCTGGCAGCCCACCGAGGCGGTATTAAAAAGGTTCTCATTCCTGAGCAAAATGTCCGTGACCTTGCCGAAATCCCAGCCAACGTGAAAAACTCGCTTGAAATCATTCCAGTGCGTTGGATTGATAAGGTGCTTGAGCTTGCTTTAGCCGCTGTTCCCAAGGCTCTCGATGATGTGCCTGAGCTTGCCGCTGCGGCGGCTGCAACCGCTACGAAGGGTGCCGTAGAAATCACGCCCGTACCAGGCACAGACACGACGACACACTAGGGAAAGTCATAGCGAATTCATGCTCCACAGACTTGACCTTTTGAAACCGTTTGACGTTTAATCCATTCTTCGCGGTCAAGTCACTTGGCTTCTGACTTCCATCTTTGCTGGTAAAAAAATAAGGACGTGGTGATGCTATGAATAAGACCGACATGATCGAACATATGGCCAAGCATGCCGATATTTCAAAGGCGGCCGCGGGACGTGCGCTTGAAGCTTTTATGATGGGGGTTCGAACCAATTTGAAGAAGGGAGCCTCGGTGACGTTAGTTGGCTTTGGAACCTTTGCGGTCACCAAACGCGCAGCCCGTTCGGGACGCAACCCTCGAACAGGCGAGACAATCAAAATCAAGTCGGCGAAGCTTCCAAAGTTTCGTCCGGGCAAAGCCTTTAAAGACGCACTTAATTAGTAAGAATTGCCGTGGGTGCTTAGCTCAGTTGGTAGAGCGGCGCCCTTACAAGGCGTAGGTCGGGAGTTCGAGCCTCTCAGCACCCACCACTGCAGTTCTTACAAACACCCTTAAAAAACCTGTTTTTCGCTGCTGTATACTCTGTCACTTCATTAATTCGGAGCGGTAGTTCAGTTGGTTAGAATACCGGCCTGTCACGCCGGGGGTCGCGGGTTCGAGTCCCGTCCGCTCCGCCAATGGTCCATATGCTAGACGCCTTTCGACGTAATCGCCGGCTGCTTCAGGCCATCCTGTTGCTGTTTATTGTTCCCTCCTTCGTTATCGTGGGGGCTTGGGATATGGTGAATCCGCAGGCGTCTTCAAACGGGCTTGCAGAAGTCGACGGCCGCCCCATCACCCAGCAGCAGTGGCAACAAGCCCATCAACGGTCGCTCGATGCCATGTCGGCTCAATTTAACGGCCAGGTTCCTGTCTCCGCATTCGATACGCCTGCAAGTAAGGTTCAAACCCTCGATGAACTTGTCCAACGCGAGGTTGCCCTTGCCTCGGCGTTGCGTTCGCGGGTCTTCATACCCGATCAGCAACTTTCCGCGCTGATCTCCGAGGTGCCTCAGTTCCAAGTCGATGGCCGCTACAACTTTGAGCATGCCAAGAAGTTTCTCGAGGCAAGGGGCCTCACCACGCAACAGTTTGAGGTCGATCTTCGCAGTGACCTGATGGCCGAAAGACTTCCCCGGGCGATTGCAGAGTCGCAGTTTGGCTCGCGGGTGCTTGCGCGTAGGCTTAGCCGGTCCGAGTCCGAGTCGCGTCGAATCTGGCTCGTGAGCTTTCCCTCCGAATCGTTTCTCTCCCAGGCCCTGCCCAGTCAGCAGGACATTGAGACTGCCTATCAGGCCCGTTCCTCCGAGTTCCAGACCAGTGAGCGGGTCGACATTGAGCTGATCACGCTCAAAGACCCATCATCCGCCGAACTTGTTGAGAAGTTTAGTAACCTCATCTACGAACAAAGCGACTCTCTAAAGCCTGCCGCGGAAGCCTTGGGGCTTCGCATCTCCAGTTTTAAAGGCCTCGTTCGTAACGAACCCTTCGCTGGAACAGGCCTGTCGCAGGACGACCAGCTTGTGCTGAACCACCAGGCTCTTCGGGCAGCCTTGTTTTCCAACGACGTGCTTGTTGAGCGTCGCAACACTGAATCCGTCGAGGTACGACCAGGTTTGTTTGTGAGTGCTCGAATCCTTGTCCACGAGCCTTCAAAGCCCCTTGCCTTGTCTGCAGTCGCGGGCAAGCTCAAGTCAGACCTTCAGGCCAGGAAGGCGTCTGAGTTGGCAGGTCAGGCGGCTCAACAATGGGCCGATGCCAATAAAGCCTCCCCTACTCAGAAGCCCTCCGATGCTCGCGAGTTCTGGGTGAGTCGCGCTTCTTTGACAGTTCTTCAGCCCGTTCTTGGCAAGGCAGGACCTGCTGGCCTTCGTGACCTGGGTGTGCAGCTGTTTGCATCCGATTTTTTGATGAAAGAGCCTCGGGTCATCGAGATTGGTCCAAGCTTTGGAAGTCTTGTGGCGGTCTGGGTCGAGTCTAAGCTTCCTGCAGAGTCAGACTCCGATGTTCGCGGGCGCGTTGGCCCGGTTTTCTCAAGTCTTGAACGTCTTGAGGCTCAAGAGTCCTTTTCATCCTGGATTCGTCATCAGGAGAAAGTGCTTGATGTGAAGCGTCATCCTGAAAGGCTTGCAGCAAGAGACTCGTAGTCCTGCGGGCGAATACCGGGAAGCACCAGCGGTGTCGCCTCTAAAATACCGGGGAAGTTTCTATGAATGGAGCTCGTGTAGCTTGGGTCGTAGTGCTCGGTTAGTATGGACTGCACAAAAGCCTCCCATTGCCCTGCTTCCACTTTATCGAGCCATTCTTGAACACGCTCGTGCCCATGGTGCGACACAAGTTTTTTTAGCTGCGTGTTCAGGGCCTGGGGGTCCTCTAGAAAGTGGGCGTACTCTTCAATAAGAAGTCTTACGCGAGAATCGTCGGTTGCTCGTAGCTCAAGGCATTCGCTTGCACGCATTGCCGTAATTAAGGCTTCGGGTACTTGTACCTGACCAATCTTGCGGCTTTCTGACTCAACATAGACAGGGCGCTCTGGGTTAAGACAGTGCAGCGCATGCCATAGGTTTGACTCAAAGAGCTTCTGGCTAGGCTGCTCTTCGCCGGGTCCAAGCCCAAGAAGTGAGCCTCTGTGACGCGCGATGGCTTCGAGGTCGAGCACCTGCCGACCTTGCCCCGCAAGGGCTTTTAGAAGCCTTGTCTTACCGCAGCCTGTCATACCGCAGACCACGCGCCATCGAAATGGAGCAACAAGGTCGGCAAGCCCCTTAATGAGGGCGCTTCGATAGGCGCGGTAGCCACCGTCGAGAATCTGAACGGTCAGTCCTACCTGAGCGAGTACGTGAGCTAATGATTGGCTGCGTTGCCCACCTCGCCAACAGTAGACAAGCACGTGATCTGCTTTTTTCCATGACCGAATCGGGCCTTCGAGATGCATGGCGATGTTCTTGGAGACCATCGCAGCTCCTAGCTTTTTCGCCTCGAAACGGTCTTGCGCGTAGAGCGTTCCGATGCACTGCCGTTGCTCATCATCGAGTACAGGCAGGTTGATGGCACTTGGAACATGATCGGTGGCGAACTCGCCAGGGGAACGCACGTCGACGATTATTGGCCTCTGACCGTCCAGGGGCTCCAGCGACTTGGGTACGGCATCGAGAAGGAATTCCGCGCTTACAATAGAGGGTGTCATTAAATTGAAAAAAATGAAGATATTTAACCTACAGTGTAAGCAAGGTCACACCTTTGAGGGCTGGTTTGCCTCCGCCCAGGCCTGTGACGATCAGCACAGCCGGGGGCTGCTTGAATGCCCTTTGTGTTCCACACTTGCGCATCGCATTCCTACGGCTTCTTACGTTATTTCCAATGCGGCCGCCCCGCCCAAGCAGGCTGTTGCCCCCTCTCATGCCCCTGCTTTAGGCAATAACCAATTGCAGGCCCTTGTCCGCGAGAAAATTATTGAAATGGCACGCAGCCTTATCGAGCAGTCCGATTATGTTGGCAAAGACTTTCCTGAAGAAGCCCGTCGTATGCATTACCAAGAAGTTCCAGAGCGCTCCATTATTGGTGAGGCCACTGTTCAGGAGGCCAAAGCCCTACTCGATGAGGGCATCGACCTCATTCCATTGCCTCAAGCAGTGCGGGCAAAGGGCACGCTGCAATAGTTTTTGTTCCGCAAGCCCTAAAGGCGCCTGGGTATTTAAATAGGATACCCAAGGCTAACGACAGCCTGCTCTCCCGATTCCGTCTCAAGCCAAGTCACTGGTAGTTGCCTAAAGTTCCTTTCAATAAGGCGGTTGAAGGCTGAAAGCTCGTGACCCATTTCAAGCAGCAGGCGTCCCCCTTTCGCCAATACGGCGCCATAACCTTTAAGTAGCTCTTCAATGAACTGCATGCCATCCTCGCCCCCATGATGCGCAAGTCCCGGCTCAGCTTTAAATTCGGGCGGAAGTTGCGAATAGGAGGAGGTGTTCACGTAAGGTGGGTTGCAGAGGATGAGATCGAAGGCGGGTTTTGGTTTCAAGGTGTCGAGCGCCTGCAGACCATCGCCTTGAAGCAGTTGAATACGTGACTGCAGCCCATAGTCTTGAATGTTCTCTCGGGCCAGGCTGAGTGCGTCGGCTGAAAGATCTGAAGCCCAAACCGTCGCATTGGGCAAAGCCAGTGCTGCGAGAATGGCGAGACTGCCCGACCCTGTGCAAAGGTCGAGGACCTTTACGGGGGCATCGTAGTCTTCAATCTCGGGCAGGTTGACAGGGCTTAACCATTCGGCAAGGAAGGACCTTGGAATAATTGCTCGGGAATCACTCTTAAACCGAAAGCCACGCAGCCAAGCCTCTTGAAGGATGTAGGCGGTGGGCTCTCTGCCAACCGTTCGGCGAGCAAGGGCGACGGCCAGCATACGGCGCTCTTTTTCGGTGAGTTGGGCAAGCTCGAAGCTGGGCTCGTTGAGGTCGATGGGCAGAGAAAGACTGGAAAAGACAAGCCATCGAGCCTCATCCAGCCAGCTCAGGCAGCCCTGGCCCAAAACACAATCACTTCGACGCATCTCACTGACCGAAAATCGAAGCCAGTCCGACACGCTTCGTAAATCTTGTATCCAACCTGGGTCGTAGTCGGGCGGGCTGGCTGGACCCTTTGCAGCTTTCGTCATTCAGGCCCTAGGCCAGGTCTTTCTGTGCGACGGTTTCGGGCGATTCAGTAAGGAGCCTGGTGAGGCTCTGCAAGTAGATCTGCGCCAGCGGAAGAAGGTCTGCCTCAAGAATGCGTTCGTTGATTTGGTGAATGCTGGCGTTGACGGGTCCGAACTCAATGACTTCACGGCAGTGTTTTGCAATAAAACGTCCGTCGGAGGTGCCTCCGGTGGTGGAGAGTTGAGGGTCGATCTTGCAGACTGCGCGAATGCTTTGTTGAATAACATCGCAGAGTGTGCCGGGGGGCGTGAGGTAGGGGTCGCCGCCAAGGTTCCAGTCGATGGTGTAGCTTAGGCCATGCCGGTTGAGAACCGACTCGAGCCTGCGCTTTAAAGCCTCGGGGGTTGAGACGCTTCCAAACCTAAAATTGAAGTCGGCCATTAGTTCGCCAGGAATGACATTGCCTGCACCGGTGCCTGAATGAATATTCGAGACCTGCCAGGTGGTTGCAGGAAAGTAGGTATTGCCGTCATCCCAGGCAATGGCAGCAAGCTCGGTCAGGGCCGGGGCGAAGCGATGAATGGGGTTCTCGGCAAGATGAGGATAGGCCACATGCCCTTGCTTTCCACGAATGAAAAGCCTGCCCGACAAGGTGCCACGTCGCCCATTTTTAATAATGTCCCCAAGCCGGTGGCTTGAGGTTGGCTCTCCAATGATGCAGTAGTTCAGAGGCTCGCCTCGATGGGCAAGCTCCCGAAGCACCTCCACCGTGCCATGCAGGGCAGGACCTTCTTCATCGGACGTAATAAGGTAGGCAATGCGCCCGTGAAAGGATGGGCTCTGGCTAAGGAAGTGCTCGGTAGCCGTAACGAAAGCGGCCACCGAACTCTTCATGTCGGCTGCGCCACGACCGTATAGGTAGTCGGTATCGACCGCGGCGGAGAAGGGCGGATGGAGCCATTGGTCGGCAGGGCCTGGCGGCACGACATCGACATGGCCGGCCAAGACCACTGTGGGTCCTGGCTGACCACCCTCACGAACCGCCCAAAGGTTAGTGACATCCTGGTACTTCAGAAGTTCGGTCTTGAAACCAAGAGGGCTTAGCCTTGAGGCGATGAGCTCGCAGCATCCACCGTCGGCGGGCGTTACCGATTCACGCTGTATGAGCGTCCGGGCAAGGTTAAGGGTCTCGACGGCAAGGGCTTCAGGGGTCTGCATAGGCTCGGCGCCCTTAGGTAACGTGAGGGAAAAGGCTGGTGTAAAGACCATCAGAAAACCCGACGGCAAGCTTGTCGTCCGGCGTAACAAGAACAGGGCGTTTAATCACAAGGGGTTGGCTGAGCATAAGTTCAAGTGCGGAGGGTTGGTCGATGATCTGGCGGCGATGGTCTTCCGGAAGGGTTCGCCAGGTGCGGCCTCGCTTGTTGATAAGGCTATCAAACGGCAGGTGTTTTAGCCATTCCTGAAGCAAGAATTCTGTAGGTGCCTCTTTCTTGAAGTCCACAAAGACATAGCTTAGGCCCCGCGCGTCAAGCCACCGACGGGCCGCACGCACCTGATCGCACTGCTGGATTCCAAAGAGCCGGGTGTCCATATGCTAATGGCAGTACATGGGAAGTCGTTTAGGCCTGGGCCTAGGCGGGCAGCTAGGCCAGGCGAAGCAGTTCATTAATGCCAGTCTTTGCCCGTGTCTTGGCATCGACGCGTTTTACGATGACGGCGCAGGCAAGGCTATAGCGGCCATCGGCCGAGGGCAGGCTGCCAGGAACAACCACACTTCCCTCGGGAACACGCCCATAGAAGACCTCTCCGGATTCGCGATCGTAGATTTTGGTTGACTGGCCAATGAACACCCCCATTGAGAGCACCGAGTTAGCCTCGACGATCACACCCTCGACGACTTCGGACCGAGCTCCGATGAAGCAGTTGTCTTCAATAATGGTGGGGTTGGCCTGCAGCGGCTCAAGCACACCGCCAATACCTACGCCGCCTGAGAGGTGCACGTTTTTGCCAATCTGGGCGCAGGACCCAACAGTGGCCCATGTGTCGACCATGGTTCCCTCGTCAACATAGGCGCCAATATTGACGTAGGAGGGCATGAGAACAACATTACGGGCAATAAAGGCGCCTCGCCGTGCCACCGCCGGGGGCACCACACGCACGCCCATGGCAGTGAGTTCGCTCTGAGACAGGCCCTCGAACTTCGTGGGTACCTTGTCGAAGAACTGCAAGGCGCCCGACTGAATGGTCTTATTGTCGGCGAGTCGAAAACTCAACAGAACGGCCTTTTTTATCCACTGATGGACGACCCAGTTGCCATTATGTTTTTCAGCAACCCTTAGCTGCCCGGCGTCAAGCTCGGAGATAACGGCGTGAACAGCATCGCGCAGCGCCGAAGACGCTGACTGGACTGTTATGTCGGCACGGTTTTCCCAGGCCTCCTCGATGGTTTTAGCAAGATTGGCGTGTGTTTGATTGGTCATGGTCATGGTCGTAGGGTTGGGTAAGAGGGCAATGGGGACGAGGGCAGTTGACCGCTGGGCGTATGGGTTAGCAGGCGTGTGGCATCTGAGCTTTAAGCATCGCGAATAGACTGTTCGGACGGTATTTGAGAAAGGTTAACAGCGGGCAGGGGCAGCCATCCGGGCTTTCGGTGCTCGGCCACGACCGTGGTGAAGATGCCACCGCGCACGTACCACTTGGCGGTTAGTCGCATGAATCGCGGGTCGGTTGCTGCGACCATGGCATCCAGAATTTCATTAGTGACCGCCTCATGAAAGGCGCCACGATCACGGAAGGACCATGCGAAGAGCTTAAGGGCTTTGAGTTCGAGGTTGCGCCCATCGGGGATGTAGTCAAGTACGAGGGTGGCAAAGTCGGGCTGGCCCGTGAGAGGGCATAGGCAGGTGAACTCGGGGATCTCAATGTGAACCCGATAGTCTCGTTGAGGGGCTGGGTTTACAAAGGTTTCGAGCGACGTGGAGGGCGAACTTGACATTGGAGGGCTAATTTGAAGGTTAGGTTGGTAAAAGGCACGAATTAGACGAAGTTAGCTAGAGATTAGGCGACGTTTAACACCTTAGCCCGGGTGGTATTATACAAAGCACGACTTCTACGTGGCCTTGCGTCGCTCTGCCCGAGTATTTCTAGCAATCTTCTTTAGCTTACCGTTATTATGCGACTCACCCAAATCCGATTGGCCGGGTTCAAATCTTTTGTAGACCCAACGGGTCTTCAGTTAACGCGCCAACGTGTGGGCATTGTTGGCCCCAATGGGTGCGGAAAAAGTAACCTTATCGACGCGGTACGCTGGGTTCTTGGTGAGTCAAAGGCCTCCGAACTCCGCGGCGAGTCCATGCACGACGTTATTTTTAATGGCTCGGCAAGTCGCAAGCCTGCCGGGCGCTCAAGCGTTGAGCTCATTTTCGATAATTCGCTCGGCCGGCTTGGTGGGCCCTGGGGACGTTTTGCTGAGCTTTCGGTCAAGCGCGTGCTTGCCCGTGATGGTCAGTCGTCCTACACCATTAATGGCCAGTCGGTGCGTAGAAAAGACGTCTACGATATTTTTCTAGGAACAGGGCTTGGTCCTCGTGCCTACGCCATTATTGGGCAAGGCATGATTTCACGGGTAATTGAATCGCGGCCCGAGGAGCTTCGGGTCTTTCTTGAAGAAGCCGCGGGGGTCTCTAAATACCGCGAGCGGCGTAAGGAAACAGAGCATCGGCTTGCGGATGCGCGTGAAAACCTTGCCCGGGTCGACGACATTCAGCTTGAACTTGAAAAGCGGGTCGAGGTTCTTTCTGCGCAGGCCTCGGTGGCAGAAAAGTACAACCAACTTACGTCCACCAAGCGTACAAGGCAGACGGTCTTATTGGCCGTGCGCTCCTCGGATTTACAGCACGCCCAGCGTCGCCATTCTGTTGAGCGGCTTGAGGCTGAAAAGCTCCTTGAAGCCGTTCGAACCCAACAGGCTGCCTTGTTACGCGAGCGCGAGGTTCTTGATGCCCGCTACGTGGAGCAGCAGGCGAACCTTCAATCGGTTCAGGCCACCGTCTTCGAGTTAAACACTGCCATCGCGCGCCGAGAGGCTGAAGACCGTTCGCTTACGCAGATTCGTGACCGCTCCATTGCGCTTCAGTCGGAGGCGCGTGAGAGCCTGGAACAGATTCAGTCCCAGTATCAACGGTCGATCAGTGCGCTTAAAGAGGCGCAAGACTCGCTTGAAACGATTCGCTCCGAACTCGCCAAGCGACTCTCTGATCGTGATACCTCCCGCCAGGCAGTGCGACCTATTGAAGAGGCCGTTGAAGAACTTGGCAATCAGTTGTCCGAATCCAAAGCAACCCTTGCCGCCGCCGATGCCGACATTCGTGGAATCGCCACGCGTATTCAAGAGACATCGGGCCGAGAGCTTCAGTTAAAGGGTCGGCTTGAAGAACTTCAGCAGCAAAGACAGCAGCTTGAAAAGCTTGATGAGTCGGCGCTAAGCGCAATTCGTCAACAGCATGCAGAGGCCTTGGAACTTGCTGAGCTTGCGGGGGCCGACAACCGCACTCTGGTCGATCGGGTTGCCCAGGCCGATCAGTCCGTGGTTCAGGCCAGGGTCCAGGTGCAACAGACCACGCTTGCTCTTGAAAAGTCACGGGCGAGTCTGGCCGCCAACGTCGAGGCGCTTCAAAAGGTCTCAGCCAGAGAGCAGTTAACGGGCTGGCTTGAGGAGCAGACGCTGACAAACGCCAAGGCGGTCTGGTCCGAACTCTCTGTCCGCCCGGGCTCTGAGCGTGCCATTGAGGCTGCTCTCGGTGATCGTCTGTCGGCACTCGGCATTGAGGCGTCTGCGCTGGAGTCGCTTCTGCGTTCGACCGAGCCTCCTTCGCGTATCGGCCTGCACTGGTCGGAGTCAGTCGCTGCGGCCTCGACAAAGGCTGAGCCCGAGGACGCGCTGTCTCAAGAAATTCAAGGCGAAGGCCTCGTGGCCGACCGGTGCAGGCAATGGCTTAAAGGCTTTCGTCGAGCCGACTCCTTTCGGCAGGCCACAGAGAACCGGGGGCGATTGGCTGAGGGCGAGTTCTGGGTGAGTCCTGAGGGCCATATTATTTGCCCCGGTGAGCTGCGCTACTTTGCAAAAGACTCGCCCGACTCCGGTGTTCTAAATCTAAAGGCTAAGGTCGAGTCACTTGAACGCGACTGCAGGCGCCAAGAGCTCTCCGCCCAAGAGGCGCTCGATCTGCTATCACGTCGCGAAGATACACACCAGGGGCTGCGGCGCCAGGCGGCAAATGCACAAGAGACGGAGTCCAAAGCCCGCCAGCGTGTTCATGAACTCGAGCTTGCACAGCTTAAACTCACCCAGAAGGCAGAGCGTATTCAGGCGAAAGAAAAAGACCTGCACGATGCCGAGGCTCGTTTGAGCGAGGAGGCCGATCAGCTCGCCCAGCGCCTGGAGTCCTTGCAGGCGGAACAGAAAACAGCCCTTTTAGCTGCCGACCAACTTCGTGATTCGCTCGCCCAGCTTCAGGCACGGCTCGATCAGTCAGGTCAGCGCCTTCAGCTTGCGCGGCAGTCTTTGCTTGAAAAAGACAGCGTTCTGCAGGAGTCCCTGCTTGCAGAGCGTTCGCTTAAGGAAAGGTGTGCGGGTCTGCAGGAGGCAGCCTCAGGTCTTGAGAAGCGAGGCAGTGAGACCGAGGAGCAGTTGTCCCGCCTATCAGAAGAGCTTGAGGACGCCGTGAGCCAGCTTGCACAAAGCAGCCTTCAGTCTTTGCTCGCCGAGCGTGTGGCCCGTGAGGCCTCTTTAGGTCAGGCGAGGCAGCTTGCCGAGCAGTCTGCAGACGTTCTGCGTCAGAAGGACGAGCAGCGACTTACGCTCGAGCGTGAGTCCGACCCGCTGCGTGAGCGAATGATTCAGGCTGACACAGCCCTAGCAGCTGCCCAGGCAGCCCTTGAGCAGATAAGCCAGCAAATTTCTGAATCGGGGCTCGAGGTCGATGCCCTTATTCAAAGCTGGCCCGAACGTATGCCCCCGCCGGAACTGCCAACGGCTACGAATCTTCAGGCCGAGATCAACCGCCTTCAGAGAGAGGTTGACGCGCTTGGCGCGGTTAACCTTGCAGCCCTTCCAGAACTTGAGCAGGCCAATGAGCGGCAGGCTTTTCTTAAGGCCCAGGCCGATGACCTTCGGGGTGCGGTCGAGACGCTCGAGGACGCCATCCGTAAAATCGATCGCGAGAGCCGTGCCCTTCTACAGTCAACCTACGACACGGTTAACGATAATTTCGGTCGTCTTTTTCCAACCTTGTTTGGGGGTGGCGAGGCAAGGCTTGTCCTGACTGGAGAGGAAATTTTAGACAGTGGTATTCAGGTAATGGCCCAGCCTCCTGGCAAGAAGAACACAACCATTCACCTGCTGTCGGGTGGCGAAAAGACACTTACGGCAATTGCCCTTGTTTTTGCGCTCTTCCAGTTGAACCCTGCTCCCTTTTGTCTGTTGGACGAAGTCGATGCACCGCTTGATGATCCCAACACCGAGAGGCTGTGTCGGCTCATTGAGAAAATGTCGGAGGCGACCCAGTTCATCTTCATTACGCACAACAAAATATCCATGGAGCTTGCTGAGCACCTCGTGGGTGTGACCATGCAAGAGCAGGGCGTCTCGCGGCTTGTTGCGGTTGACCTTGATATGGCAAGCAGCTTTGTGCGGGATGCTGCCTAGCCTGTGATGGAGACACCTGGCTGGGACTCCCTTTGGGTAGCCCTTGGTCTGTTGGCCCTAGGACTGCTTCTGGCAGTTGCTTTCCACAGCTTTGTCGAACTCAGGCAGCATCGTAAGCCTGGTGGATCTCATGGTTTTTTTGGCCGAGCATTACCCTCCAGTTCAAATGACGATGCGTCGTTGTCCGAGCCGAGCCCCTCCGATGAAGAGCCTGAAACTCCTGTTGCTGCGTCAGCCCCAGCGCTAGACCAGAGGGCTGAGGCCACGCCGTTAAAGGGACCTACACCCTTTGAGCTCGCCATCGAGTTTGAATGCCTTGGCCGTATGCCAGAGACGACCCTTGAAGAACTGCGTACCGTACGGCGAATTGGCTCAAAGCCAGTGCGCTGCATGGAAGGCCCCGGGTTTCATCAGGCGTGTCTGTCCATCGCCCTTGCTGGGCGTTCGGGATTTTTGAACCTCCTTGAGTTCGATGAGTTCTCTGCGCGTTGTGAGGAGCTTGCTGGCTCGCTTGAGCTCACCATTACCAGCGCGCCGCTCGATGCCTCCGAGGTTATTCGTCTTGCCCGGCAGGCAGAGCAACGCCTGCTTGAAATGGACGCTCAGGTTCAGTTCAGCCTCGTCACCGACCGGCCGCCCAGTCTAAGTGCCATCGAACAGGCTGCCCAGTATGCGGGCCTGTCAGCCTGGGGCGAGGGCCGTTTCTTTATGCAAGAGCAGGGCTCGGATGACGTTGTCTTTAGCGTACTGCCGGGGGATGAAGGCGCCCTGCTGGGTTTCATGATGGACCTGCCGCGTGTGCAAGAGCCTGTGGCGGCCTGGTCTGCCATGGTGGAGGTGGCAAAAGTATTTCAGCAAAGCCTAGGGGGGCAGTTGGTGGATGAACGCAATGCCGTGCTCGATGACACGGCCTTTGGCTATATTGCTCAGCAGATTCAAGACAGGACTCGTGTTTTTGTTGAGGCAGGCCTGGTGCCCGGCGAGGACTTTACCAAGCGAATTTTTACCTAGGCTTTTCAGTAAGCTTTCGCTATGGCTGATAACTTAATTGATGAAATAAAGCGCCGCCAGCTCGAACTGCTTCGTCATCAGAGGCTTTATCACGAAGACGATGCACCCGAAATTTCAGATGAAACCTATGACCAGCTTGCGCGCGAGCTCGAGGGCCTTGAGGCCCGGCTTGAACCCACGCATCCATTAAAACGCCAGTCGCCGCTTGGCAAGGTAGGTTCAAACCCACGAAGTGGCTTTGCCACGGTGGCCCATGAGAGACCCATGCTGTCGCTTGCCAATATTGCAGGCCAGGCCTCGGTACATCAGTTTGGTGAGCGGCTTGCGAGCCAGCTTGAGCCAAAAGGGGTTGCGGCGCAGAGCCTTCGGTATGCCGTTGACCTGAAGTTTGATGGACTTGCTCTTAGCCTAAGGTACCGCGCAGGGCGTCTTGTGATGGCCGCGACCCGCGGTGACGGAACCCTTGGGGAGGATGTCACAGCCAATGTGGAGGCGGCGAGAATAGTTCCATTACAACTTAATGAAAACAATATCTTAGGAAATGAATTTGAAGTAAGGGGCGAGGTATTCATGGCCCGATCAGACTTCAACCAATTAAATGTCGACCAGCAGGCCCGAGGCGAGAAGACCTTCGCCAATCCGCGCAATGCAGCCGCGGGTACCATGCGTCAGCTCGATAGCAGTATTGCCGCCCTGCGCCCACTTCGATTTTTTGCCTATGCTTTACTTGGTGGGTCGTCAGGCTCCGCCCAGCAACCGTCTACGCATTCGCAGCAGCTTGATGCGTTAAAACGCGCTGGCTTTCCAGTCTGCGACATTCGATGCGCAGAGGCCTCCATTGACCAGGTGATTGCCTTCATCGATAGGGCAGAGACTGCTCGATCAGACCTTGACTTCGACATTGATGGGGTCGTGGTGAAGGTGGAATCGCTAACCTTGCAAGAACAGCTTGGCTATCTGGCGCGAACACCCCGTTTTGCTGTGGCCTATAAATGGCCCTCCGAGCAGGCCATGACAAGGCTAGTGGCCATTGAATGTCAGGTCGGACGTACCGGAGCAGTGACGCCGGTTGCCCGTCTTGAGCCCGTTCGCGTTGGGGGGGTCCTTGTTACCAATGCCACTCTGCATAACGAGGGGGAGATTGCCCGAAAGGATCTTTGGCTTGGTGACACTGTCTGGGTGCGCAGGGCCGGTGACGTTATTCCCGAGGTGGTTGCCGCGGTTCCCGAGCTTCGTCCCAAGGATGCACAGCGGTTCGTCATGCCCAGGCATTGCCCAGTCTGTAAAGGTGTACTTGAGCGACCTGCTGAGGAGGCAGTCTGGCGTTGTGTCTCGGGCTTTAGTTGTTCGGCCCAGCGTGTACAGGCCCTTTTGCATTTTGCCCATCGACGTGCAATGAATATTGAGGGGCTCGGCGA
The DNA here is from genome assembly GCA_945901825.1 of Bordetella parapertussis. Classification (GTDB taxonomy): domain Bacteria; phylum Pseudomonadota; class Gammaproteobacteria; order Burkholderiales; family Burkholderiaceae_A; genus Hahnella. Next base: position 264,774 of record CAMDMC010000001.1, read on the forward strand.
CCGGCTCGCCGAACAACTGGTTGAGCGAGGAATGGTTCGGCATCTTGCCGATCTTTACAAGCTCACGGAGGTCGATCTTCTAAAAGTTGACCGTATGGGACTCAAGCTCGCGCGCAAGCTTTTGGACGAGATCGCAAACTCGCGCACGGCCGGCCTCGCCCGATTTATTTTTGGTCTGGGTATTCGTCACGTGGGAGAGAAGACAGCCAAAGATCTTGCCCTGTTCTTTGGGAGCTTTGATGCCCTTCGCAAGGCAAGTCTTGAGCAGCTTACGCAGGCGCCCGATGTCGGACCCGTGGTGGCGCAGTCTATTCTGGGCTTCCTTAGCACGCCTGCTTTGCTTACCGAGCTTGATCTGCTTCTTGAATGTGTGAAACTACAAAACTCTGTCTCGCAGCAGGCTGAGAGCGTCGCGGTTAACGGGCCGCCAAGCCTCTTTTCTGGGAAAACGGTGGTACTTACTGGAGAGCTGCAGTCTTACTCGCGAGAACAGGCTCAGGCCATTATTGAATCGCTCGGTGGACGGGTCACCGGCTCGGTGTCCAAGCGCACCGACTTCGTACTTGCCGGGCAGAACGCGGGAACGAAGCTTGACAAGGCCAATAGCCTCGGTGTTACCGTGATCAATGAAGAATCATTTCTTGGCGCACTAAAACCAAACGAAAGAAACAATGAGTTATTCAACAAGCTCTAATCCTGATATCCCGACGTTACCTGGAAACGAAGGTGGTTCGCCCGTGCGAAAGGCGGTCTTTCCGGTTGCGGGTCTTGGAACACGGTTTTTGCCAGCAACCAAGGCAAGCCCCAAAGAGATGCTGCCTATCGTAGACAAGCCGCTTATTCAATACGCTGTTGAAGAGGCCGCCTCGGCTGGTATTACTGAAATGATCTTTATTACCGGCCGCTCCAAGCGCGCCATTGAAGACCATTTTGATAAGGCCTACGAGCTTGAAGCCGAGCTCGAGGCCAAGGGTAAGAAAGAGCTTTTGCAGCTTGTTCGCAGCGTTGCTCCATCTTCGATTAACTGCATTTACATTCGCCAGCCCGAGGCACTTGGCCTTGGCCATGCCGTGCTCTGCGCTCGGCCTGCTGTGGGCAATGAGCCCTTCGCAGTGGTGCTTGCTGATGACCTAATGGACTCCGCAGACCCTCAGCGCTCGGTGATTGGGCAGATGGTTGACGAGTATCGGGCGCACCGTGCCAGCATTGTGGCCGTTGAAGATGTCCCCTTCGATCAGACCAACAAGTACGGCATTGTCCAGAGCAGTCCGTGGGGAAGCCGCACAGAGCGCATGACAGGCATTGTAGAAAAGCCTGCCATTGACCAGGCGCCTTCCACCCTGGCTGTAGTGGGCCGCTATTTGTTAACCCCGAGAATCTTTGACATTCTCGCCTGCCAGCCCCCGGGCAAGGGCGGGGAGATTCAACTGACCGATGCCATTGAAAAGTTATTGGCCGACGAACCTGTCCTTGCCTATCGGTTTCAGGGGACACGATTCGACTGTGGCTCCAAGCAGGGCTATTTGCAGGCGACTGTCACGTTGGCCAAGCGTCATCCCGAAGAGGGCCAGGCGTTTAGCGAATGGCTCAGGGCGAATCAGTAGTCATTCGTTATTTGTTATTCGTTATTCGTTATTAGACTTAGGCGGCGAGCGCCTGATCGGCGCCCACGGCGCTTAATAGATCGGCCTCAAGCCTAACCTGGAAGGCCTCACGCTCGAGGCCCGCGCCCTTGATTAAGAAGATGTCCTCCGCCCGCTCACCAAGCGTTGCAACCCGTGCCGCATGAATGGTGATCTGGTGTTGCGTGAGGCAGCGCGAAATGGAGTACAAGAGGCCTGGCCGGTCGGTTGCAGCAATGGTGAGTATGTAGAACTCTTGTCGGGCATCGGGTGCGAGCGTGACCGATGCTGGAATAGGAAAGTGCCGCGATTGGCGTGACTGTCGGCCTTGGCCAATAGGAGGCAGGGCCGAATTTGAGTTAAGCCAGGCGGGCAGTCCAGCCTCAATGAGGCTTAGCATCTCCCGCGAGTGACCCGGATAGGCCTGATGATCAAGCACGAAGGCATCCAGGGCGTAACCGGTGCGGGTCGTGTGAATACGGGCGTCCAGAACCGGAAGGTTTTGCTGGTAAAAGTAGGCGGTAATTCTTGCAAAGAGTTCGTCGGAGTCGTTGGTATAGACCGCAACCTGAAGGCCCTCTTGTTCAGGGGCAAGTCTCGCAAAGACGCGGGTTCCTGTTGCAGCGACCGGATAGGCAAGATGCCGCGCATGCCAGGCAATTTCCGGCGCTGAGTGCCTCTGAAAATAGCTTGCCTCAAGGCCTCGCCAGAAAATACGCGCGGGCTCAGCCGGCTGCCCAAGCTGATAAAGCGCCTGCTCGGCCTGTTCTCTTTTGTTGCTGGTGCTTTGGCTGGGTAGGCTCTGCGCCGATTGCAAGAAGTTACCCTTGCCGCGAGCCTTAATAAGCTCAAGTGACTTCTGGTAGAGCTCTTCAAGAAGCTTCGCCTTCCAGGCATTCCAGACTTTGGGGCTTGTGCCGCGAATATCCGAAACAGTTAGCGCATAAAGGGCCTTGAGTCGCTCTTCCGTCTTTACGAGATCCACAAAACGATGAATGACATCGGGGTCGGCCAGGTCCTGCTTCTGCGCAAAGGATGACATGGAAAGGTGCTCCTGCACCAGAAAGACAAGAAGGTCTTGGTCGTTCTGATTCAGTCCATAGTTCTTACAGAAGCGAATGACCTCCTTTGCCCCCAGATTGGAATGGTCCCCACCGCGCCCTTTGGCGATGTCGTGAAAAAGGGCGGCCAAATAAAGTCGCCAGCCCTCGGGAAGTTCTTCAACCAGTTCGGTAAGCAGGGGGAATTCGTGGGCATGCTCGTGCATGTGCAGGCGTCGAAGGTTACGAATGACCTGCAGAATGTGTTGGTCGACCGTGTAGACATGGAAAAGGTCATGCTGCATCTGACCAACAATTCGTCGAAAAACGGGCAGCATCCGACCCAATAGTCCGAGGTCGTTCATGATGCGAAGGGCATGAACAATGCCCCTTGGCTGCTTAAAAATTTCTAAAAAAAGTGCCTTGTGTTCGGGCCTTTCACGAAATTCACGATCGACAAGCTCCCTGTTGTTCCAAAGCGATCGAAGCGTTCGGGCGGTCATTGCCCGATGGCTACTTTCCTTTTGCATGACAAGAAAGCTTTTCAGCAAGAGTGTGGGGTTTTCCTTAAAAATCGTCTCGTCACGAATATCAAGAAGCCCTCTGTCCTCATAAAAATACTCGTCGATCTTTCTTGCTGCTGGGTGCCTTTTACCTCCTGCGGGCTGCAGCGAGGCGGCGTTTTCAAAGGACGTCGACCTTGGACCATCAAGTTCCGCAAGCAAAATGGCCGTGACTTTATAAATAACCTTTGCCGCACGGTAGTAGCGTTGCATCAACAGTTCACTTGCCCGGCGACCTTTCGTGGCCTCCATACCAAGCTGGGCGGCGAGCCGGTTCTGAAGGTCAAAGACGAGGCGGTCTTCTCGGCGATTGGCCAGAAGGTGCAGCTGGGCTCGCAGGTTAAGTAAAACGGTCTGTTGCTGTTGTAGCTGTCGAGACTCCTCTGGGGTAAGCAGGCCCTTGGCCTCAAGGGCCTTCCAGCTTGTCCCAACGCCCAAGGCGGTTGCAATCCAGCGAATCACCTGCAGGTCACGCAGACCGCCTGGGCTTTCTTTGATATTGGGCTCAAGTGAATAAGGTGAGTCCTGAAAGCGGGCATGCCTTTGGCGTAGTTCGAGCTTTTTCCCCTGAACAAACCAGTCGAGACTGATGGAGGACTGCCAACGGGTTTGAAGCTGGCTAAGAAGGGTTTGAGGGCCCGCAAGAAGACGCGACTCAAGAAGGGCAGTGGCAACCGTTAAATCGTTTTGGGCCTGATGCATGCATTCGTCGACATCTCGAACACTGTGCCCGGCATCAAGTCCAATGTCCCAAAGCCCGGTCACAAAGCCCGCAATGGGCGCCTCGTAGCGCCCGGCATCGCTGGCATGCGGCAGAAGAATAAGAAGGTCAATGTCCGAAAACGGTGCAAGCTCACCACGACCATACCCACCGACAGCGACAAGAGCAATTTCTTCAAGGCCCGCCTCTGCCCAAAGCCGCTTAACGCAGGCATCGATGGCCTTGCTTAACTGCTGGCTAAGTTGAAGGGGGTTGCCATGGTTGTGCCAGGCTAGGGCATTTTGACTTCGACAGTCTTTGACCTGCTGCCGAAGCTGCTGGACCAGGGAGGGACCTTGAGCGGCTTCCGATGCCTCAGCACTGCTTAAGACCTGGGAGGCATCCGATTCTTCGACGATGGGCTCCTTAAATGCCTAGCCTGAAGCGAGGCTTTCGCGCGTGCGCACCCAGTCGGGGCTTCCCGTTGAGACTGTGAGCACTTCAAAGCCTGATTCAGTAACAAGAACGGTGTGCTCCCACTGGGCTGAAAGGCTGTGATCTTTGGTGACGATGGTCCAGCCATCGGCAAGCTCGCGTATCTCAGGACGCCCTGCGTTAATCATGGGCTCGATGGTGAAGGTCATACCCGCCTGAAGCTTCAAGCCTGTGCCAGGCCTTCCGTAGTGAAGCACCTGGGGCTCTTCATGAAAGACTCGACCAATACCATGGCCACAGAACTCGCGAACAACCGAATAGCCTGAGGCCTCTGCGTGCTCTTGAATGGCATGGCCTATGTCCCCAAGCGTGCGGCCGGGGGCAACCTGCTCAATTCCTCTCCAAAGACACTCGTGGGTGACCTCGCAGAGCCGTTTGGCTGCAATCGAAGGCGCACCCACGAAGAACATACGACTTGTGTCGCCGTGGTAGCCATCTTTAATAACCGTGATATCAACGTTTACGATATCGCCAGCTTTCACGACCTTGGACCCCGGAATGCCATGGCAGACCTGATGATTGACCGAGGTGCATACCGACTTGGGGTAGGGCGCATAGCCCGGCGGGCAGTAATTCAGGGGGGCAGGGATGGTCTGCTGGACATTCACCATGTAGTCGTGGCATAGCCGGTCGATGGCCTCGGTGGTCATTCCTGGACGAATCTGTGGGGCCAGATGGTCAAGCACCTCGGAGGCAAGCCGGCCAGCGACCCGCATGCCTTCAATATCTTCAGCTGATTTGATAGAAACTGCCATAACTGCTTATAATTACATGTTTTTTTGAAAAAATGTGGTCCTCGATGCAAGGGTGTCTTCTAAAAAGACCGTATCGAGGGCTAATGCTAACCCTTGCCGGAGAGAAACTCTATGTCAGCCGTATCTATGCGTGAAATGCTTGAGGCCGGTGTCCATTTTGGCCACCAGACTCGGTTTTGGAATCCTAAGATGTCTCAGTACATTTTTGGTCATCGCAACAAAATTCATATTATTAACCTCGAGGCCACTGTGGCCAACATGAGTGATGCACTTGGTTTCATTCGTAAACTCTCCTCACGGCGCGGCACCGTGTTGTTCGTGGGTACCAAACGCGCTTCACGAGAAATCATTCAAGAAGAAGCAACTCGCGCCGGTATGCCTTATGTCGATCAGCGCTGGCTGGGTGGCATGCTTACCAATTTCAAAACGGTGAAAACCAGTATCAAGCGGCTTAAAGAAATGGAAGCTTCCGTGGAAGAGGGCGGGCTTGAGCGTATGTCCAAGAAAGAGGGGCTTCGTTTTGAGCGTGAGCTTGAGAAGCTAAAAAAAGGCCTTGGTGGCATTAAAGACATGAACGGACTGCCTGACGCTATGTTCGTCGTCGATGTTGGGTATCACAAAATTGCGATTCAAGAGGCAAACAAGCTTAGTATTCCGGTGGTTGGTGTCGTCGACACAAACCACTCCCCCGAAGGTATCGATTACGTCATTCCTGGTAATGACGATGCAAGTCGTGCTGTTCGTCTTTATGCGCGTGCCTTGGCTGATTCCATTTTGCAGGGCCGTACCGAGGCTGTCTCCGATCTTGTACAAACTATTCAAGAGTCGGAAGAATTCGTTGAGGTCGATGCCCCCGAGGCCACGGCCTAAAACGATGCCATTTTTTGTTTTGACTGCTATTTATGGAGTAAACGATGCCTGATATTTCAGCAAGCATGGTGAAAGAGTTACGTGAGAAAACAGATGCCCCCATGATGGAGTGCAAGAAGGCCCTCACGGAAGCCGAGGGTGATCTTGAGAAGGCCGAAGAAATTCTTAGAGTGCGGCTCGGGTCGAAGGCCAGTAAAGCTGCCTCGCGAGTAGCGGCCGAAGGCGTGGTTGCCATTGCAACCCGCGAATCTCTGGCTGCCATTGTCGAGCTCAACTGCGAGACGGACTTCGTTGCAAAGAACGATGACTTTCTGGGCTTTGCGGCTGACCTCGCCCGTATTGCAATGGATCAGGCCTCCGTTACCACGGTCGATACTTTGTCGGCGCAGCCTTTATCGGGCCAGACGGTCGAAGAGGTTCGCACCGCCTTGGTGGGTAAGCTTGGCGAAAATGTATCAGTGCGACGTTTTCAGCGCATTGAGGCGAAGGGACGTTTTTACACTTACATTCACGGTGGCGCCAAGATTGGCGTTTTGCTTGACCTCGTGGGCGGCGATGAAACCCTGGGCCGTGACATTGCCATGCACATTGCGGCCAGCAAGCCACGCTCGCTCGATTCCTCCGGTGTTGATGCCCAGCTTATCGAGGCCGAGCGCCGGGTTGCCAAAGAAAAGGCAGCTGAATCAGGTAAGTCTCCTGAAATCGCCGAGAAGATGGTGGAAGGCGCTGTCCAAAAGTTTCTCAAAGAAGTCACTCTGCTTGGTCAGGTGTTTGTGAAAGCTGAAGACGGTAAACAGACCATTGAGCAGCTGCTGAAGGTTAAGTCTGCAAGCATTGCAAGCTTTGTTCTCTACATTGTGGGCGAGGGCATTGAGAAAAAGCAGTCTGACTTTGCCGCTGAAGTGGCCGCTCAGTCGGCAGCCGCTCGGGCAGCATAGAGATTGGTGCTTTTCGACCTTCACTTATTGCGGCGATTGTCTTCCTGGTGCTCTGCCTTTGAATCCAAACACTGCGTGCAACTGAAATGAGCAACGGGGCCTATCGACGCATCCTATTGAAGCTGTCTGGCGAGGCGCTGATGGGCGAGGATGCCTACGGTATCAATAAGGGCACAATCGACAGCATTGTTGACGAAATTTCGAAGGTTGTTGCAACGGGTGTGCAGCTTGCCATTGTGATTGGGGGTGGCAATATCTTTCGTGGTGTTGCCCTTGGTGCTTCGGGTATGGACAGGGCAACGGCCGACTACATGGGCATGATCGCAACTGTTATGAACGCGCTCGCGCTTCAAGATGCCATGCGGCAGAAGAATATCGAGGCAAGGGTTCAGTCAGCGCTTCGTATCGATCAGGTGGTCGAGCCTTATATTCGCCCCAAGGCTATTCGTTACCTTGAGGAGGGTAAGGCGCTTATCTTCGCGGCCGGCACAGGCAACCCATTTTTCACCACCGACACCGCCGCGGCTTTGCGGGGTGCTGAGATTGGGGCCGAGATTGTCTTGAAGGCGACGAAGGTTGATGGAATTTACAGTGCCGACCCCTTCATGGTGGCAGATGCCACCCGTTTTGAGACGCTGAGCTTTGATGAAGCCATCTCAAAAAACCTTCGGGTCATGGACGCAACGGCTTTCGCTCTGTGTCGCGATCAGCGCTTACCTATTCGTGTCATCCGTCTCCTTAAGCCAGGCGCTTTGCTAAGGGCAGCGCAGGGCGAGTCCGAGGGGACCTTGGTTCATGTTTAAGTGCGGCCGTGACATCGGGCTGTCATTACGGGAGTAGAAAACGATGAATCCTCAAGAAATTAGCAAGGCCACAGAGCAAAAGATGGTGAAGAGTCTTGAGTCACTTCAACTGGCTTACACCAAAATTCGAACGGGGCGGGCTCACTCGGGCCTTCTTGAGCATATCCAGGTCGACTATTACGGTACCCCAACTCCACTTTCGCAGGTTGCCTCTTTAACCCTCGTTGATTCTCGTACCATCGGGGTGACGCCCTGGGAGAAGAAGATGGTGGCTGTTGTTGAAAAGGCTATTCGTGAGTCGGGCCTAGGCTTGAACCCTGCCACATCGGGAGACCTGATTCGCGTTCCTATGCCAGCACTCACCGAGGAACGCCGTCGCGAATTAACGAAGCTTGTCCGTTCCGAGGCTGAGGATGCAAAAATCGCGGTGCGTAATATTCGTCGCGATGCCATCGAACAATTCAAAAAGCTCACCAAGGACAAGCTTATCTCGGAAGACGATGAGCGACGAGGACACGAAGACACGCAGAAACTTACCGACCGTTTCGTCGCTGACATTGACAAGCTCTCCAGTCAAAAAGAGGCTGAGGTCATGACCGTTTAATCCTTGGGACTTCCCCTTATGGCAAATATACACACCAGTAACAACCCGCAAAATCCTGCGAGCTCCACTCAGTTGGTTCCGGAGTTGTCATGCATTCCCAAGCATGTCGCTGTCATTATGGACGGCAATGGTCGTTGGGCTACTCAGCGCCATTTACCCAGAATGGCGGGCCATGAGCGAGGGGTGGCTGCCTTGCGTCGTGCTGTTGAAGCCAGCGTAAAATTAGGTATTAAGGCGCTTACGGTTTTTGCTTTCAGCTCCGAGAATTGGCGCCGGCCCGAGGACGAAGTGAGTTTTCTCATGACCTTGTTTTTGAGGGCGCTTAAGCGAGAGGTGAGGGAGCTCGATGCCAACAAGATTCAGCTGCGTGTGATCGGCGACTTATCGGGACTGTCGGTACGACTTCGTAAGGCGGTTGAAGAGGCTGAGGCAAATACGGCAGTCAACAACCGCATGGTTCTAACGGTGGCTGTGAACTACGGTGGCCGTTGGGACGTCTTAAACGCAATGAATAAGGCGCTTGCCGCCTCGCCTAATATTCGCTCCCTTCAGGCGCCAATGACTGAAGATGACTTGCGTCCTTATCTGGCCTTGTCCAATCTGCCAGAGCCTGATCTTTTTATTCGTACGGGTGGTGAGCAGCGCATGAGTAACTTCATGCTTTGGCAGCTTGCTTATACCGAGCTTTACTTTACAGACCTCCTATGGCCCGATTTTGATGCTGACTGTCTTCAGGCGGCCGTACTCAGTTATCAGGCACGGGAGCGACGTTTTGGACGAACCTCGGGGCAGCTCGCTAGGCATGCTGTGTCCGAGTCTGAGTCCGTGAGTTCCAACTAGCTTGGTTGCCAGCCTAGAGGCGTTTTAAGAGCTTCCCCCTACCTTTTGGTTACTCGAATTCTGACCGCTCTGGTGCTACTGGGGTTTGTCATTCCCTTTGTGGCATTAGCAGCGCCTCATTGGTTTTTCTACTTCGTTACGGTCGTTTTTGCAATTGTTCTCTGGGAGTGGCTTCGCCTGCTCGATGTTCCCAAGGGGGCGGTCATCGCGCTTCCTGTGGCCTTCCTCACCTCTCTTATTTTGGTCGTCTCAGACCCTTGGCTCGACTTTGGGCCGGTCGCAGTCTTTCTCATTGGTTTTGGCTGTCTTGGCTGGTGCGTTGTTCTTTTGGGGGCCCTGTCGGGGACATGGCTTCCTGGAAAGCTGCTTGGCTCAGTCTGGGCCTATCTCGCAAGCCTGGCGGCCTTTTCCGCTATCTGGGTTGCCTACCAAGACAGTCTGCTGTCTTTGTTTCTCGCCATCGTCTTGGTCTGGATCGCCGATAGCGGCGCCTATTTTTTTGGAAAATGGTTTGGACGGATGCGACTTGCGCCCTCGATAAGCCCAGGGAAGACCTGGGAGGGCGTCTTGGGAGCGGTTGTTCTGAGCATGCTGGTCATGCTGGGCCTTGCAAGCTGGCTGCCCCACGGCTGGAACTGGGCCACCGCCTACCGTTGGGGGTATCCCATGCTGGCCATGACCGTATTGGCCTTTACTGCGTTGAGCGTGGCCGGTGACCTCTTTCAGTCGTTGCTAAAGCGTAGGGCTGGTGTGAAAGATTCTGGAAACCTGCTACCTGGCCATGGCGGCCTCTACGACCGCCTGGATGCCGCCCTTGTGGTGTTGCCGTTTACTGTTCTTACCCAATTATGGGCAGAATCGAGGTTATGACGGTGAAACGTATCTGTCTCTTAGGTGCGACGGGCTCCATTGGCAAGAGCACGCTCGACCTGATCGCCCAGCATCCTGGTCAATTTGAGCTTTTCTCGGCAAGTGCCAATTCCGATGTTGAAGGCATGCTTAAGCTCGTTCAGGCCTTCAATCCGGCGCAGGTCTGCATGAGGGATGAAGCGGCTGGGCAGAGGCTTGCGAAGCAGCTTAAGCAGCTTGGCCTTGCGAAGACCGAGCTTCTTATTGGCGAACAGGGGCTGAATAACCTTGCGGCCCACCCCTCGGTCGATACGGTGGTTGCTGGAATTGTCGGCATTGCTGGGCTACTACCCGTCTGGTCAGCCGTGTGCATGGGGAAGTCGGTGCTTCTTGCAAACAAGGAGGCCCTTGTGTGTGCAGGAGAGCTTTTCGTTCAGGCGGCCAAGCGCTCTGGTGCGCGTATTCTGCCCATCGACAGCGAGCACAATGCCATCTTCCAGTGCCTAGGGCCTGCCTACACCTGTTTTACGCGACCCGAGTCGGTGCGTAGGCTGCTCTTAACCGCCTCTGGGGGGCCCTTTCGTCAATGGTCGCTCGAGGCGATTCGCAATGCCACACCGGAGCAGGCAGTTAAGCATCCCAACTGGGTGATGGGTCCGAAAATTTCGGTGGACTCTGCAACCATGATGAACAAGGCGCTTGAACTCATTGAGGCACATTGGCTTTTTGCAATGCCTGCCGCAGAGATTGAGGTGGTTATTCATCCTCAGAGCATCATTCACTCGATGGTTGAGTTTCAGGACGGATCAACCCTTGCGCAGCTCGGTACCCCCGATATGCGCACGCCCATAGCCCATGCGATGGCCTGGCCCAATCGTATTCACTCCTCGGTTGAGTCACTGAACTGGAGCCAACTGCGGGAGCTGCAGTTTGAGGCTCCCGACAACAAGCGCTTTCCTTCCTTGGAATTCGCACGCCATGCTCTCGCTAGTGGGCCTGTCGCGAGCATCTGCCTGAACGCCGTCAATGAGGTCATGGTGGCTAGGTTTTTAAAGAGTGATTGTGCGTTTGGGGCTATATTCGATCAGGTTGAAGAGGGCCTCAGTCGTTTTGCAGGCCGGTTTCCTGTTCCTACAGGCCTTGATGACGTGATGGCCATCGATACAGAGGTAAGGTCCTTTTATGCTCACTAGCGTATTTGCATTTCTTGTTGCCGTTGGTCTCTTGGTTTTTATTCACGAGCTTGGCCATTACCTTGCGGCCCGGTCGGTGGGGGTTCATGTACAACGGTTTTCAATAGGCTTTGGCCGCCCTCTCATTACCCGTCGTGATAAGAATGGCTGCGACTGGGTCATTGCACTGGTGCCCTTGGGCGGCTATGTGCAGATGACCGAGAACGAAGACTCGCCTAAAAGCTTCGATCGCAAGCCACTCTGGGCGCGTGCCTGGGTTGTCGTCGCTGGCCCCTTGGCCAACTTCCTCTTCGCGGTGGTAGCCTTTGCATGCCTCGCAATCATTGGTCGCCCAGAACCCATCGCGGTGTTCGATCAGCCCCCAGCCCAGTCGCTGGCCGAGCGCCTTGGTCTGCAAAAAGGTGATCAGCTGACTCGGCTCAATGGTGAGCCGATACGGTCTTACTCCGACTTTCGCTGGAAGATGACCCAGGCCTATATTGGCGAAGGTCAGTCACGCTACGAGCTCGAGCTCTCAACCGTAAGTGGTATGCAGCGCACGATGAGTCTTCGTTTTGAGGAACTCCAGCCGCTTGCCCAGGACGCCTCCATTGATGACATTCTTTTGAAGGCAGGTATACGACCGAGATCAAATGGTGTGGTGGTGACATCGGTGCTTGCAGCCAGCCCAGCCGAGGCAGCAGGTCTTCGTCCTGGAGATGGTTTTCTAAGCATGCAGGGCCGTGCCATCTCTGATCCTAAAGATCTTCAGCAGCTTGTCGCTGCTTCTCAGGGGCAGCCGCTTGAACTCCTCATTCGTCGAGAGGGTAGTGGTCAGCAGGAGGCTCTTATTATTCGGCCTCAGCAGGCGCCCGACGGCACGAGCTACCGCTTAGGGGTCGGCATTGGGCCTAGTCTTGAGACGCAATGGATTCAGTACGGTCCGCTTCAGGCCATTGAAAGAGGCTTGCAACGCACGGCCGAGCTCTCGGTCTTGTCGCTGCAAGCGCTGGGCCGCATGGTCACCGGCGACTTGTCGTGGCGGCAGATGAGCGGTCCGGTAGGTATTGCAGGTGCAGCAGGCCAGTCGGCCGAGCTTGGAATTATTGCTTTTGTGAGCTTTTTGGCGCTTATCAGCATAAGCATTGGGGTCTTGAATCTGCTTCCTATCCCAATGCTCGACGGTGGACACCTCATGTATTATGCCTTTGAGTTTGTACGTGGTCAGCCTCTTTCGGTGCAGGCTCAGCAGGCAGGACAGAGGCTTGGCTTGGTCCTTATTGCCCTTCTTACGAGCCTGGCGCTGCTAAATGACATGTCCCGATTGTTTGGGTTTTAAAGGGGTTTCATGGTTTTTTCAGGTCCTTCTTCATCTCGTTTGCCCTTGCGCATGCCAATGACACGCTCGGCAGTTTTCGTTTTTGGCCTGTTTGCCGCCTCGTTTGCTTCAGCCCAGGTGCAACTGCCCGTGCCAGCTTCGCCTGTGCAGTCTGATGCCCCAGCGATCAACTCCCCATCGGTCCCCGAGGGCATCACCATTGAAGATATTCGTATCGAAGGGCTGCAGCGTATTGAGCCCGGCACAGTCTTCTCTTATTTGCCGGTGCGCATCGGTGAGGTTTTGTCTTCAACGACGGCGGCAGAGGCTGTAAGGGCTTTGTTTGCAACTGGTTTTTTCCAGGATGTGCGTATTGAAATTGATGGGCGGGTTTTGGTTGTTCTTCTTGAAGAGCGCCCGGCTGTTGGTGCCATTGAAATTACTGGCGCGAAGGAGTTTGATGCCGAGACGCTAAAAAAAGCGCTTGGTGATGCTGGGTTGTCAGAGGCGCGCATTTTTGATCGCGCCGTTCTCGAACGGGCCGAGCAGGAACTTAAGCGTCAGTACCTCGGCCGCGGAAAGTACGATGTTCAGGTTCAATCGACGGTCTCACCGCTTCCTCGAAACCGGGTTGCGGTCTCCATCGCCATTGATGAAGGCGAAGACGCAAAAATTAAAGAAATTCGTATTGTGGGGGCCAACGCCTTTTCAGAGAAAACGCTGCTTGATGAGTTTAAGCTTTCAACCCCCACTTGGATGAGCTGGTACACGAAGTCCGACCAGTACTCGCGCCAAAAGCTTACCGGCGACCTCGAAAGCCTTCGTTCCTTTTATTTAAATCGCGGCTACCTTGAGTTCGCAATCGACTCCACGCAGGTTTCCTTGTCGGCCGATCGCCGCGATGTCTTTATTACGCTTGTGGTGAAAGAGGGCGAGAAGTTCAATTTTGGCGAGTTTCAGTTTGTCGGCGACATGCTTGATCAGCCCGATACCTTCAAAGCCCTCAATACAATTAAATCGGGTGAGACGTTTTCAAACGAGCGGCTTCAAGAAGTTTTGAAGTCAATGACCGAAAAGCTTGGAGCCCTAGGTTATGCATTTGGAAACGTTAGCCCTATTCCGACGAGTAATCGGGAGACTAAAACTGTTGATTTTGTCCTGCAGGTCGACCCGGGTCGGCGAGTCTATGTGAGGCGAATTAATATTAGCGGCAACGCCAAGACGCGTGACGAAGTGATTCGCCGGGAGATGCGCCAGTTTGAGTCGTCCTGGTACGACAGCGAGCGAATTCGTATCTCACGCAACCGGATCGATCGTCTTGGCTATTTCAACGCGGTTGAAGTCGACCGTGAGGCCGTACCGGGTACATCCGACCAGGTCGATGTGAATGTGAAGGTGGAAGAGCGACCCTTAGGAAGCCTCACGTTTGGTCTGGGTTATTCCAGTTCGGAAAGCGTTGTTCTGTCAGGCTCCATTAGTCAGCAGAACTTTATGGGCACCGGAACCAACGTGTCTCTTGAGGTGAATACAAGTCGTGTGAGCCAGACCTTTGCTATTCGTCACGTGGACCCTTATTTTACGGACGATGGCATTAGCCGGTCGCTTGACCTTTATACCCGGACATTTGACGCCGATGAGGTGGACTCGCTAGCCGACTACAAAATTGTCTCAACCGGATTCGGGGCTCGGTTTGGTATTCCATACACCGAAGAAGATCGTATTTTTGTTGGTCTCGCCGTTGAAAGCTCTAAGTTGTCCGGCACCCTGCCTTCTGAGAATTGGGAAGAGTTTCAGTCAGATGGTGAGTTTGGAAGTAGTGCAACAGCGGTACTCGCGTCCCTCGGTTGGTCGCGCGACACGCGAGACAGCGGGCTTGCACCAACGTCTGGTCGTTATCAGTTTGCCAACCTCGACTACGGCACGCCCATTGGCGATCTCGAGTATGCGCGCCTGACTTACGGAGACCAGTTTTTCTATCCCCTTAGCAAAAGGGTTACGTTCGCCTTTAATACTGAAGTTGGTGTTGGGCTTGGTCTCTTCGGAAAGCCTTACCCAGCCATTAAGAATTTTTATGCAGGAGGCATTGGCTCGATTCGTGGGTTTTCGTCAAGCTCTGTTGGGCCGAAGTCGTCTACTACGGGCGACTCAATTGGTGGTACCAAGAGGGTTATTTTTAACACCGAGTTACTTACACCGCTACCTGGTATGGCGCAGGATCGATCCATTCGTTTGTTCACTTACCTGGATGCGGGAAGTGTATGGGGTGAGGATGATGATGTGACGCTGTCGGACTTGCGCGCGTCGGCGGGTGTGGGTTTAAGCTGGTTTTCTCCTGTTGGTCCACTCAAACTTAGTTTTGGTCAGCCAATCAAGAAGAAGGACGGTGATGAAACCGAGTCCTTTCAGTTTCAAATTGGCTCAAGTTTTTAACGTTTTTATAGAAGTTTAATGTTTGGAGGTTTTTGGTGATAAGTACATGTTCAGCGGTTAGTCGCAAAACTCCCCTGGCCTTACGTTTAGGTCTGATCGTTTTTCTTGGCGCCTCGCTCTTGGTCTCGTCGGCGGCCTGGGCTCAGACCAAAATTGGTTTTGTACGCACAGAAAGGGTTCTGAAAGAGTCTGCCCCAGCTCAAGCGGCTCAAAAGAAGCTCGAAGCCGAATTCTCCAAGAGAGAAAAAGAGCTTCAAGATTTAGCCAGCCGTCTTCGTGGTCTATCAGAGAAGCTTGAGCGCGATCTGCCCGTTCTCTCTGAGAAAGACCGTGTTAACCAGCAACGAGAAATTACCGACATGGAGCGTGATCTGCAACGCAGGCAGCGTGAGTTTCGCGAAGATCTAAACCAGCGTCGTAACGAGGAATTAGCAGGTGTAGTGGAACAGGCCAATCAGGCCATTCGTAAAATTGCTGAATCCGAAAAGTTCGATATTATTTTTCAAGAGGCGGTCTATGCGTCGCCACGAATCGATATCACCGATAAGGTACTACGTGCCCTTGGAACCAAGGCAAGCGGAAAGTAACAGGCTGTCTGTTTCCGCTGCCGAGCTTTTCGAGCCGCTTGGCTTTCAGGTTCAAGGGGATCAATCCCTCGAGTTAACGGGCTTTTCCAGCCTCGATCGGGCTACAGCAACCCAGTTCAGTTTCCTTGGGCATGCCCGGCACCGTGAAGCCCTTGCTTCAACCAAGGCAGGTCTGGTTATCCTTCCCTTAGATGCGTGTGCTGAGGATGGTGCATGGCAGGCATGGGTCACCGCTCACGATCCCTACCTGCTTTTTGCGAAGGCTGCGGGCCTCTTGGTTCGGCAAAGGCAGGCGAAAGTGCCACAACCCAGCCTTATCCATTCCACCGCAGTGGTCTCGCCCGATGCCAGTCTTGCTAAGGGGTGCCAGATTCATGCCCATGCCGTTATTGAGAGCGGTGCCGAGGTTGGTATGGGAACGGTTGTTGGAGCGGGCAGCTTTATTGGTGAAGGTGTTTGTATAGGCGCCGGAAGCTGGCTGGCCCCCCGGGTTGTCATTCAGGCCTCTGCAACCCTGGGTGAGCGTTGCATCATTCATGCTGGTGCCGTCATTGGTGCCGATGGCTTTGGCTTTGTCGCCGATGAGGATAAGTCTTGGGTGAAGATGCCTCAAACGGGTTCCGTGCATCTTGGCGATGATGTTGAGGTGGGTGCCAATACAACCATCGATCGTGGCACTTTTTCCAACACACAGCTAGGCAATGGTGTGAAGCTTGACAACCTCATTCAGGTGGCGCACAACGTCGAGATTGGTGATCACACGGCCATTGCCGGATGTGTGGGCATTGCGGGCAGTGCCAAAATTGGAAGGTTCTGTCAGATTGCCGGGGCTGCAGGCATTCTTGGGCATTTATCTATTGCTGATTTCACGGTGGTTGGGCCTATGACGCTTATTCAGTCAAGCATTACCAAGGCGGGTACCTACGTAGGGGTCTTCCCCGCCATGGAGCACCGACGCTGGGCCAAAGCTGCGGCAAGCCTCAGGCGCGAGTTCCCTGCGGCCAAAGGCGATAAAGCGTGAAAGGGCAATTAAGTGCGATGGCGCCTTAGGCAGGTTTCATCGAAAGGCACGGCGAAGGCTTAAGATCAATTACAGTTGGGGTCGTTCGTCGTTGATTCTTCATTTCTGATTCGACGTTATTTTTCTGGGAGATTGGCACGCATGACTTTATCTGTGCAGGATATTTTAAAAACCCTGCCCCATCGGTATCCGTTTCTACTTGTTGACCGTGTGGAAGAGCTTGTTCCCGGTGAGCGTATTCATGCTTACAAGAATGTCACCATCAATGAAGAGTTTTTCACCGGGCATTTTCCTCATTATCCCGTGATGCCGGGGGTGCTTATTATTGAGGCGCTTGCGCAGGCAGCAGGTGTGCTCTCGTTTAAGACAATGGAGCAGGCGCCTTCGGACGACACCGTTATTTTCTTCGTGGGTATTGATGACGCCCGGTTTAAGCGGCCCGTTGTGCCGGGTGACAGGCTTGATCTCCATGTCACCATTGAGCGCTGTGTACGCGCTGTCTGGAAATACAAGGCAAGGGCCCTTGTTGGTGAGCAACTCGCGGCAGAGGCCACGTTAATGTGCGCCCTGCGGGATGTTCGCCCCTCCGAAAGCGACTGACTTAAGGTTTTGACAGAATCCCTGGTTATTGGGCTTGATGAGGCTGGACGTGGCCCTTGGGCAGGTCCTGTCACCGCAGCCGCTGTTGCCTTGGGGCCGGCGGCATGTCAGGTCCTACTGGGTCAGGTGCGCGATTCCAAGGTATTGACGGCAAAGCGCCGTGAGGCCCTGGTACCTATTATTAAGGCGCAGGCCTTTGCCTGGGGGCTCGGTTGGTCAGACGTGGGCGAAATTGACGATCGTGGCATTCTTAAGGCAACCTTCTTGGCCATGAAACGTGCGGTCCATGCGCTTTTCGCCAGCCTACCCAGTGCTTTTTCTGCAAATTCTCTGAATCAAGACTCAGCGGTGCAGATGTTGAACGGCCAGACAGCTCGACTCATTGTGGATGGTAGTCTTCACCCGGCAAGGTATCTTGGTGAGGATCAATGGCCTTGGCCCACCGAGACCATGGTGAAAGCCGATGCCCTTCAGATTGAGGTGGCGGCCGCCTCTGTTCTTGCAAAGACCGCCCGTGACGCCCACATGGTGGCACTTGCGAAGACCTATCCCGGCTTTGGCTTTGAGCTTCATGCAGGCTACGGCACAAAACAACACCAGCTGGCCTTGCGGCGGCTTGGGCCTGTCGCTGTGCATCGCAAGTCGTTTCGTCCCATACGTGAACTTCTGTTGGGCAGCGAGCCCGCCCCATGAGCCATGAGTACCTGGCGGGCCTTGCCTTAAGGCGCATCACGTCAAGGGAGAATCCCGAGTTTCGTCGTCTTCTTGCTGTGTACGGCCACTCGGATGTCCGACGTGCTGAGCGCGTGTGTTGGCTTGAGGGGCCACGGCTGATCCAGCAGTTTCTGCTGGCTGTAAAACAGGCCAAAGAGCATCCACGGGCTCCTTTCCAATGGCAGTGCGACACCCTTGTTTTCTCCGAGGATTGGCTTCAGGGCCAGGCCTCGCAGACCCTTTGGCAGCCGCTTCTCGAAGGGCTGTCATCGCTTATGAGGCATGCCCTTGTTATGCCAGACCGCCTCTTTGCAAGGCTTGCTGAAACCAGCTCGCCTGCTGGTCTTGGCCTTCTGATTGCATCGGGTCTTGCCCATGAGGTGCCGCAGGTCGAGGCTAATTGCGTCCTAGCAGGCGCCTGCAAGACAGGCGATGGCCTTGTCCTTGATGCCATTCAAGACCCAGGTAATCTGGGGACCCTTCTGCGTACGGCCGCTGCTGCTGGGACTTCCTGGGTTGCCTTCACGCAAGGCTCAGCAGACCCGTTCTCGCCCAAGTGCCTGCGGGCGGGACTGGGAGCCCAGTTTGTCTTGCAGCTTTTCACCCAGCAGAGGCCAGAGGCCTTGGTCTCTGTTTTAAAGGCCAGTGGGGTTGATCTTTTTGCGGCGGACCCCCTGCTTGGCCAGTCCCTCTTCGCAGAGCCAGTGTCGAGAAGGCTTGGACGTCCGGCTGGCCTGGCCTGGGTATTTGGTCAGGAGGGCCAGGGACTGTCGGAGTATTGGAGAACCCAGCCCGATATTGGCAAGGTTTTTATTCCCCAGAGCAGCTCGATGGAGTCCTTAAATGTTGCGGCAGCCGCAGCCGTCTGCCTCTTTGAGCGGCGTCGCTGCCTTATGGCATCTTAAGCTGCGACAAAATGGTGGTGGCGATTTCTTCGATGGATTTGGTTGTTGTAGATAGCCACTGAATACGCTCGCGTCGCATGAGCGTCTCTGCAGCGGCAACCTCGGCCCGGCAGTTTTCAAGGGCTGCATAACGCGAATCGGGTCGACGCTCTTGCCGAATGTCAGACAGCCGCAGCGGGTCGATGGTCAGGCCGAAGCATTTTGTTTTGTAGGGCAGAAGGGCATCGGGCAGCCGGTCACGGTCAAAGTCTTCGGGTATTAAAGGGTAGTTCGCCACTTTCAGTCCATACTGCATTGAAAGATAAAGACTGGTAGGTGTCTTACCACTGCGTGAGACGCCAATAAGAATGGTGTCGGCATCGGCAAGGTTTCGGGAGGACTGGCCGTCATCGTGGGCCAGTGAAAAGTTAATGGCCTCAATACGGTTTTTATACGACTCCGAGTCATTGGCATGGTGAAACCGTCCGATGGTGTGGCTTGATTTCATGCCAAGCTCAATTTCCAAGGGCTCCACAAAGGTTTTAAACATGTCCATGTGGACCGCCTCTGCAAGCTTGACTCGCTCTGCAATGGCTGGATCCACGAGCGTTGAAAAAACAATCGGCCGTGCGCCATCATGGCGGCCTTGCTCTTCAATGACGCTACGAGCAGCATCGGCCTTATCAAGGGCATTGACAAACGGAAGCCGCCGAATCGAGAAGCGAAGGCTTTCAAACTGGGCAAGGATAGAGTTTCCGAAAGTTTCTGCGGTGATTCCGGTACCGTCTGAGACGAAAAAGACGGTCCGGCCGCTGGGTGAGGAGCTGGTCATACCCGGTAAAATGCGCCTTAACTCAGAAAATTTCAATGTCTAGGGGTTTTTCATGTCAAATCGTAATGAGGTTGAGGCGAGCCGGCTTGGTGAGCGGCTGGTGGTTCCTTTCCAGGAACTTCGTATGCAGGATGTTGACTCGGTGGGGGGAAAGAACGCGTCGCTGGGCGAGATGATTAGCCAGCTCGCCGGCGCAGGGGTGCGTGTGCCGGGTGGTTTCGCCACCACAGCCCATGCCTTTCGTGTTTTTTTGCGACATGCTGGCCTGGCTGAGCGCATTGCTAAGCGCCTTGAGGGACTGAACACAGAGGACGTTCGCGCACTTGCAGACTGCGGTTGTGAGATTCGTCAATGGATTGTTGAGACGCCACTGCCCGCTGAGCTTGAGGCGGAGATTCGACAACATTTCAATGGTCTTGTCGGTGCCGAAGGGCAGGGCGTGTCGCTTGCTGTGCGCTCGTCGGCCACTGCCGAAGACCTACCCGATGCCTCGTTTGCAGGCCAGCAGGAGACCTACCTCAATGTCGTGGGCATTGACGACGTACTTGAAAAAATTCGGCATGTCTTTGCCTCGCTCTACAACGACCGCGCCATAAGCTACCGGGTGCACAAGGGGTTCACCCACGTTGAAGTGGCCCTGTCGGCAGGTATTCAGCGCATGGTGAGGTCTGATACGGGTGCGGCAGGCGTAATGTTCACGCTCGACACCGAGTCGGGCTTTGATCAGGTTGTCTTCATCACCAGCTCTTATGGCCTTGGTGAGACCGTGGTGCAGGGCGCTGTGAATCCCGATGAGTTCTATGTGCACAAGCCCATGCTTGCGGCCGGTAAGTTTCCTGTGATTCGCCGTCAGATTGGAAGCAAGCTAATTAAGATGGTTTTTGCAACGCCAGAAGAACGACAGAAAACCAAAGAGGCTGTAGTCACGGTAGATGTCTCAACCGAGGCCCGTAATCGTTATTCTTTAAGCAATGAACAGGTCATTGAGCTTGCCAAGTACGCCTGCATTATTGAGAAGCACTACGGCCGGCCTATGGACATTGAGTGGGGGCTTGATGGCCAGGATGGCAAGCTTTTCATTCTCCAAGCCCGTCCTGAAACCGTGAAGTCCCAGCAGTCAAGCGCCGATGTACAGCAACGTTTTCGTCTAAAAGGGCAAGGCAATCTTCTGGCCTCCGGCCGTGCCATTGGGCAAAGAATTGGTGCAGGTCCTGTGCGTGTTGTCTCCGGACCCCACGAGATGGCGCGTGTTCAGCCGGGCGATGTCCTGGTAACCGACATGACGGACCCGAACTGGGAGCCTGTAATGAAGCGTGCCTCGGCCATCGTGACCAACCGTGGCGGGCGCACCTGTCATGCCGCCATTATTGCGCGCGAGCTTGGTATTCCTGCCGTTGTGGGCTGCGGGGATGCAACGGAGCGTCTAGGCGATGGCACAACTGTCACCGTCTCATGCGCCGAGGGCGACACGGGCAACATCTACGAAGGACTGCTTGAGACCGAGGTCAGCAATGTAGAGACCGGAGAGCTGCCTACCATTCCCGTGAAAATCATGATGAACGTGGGCAACCCGCAGCTTGCTTTTGACTTTCAGTCCATTCCCAATGAGGGTGTTGGGTTGGCTCGTCTTGAATTCATTATTAATAACAACATTGGTGTTCACCCCAAGGCCATTCTCGACTACCCCCAGGTGGATGCTGAGCTAAAAAATGCAGTCGAGCGCATCGCCCGTGGCCATGCCTCGCCCCGCGATTTCTTTATTGACAAGCTTGCAGAGGGTGTGGCCACCATTGCGGCAGCCTTTTGGCCCAAGCCCGTGATTGTTCGCATGTCCGACTTCAAGAGCAACGAGTACCGTAAGCTAATTGGCGGCTCACGTTACGAGCCCGAGGAAGAAAACCCTATGCTGGGTTTTCGAGGTGCCTCACGCTACATTGCCAGTGCATTTCGCGACTGCTTTGAGATGGAGGTAGAGGCCTTAAAGCGTGTGCGTGAGCAGATGGGTCTTGTGAATGTGGAAATTATGGTGCCCTTTGTTCGCACGCTTAAAGAGGCCCACCAGGTGAGCGAGCTTCTAGCCGCTCACGGTCTTTCTCGGGGAAGCGGTGCCGATGCCAAGGGCCAGGGCGGACTGCGTTTGATTATGATGTGTGAGCTACCCTCGAACGCCATTCTTGCAGAAGAGTTTCTGCAGTATTTCGATGGCTTTTCCATAGGCTCCAACGATCTCACCCAGCTTACGCTTGGTCTTGACCGCGATTCGGGTCTGGTGGCCGAGGCCTTCGACGAGCGTGACCCGGCTGTGAAGGCCCTTTTAAAATTGGCTATTCAGGCCTGTAACAAGGCCGGTAAGTACGTGGGAATATGTGGCCAGGGCCCATCGGACCATCCTGATTTTGCGGCCTGGCTGATGGACGAGGGCATTCAGTCCATCTCGCTTAACCCCGACACGGTGGTCCAGACATGGCAGGGCCTTGCAGCAATGAAGGGCCCCGGCGGCTAGTTTCGGCCTTTGAGCTAAACACCGGCGCCCGCAGGCATGGACATCTTCCTCCAACAGGTTTTTAACGGTCTGGTTTTAGGAAGTGTCTATGCCCTGGTGGCCTTAGGCTACACCATGGTCTATGGCATTTTGCAGCTCATCAACTTCACCCATGGTGAGGTGCTTATGGTCGGTGCCATGGTGAGTCTCACTGTTGTGAGTGTGTTGCAGACTTTTTTTCCTGGCATGGCACCCTGGGCCATGATGTTGCTTGCTCTTCTAACGGCCATTCCTGCCTGCATGGCCTTATCAGCCACCATCGAGCGACTTGCCTATCGGCCGCTACGCAATGCCCCGCGGCTTGCACCCTTAATTACAGCCATTGGTTTATCAATTGTCCTGCAGACCCTGGCGATGCTTGTCTGGGGCCCGAACCCTATGGTCTTTCCGGACCTTCTACCAACCATCCCCATTCAATGGCAGGGCGCGTTCATTGCGCCCAAGCAACTGCTTATTCTTGGAGTCTCCGTGGTGCTTATGGTGGCCTTGGTGCTTCTTATCCAATACAGCCGGCTTGGTCGGGCCATGCGTGCAGTTTCAGAAAGCCCTTCCATGGCCATGCTCATGGGTATCAACCCTGACCGTATCATCGCGCTTACCTTCATGATTGGCGCGGCACTGGCTGCCGTTGCGGGGCTCTTGGTCGCCATGAACTACAACGTGGTGCATTTCACCATGGGTTTCATTCTTGGGCTTAAGGCTTTTACGGCAGCCGTCTTAGGTGGTATTGGCAATGTGCCAGGTGCGGTGCTTGGCGGGCTTTTACTTGGCATTATTGAAAGCCTGGGTGCTGGCTACATTGGCGACATTACAGGTGGGTTCTTGGGCAGTCATTACCAAGATATCTTCGCCTTTGCGGTGCTTATTCTGGTTCTGCTTTTTCGTCCCTCAGGCCTTTTAGGGGAGCGGGTTGCTGACCGGGCTTAGCGACAGACAGAAGGCGCTGGCTGCAACCGTTCTTATTGGGCTTGCGCTTATCGCACTTCCCTTTTTCGCGGGTCAGTTTGGTAACGCCTGGATACGCATACTGGCCTTTGCACTTCTTTATATTATGTTGGCGCTTGGGCTAAACATTGTTGTGGGCTATGCGGGCCTGCTTGATCTTGGCTATGTGGCCTTCTATGCAGTCGGGGCCTACATGTATGCACTGCTTGCCTCGCCACATTTGTACGAGCAGTTCGAATGGATTCGTCAGACCTTTCCCGATGGGCTGCATAGCTCTATCTGGCTTGTCATTCCCCTATCGGCGGGGCTAGCGGCACTTTTTGGTGTCTTACTTGGGTTTCCAGTTCTGCGACTGCGCGGCGACTACCTTGCCATTGTTACGCTTGGCTTTGGCGAGATTATCCGCATCTTCTTAAATAACCTCAATGCACCACATAATTTTACCAATGGCCCGCAGGGCATAAGCCGAATTGACCCCATTCAACTAGGGGGCCACAGCCTGGGAAACGACCTGGTTCTTGGCGGGCTTACGCTTCCCTCTGTCCAGCTTTATTATTATTTATTTTTAGTTCTAACTTTAATTATTATTGTTGTGAGTGTACGGCTTGAAGACTCGCGAATTGGCCGGGCCTGGATGGCAATTCGTGAGGACGAAGTTGCAGCCAAGGCCATGGGCATTAATACCCGAAACATCAAACTGCTGGCTTTTGCCATGGGTGCAAGCTTTGGCGGTGTCTCGGGTGCTATGTTTTCTGCCTTTCAGGGCTTTGTCTCTCCGGAAAGCTTTGTGCTTATGGAAAGCATTGTCATTGTTGCCATGGTGGTGCTTGGGGGTATGGGCAATATTGCGGGCGTGGTGCTTGGGGCGATTCTTCTGTATGCCGTACCCGAGGTGCTTCGGCTTGTTGCCAAGCCCTTGCAGGAATTTCTATTTGGGCAGGAGTACGTAGCCCCAGAAGCCATACGCATGCTCATGTTTGGCCTGGCGATGGTGGTCATAATGCTCTACAGGCCGCATGGTCTGCTCGGGAAAAAGCGTGCCTAGTTCGGAAACCCTGCTTTCGGTGAAGGGGGCCTCAAAGTCCTTCGGAGGACTCAAGGCGCTCTCTGATGTTTCGGTTGCTATAGCGTCGGGGGAGATTTACGGGCTTATTGGGCCAAACGGTGCAGGTAAGACAAGTTTTTTTAATGTTATTACCGGGCTCTATCAGCCCGACTCGGGCCATTTCGAGCTGGCGGGCAATTCCTATTCGCCTAAGTCGATTCACGGCGTGGTTGAGGCGGGCATTGCTCGAACCTTTCAGAACATTCGTCTCTTTCCCGAGATGACGGTGCTTGAGAATGTCATGGTGGGTCGACATTGTAGAACCTGTGGTCTTCACTCGGGCGTTATCGGTGCCATTTTCCGCACCTCGGGATTCCGCGCCATGGAGCAGGGCATTCGCGACCAGGCCCTGGACCTTCTGAACTATGTAGGCCTAGCTGAGCGCGCCTCTACCATGGCCTGCACGCTGTCCTATGGTGATCAGCGGCGGCTTGAAATTGCACGGGCTCTGGCCACAGAGCCCAAGCTCTTGGCGCTTGATGAGCCGGCTGCTGGAATGAATGCCACCGAGAAAAACGGTCTGCGGGAACTGCTAAAACGCATTCGAGACGACGGTAAGACCATTCTTATTATTGAGCACGATGTGAGGCTGGTGATGGGTCTTTGTGACCGCGTCACGGTTCTCGACTACGGGTGTGTTATTGCCTCGGGGCTGCCGCAACAGGTGCGTCAAGACCCGGCTGTGATTGAAGCCTATCTTGGAAGGGCTGCTGCCCACGAGGCCCAGGCATGAGTCAGAGCGAGGCTGCCTTGCTTTCGGTCGCGGGGCTCTCGGTGGCCTACGGGGGTATTCAGGCCGTCAGGCAGGTGTCTTTCAATGTCCCCTATCGAGGCCTTGTTGCCCTAATTGGTGCAAACGGGGCAGGCAAGACCTCCGTTCTTCGGGCCCTCTGCGGTCTCACCCCGAAGACCTCCGGCGAGGTTCGTTACGACGGCGAGCCCATTACGAAGACACCGGCCTCTGAACTCCCCGCGCGCGGGCTTATTCTGGTGCCAGAGGGCCGGGGCGTTTTTCGTCGCATGACCGTGCTTGAAAACTTAAGGCTCGGGGCCTATTGCCGCGAGGGGTTTCTTGCGAAGCCCTCAGGTAAGGCTGACCTTCAGGCCGATCTGGATGCACAGCTTCAGAGCTTTCCCAGGCTTGGCGAGCGACGGAGCCAGCTGGCCGGAACACTTTCGGGGGGTGAGCAACAGATGCTGGCTATTGCGCGCGCGCTCATGGGACGACCTCGGCTGCTGTTGCTTGATGAGCCCTCCATGGGCCTGTCCCCCATGCTTGTTGATCAGGTCTTTGAGAAGATTCAGGCCATTGCGAGCGCGGGCACAACCATATTGCTGGTGGAGCAGAACGCACGAATGGCGCTTGAGATTGCAAGCCTTGGCCTGGTTTTAGAATCGGGCGAGCTTATCTTGCAGGGCTCAGGTGAGGACCTCTTGAAGAGCGCTGATGTACGAGCGGCGTATTTAGGGGAGGAGTAACGTTCCGAATAACCTCTGGTTGCAATGAGCACTGGCATGGGGTTAATCGGCAATCAGTGCTAAGTTGGGGTTAATATATGTCTTCTTGTTACGTATAAATAGTCCGTGCTGAATAACTCTTCAAACCCAGTATTCATGTGGGTCTCGAAGCATTTTATGGTGTCAATAAATGCAATTTTCTGAGATAATAATGCCAGTTTCTTGCAAATATTGGCGAGGTTTTATGGGCCCTAAAACACCGGTTGCACAATCTTCCGAATTGTTCCGTCAACCCCTTTGCGAGATGCT
>CAMDMC010000002.1 GCA_945901825.1 Bordetella parapertussis
AGGCCCTCGACAGAATTGAGCAGACCATGCAGCGCATCTGCAACCAGCTGCCTGCGGCTTTTGGGGGCTCGGCCGAGCTTCGCTTTGAGCGCCAATACCCACCCACCATTAACCATCCCCAGGCAACTGAACAGGCCGCCGAGGTTGCGCGAGCCCTTGTGGGCCCTGACAAGGTGATTCTTCCCATTGAGCCCACCATGGGCGCCGAAGACTTTGCCTACATGCTGCTTGAAAGGCCTGGCAGTTATATTTTTCTTGGCAACGGAGACTTCCAGGGGCCCCATCGCCTGGCAGGCCACGGCCTTGGGCCCTGCGCCCTGCACAACCCGAGCTACGACTTCAACGACCGTCTTATTCCGGTGGGGGCAAGGTTCTGGCATGCCCTCACCCATGCCCTGCTTAAACCGGTCTGAACCGGTCTAAACCGGTTACCAAGCCTCAAAGGCCAAGAGCCTCGGGCCCGCCTTGCGGCTCTCGGCCTTAGTACACCGAAGGAACAAACATTTCCGCAGGCACGGGCCTGCGGAAATAGTCGGGGTTTTTCTCGCGTGCCGGCAGAACAACCGGCTCGTGGGGAACTTCAGCATAAGGGATCTGGCTTAACAGATGGGCCATGCAGTTCAAACGCGCACGCTTTTTATCGTTGCCCTCAACAACCCACCAGCGTGCCTCGGGAATATGCGTGCGCTCAAGCATAAGCTCCTTGGCCTTGGTGTAGGCCTCCCAACGCCTGCGCGATTCGAGATCCATGGGCGAGAGCTTCCACTGCTTTAATGGGTCTTTCATGCGCATGGTAAAGCGCATGTGCTGCTCTTCATCTGAAATGGAGAACCAGTACTTAATTAAAATGATTCCGGAACGCACCAGCATTTTTTCGAACTCGGGAACGGTTCGAAAGAAGTCTTCGTACTCGTCTTCGGTGCAAAAGCCCATCACCTTCTCAACGCCAGCGCGGTTGTACCAGCTGCGATCGAACAGAACAATTTCACCGCCTGCAGGAAGATGACTGACGTAGCGCTGAAAGTACCACTGGGTGCGCTCGCGCTGGTTCGGGGCCGAAAGAGCAGCCACTCGGGCCACACGGGGGTTAAGCCTTTGGGTAATGCGCTTAATGGCACCTCCCTTGCCTGCCGCATCGCGGCCTTCAAAGAGCACAACAAGCTTTAACTTCTTCTCAACCACCCAGTCCTGCAGCTTCACCAGCTCGCCCTGCAGACGAAAGAGTTCACGAAAATAAAGCCTGCGGTCAATGGCTCCCTCGCTGGAAGGGCTCTGCTGGGGACCATCAAGCAAGAGCGCATCCAGCCGGTCGTCGTCAAGCTCCATTTCAAGCTCTTCATCGTAGCTATCAAGAAGGTCGAGGTCAGCGCGCTGCTGAAAACTTAAGGGGGGCTGCGTCATGGGGCGTTCGTCTTGTTAGGAAGTTCGTGTCAACGGCCCAAAAGTAAGTGGGGCATGGGGAACATCGCTTTCAATTTAGGCGCTCATCGTGACGATTCCGTGACATCGGCAAGAAACCTGCCACAGACCTCAGCAAGATCGGCAGGCAGGCCCGGGGTCTCTGACAAGGCCTCGATAGCCTTTCGCATGGCCAGGCGACGCTGCGGCTCAAAGGCCTGCCAACGATCCAGTGACCGGGCAAGTCGGGAGGCAAGCTGACTGTTGCGGCTCGCCAGGCGTGCAAGCTGATCGCACCAGAGCTTGTAGCCCGCCCCGTCGCCGCGATGAAAACCGGGTGAAACCTGCATAAAGAAGGGGCCGAGCACCGAGCGAATTCGGTTCGGACTGCCCAAATCGTAACGCGGATGATCAAGCAGACCCTGCACAGTGGCTAATAAATCAAGCCCCTCGGTGTCATGCAGCCGAACCGTTGCAACCTGCACCGAAAACCATTTATCCAGGGCCAAGTCGTTGTCTTTGTAGCGTTCCAAAAAGTCATCCAGGGCCTTCTGGCAGGGCTGAGTGGCAATACCCTGAAGGCTTACAAGCCCCGACAGGCATGCCATTCGCCGGGTCATATTGGTTGCCGCAAAGTAGCGCTTTAAAAGCTGCTGAGCTCGGTCTTGCGTTGGGCTTAGCAGGGTAAGAAGCGACTGGGCCAAATGTTGAAAAGCCCGACGACCCGCCGCGGGCCCCGAGGGCTGGTAATGCTCGGCCCGCTCGGTGGTATCCACCTGGGCATCCAGGGGCTTCATCAGCGGCTCAAGCGCAAGGGCCATGGCAAGCCTTAGGGCCTCAAGCCTTCGACGAATGGCACTGGGGTCAATGGCATGGCCCTCTGAGCACCAGTGCTCTGCCACCAAGGCCTCCGAGGGTGGCGTGAGACACAAGAGCTTGAACCCCTCGCTTAAAGCCGGGTCGTCTGCAAGCCGCAAAAGCGTCTGCATTAATCCCTCGCGCTCTTCGGCCGTGGTGGCATCGGGCATAAGCTGGGCAAGCATTAAGCGCTGGCAGGCCTCCCAACGGTTAAAGGCATCGGTGTCATGCGCGGCAAGGCTTTGCAGTGCCTTGGCAGTTAGGCCTTGCCCAAGCTGCACCGGCGCCGAAAAACCGCGAAGCAACGATGCAATGGGCTCGGACTTGCCTTTGTGAGAAGGCAGATCAAAGACAAAGGACTGCTCGGGCTCGGTGATTAAGAGAACCTGATCTTCTAAAAGCTGCCTGCCTTCTTCGCTTAAAAGACCCGCTCGAATTGGGATAACCAGAGGCTGCTGGCCGGCTTGCAACGCCTGGGTGAGCGTAAGAGTGAGCCTGGCCTGCCCCGCATCCCAGTTGCTTTTTACACCAACCCCGGGGGTGCCAGCGGCAGAATACCAGCGCATAAAAGGCTCAAAAAGCTCAGGCCTGTTGTTGGCATCCAGAATGGAACTCACAAAGTCTTCGCAGGTGGCCGCCCTGCCGTCATGCCGTTTTACATAAAGGGCCATGCCCTTGCGAAACCCTTCTTGGCCAAGAAGGGTCTGCAGCATGCGAATGACTTCGGCCCCCTTCTCATAGACCGTTGCCGTGTAAAAGTTGCGAATCTCCTGGTACTGCAAAGGCCGAATTGGATGCGCCATGGGGCCGGCATCTTCAGGGAACTGATGGGTGCGCAGCGTGCGCACATCTTCGATACGTTTAATGGCTCGCGCGCTTGCAGCCTGCTCGGGGCTTAGGCCCTCAGCCAGCCGATCGGCCGTGAACTCCTGGTCACGAAAAACCGTCAAGCCCTCTTTTAGGGTGAGCTGAAACCAGTCACGGCAGGTAATGCGATTACCCGTCCAGTTATGAAAATACTCATGACCAATGACCGCCTCAACAAGCTCGTAGTCTTTGTCGGTGGCCGTATCGGGGTCGGCAAGAACGTACTTGGTGTTGAAAAGGTTGAGGCCCTTATTCTCCATCGCCCCTGAATTAAAGTCGGGCACCGCGACAATCATGAACCGCTCTAAATCAAGCTCAAGGCCAAAACGTTGCTCATCCCAGGCCACCGAATGCTTCAGGCTTTCAAGCGCAAACTCGGCCCGACAAAGGTCTTGCGGGCGGGTGTAAACCTGCAGCTGCTTGCGCGCGCCCGACAGGCTGGTAACAAAGGCTTCAAGGCACTGTAGGTCAGCCGCAACCAGGGCAAACAAATAGCTTGGCTTCGGAAAGGGGTCATGCCAGACGCTCACACGCTGGCCGTTGTCTTCGTACTCTTTTACCAAATTGCCATTGGAGAGCAGCACCGGAAACTGGCCCACCGGTGCCCTTAAGGTCACCGTGTACACCGTCATGACATCGGGCCGGTCGAGAAAATAGGTCATGCGCCGAAAGCCCTCGGACTCGCACTGGGTGTAAAGCCCCCCGCGACTGGCGTAAAGGCCCATGAGCTCGGTGTTGGCAGAGGGCTGAAGCCGGGTGCGAATGCGCAGCCGGCCTGTGCTGGCATTTTTTAAACAGAACGCCTCGGGTGACACCTGGAGGGCATCGGCTGCAAGCGGCTGGTCGTTGAGCCAGGCAGCCTCAAAACAGAGTCCATCGCCTGCAAGTAGAAGGTCGGTTGGGCCCTCTTGCGAAGACGCTAAGAGCGGCTCAAACCCAAAGTCCGAGGTCAGCCAGGTCTCCTCAAGCCCAAGCTCAAACTCGAGTTGAAGGTCGGTTATGCGATGGCTGGGGGGGCGGTAGTCGGACTGCCGAATGACCTGGGCGGAGGGGGTGCCTGCTTGACCTTCTTTCATGCATCTCTCTTTTGATGTGATTACGTATTGCAAGTCTGCCTGTTTTTCTGGCCGCAAAGGCCGAGAGGGCTGTAAGAGTTTTTTGCATCGGCCATTTCGCGATCTTCATCCAACCCATAAGCAGCCTCAGAGTCGGGTCCGTGCCCAGGGCCTCCTCGGCCGTGGGCCGGTTCATCGCCTTTTAACTTTTTAGGAGAAACCATGAAGACCAAGACCCCGCTTGTTGCTGTTCGCATTGCCCTTGCCAGCCTGCTTGGCGCTGCCGTTGCGGCCCCTGCCCTTGCCGACACCGAGTCGGCCAGCTTTAACGTCGGCATGGAGGTGGTGGCGACCTGTTCGATTAATGCCTTCGATATGACCTTCAACACAATAACTACGGGAACAACCTCGCAAAATGACGCTGAAAGTCAGATCACTGTTAATTGCTCGAACGGAGCCCCTTACTCAGTAGCTTTGAACGATGGGTCTAACTTTCAGGGTGGACGACGTCTCGCGAGTAATGGTGCGTTCATCGGATACGGAATCTTCCGAGACGTTAGTCGCTCAACCACCTGGGACTCAACAAGCGTCTTCTCTGGGGTAGGAACTGGCAATGACCAAGCACTCCCCGTCTACGGCCGCATCCCCTCCGGTCAACTCGTTCCTGAAATGGGCAACTACGCCGACACGGTGGTTGCCACCATTAGCTACTAGCCATGCGCTGGGAGCCCCTGGTTATTCTTGGGCGGTCAGGCCTTCTTCTAGGCCTGGCCTTTTGCATTCTTTCAGTCCAACCCTTTAATGCGGCCCATGCGGCACTCTCGGTGACACCGCCGCAGCTTCACCTTGACGAGGGTGGGGTGGTGGTCACCGAGGTGCAGTCAAGCCTGACCACCCCATCACGCTGGTCCGTGCGGCTTGTGGGCTGGGGGCCGGCAGGCGAAGAGCAGCTGGGCGCCGATGGCCAGGTGGCCCCACGGTTTTTTAGTCTTGCGCCGGGTGGCAGGCAGCTGGTGCGTGCACGCATTGCCAACCGCGCGGGCTACCACCGGCTTCTTATTGAGCAGATCCCCGAGACGAACAACAGCATCTCGGGGCTTGCCTTTCGGTTTCGGTTCAGCCTTCCTGTCTATCGGCTTGCCCAGGAGCCTGTTGCACTTAAGCCCAGCCTCACCAATCAAGACCTGGGAGGCTGCCAGTCGTTTACCAATCCGCAGGCTCAGGTGGTGCGTCTCGAACTCGCGCGCACCACCACGGGGCCGCAGGTGGTTTTGCCTGGCGAGACCGTGCAGCTTTGCAGCCCCAGAACCGATCGGCTTGCCAAGACCACAGGGCTTGATCCGCAGTAGCTGCATGACCCGAAAGGCTGTCTTGTGTAGTGAGGCCCTGGTTCAGGGCCTTCTTTTTTTGAAAGCCAAAGCCTGGGCAATGCGCTGCCTCACTGCCCTTGGCCTAGGACTTGGCTCTGGGCTTGGCTTCTGCCTTACTCTGAACCCAGGCCATGCAAGCGGCATCACAATGAGCCCGCCCCACCCCTTGGCCAAAGAGGACTTCGCTGCCATTGAACTCAACGGCCGCCAGATTAGCCGAGGCAGCATCTTCTTTCTAAATCGCCCAGGCCCATCGGCTGAGTTTCACGACACGGCCGAGTTCGGCTGCTGGCTTGAGAAACGACTGCTTGAAAAAGAGCTTGATGCCGATCTTTTGGAGAAGGCCACGGGCAACTGGCTGCAGTTTCCCGCAGAGGCCTGCCAGTTCATCGCCGACGAGACCCGGCTTTTGGTGCAGCTTGCGCCGCAGCTTTTAAAGGAACGCAGCCTGCGGTTTGGCCGACCAAGTCTTTCTGCCTTGGACGCCCTAAAAACCCTGCACAGCCCTGCAAGCAGAGAGCTGCCAAGCGCCCATCTGGATATTTTTAAAAGCCGGCGCTCCCTGCAGTTGGGCCTTGGCATGTCCTATGGCCCAGCCCAGTTCTTAATGCAAAAGGGCAGCGCCGCCGGGCAGCCCGCACGCTATTGGCTGGAATGGCTCTTTGAATCGGGCGCGGCCTTGCAGCTTGGTGACCTGACCTCCGAGGCCTTTGCCCAAGATGCTCTAACGGAGCGACGAGGCTTGCGCTGGACATCACGCCATAGGCCCCTGCGACAGCCTTCCACAGGCCCAGGCCTGCTCCAGCTTGATCAGCCCTCAAGGCTGCGCGTTCTAAACGAGGACGGCCTGGCGCTTTACGCCACGGGTCTGCTGCCATCGGGCCAATACAGGCTTAACGGGCTTTCAGCACCCAGCCTGCCTGGCTTTCTGCAGCTTGAGCTTGAAGCTCTCTCGGGGCAACGACAGACGGTTCTTCTGCCCTGGGTGACCAGCCCTCTGCTTCTTAATCAGGGCGACCGTCTGTTTGACCTTGAGCTCTACCCTCAAGGGGCTGCGGCCACCCAGACGCTCTGGGGGCTTACTGGGGAAGAGACGCTGGCAGCAAAACTCGCTTATGAGGCACGCACCAGACCCTTATTAGACCGCGCCCAAGACAACATCTCGGCTCGGGATGCTTCAGCAGGTCTTTCTCTGAACCTGGGCCTGCAGTCGCGTCGATGGCTTGGTCATGTGCTGGGTGCCGAGCTTTTAAGCCAATGCCCCAAGGGGCAGGCCTGCAGCCTTCTGCCAAGTCTAAGCAGCCGGTCGCGTCTTGGCTCAGGCCAGCAGCTTGCTCTTGACTTAACCCCCACCCGCCATGCGGGCCAGGTCAGCCTGCGCCAAAGCCTTGGCGGCTGGGCAAGCCTTTCGGTTCAATGGTCACGGTCTGCCCAAGGCGACGAGGCCTGGCTGGGCAGTTGGTCGCAGAACTTGACCGAAGGCCTTAGCCTGACGGCATCGGTGCGCCAGCTTCGACGGGCCGCGCAACCTGCTGGCCAGGCTTCGTTGAGGGGCACTGCAGTCCCTGCATCCGAGGGCCAGTCGCAGTTCTTTCTAAGCCTGCAGTTTCAACCCAGACACTTCAAACGCAGCCAGCTGCGCAGCAGTTTTTCGGCAAGCCCAAGCCTTCGACGAGCAAGCCTGCAGCTTAAGCAATCGTTCGGGTCGGGCCCCGAGGCCCCAGAACTTAGCCTGCGACGATCGATGGCGCAGTCACGGGCGATGGACTCTGCCACGACCAAACAGGAGAGCCTTGCAGAACTGCGCACCCGCAGGCCCGAAGGCGACCTGAGCCTGCAATGGCGCAAGAACTCTAACGGGCAGAGTGCAACCGACTTCGCCCTGGCAAGCCGTATCTGGCTAACACCCAAAGGGCTGCATCTAGGAAGCCCGGGCGATCACAACCTTCTTCTTGTGGATCTAAAGACGCCTGGCCTTGAGCTAAGCAATGGCCTGCAGCGCCGTGCCAGCAACACCAACGGCTTGGCCACACTTACTCGCACAGGCGCATGGACAGCCAACCGGTTTCGCTACAACCTTCGAAGTCTTTCCTTCGACCAGGTCAGCCCAGGGTCGCTTGAGGCCTTTGCTGTCGCAAGCCGCAGAGCCTACTGGCTTGAGGCCGAGCAGCCCGAGCAGTGGGCACAGACAACCGTTGCAAGACTAGACCTGCCCCTTGCTCTTTTGCAACGTCTGCAGCAGGTGATCGACGCCCAGGGCAGGACCCTTGGCTTCACTCCCGAGGGGCATGTTGATGTTGGCAGGGCGGACCTGGCCTCTGATTCGCCTGAGCTTGAGCTTGAGTTGAGATTCAGCCAAGGACTGCGCATGCGCTGCAAGCCGGCAGACCCCCTCAAAGCGGGCATTAAAAACAAAGACCTTGCCACCGGGGCCCAGGCCGAGCAGCTTTTTCGCTGCGACCCCCTTCCACCCCCGTCGCCCAACTCTACTGAGACGCCCCCATCATCTGGCTCGGAAGCCAGAGCGCGATCTCAGGAAAGATTGAAAGTAAGACCATCGAGCCCATCATGATGAAGACAAAAGGCATGGAGCCAAGCAGTATGTCTTTAAGGCTGACATTGGGCACTACGCCCTTCAATACATAGAGGTTCAAGCCCACCGGCGGGGTAATAAGACCAATTTCCATATTAATGGTGAGGATGACGGCAAACCAAATAAG
This sequence comes from Bordetella parapertussis, assembly GCA_945901825.1. GTDB lineage: Bacteria > Pseudomonadota > Gammaproteobacteria > Burkholderiales > Burkholderiaceae_A > Hahnella. Next base: position 8,269 of record CAMDMC010000002.1, read on the forward strand.
GTCGAAGTTGTTGACCTCAAGCACGGGAGTCAGAATAGGCATCACCATCAAGATAATGGCAACAGGCGGAAGAAACATGCCTGCAAGCAACAGGAAAAGGTTTATGACCAGCATAAGAACCCAGCGGTTGAGTTCCATGTCCACAAGCCACTGCGCCGCAGTCTGGGTTACATAGAGCAGCGACATCATGTAGGAGAAAACAGCGGCCGCTGCAATAATCATCAGAATCATGGTGGACTCGCGAACCGTTTCGCTAAAAATCTTCCATTGATCTTTCCGGCTACGTGCCTTGTAAATAACAGCCACCAAGACCAAGGCAAGAACAGCCGAAAGTGACGCCACCTCGCTTGGCGTGGCAATGCCTCCATACATGGAGTAGGCAATGGCCACAATAATGGCGATGAAGGGCGAGACACGAAGCAAGCCCGACATCTTTTCTTTCAGGCTGTAGCGCTGTTGCTCAATGTAGCCCGAAAGGCGCTCGCTGCGCAGGCTCGAGAGCCAGGCATAAATCGCAAAAAGTACCACCAACATAATTCCGGGAATGACACCGGCAAGAAAGAGTCGTCCAATGGAGGTCTCGGTGACGATTCCATACAGAATCATGGTGATGGAAGGTGGAATAAGAATGCCCAGCGTGCCACCTGCGCAGACCGAGCCCGTTGCAAGTCGTGCGGAAATATTTCTGCGCAGCATTTCGGGAACACCCGCCTTGCCCACAGCCGCGGCCGTTGCTGGGCTTGAACCACTAATGGCACTGAAAATACCGCAGGCCAAAACGTTAGCAATAACCAGCCCACCAGGAACGCGAACCAGCCAGCGATGCAAGGACTCGTAAAGGTCGCGGCCTGCATTGGTTCCGCCCACAGCCGAGCCCAAAAGAATGAAGAGTGGGATAGTTAGCAGGGCAAACGAGGCCAGCTCGTCCATCATGACCACTGCAACGTTATTCAAAAACATCGGGCCTTCGAAAATCGTAAGAAAACTTACTGAAACCAGAATAAGCCCCCATGCAATGGGAAGGCCTGAGAAAAGCACCACCAGGGTGGCAATAAGAATCAATAGGCCAATTTGAAGTTCAGACATTGGGAGTCTCCGAGCGCTTTGATGGGTCCACCCCAATCATTGCGATGTACTGCAAGGCGGTTAAGAAAAAACCAATGGGCATAGTTGCATACAACGGCCACTTAGGCGGCGCCCATGAGCTCTCGGTGAGCTCGCCCTTCACAAAGACTTCCCATGTTTTTTCAAGGCCCATGTAGGCCAAAAAAAGCACAACGAGCAGACCAATTATTTGTATGACGATCCTTAGCCAATAAGCGCTTCGGCTTGGCAAGGCGGACTCCATCAGACCGACCGCAACATGACCCTCAGTCTTCAGGCAGTAAGGAGAACCCAGAAACAAGGAGGCCACCATCATGAAGACAGCAAATTCAAGCTCCCAGTCGGTTGAGAAGCCAGCAGTCCGCCGGATAACCATATAACAAATAATGACCGCGGCCACCGCCAAGAAGACACTTGCAACGACTGCGCAGGCATCTGACATGCGCGACACGAAACGCCGATACCCGTCCAATGAAGATCCCCTTACAAAAACCGGTCTGAGTCTTTCACGAAGGAGCGGTCAACCTCTTAGGCAAGACCTTCCCTCGCAGGCAAAATGTAAAAAAGCCCCAGAGCAGTGGTCTGCTACCGGGGCTGATCAACGAACCTTACTTCGCGGCTTTGGACTTCTCGAGTGCGTCAAGAATGCGCTTGGCTGTTGGTGAAATGGCGGCGTACTCGGGATAGGCTGTTTTCCTGGCAAGCTCCATCCATTGCTTGTACTCGTCATCGGTCATCTCGCGCGGCGTGCCGCCCGACTTGCGCCAGGCTTCTGCCATGGCATTGGTGGCCTCTCGCTGAACCGTTAAGAAAAAGGCATCGGCCTTATCAGCAGCCTCTTCAAAAATTTTCTGCTGCTTAGGCGAGAGCTTGTCCCAATGCTGCTTGGACATAACCAGAGGCTGCAACAACATCCACAAAGAGTTCGCTCCACCGACGGTGGCGTGCTTGGTCTGCTCGTAGAGACGGCCCGAGACAAAGGTCTCCGCAGAAGTTAGCGCTCCAGTAAGAACACCCGACTGCAGCGCAGGGTAGATTTCTGTGGAGGCCATGGCCGATGTGGAGGCGCCAGCCGCCTTCAGCATGGACTCAAACGTGGGGTCTGCGGCACGAAGCTTCTGACCTTTGACCGTGTCGGGCCCACCAACGGGTGATGTCTTCGTTGCGAAGGCACCAGGGGTCCACCACCAGGACACAATGTGAATGCCGTTGGCATTGGCGAGCTTTTGAATTTCCTTGTGGTAGGCCGATCGCTTAAGTTTCATGGCAACGTCAAGGCTTGGGACACCACCAGGAAGAATGACCCCTGAGAATTCTTTAGCCTTACCCACCGCGTAGGACATGGGGAAAATGGCCAGTTCCAGCGTGCCATTCTGAAGCGCATCAAGCTGAGCAACCGGCTTGATACCAAGCGACTGCGCGGGGTAGATGCGGAACTTAATGCTTGGATCAGCCTTTTCGACCTCTTTCACAAAAAGCCGGGCTGCGCGGTCGCGGCCGTCAACATTGGCCTTCCACTGGTGGGAGATCTTGAGTTCCAGGGCACTTGCCGATAGGGATACCCCGGCAACAAGGCCTAGGGACAGAGCGGAGGTTAAAAACTTTTTCACAACGGTTGACATGCCTTGGTCTCCTCTAGAGAATGAAATAACAGCTGCAAGACATCGAAACGATTTCGATTTCCCGAGCAAACGGTTCCAGCTAACTAGCAGCCGCTCACTTTCTTAAAGCTGTTGCAGATCAGGTTCGAGTGTGCCCTGTCTGCCTCATTGACGCATTGGGGAAATCCCCGCTCAGCAGTAATGCGTATTTGCTCCACCCAACGAAAAGGAGGACCTTCCTATGTCCCAGCCCAGCGACTTTTGTGTCATTTACCTGCATGGCTTTCGCAGCTCTCCCCAGTCCTCCAAGGCTATGCTGCTTGCCCAATGGCTGGATCAAGAAGGGGTGCGTTTCGAATGCCCTGCCCTTGAGGTTGCGCCGCTTGCCGCCATGGACCATGCCTCCCAGACGGTTGAACACGCCCTTTCCGAAGGTTTTCAAATTCGCCTTATTGGAAGCTCGTTGGGCGGGTTTTATGCCAGCTGGTTCATGGAGCGCCACCCCAAGCGCGAGGCCTTCAAGGCAGCACTTATTAACCCAGCCTGCGCGCCTGCCCGCGACCTGGCAGACCAGGTGGGCCCTCTGAAAGCCTGGCACAGCGACGAGGTCTTGCAGTTTCAGGCAGACTACATTGATGACCTGCGATCCATGGAGGTGCCTCTTAGCCAGCCCGAGCGCTACATGCTGGTTGCTGCCAAAGGCGATGAGCTGCTTGACTGGAACGAGATGGTGGGCCGCTACCCTGGCGCCCTTCACCACATTGTTGAAGGCTCCGATCACAGCCTTTCCGACTTTCCCGACCACTGGCCGGCCATGCGTGACTTCCTTCTTACGCGCTAGCCCACCGCGTCCAAGGCCTGCCCTGCGAACGCCTTGCAGTCCATCGTCTGCGATGGGCTGGTGCGTTCCTCTGGGCTTTTAAGCCTGGGGCATGAGCCTTGCGTCCGCCTGGGAGAAGGGTATTCGCAGCAGCAGAATGAGGCCCGCTATAAAAAAGAGGCCTGTTAGGGCAATGGCCAGCCGATGGTTATTGCCCGACAGCCAGCTGGTTAAGCCATAACAAAGCGGCCCGCAGACCGAGGCCAGGTTCACTGCAACCCCCCAGTAGCCAAAGGACTCTGCCTGACGGTCGGGGTCGGACAAGGCCGCCACGGCCGCGCGCGCGCCGCTTTGCGAGGCGCCCATGGCAAGGCCTGCAAGGTTGGCCGCAAGCCAGAAACCAGGCTCGGTGGTTGAGAAGGCAGCCACCAGAACCATCAGTATCCAGAGCGCGAGGCTCAAGGCCAGGCTGCGCTTGTGACCAAGCCGGTCTTGAAGAAGGCCAAAAAGCAATGCCCCCAGGCTTGCCGTAACATTCACCACCAGCACCAGGACGATGGTCTGGGCCATTGAAAAACCCATGACCTGCTGGGCATAGATGGCGGCAAGAGTGATCACCGTTGCCACCCCCGACTGGTAGACCGCAATGCAGACCAGAAGCTGGCGCAAGGGCTGACCGTGGGCCAAGCCTGACCAGCCTTGGACAAGCCTGTGCCAGGCTCCGCGCCACTGGGCTTGAGGCTGAGCCGGTTGATGGTCTTTTAGGACAAGCAGGGCAGGAAGGCCAACCAGGGCAAACAGAAAGGCTGTAAGTAGCATGGCCCCGCCAACCGCCCACTCGGTGGCAAGACCTTGGTCAGTGACCGGGTTGGGAAGACCCAGAGCCTGGGCAATGAAAGGCGAGAGCTCGAGCCCCAAAAACTGCACCCAGGCCAAGGCCATGACAAGACTCAGCAGACCACCCAGGTAGCCCCAGGCCCAGCCATAACCTGAAAGACGGCCAAGCTTTTCTTTCGGGGCAAGTTCCGACAAGTAGCCCGCGGCGAGGTCTTGATGACTGGCATAGGCGAGGTTAGAGACAACCAGTAAGGCCGCTGCCCAAAGCCATTGACCCTGGCCGACACCAGCCAGCAAAGCTGTTGCAAAAATACAGGCAAGGCTTGCGAGCCACAACAGCTTTCGCTTGGCCTGGTGCTGGTCGGCCCAGGCGCCAAGCCATGGGGCTGTGACCATCACCAACAAATAACTCACTGAAAGAACCAGGGTCCATGCCAGGGTGGCATGCGCGGCATCTTGCATAACAACAGCAACAAAATAGGCATTAAAAACGGCCGTAAGCACAACAGTGGTGTAACCCGAATTCGCAAAGTCAAGGCTCGCCCATGCCCAGAACTCTCGGCGCTGAACACCCGGCTTTAACAACCCCTGGGCAGAAGAATGCTGCAAAATGGTGTTTCCCTTAAAACCAAGACCTTCTTTTTATCACGGCTGAAAGACATCGCAGTGACCTCTAAGCTCTACATCCGCAGCTTTGGCTGCCAAATGAATGACTACGATTCGGGCAAGATGGCCGACGTTTTGCGAGAGTCGCATGGGCTTGAGCCCACGAACTCGCCCGAGGAGGCTGACGTTATTCTTTTCAACACCTGCTCGGTGCGCGAAAAGGCCCAAGAAAAAGTCTTCTCCGATCTTGGTCGCGCCCGAGACCTAAAAAAACTTAAGCCTGGCCTCATTATTGGCGTAGGCGGATGCGTGGCCAGCCAAGAGGGCGAGGCCATTGTGAAGCGCGCGCCCTATGTGGACCTGGTGTTCGGACCCCAGACCCTGCATCGGCTTCCCGAACTTATCGAGGCTCGTAAATCAAGCGGTAAATCTCAGGTGGACATTTCCTTTCCGGAAATCGAAAAATTCGACTACCTGCCGCCTGCGCGCGTACAAGGCCCAAGCGCCTTTGTGTCGATTATGGAAGGCTGCAGCAAGTTCTGCAGTTTCTGCGTTGTGCCCTACACCCGAGGCCAAGAGGTCTCGCGTCGGGCCGAAGATGTCTTAACCGAGGTGGCCGAGCTTGCAGGCCAGGGCGTGCGCGAGGTCACGCTGCTTGGCCAAAACGTGAATGCCTTTCTCGACCCCGAACACGGCCTTGACTTCACCGACCTACTTGAAATGGTGAGCGACATTCCTGGCATTGCCCGCATTCGTTACACAACCTCGCATCCCAAAGAGTTCACGCAAAAGCTGATTGATGCCTACGGCAGGCTTACCAAACTTGTGAACCATATTCACCTGCCTGTTCAGTCTGGCAATGACCGCGTGCTTGCGGCCATGAAGCGTGGTTACACGGCCCTGGAATACAAAAGCATTGCCCGCCGTCTGAAGGCCTTAAGGCCCGACATTTGTCTGTCCACCGATTTCATTGTGGGCTTTCCCGGGGAAAGCGAGTTGGAGTTTGAGGACAGCATGCGGCTCATTGAGTCCATGGGCTTTGATCACTCCTATTCCTTTATTTACAGCCCCAGGCCTGGAACACCTGCCGCCGACCTGAAGGACGACACCCCAGCGGACGTCAAGCTTGCCCGCCTGCAAAGGCTTCAGGCTGCCATTGACGCCAACGCGCAGGCGATCAGCCAGGCCATGGTTGGGCAGACCCTTGATGTGCTTGTTGAAGGCCGCTCCAAGAAGAACCCGGCCGAACTCATGGGCCGCACGGAAAACAACCGGGTGGTGAACTTCGCCGCGCCGGGCCACACAATGGCAAGGCTTGTTGGGCAGATTCTCCCTATGACCATCACCGCAGCGCTTGCCCACAGCCTGCGTGGGGCACTGGTTCTTAGCCCGGAAGACGAGGCCCGCCCTGCCAACGCGGCCTAAGCCCCGGGTTCGACTCAGCCTTCAGTGGGACCGCTCGAGCCTAGGGCCCGCTCGCTGGCCGGTTTACCGGACGCGGCTTGAACGCCTTCTCCAGGCAGCCTTCAACCAGGTCGTAGCAGGCCATAAGGCAAACCAAGTGGCGAACCTGCCGGGTAAAAAGCGGCGTACGGCGGCCAAGGCGGCCTCCCTGGAACTCACCCTGCGAATGGTTGGGCACGATGAATCCCAGGCTTTAAACAAACAGTTTAGAGGCAAAGACTCACCAACCAATGTTCTTACCTTCGGCTACGAACCGCTTCCCGAGGCAGCGGCCGACCTTGTTTTCTGCCTGCCTGTTTTAACCCACGAAGCCCTGCAACAAAATAAAAGTGTTGGCGATCACTTCCTTCATATGGCCATTCACGGCGCTCTTCATGCCCTTGGCTTTGACCACCAGACCGAGCCCGAAGCCCTTCTTATGGAAGACCTGGAGCGGGCATTGCTCGCGAGGCTGGGCATACCCGACCCCTACGCCCTGGGCCAAGCTGTGGCAAACTAGCAACATGTTCCACTTCCATGCCCCTGCATGTCTGAACCCGACCCTAGGCCATCCGGCCTGAGTCAAACCTTCAAACGGCTCATCGACCGGCTTTTTGGCCGGACCGATGAAAAAGAGGAGCTGATCGAGCAGCTCCGCGAAGCCCAAGCCCATTCCGTCATTGACGCCGATGCTGTGTCCATGATGGAGGGCGTGTTGCAGGTGGCCGACCTGGCGGTACGCGACCTTATGATTCCACGCGGACAGATGGACGTGCTTGACATCAACGAGCCCCTTGACACCCTTTTGCCCCAGGTCATTGAGGCCGCGCACTCGCGATTTCCTGTGACCGATGGAAGCAAGGACAACATCATTGGCATTCTTTTGGCCAAGGACCTTCTTCGGGTGCTCGCCAACGACGAGAAAGACATACGCGGGCTGCTGCGGCCCGCCGTTTTTGTGCCCGAGTCCAAGCGCCTGAATGTTCTGCTTCGCGACTTCCGCAACAACCGAAACCACATTGCCATTGTGGTTGACGAATACGGTGGGGTTGCCGGCCTGATCACCATTGAAGATGTGCTGGAGCAGATCGTGGGGGATATTGAGGACGAGCACGACACCGACGAGGAAGAAGACAACATCCTTGCGCTTGACCATGCGCCTGGCCAGTTCCGTGTTCGGGCGCTCACGCCACTTGAACAGTTCAATGAGTACTTTGATTGTCAGCTCAACCTTGAGTCGGCCGACACCATTGGCGGGCTGGTTACAGACCACCTGGGCCGTGTTCCGCATCGCGACGAACTGGTGCAGGCCTTTGGGTTTGAATTTGAGGTTCAGCGCGCAGACGCACGCATGGCCCACGTGCTGCTGGTGCGCCGGCTTGAGATGCAAGAGGTTAAGCTCGCCTCAGAGCCTGAGAGCCGTTGACCCTCGTAGTTATAAAAAGGGCAGACCCCGAACGAGCATGCCCGGGCGCACCATGAACGCCTACTAGCCCATGAACCTGCAACTTCCAGGCTGGCTGGCAAGCCTTGCCGTCTTGGTTTTTTTAGCGGTTCTTGTTCGCCTCTGGTGGAGCCCGCAACGGCACGCCCCATGGCTGGCAGCCGCTCTGCTTTTACTCTTCAACCTGGCGGGCCTTCACTGGATCTTTACAAGTCTGCATGTCTACGGGCTTATGGCTGCGCCCATCGCCGCCACGGCCACCCTGCTGCTTGCGCTTTACGTAAGCCTGTTTACCCTTGGCGCCGGTGTCGCCATTCGGCGCTACAAGCTTCGCCCACTGGCCGTGGCCTGCGCCATCACCCTTGCCGAGCTCTTAAGAGGCTACCTGTTCACCGGATTTCCCTGGCTTAACTGGGGCTACCTGCAGGTCGATAGCCTGTTGGCAGGCTTTGCTCCGGTGCTTGGCGTCTATGGCCTGGTGTTTCTTGCAGCCCTTTGCGCGGCATGGCTTGCCCGCCTCAAACCCGGGCCGGCTCTTGCCGTGCTAAGCCTGCATCTAGCGGGCGGCGTTGGCCTAAGCATTCACTGGACAAAGCCCCTTGGCGAACCCCTGCGTGTTGCGCTTATTCAGCCAAGCATTGACCAACGAATGAAGTTTGACCCCTCCCATGCCAAGGCCACCGAGCGCAGCCTGCTTGAACTGCTTGCCGTTGCAACGCCCGTCTCGGCAGGCCGACCTGTGGCAGCCGACCTGGTGGTCTTACCCGAGACCGCCTTCATTGATACCTGGCAACGGCTCAACCCCGAGACCCGGGAATTGGTTCAGCGGCTTATCGATCGCAGCGGCGTGACCCTTATTAGTGGACTGCCCCTTCAGGACGCCCAAGGCTGGTCGAACTCCGCCATCGCCCTTCGACCCGAGGACAACGGGCAGTGGGCCTACCGCTACGACAAGCATCATCTTGTACCCTTTGGTGAATTCATTCCTTGGGGATTTCAGTGGTTTGTGGACCTTATGCAGATGCCCTTGGGCAGCTTTCGCTCTGGTGGGCTGGCGCAGTCGGCCTTCTTAATTAAGGACCAGGGCATTGGCCTGAACATCTGTTTTGATGATCTTTTTGGCGAGGAACTGATTGCAGCCTTGCAAGATCATCGGCCCGGCGTAACCCCGCCGAGCATCTGGCTCAACCTAAGCAACCTTGCCTGGTTCGGCGACTCCATTGCCTTAAGGCAACACTTAAACGTAGGGCGCATGCGCAGCCTTGAAACCGGGCGGCCCATGCTGCGGGCCACCAACACGGGGCTTACCGCTATTGTGGATGCCAAGGGCCGTGTGCAAGAAAGCATTGCAAGCCAAGAGCGCAACATTCTGCTTGGGCAGGTGCAGGGCATGGAAGGGGCAACGCCTTTTAACCGATGGGGCAACACGGCCATTTTCTTTTTACTGACCCTTGCGGCCTTGGCCGCCTTGCTGCAGGCTCGCCGTCGGCGGCCAGGCTCCGCCCGTTAGAATGGTGGGCTATGACAACACCTCTTTTCCAAGACGTCATTCTTACCTTGCAGCAGTTCTGGGCACGGCAGGGATGCGCCCTTTTGCAGCCTATCGACCTTGAAGTGGGTGCGGGCACCTCGCACACTGCCACCTTTTTGCGCGCCCTTGGGCCCGAGCCTTGGAGGGCAGCCTACGTGCAGCCGTCGCGACGACCCAAGGATGGGCGCTATGGCGAAAATCCCAACAGGCTTCAGCACTACTACCAGTTTCAGGTGGTCCTAAAACCTTCTCCTAGCAACATTCTTGATCTTTATTTGCAGTCTCTACAAGCCCTGGGCATTGACCCCAAGGTGCATGACATTCGCTTTGTGGAAGACGACTGGGAGAACCCCACGCTGGGCGCCTGGGGACTGGGCTGGGAGGTCTGGCTTAATGGCATGGAAGTCACCCAGTTCACTTATTTCCAACAGGTGGGTGGCATCGACTGCCAGCCCATTACCGGCGAAATTACCTACGGCCTTGAACGGCTCGCCATGTACCTGCAGGGTGTTGAAAACGTCTTTGACCTTGCCTGGAGTCAATGGCAAGACGATACCTCGCAGACCCATCGTATGTTTTACCGCGATGTCTATCATCAGAACGAAGTGGAACAGTCCGCCTACAACTTCGAGGCAAGTAACGTTGAGACCCTGCTGCGTCGCTTCGGTGAGTACGAGTCGGATGCCCAGAGCCTGCTTGAGAAAAGCCTGGCACTACCTGCCTACGAGCAGGTGCTTAAAGCTGCTCACACTTTTAATTTGCTTGATGCCCGGGGTGCTATTTCAGTCACCGAACGGGCCCAGTACATAGGCCGTATTCGTAACCTCTCACGCCAGGTTGCCCAGGCCTACTTTGAGTCTCGCCAGGCCCTTGGTTTTCCCATGTGCCAGGCGGAGAGCTCGAGATGACAAATCCTCAAACGCTTCTTGTTGAGCTGGTCACCGAAGAGCTACCCCCCAAGGCCTTGAAGTCCCTTGGCCAGTCGTTTGCGCAGTCTATTTTTAAAGGTCTTCAGGCCGCTGGGGTCTGCGATGGGCAGTCCCAATATGCGGAGTTCGCCAGCCCTCGGCGACTTGCTGTGCGTATTTCCAATGTCTTGTCGCAGGCCGCCGATGAAAGCCTGCGCATTAAGCTGCTGCCGGTTGCCATTGGCCTTGATGCCAAGGGTGAGCCCACGGCTCCGCTTATTAAGAAACTGGCTGGATTCAATCTTGTGCTTGGGGAGAACCTCGCACTTGAGAATCTGCAACGCGAAGACGACGGCAAGCAACAGGTTCTATTTGTTCAGACAACCAAGCACGGGGCAAGCCTTCAAGAGGCTCTGCAGCAGGCCGTTGACGAGGCCATTACAAACTTACCTATTCCGAAGGTTATGCGCTACGCCATGAATGGGCAGGAGGTGAAGTTCGTAAGGCCTGCCCATATGCTTGTTGCAATGCACGGCAGCCAGGTTTTGCAAATTAAGGCGCTCGGCCTGACGTCCGGGCGAGTAAGCCTTGGGCATCGGTTTCACTGCCCAGAACCCCTCGTTATTGAATCGGCCGAAAGCTGGCAGACTCAGCTGCATTCCCAAGGCCATGTGGTTGCAAGCTTTGCCGAGCGGCAGGCGCTTATTGCCGACGCACTTCAGAAGGCAAGTGGGCAAGACCAGGTGGTCATGCCTCAGGCGCTTTTAGATGAAGTGACGAGCCTGGTGGAATGGCCAGTTGTTCTTGAGGGCAGGTTTGAGGAGGCCTTTCTTGAGGTGCCCCAAGAATGCCTCATTCTGACCATGCAACAGAACCAGAAATACTTTGCCGTCACTCATCACGACGGCCGGCTACGTAACCGGTTTTTGTTGGTGGCAAACCTGGTCTCGCAAGACCCCCGAAAGGTTATTGAAGGCAACGAGCGGGTGATTCGTGCGCGGCTTTCCGATGCGAAATTTTTCTTTGATCAAGACCGGCTGCGGCCGCTCTCCGACAGGCTTTCAGCCTTGCAGTCGGTTATCTATCACAACAAAATTGGCAGCCAGGCCGAGCGCATTGCACGGCTTGAAAAACTTGCGGGGCAGTTCGCCCAGGCCGTGGGTGTCAACGAGGGCGATGCCGAGCGGGCCGCACGACTTGCCAAGGCCGATCTTGCCACCGACATGGTTGGCGAATTTCCTGAGCTGCAGGGCGTAATGGGCCAGTACTACGCCCTTCACGACGGCGAGTCAGCCGAGGTGGCCAAGGCCATTGAGGGCCACTACCATCCACGCTTTGCAGGCGATAGCCTTGCCTCCAATGGCCTGGGACTTGCAGTGGCCCTAGCGGATAAGACCGAACTGCTTGTTGGCATCTGGGGCATTGGCTTAAGCCCCACCGGCGAGAAAGATCCCTTCGGACTTCGGCGTGCTGCCCTTGGCCTTCTGCGCATGCTTATTGAGACGCCCATCACGCTTACCCTCACCGAGTTGCTTGCGACTGGGCAAAAGAGCTTTGAGGGTGTGAATGGCGTTAAGCAACAGCCCGAGGCCATTCATAGCTTTCTTCTTGATCGCGCCCGCGGTTATTTGAAGGACCAGGGCCATGGTGTTGATGCCATCGAGGCCGTGCTTGCTGAGTGCCCTGACAAGCCTTGGCAGTGGCTGCCTAGACTTCAAGCCGTGAACGCGTTTTTAAGTACCGCCCATGCAACCGCCTTGTGTGCAGCCAATAAGCGCATTGGCAATATTCTTAAAAAAGCCGATGCTGAAAAGGCCTTCGGCGAAGTTCGCACCGAGTTGCTTATCGAGCCCAAAGAAAAAGCGCTTGCCCAGGCACTTTCACAGACGGCGCCCAGGGCACAGGCCTTTGCCGAATCGGGACGTTTTCAAGAGTCACTTGAAAGCCTTGCCGCATTAAAGGAGCCTGTGGACGCGTTCTTCGAGGCCGTTATGGTGAACGCAGACGACCCCGGCCTGCGTGCGAATCGTATGGCACTGCTTGGCCAGACCCACCGCGCCATGAACCAGGTTGCCGACCTGGCACGGCTTACTGCGACCCCGTGAGCCTGGTTATTTCACTTTTTCGTTCGCTGGTCTTTGGTGGGTTTCAAACGGCGAGCCTTGTTGTCTGGGCCACACTTTTTATAACGGCAGCACCTCTTTTATCTCAGCGTAATCGCTACAGGCTTGCCATGAAGTGGCCTGCCATGACAGTGGTTGCTGCACGGTTTCTTTTAGGCATTTCTTGGAAAGTGGAAGGCCTGCAGAACCTGGAGGCAGCGAGAGATCAACGGCTCATTGTCTGTGCCAAGCATCAATCGTCCTGGGAGACGCTCTTTCTTCCATCGTTTATGCCGAGCCCGCTTTGCTTTGTCTTCAAACAAGAACTCTTACGCATTCCATTTTTTGGCTGGGGCATAGGGCTTCTTGACATGATTCATATTAACCGGCGCGATGGCCGAGATGCCTATCAGAGCATTGCGTCACAGGCGCAGACCAAACTCGATCAGGGTCGATGGATTACCTTCTTTCCAGAAGGAACACGCACTCAGCCCGGCGAGCGTCGCCGCTATAAAGCCGGCGCTGCCCGACTTGCCATCGATCTCGGTGTACCTGTTCTGCCAATTGCTCTAAACTCGGGGTTGTTATGGCCACGCAATGCTTTCATCAAACGTCCAGGCTGTATCTCGGTGTCAATTGGCGAGCCTGTTTTTCCGCAACCCAACGAGACCCCCGAGGCACTCATGTCTCGCATCGAGACCTTCATTGAAAACGAAACCCAACGACTCTCCGAGCCAACTGTCTCTTCTTGAGTCCGAGGAATCTGGTGTAACACTCGCCAGCCCGAATCCAAAAAGCAGTTCACTTGAGAACGCGCAGACCCATGACAATGCGCGGGCAGAGCCAAGGCCGTTTGCTGGCCGCTCGCAACGAACCATCGAACTGCGCCGCTCGGGCCCCTTTATGGAGCTCGATGGCCAGAAGATCCCTATTGAGTTAAGCCGTAGCCGACGACGCACCGTGGGCATGACCATTCTTGAAGGTCGTATTAAGGTCACCGCGCCCAACTGGGTACCCCTTACTGAAATTGCAAATATTCTTGACTACAAGTCACGCTGGCTCACCAACCGGCTTAAAGAATGGCAGGTCCGTCAGGCCAATAAGCTTGAACCCGAAGACCGGTGGGCTCACGGAGCAACGGTTCAGTTTCTTGGTCAGTCCTGTGCTCTTACACTCCAGCCTCATCTTGAGGACGTGCTCTGGGATGCCAAGGCTGCCGCATTGCTCGTGCCCTCGGCAGGCGACCCCAATCACGAACAAGTGCGCGACCGCGTGCACGGCTTTATGCAGGCACAGGCCAAAGATATCTTGAAAGAGCGGCTGGATGCGCTGTCTGAAAAGTCAGGGCGCGGCTACAGCCGGTTTTCCATTACCCATGCCCGCACCCGTTGGGGAAGCTGCACCCAGGACGGTCATATTCGTCTGAACTGGCGGCTTATTCAGTTTAGCCTTGCAGTCATTGACTACGTTGTTGCCCACGAGCTTGCCCACCTCAAGGCCATGGACCACAGCCGGTCGTTTTGGGACGAGGTCGCCACCATACTGCCCAACTACAAGGCCGGTCAGCAGGGGCTTAAAGGGGTGACGTTTGAGTCGGTAAGCTGATTGGCAAGGCCTGCGTACTGAATCACACTTAGTTCTTCCGGCCTCTGCCGAGCATCCACGCCAAGGGCTGCGAGGTCAAGCCGATCAAGGTATACGGCCAATGTATTTCGAATCATCTTGCGCCGAGATGAAAAGGCCTGAGTCACAAGACGTCCAAATACCTGCCAGTCTTTTATAAGCAGGTTCGCGGCGGGCAATGGCTGCATACGCACCACAGCCGACTGCACCTTGGGAACCGGCCAGAACGACTCGGGCGGAACATGCAGGCACTTCTCCATGGTGTATTTCGCCTGAAGCATGACCGAGAGGCGCCCATAGGTTTTTGATCCCGGGGCTGCAACCATGCGGTCTACCACCTCTTCTTGCAGCATGAAGGTCTGATCTTCTATGGCATGGCTGTAGGCAAGAAGATGAAACAAAACCGGCGAGGAGATGTTGTAGGGCAGATTACCCACCACACGAAGCGTCGAGGCCTGCAGGTCATCAGCAAGCGAATTGAAGTTAACGGTTAAGACATCCTGGGCAATCAGCTGAAGCCCCTTGGGCTCTAGGCGTTGACGCAAAACCGGCAGCAGGTCTTCATCAATTTCAATGGCTGCAAGACGGCCCGCCTGCTCAAGCAACAACCCTGTCAGGGCCCCCTGACCAGGCCCAATTTCAACAAGCGTCTGGCCTGGAGTTGGGTTAATGCAGCGAACAATGGCACGAACAATCCCCTGGTCACGCAGAAAGTTTTGACCAAACTGGCGCTTGGCTTTCACGGCCGTAGAGCCCTAGGGCTTGATCTCCACATAGCTATTGGCACGCACCTCGCGCATCCAGTCATTCACCGCCTCCGACAACTTGCGATCCCGCAAGGCAAGCCGGGCTGCCAGCCGAAAACGTTCCTCGGAGAGTGGCTCGCGCTTTCGCTCAAGAAGCTCAATAAGATGCAGCCCAAACATGGTCCGCACAGGCGGGCTTATTTCACCAGGCCGAAGCTGAGCCAATGCCCGCTCAAACTCGGGTACCAGGTCGCCAGGGTAGGCCCAGTCGAGCTCACCGCCCTTGGGAGCAGAACCCGGGTCCTGCGAAACAGCGCGCGCCAGTCGCTCAAAGGGCTCCCCAAGCTTAAGCCGATCGCGCAGATCGGCAAGCCTGCGTGCGGCCTGTTCTTCGGAGGTATTGGCATCCACCCGAATAAGAATATGACGCGCCCGATAGACATCAACAAGCTCACCACCAATTGCAACCCGTCGGTCGTCAACGCGCAGAAGATGCAGGCCATTGCCACTGCGCAAGGGCGTCGTTAATTCGCCTGCCTGGAGGTCTTTAACTGCCTGAAAGAAAAGCGATGGCATACGTTCCGAAGACCGCCAGCCCAGGGCGCCGCCCTGGGCTGCCTCAGGCGACTTGGAGTGTTGTCGCGCAAGCTCTGCAAAAGAGGCCTCTGACTTACGAACAGCCTCTGCCCAAGCCTTTATACGCTGAGTTGCCTCTTGAACCTCCTGCTCGGAGGCGTCTGACCGAAGAGGGATAAGAATTTGCGAGATCTGCCACTCCTCGACCTTTTTAATGCTTTGGCTCTGCGACTCAAGAAAGGCATCGATTTCGGAGTCGGATATTCGAAGACGGTTTTCCACATCGCGTTCACGCAGCCTTGAAATGGTGATTTCATCGCGAATGTCCTCGCGGAAGGTTTCAAAACTGACGCCTTCTGTTCTTAGCTGGTCCCGAAGGGCTGAGACGGTTAGGCCATTGGATTCAGCAAGCCTCACAATTGCGCGATCAAGGCTTTGGTTATCAACCTGCAGGCCTGCCTCAAGTGCTCGCTGAAGCAAGGCAAGGTCGGTGGTCATACGGTCGAGCACCTGATCACGCAAGACCTGCTCGGGAGGAAGGGCCTGACCCGGGCGGGCAAGGTTACGCCGCACCTGGTCGAGCCGGCGGCGCAGTTCGCTCTCGACAATGACATCGTTATTGACCACCGCCACGACTCGATCAAGCAGTATGGGCGCGCGGGCCTGTCCTAAAGGTTGCGCTAATGACGGTGAGTTATTTGAACTGCCCTGCGACAGACTCGACTGAGCAGCTGCCGGCATGGGCTGAGCCCAGATAAAGGCCGAGGCGATGCCCACACAAAAAAGATGCGTAACAGCCGAGCCGTGGGGTCGCTCCCCTTTTTGACTAACTGGTCTTTGCAATGCCATTCCTACCTTTCTTACTCTGTGCCCTCAGGCCCACGGGCTACTGGAAGTTCTCAAACCTTGCAGGGCCAGGCGCCAACTGGTTCACCATGCGGTAGCTTGGAATACTACGACGTAAAACCTGCAGGGGATCTGTACCCACCCTCGCAATGCCATTAAGTTCAATCTGCAAGAATACCGCTGTATTGGTCTCCTGCGCTGCTGTAGCGAACTGCTGCAAAACCATGCGCCCAACCCAACAGCCGCCATCGTATTCAAACCCTGCAATGGCCTCGACCAGTCCAGCATCGACCTGAAGATCATTTTCTTTGTGCGCAAGTGAATAACTGTACCTGCCGACGGCATACCAATTCTTTGCGACAGGCGCCTGAACGGCAAGGTCCACAACGTTTACGGCATCCCGAGCGAATCGATAGGAGGCGAAGGCGGAATAGCCAGGCCGTGGGTCGTACCGAGCTGTTACGGCGCCCCCCTGCCAGCGGCGCTGGCGCGCGGTGTACTGCCCGACCGCGTCAAACCGCCAATGCTCAAAGCCTGCAAAACCCCCTTCCGCAAAAAGATCACTCTCCATGTCTTCACGAGGCGTCTGTCCTGGCAGAACGACCCGTTGGGGTGAAAAGTAGAAACGTTGTGCAACCGATCCGCGAAGTTGTTCCTGGCCCGTCTTGGCATTCAGCAACCTTGCGGTGAGTGCCGTTGTGAGATGGTCCTGGTCGGCCACCCGGTCATGACCTGTAAACACGCGGTCTGAGAGGATCTGGGCAAAGCTCACGGTTGGCTGAGCAGAGTCAAAAACAGGCAGTTCAGATTGACCTTTAGAGGGGGAATAGACATACAAAACGCGAGGCTCAAGGGTGGCAACCGTGTCATCAGAGCCGTTAAGGCTTAAGGGCCGATCGAGTACCGTGGATGCGTCGAGACTAAGCGTCGGAATAAATCGAGAGTAGGACTCTGTCTGCGTGCCGACGTTTGACTGAAACACCCCAAGCGCGGGGCTGGTGACCCCCTGATAAAAACGATCTGAAGTCTTCTGTGCATCGCCGTCGCGACGATGGGCGTAATGGGTTGCATGCATACGTAACCGAGGTACAAGATCGACCACGCCAATCGTCGCGGGCAGTTCAGCGGCGAGTTGTGCAACAAAACGCTCGCCGGTAGCCAACGTCGGATGATCAAAGGCTGTTGCCTCAAAATTAAGTTGCCAGTTCATACGGGAAGCCAGTCCACCAAGGAAAGGGGGGCTCATGATGCGACTTCCCGAGCGGTCCGCCATAAACCTCGGCAGCCAAGAATACGGTGCCAAGATTGGAAGATCAGAGTCTTGCAGCACCTGAAACTCCTGCGCCTGAGCACGTAAACGCCATTCATCAAACTTTGTCTGAAGCCCTAGGGTGACCGGAAGCACGCGTCGGGAAGAACCAAGCAGTGACCCGCCAAAATCTTCAAAGTAGTTGTCGTCAGACACCCTCGCACCGTTGAGCTCCAACCAGACATCGGACCCAAACTCTTTGGCCAGCTGAAGTTCGAATCGATGCCGATCTTGATCACGCACGTTGTCGCTCGGCAAGAAATCAAGGTCGATCACGCCCGCTGCATCCTCTTCCAAAAATCGCGCCTCAACACCCAGCATGACCCCCCGACGTTGAATCAATCGCGGACTTAAGGTCATATCTCGGTTGGGCGCGATGTTCCAGTAATAGGGAACTTCAAGCTCCAGTCCAAGGTTGGAGGTGACTCTGTAAAGAGGCGGCAGGACGCCCGACTTTCGTTGCCCCCCTATAGAAAACGAGAGGTTGCCCAAGGGCAGCAAAGGGGTATCTCCCCAATAAAGCTGGCTACCTTGGCTGCTTGCCATTTCACGAATCTGGTCCACGGCCAAGGTCTTGCTCTCAAGCCGCCAGGCAGGGCGATCCACCGGGCAGGTGGTAAAGCTGGCATTGGACAAGACAACCTCACCGGGCTGAATAAAGTCGATGCGCTCGGCCTGCCCTGTTGCATTAAGACTGCTGAACTCGTAGCTCACATTACGAAACCAGCCCTGCTGAGTCCCCAGATCAAGAGTGAGTTCGGGCCCTTTGTACAACTCGCCCTCGCGAAAGAGCGTCACCTCCCCCCGAGCGATAAGCCGATTCGGAACCATGTCCATGGTGAGCTGATTGGCCTTGAGCGAAAACCCAAGCTGTCGAAGGGCCGCCCCACCCTCCATACGGATTTGGTCTTGAAACTGGCCATCAAGGGCCTGGCCAAACAAATAGGATGGACTCTGAACGCTCGAGGGCTGTAGATTAAGCCGTGGGTCCAATCGAAGCGGCAGAAAACCAAGGTAACCACCCTCGGAGAGACCCACGCGAGTGCCTTGAAAGAAAGGGAGATGGGCTGACGCTGAACCCGCGGAGTCTTGAAGGCGAACACGGGCCGGTTCGAATGACGAGAGTGTTGCGCCTAGCCTGCATTCGGCAGCCCAGGCAAGGCTGCCGAAAAGAAAAACAGGGGAAAAGGCAATAAGAGGCCACAACGGCTTGATAGGCATAAATTATTATAAGGACCATGACCCTTTCTGACCTAAGGCGAGAAGCCGCCCAACGCTGGCTTCAAAGCCTGCCTCTTGCCCAGCCTGAAACACTGGCCCCTGCCTCGGCCGACGCCTCCTTTCGGCGATATTTTCGAGTTCGGTACGGCACGAGTGGTGGCACCGCCATTCTCATGGACTCCCCGCCCGACCGAGAGCCGCTCGAATCCTTCCTAAGGGTTCAGGGTCTTCTCCTCGAAGCGGGCCTGCGGGCCCCGAAAACACTTGCCGAGCAGGCCCAAGACGGTTTTCTACTTCTCGAGGACTTCGGGCAGACGACGCTGCTGCAGGCTTTAGAAAATACAAGCTTCGCCGCCGAGCCGGCCAACGCCCTCTACCAGGCTGCCCAGAGGGCTCTGATTGAACTGCAGGCCTGGAGCCTTAAAGCCGGTCGTGCCGCCATTGGCGTACTGCCCGCCTACGATGCCCAACGTCTGCGCGATGAGATGCAGCTCTTTCCCACCTGGTACCTTGAGAAGCACCTGCAACTCTGCCTTAGCGATGCCGAGAAGGCCATGCTCGAGCGCACCGAGGCGCTTCTTGTAGAAAGGGCCTTGGCCCAGCCTACGGTTCTTGTCCATCGCGACTACCACAGCCGCAACCTCATGGTGGATGCCGATCGCCCCGGGGAGGTACCAGGAATTCTTGACTTCCAGGACGCGGTGATAGGACCCATCACTTACGACCTGGTCAGCCTGCTTCGCGATGCCTATGTTCAATGGCCCGAGGCCACCCAGATGGACTGGGCGATTTGCTACTGGCAAGATGCGCGCGCAGCGGGCCTACCCTTGGCTGAAGACTTCGCAGACTTCTACCGAGACTTTGAGTACATGGGCCTGCAACGCCACCTCAAGGTCTTGGGGATTTTTGCCCGACTCTCAATTCGAGACGGCAAAGACGGCTACCTGAAGGATATTCCGAAGGTTCTTAAAGATGCGCAGCAGGTCGCCAACCGTTACCTTGAGCTCGCACCCTTGGCAAGGCTCTTGCGGCGAGCCGAAGGCATGGTGAGCCACGCCGTGTACAGCTTCTAGTGATGCAGGCCATGATTCTTTCTGCGGGTCGAGGCGAAAGGCTTCGACCCCTGACAGACCACTGCCCCAAGCCCCTTGTGCCTGTGCATGGAAGGCCTTTGATTGAATGGCATCTGCTGCGGCTTTCTGCGCAAGGCTTTCAACAGGTTGTTATTAACACTGCCCACCTGGGCCAGATGATCGAGCAAGCGCTTGGCGATGGCAGTCGCTTTGGACTTGGTATTCGCTACAGCCGGGAACCCGAGGGCGCCCTAGAAACGGCGGGAGGCATTGCAACCGCCCGACCCTGGGCCGACCTTGACACACCCTTTCTTGTTATTAATGGCGATGTCTTATGCGACTGGCCATTTCAAACGGCCGAAACCCTTACCCATGTCTTTAGAAATTCAGACCAGCCCGCCGATGCCCTGCTCATTATGGTGAAGAATCCACAACACCATCCCGAGGGTGACTTTGTGTTGGATGAAGACCAGCAGCTTCGAAGAAAGTTGGGTGGAGCCACAGCCCTTACCTATTCCGGCATTGGCCTTTTTCATCCGCGCCTTTTTTCAAACCTGGCCCACGGCCAGCGGCAGGCCCTTGGGCCCATGCTTCAAAAGGCGGCCGACGCGGGTCGGCTCCAGGGCAGGCGTCATAATGGCCTTTGGGTTGATGTAGGAACCCCTGAGCGGCTTGAATGGCTCAACAGCCAGAAAGATCTACCATCGCGTCTATGGCCAGTCTAAATACCCAATCAGTCGCATCAGACCAGACACTCTTTGTCGAGCAGTTGCCAAGCCACCTAAGGCCAGAGCCTGTTGTCGGCCCCGTTCATGGCGAGGCCCACCGGCAGAGGCGCCAGTCACTGGCTCGGGCCGTGGCCACACGATCCAATGGGCGACCAGCCATTGTTCTTGCCTTCAGTGGCAAGGAAATTCTTCGCAACCGCGACAACCCGTATGCCTTTCGCTTTAACAGCGACTTCTTCTACCTCACGGGCTTTCCAGAGCCCGATGCCTGGCTGGTGATGCGAATTGACGCCCACGGCGAGATGACCGATCGGCTCTACTGCCTGCCTCGCGATCCCGAGCGAGAGATCTGGGACGGCGTGCGCACGGGGCCCGAGCAGGCCGCCGAACGTTATCTTTTTGATGAGTCTCTGTCACTTGCCGAGATCGACAACGATCTGCCCGCGTTGCTTATCGATCAGCCAACCCTGGTCGCACCCTGGGCCGAATCGCAGGCCATTGAGTCTCGCCTGTCAGGCTGGCTGCAGCAATGTCGCTCCAAGGCCAGGGCGGGAAAAAAAGCGCCCAGTGAGCTTCTGTCGCTAGGAGACCTGGTTGCCCAACAGCGTCTGTTCAAAGACCAGGCAGAAATTATGACCATGCGGCAGGCGGCAGCCATTTCCGCCAAAGCCCATTGCCTGGCCATGCAGACCACACGCCCCGGGCTTGCCGAGTACAACATTGAGGCGGTATTGCTTCAGGCTTTTCGAGGCCAAGGGGCGGAGTCGGTGGCCTATGGGTCCATTGTGGCCGGTGGGCCGCACAGCTGCATTCTTCATCACCGTGCAGGCCATCGTGTAATGCGTGAAGGCGAGATGCTTCTAATTGATGCAGGCTGCGAGCTTCACGGCTATGCCAGCGACATTACCCGCAGCTTTCCAGTGTCGGGACGTTTCAGCCCCGAACAAAAGGCTGTTTACGAGGTGGTGCTGGCAGCGCAAGAGGCAGCGAAGGCGGCCACCGTTGCAGGGGCTGCCTTCACTGCACCGCACGAGGCTGCGGTACGTGTGCTCTGCGAAGGCCTTATTCACCTGCGGCTGATCGCATCAACAACCGTCGAGCAGGCCATTGAGACCGAGGCCTACAAAACCTATTACATGCATCGCACAGGCCATTGGCTTGGCATGGATGTGCACGACGTGGGCGATTATTGCGAACCCCTTGCACCCGGCATGGTGCTTACGCTTGAGCCCGGTCTTTACCTTCGGCCCTCGCCAAGTCTGCCCGAAGCCTTTTGGAATATAGGCATTCGCATTGAAGACGATGCCCTTGTAACCGAGCAGGGCTGCGAACTCATCACACGTGGGGTTCCGGTCGACCCGCAGGCAATTGAGGACCTGATGGCGGGTCGGGCCTAGGTCTCACCATGACGTCGGTCGTTCATTCTGCCTCTTTGCAGGCCCCCGCTTCGGCCCTTCCTGTTTTCACGAAACCCCTTGCCATCGGCCGTCACTTGCTTGCCAACCGCGTCTTTGTTGCGCCCATGGCGGGGGTCACCGACCGCCCTTACCGGCAGCTTTGTCGCAGCCTCGGCGCAGGCTACGCAGTTAGTGAAATGGCGGCCTCCAATGCCCTGCTCTGGGCCACCGAGAAGACCAGTCGCCGCATCAACCACGAGGGTGAAAACGCGCCAAAGGCCGTGCAAATTGCAGGGGGCGACGCCGCCATACTCGCCGAGGCAGCGCGCTTTAACGCCAACCGCGGTGCCGACATTATCGACATCAACATGGGCTGCCCCGCCAAGAAGGTCTGCAATAAGGCGGCCGGTTCAGCGCTGATGCAGGATGAAAAACAGGTGGCCGACATTCTTAGGGCGGTTGTCAAAAGCCTTCAGGGCATGGATGTTCCCGTAACACTTAAAATGCGAACGGGCTACAGCCGCAGTCAGCGAAATGCGGTGCAGCTCGCACGCATTGCCGAGGCCGAGGGTGTGGCCATGGTCACGGTGCATGGCCGCACTCGCGAGGATCAGTACCGAGGGCAGGCCGAGTACGAGACGATTGCCGAGGTAAAGGCCGCGGTTCAAATTCCTGTTGTTGCCAACGGCGATATCGACTCAGGCCCAAAGGCACTGATGGTGCTGAACCAGACTGGCGCAGATGCGGTCATGATTGGTCGGGCAGCCCAGGGCCGGCCCTGGCTCGGGGGACACATCGCACATTTTTTAGCAACGGGCAAAACACCTCCACCACCCGAGCTTCAAGACATCAGCCTCTGGCTGCGCGGCCATCTTCTCGACCATTACGCCTTTTATGGCGAGGCTAAGGGCGTGCGTTCAGCGCGCAAGCACATTGGTTGGTACCTGCAGGGCCTACCCGGGGTTCGGCTTTTTCGAGAAACGATTTTTACGGCTGAAACGGCTGAGGACCAGCTTGCTGCCATTGACAACTTTCTTCTCGAGCAAGGGCTGCGCTGTGCGGCCTAATCGTCAGGCATCACCGGCGGCAAGGCTTGATGAGGCCTTAACCGCGGCACTCGATAGCTATTTCGAGCAGCTTGGCAACCAGGCGCCGCACGCGGTCTACGACATGGTGACCCTTGCAATGGAGCGCACCCTGATTCCTTACGCGCTTGAGCGCTGCGAGGGTAACCTGAGCCAGACAGCCCTGCTTCTTGGCATAACGCGCAACACCCTGCGAAAGAAAATTCAGATTCACAACATTCCCATCAACCCATCCTTCAAAACAAAAACCTATGGTTGCCCTTAGTTCAAATCTTCTCGGTAACGCGCGCCCCAATTGGCTTGCTGTCGGGCGCGCTCTTCTATCGGTCTCTAATAAAGAGGGGGTTGTGGAGTTTGCAAGCCATTTGGCAAGGCTTGGCATTGAGCTTGTCTCAACCGGTGGAACGGCCAAGACGCTTACCGACGCAGGTCTACGTGTCATTGCTGTTGACAGCCTCACCCAGTTTCCGGAGATGCTCGATGGCCGCGTGAAGACCCTTCATCCCGCCATCCATGGGCCCCTGCTGGCCCGTCGCGACCTTCCCGAGCACATGGCACGCCTTACCGAAATGGGCTACCCCGCCATCGATCTTCTGGTCGTGAATCTCTATCCCTTTGAGTCGACTCGGGCCAAGCCTGGCGTGGGATACCAGGAGCTTATTGAGAATATTGATATTGGTGGGCCGGCCATGATTCGTGCGGCGGCCAAAAACCATGACGGTGTGGCCGTGGTGGTCGACCCCAGTGACTATGCCATGCTGGGCCAGGCGCTTGAAGAGGGTCGGGGGAGGCTGAGCTGGTCGCAGCGCCAAAGGCTTGCTGCCAAGGCTTTTGCACATACCGCAGGCTACGACGGGGCCATTGCAAACTTTCTTAATGCCCTGCCCAACACCCCAAACGATGCCAGGCAGCCCGAGGCCAGTTCACAACCCGCAGGTGCCGCTGAAGGGGTTAATGCGGACAAGGCGGACAATGCGGACAACACGGTTGAAGCCCCAAGCCCCTCGGAAAGCCGGGCACTGCCACGCATCCTTAGCCTGCAGTTTAAGCAGCAGCAGGCCATGCGCTACGGTGAGAATCCGCATCAGTCGGCGGCCTTCTACAGCCAGCCTCATGCGGCCTTGGGCGGGCTTGGTTATTACCAGCAGCTTCAGGGCAAGGAACTCTCGTTTAATAACCTTGCCGATGCCGATGCGGCCTGGCTCTGCGTGCGCAGCTTCGATGCCCTTGGCTCGCCGGCCTGTGTCATTGTGAAACATGCCAACCCTTGCGGTGTGGCCTTAGCGGGCTCGGCCCTCGGGGCCTACGAGAAGGCCTTTCAAACAGACCCCACCTCCGCCTTTGGAGGCATCCTTGCCTTTAACACCGAGATCGACGAGAACTGCGCCTTGGCCATCAGCCAACAGTTTGCCGAGGTTATTCTGGCCCCGAGTTACACAGACAAGGCGCTGAACGTTTTTGCAAAAAAAACCAATTTAAGGCTGCTGAAGATTCCCATGGGCACCGAGGCAGGCCTTACCCAGGGGCTCGACTTAAAACGCGTCACCGGAGGGCTTCTGGTTCAGACCCCCGACTGGAATAGGCTTAAGGCAGAAGAGCTTCAATGCGTCACCCAAAAGGCGCCAAGCGAGCAGCAGCTTAGGGACCTTCTGTTTGCATGGAAGGTGGCCACCTGGGTTAAAAGCAATGCCATTGTTTTTTGCAAAGACAGCATGACCATGGGCGTGGGTGCTGGCCAGATGAGTCGACTG
This sequence comes from Bordetella parapertussis, assembly GCA_945901825.1. Classification (GTDB taxonomy): domain Bacteria; phylum Pseudomonadota; class Gammaproteobacteria; order Burkholderiales; family Burkholderiaceae_A; genus Hahnella. Next base: position 33,020 of record CAMDMC010000002.1, read on the forward strand.
GATTCAGCCCGAATTGCCTCCATTAAAGCCGGTCATGCAGGCCTTAGCCTTCAAGGCACGGTGGTGGCCTCCGATGCCTTTTTCCCCTTTCGGGATGGGCTTGATGTCGTGGCCGATGCCGGGGCCACAGCGGTTATTCAGCCAGGGGGCTCCGTGCGCGATGACGAGCTTATTGCGGCTGCCAACGAGCGGGGACTGGCCATGGTCTTTACCGGGGTTCGGCATTTCCGACATTAAGGCGGGTCTTATCAATGCGGCTGCTTGGTATTGACCCGGGCCTGCGCCGAACCGGCTTTGGGCTTATTGAAACCGGTGCCTCCCGGGCTGCAGGCGCAGCCGTCTACCTGGCAAGCGGCGTCATTCGCCCCGAACCCAAGGCAAGCGAGCCACAGCGGCTCACCGAGCTCTACACCGAAATGCGGCAGCTCCTTGCCGAGCTTCGGCCCGACTGCGCTGTCATTGAACGTGTCTTTGTGAACGTGAACCCGAAGTCCACCCTGTCGCTCGGTCAGGCCAGGGGCGTGTCCATTGCCGCGCTTGCAGCCCAGGGCATTGATGTTCATGAAATCACCCCTTTGAAGGTGAAGCAGTCCATTGTGGGCACGGGCCGAGCCGACAAGGCCCAGGTGGCCCACATGGTCTGCCAGTTGCTTGGGCTTGAGACCACGCCCAACCCCGATGCAGCCGATGCCCTGGCATGCGCCTTGGCCTTCTGGCATGCTCAAGGCCGATGATTGCACAGCTCTCCGGTCTTTTAATTGAGAAGACGCCTCCTAGCATCGTTGTCGATGCCCACGGCGTGGGCTACAGCCTGGACCTTCCCATGAGTAGCTATTTCAGCCTGCCCGACATTGGTCAGCCCGTAAAGCTGCTTACGCATTTCGTTGTGCGCGAAGACGCCCAGCTTCTTTATGGCTTTCTTACTCATTCCGAGCGCCATGCCTTCCGCGAGCTCATAAAGGTCTCCGGTGTGGGCCCACGAATTGCCCTGGCCGTGCTCTCAGGGCTCAACGTCGATCAATTGGTGACCGCCATTCGCATGCAAGACGTCTCGGGTCTGGTTCGGGTGCCAGGCATTGGGAAAAAAACCGCCGAGCGCATGCTCTTGGAACTCAAGGGGCGTCTTGCCGACACGCTGCCCGGGGTAAGCCTTTCGGGGTCTTCAGGCGAGTCGTCCGTGCTCAGCCTTGAGCTGGGGCATGCCTTGCAGTCTCTGGGTTACAGCGACAAGGAAATTCAACAGGCCATTCGACAGCTCGGGCCCCTTGTAGACCTCTCAGAGGGCATACGCCAGGCCTTAAAGCTGCTGGCCCGCTAGCCCCTCGGGTTACACTGGTTGGCATGATTGAGCATGACGCCATTGCTGCGCCAAAAGGCCGGTCCGACCGACCTACTAACACTCCATCCACTGCGCCCAGTCTCGCGGGGCCCGACGAACGGCTGGTCAATGCCCGGGCCGCGGGCTCCACTGAAGAGACCCTCGAAAGGGCGCTTCGTCCAAAAACACTTCGTGACTACATTGGGCAGCCAAAGGTCAAAGGTCAGCTCGACATCTTCATACAGGCCGCACGCCAAAGGGGCGATGCCCTGGACCACGTCCTTCTGTTTGGGCCACCTGGCCTGGGAAAGACAACCCTTGCCCATATTCTTGCCCATGAGATGGGTGTGCAACTCCGCCAGACCTCGGGGCCCGTCATTGAAAGGGCCGGTGACCTTGCGGCCATGCTCACCAACCTTGAGGCCAACGACATTCTTTTCATCGATGAGATCCATCGGCTAAGCCCCGTGGTTGAAGAGATTCTTTACCCTGCGCTTGAAGACTTTAAGCTCGACATCATGATTGGGGAGGGGCCCGCGGCCCGCTCCATTAAGCTTGACCTGCCGCCCTTCACCCTTGTTGGCGCAACCACCCGGGCGGGCATGCTCACGGGTCCCTTGCGTGACCGCTTTGGAATTGTTGGCAGACTTGAGTTTTACTCAGAAGCCGACATGGCCGTTATTGTTCATCGCTCCGCAGGCCTTTTGCAGGCTCCCATTACCGAAGACGGCACCCGCGAAATTGCCCGGCGCTCTCGCGGCACACCCCGAATTGCCAATCGACTCTTAAGACGCGTGCGCGACTACGCCCAGGTGCGGGCCAATGGTGAAATCGATGCCTCGGTGGCCCAGGCCGCACTTAGCCTCCTAGAGGTTGACAACCAAGGCTTTGACCTGATGGACCAGCGCCTGCTGCAGGCCATCATCGATAGGTTTCAGGGGGGGCCTGTTGGCATTGAGAACCTCGCGGCAGCCATTGGCGAAGACAGAGAGACCATTGAAGACGTCATTGAGCCCTACCTGATTCAGCAAGGCTTTTTACAACGAACGCCACGCGGCCGACAGGCCACTGCAGCAGCCTGGGCTCATTTTGGTCAGGTTGCGCCCATGACCTCCGGCCCATCGCTTTTTAATAACACCTAAAACCAACACTCCTTTAAGCCCCTTAGCCCATGATTCCTGAACTCGCATCCAACCCTGACTTCAACGTTCTTGCTCTCATGCTTCAGGCCACCATTCCGGTTCAGGCTGTGGTCGTTCTTCTAATACTCGTCTCGGTGACGTCCTGGGCCATCATGCTTAAAAAAGTGCAGGTTCTTGGCCGCACGGTGCGTCAGGCCGAAGCCTTCGAACGCCAGTTCTGGTCGGGTGGTGACCTGATGGCCCTTTTCAAAACCGTGGAGCTTGGCCAAGTACCTGGCAGCGCTGCTCGCATCTTTGAGGCGGGAATGCGCGAGTTTTTAAAACACCGCCAGGCCGGCAAGGCCTCGGCCACAGAAATGGTTGAAAGCGCCCAGAGGGCCATGCGGGCAAGCGCCCAACGCGAAATCAATGCCCTCGAGGAAAGTCTTCCCTTCTTGGCCTCGGTGGGGTCGGTCTCGCCCTACATTGGTCTGTTTGGAACCGTCTGGGGCATCATGCATGCCTTCACAGGGCTTGCCAATATTCAACAGGCCACGCTTGCAAGTGTGGCTCCTGGTATTGCAGAGGCCCTTGTGGCAACCGCCATTGGCCTGTTTGCCGCCATACCGGCAGTCATTGCCTACAACCGTTTTGCCACCAGCGTCGACAGGCTTGCCTTGCGGTTTGAGAACTTCACCGACGAGTTCGCCAACATTCTTCAAAGGCAGGCCCATTAATGGCTGGCTCCTCCTCAGGCCGAGGCATTGGGCTGCGTCGAGGTCGCCGCGCCCTAAGCGAAATTAACGTCGTGCCCTATATCGACGTCACTCTGGTGCTTCTTATTATTTTTATGGTGACTGCGCCCATGATTGTCACGGGCACCATCGATCTCCCCAGGGTTGGTCAGTCGTCGAAAAACCCCGTGGCCGCCATTGAGGTCACCGTTCGGCGAGACGGCAGTCATGGGGTGCGATTAAGGCAAAAGGGCGCAGAGGAGACCCGTGTAAGTCGTTCCGAGCTTGCAGGGGCTGTGCGTGCGCTTGCCCCTGCCGCCGACAGCCCCGTCATCATTCTTGCAGAGCGCGAAGTCCCGTACGATGCCGTCGTCCAGGCCCTTAACAGCCTTCAAGCTGCGGGCCTCGGTCGGGTGGGCCTCGCAGTTCGGCAAGACTAGGAATTAAGGTGCCCAGCGACCCCCTTCTCAACCAAGGGCCGCAGCCATTTCCTGAAGGCTCTGAGCGCCTGGTCAGTGACTCCGCGCGTCAGTCACCCCAAGCGACTCGAGCAACCGGACTTGAGTCCTCGGTGGCCACGCTCGGCTCGCTTGCCGTTCATGCCGCCCTTGGTATGGCCTTGCTTCTTGCCATCGATGTTCAGAAAGAAGAACCCCCAGTGGTTCAGGCCGAGCTCTGGTCCTCCCTTCCTGCAGAGATTGCCGCGAATGCTCCGCTAGCGCCTGAGCCAACGCCAAGCCCTTCCATTAAAGACATCGCCTCCGCGCAGCCCAAGGCCGAAGAGGCCGAGATTGCGCTTGCAAAGAAAAAAGCCGAGGAAGAAGAGACACGCCGTAGGGCCGAAGAGCAGAAACGCCGTGCAGACGAAAAGGCAGAGAAAGACAGGCAAGACAAACGAAAGCAAGCGCAAATCACCAAAGAGAAAGAGGAGGCCGAGCGCCTGAAAAAACGTACCGATGAGAAGGCCGCCCGTGAGCGTGCCGCGCTTGAGCAACGACGCAAAGAGGCCACAGAGCGTATTCGTCAGGAGCAACTTGCCCAGGTCAGGCAGAGCCTTGGCCAAGACCCCAAGGCCAAGGCTGCCGATCAGGGTGAGGATGTACGTACTAAGGCGGGTGTAACTGGTGGCGCAGAAATAGGAGATCGAACCGGTGTGCTTGCAGACTACGCCGCATCCATTCGAGCGCGCATTCGCAATCGCATCAGCTTTGACCCAGCGCGGGCACCCGATAACCCCGAGGTTGTTTTTGTTGTAGAGCAGCAGGCCACAGGACGCGTTCTAAAAGTGACAAAAAAGAAGTCCAGTGGCAACGAGGGCTGGGATGCTGCCGTTGAACGGGCGATCTTGGGCAGTAGCCCCTTGCCTAAAACCGCTGATGGCTCGGTTGAAAACCCTTTAACCCTCTCCTTTCGTCCCCTTGACCGTCCACCACCTGCTCGCTAGGTAAAGGCAAGTCCTATAATGCGTCTGGTGAGCCCCTCCTCTTCATCCTTTTTCGCAAGGCTTATGCCTGCCATAGCAATTATGCGATTGCTGCGCGACGCTAGCCGGATCCGTCGGCACCAAGCTCAGGCCGCTTGCATGGGCATGGGATTGGGCCTAGCCCTTCTCGCTGCCCAACTGCCCGCCCAGGCCCAGGGCATGCGTATCGACATCACGGGCGTGGGCGATCGCCAAATTCCGGTTGCTCTTGCCCCCTTGCTTACGGCCGACCCTCAAAACAGGGCCTTGGCCGATACAGTGCTTGAGGTCGTGCAGGCTGACCTTCGCCGCACGGGCAGCTTCAGTCTTCTGCCAGTGGGCCCGCAGAACCCCGCCCTGTCTGAAAATACGCCTGTAAATGCCACATTATTTGGACAGTGGCGAGCCCAAGGGGCCAATGCCTTGGTGGTGGGCAGCGCCACGCGCACGCCCGATGGCCAGTTTGAGGTGCGGTTCCGCGTACTCGATACCCTTAAGTCGGAGGACCTGGGCGGCCTGGTGCTTACCAGCAAGGCCTCCCATCTCGATGCCCGTAAGTCTGCCCACCGCATGGCCGACTACATTCTTGAAAAGCTCTCGGGCGAACCGGGATTTTTCTCCTCCCGTCTTGCCTATGTGCGGCGTGAAGGTAGTAATCACATTCTTGTTATTGCAGACTCCGATGGCGAAAATGCCCAGCCTGCATTGCGCTCCACCCAACCCATCATTTCACTTGCCTGGTCACCGACGGGCGACCGGCTTGCCTATGTTTCTTTTGAAACCGGCAAGCCCGTGGTCTATGTGCATGAGCTTGCAACCGGAAAGCGTTCGGTGGTTGCCAACTACAAGGGAAGCAACAGCGCACCGGCCTGGTCGCCCGACGGCAGACAGCTTGCCATGGTGCTCACACGCGACGGCATTTCCCAAATTTACCTTGCCAATGCCGATGGCAGCGGGCTTCGACGCCTCTTGCGCTCCTCGGCCATTAACACCGAGCCAAGTTTCTCAGCCGATGGGCAGCATGTTTATTTCACATCCGACCAGACCGGAAGCCCGCAAATCTACCGTGTTCGCGTTGATGGCTCGGGGCGGCTCGAGAGGCTCACCTTCAACGGGGGTTTTAATGCGAGGCCTATTGTTAGTCCCGACGGCAAAACCATGGCCTATGTTGCACGCCGCGACAAGAAGTTTCTTATTGCCGTGATGAACCTTGAGACCCAGGAAGAGCGCCTTGTGAGTAGCGGTCCCAAAGACGACTCGCCCAGCTTTGCACCCAACAGCCGCTGGGTTATTTTTTCAAGTCGGGTTAACGACCGCGACCTTCTCTCGGCTGCCTCCATTGATGGACGAGTGCGTTCGCGCATAAGCCTCGATGCAGCGGGTATTCGTAATCCGGCCTGGGGCCGCATACCTGCCGCTAAGGAATGAAACCATGACTCGGTCAATGACATCGTTTATGCGCCTGCCTAAGGCGGCCCTGTTTGCATGTCTTCTTGGTCTATCGGCCTGCTCAACCGTCAGTCTTGACGATGCGCCTGCCCCGATCGAAGGCAATGCCATTAACCCGGTTGAATCGGTGGACCGGGCCGGCGCTGCACAGGCCCAAGGGCTTGGCTCTGGCATGGGCGCCGAGCAAGGTATTCGCGGCGGTGGCGTTGAGCAGAAATCTCTCAACGCATCCTCCGGTGGGCCGCAAGGGGGAGACGATGGCGTGCCCTATGCCGCGATTTATTTCGGCTTTGACAGCATCGAGATTGCTCGTGACTACGACGAAATACTTCAGAAGGTTGCGAACTACATGCGCCTCTATGACAGTCAAGCCTTAGCCATTGAAGGCAATACCGACGACCGAGGCACATCGGAATACAACCTGGCCCTTGGTCAACGCCGAGCCGAGTCTGTCTCGCGTGCTCTGCAAATTCTGGGCGTACCAAGTCAGCGCATGGAGGCCGTAAGTAACGGGAAGGAAAAACCACGAAACAAAATGGGCGATGAAGCCGCCCGCGCGGAGAACCGACGAGCCGACCTTTTCTTTGTTAGTAAATTGCCATGATCAAAGTCTGGGCCTCTTTCGTTTCCCTTAGTCTGCTTCTTGCGTCACCTGCCTGGGCCCAATTTTTTTCCGATGATGAGGCCCGCCGAGCCATTATTGAACTGCGTGCCCGTATTGCTTCCGTTGAAAAACAGTCGGAGTCCTTGGCTTCGGAAAACACGATGCTTAAGTCACGGGTCGACGGCATGGCCAAATCACAGCTCGACATGGTCTCTGAGGTGGGTCAACTGAAGTCTGAGCTTCAAAGCGTTCTTGGTAGTCTGGAAACCTTAACCCGCTCGGTAAAAGTAGACCAAGGCACGGTTGTCTCAGGCATTGAGCAACAACTTCAATCCCTCTCCGAGCGTCTTGCTCGGTTTGAGCCGCAGTCGTTTGTCATTGATAACCAGACCGTACTAGTTGATGCCAAAGAGAAATCCGCCTTCGAGGCGGCCCAAGGTCTTCTTGGCTCTGGGGCAACCGAGGCCGCTGCTGCTGCCTTCGATGAGTTTAGCCGTCGATTTCCCGACTCGGCATTGCGTCCCTGGGCGCTTAACTTTGAAGGCGCTGCCCATTACCTTCGCAAAAATTACAAGCCCTCCATCTCGGCCTTGTCCGAGCTCTACAAAAGGTACCCTAGCCACCCTCGCGTTCCGGAAAGCCTACTCACTCTGGCTGCAAGCCAGGCCGAGTCAGGCCAGGCGCGAGCCGCCCGCAGTTCTTTAGACCTCTTACTCAAGCAATTTCCAAATTCAAGCCAGGCCGCTACGGCTAAGAAGCGGCTGGCGGCCCTGGGGCCATCCAAAAACTAAAGCAGGTTTTCTCATATGGTTGAACTTGAGCAGGTCAAGCTCTTGCAGGCCTGGGTTGTCTTCGGCGGTCTTCTCATCGGCCTCGTGTTCGGTATGGCCTGTCAGGTCAGTCGGTACTGCACCATCGGGGCCATCTCCGACCTTCAGCTTATGGGCAATGGGCAGCGCATGCGGCTGTGGCTCTTGTCCGTGGTGGTGGCGGTTTTTCTGGTGCAGCTCTTCGTTCAGTTCAGTCTTATTAATGATGAGGACAGTTTCTACACCAGCTCCCGCCTTTTGTGGCTCTCCAATGTGGTGGGCGGGCTCGTTTTTGGGATAGGCATGGCGCTCGCCTCGGGCTGCGGAAGTCGCAACCTTATTCGAATTGGCGAGGGCAGTTTAAAGGCCCTTGTTGTTTTTCTGGTCATGGGTATAGCCGCCTTTGCAACGCTTCGCGGCCTTACGGCGGTCTGGCGAAGCCAGACGGTCGATCGCATCTACATCGACCTTCCAAGTCGCCAAGACCTACCCAGTCTTCTTGAAGGTTTGACTGGCCTGAATTCCGAAACAGGCCGCGGCCTTGTTCTGGCTGTATTTTTAGGTCTTGTTTTTTGGGCCCTTCTGAAGGGCCTGCCCGGTCGCAGATTAACTGCAGGTCAATGGGTAGCCGGCACTGTTGTTGGCCTGTGTGTGGCCGCAGGATGGCTTTTAACCGGCTGGTTTGGCTTTATTATTGAACATCCCGAAACGCTTGAGCAGGCCTACCTTGCAACCAACACACGGGGCCCAGAAAGCCTCACCTTTGTGGCGCCTCTTTCCTACAGTCTTGAGCTCTTCCTTTACTACAGCGATACATCTCAATTCTTAAGCTTTGCAGTGGCTACTGTCATTGGAACAGTGGCCGGGGCGGGGGCAGCGGCCCTGCGCTCGGGCAGCTTTCGCTGGCAGGGCTTTGCCTCAACCCAAGACCTTGCGCTGCATCTACTTGGGGCAGCCCTCATGGGAGTCGGGGGAGTGGTGGCCATGGGCTGCACAATTGGCCATGGGCTCAGTGGCCTGTCGATGCTGGCCTTAAGCTCGGTTATCGCGATTGTTAGTATTGGGGTCGGAGGCCTTCTGGGGCTGCACCTTCTACAGAAACTAAGCCTTAACTAAATTTCACCAACCTATTTTTCAAGAATCAATGACGAAAGAAACCTTGAAAACACGCAAAGGCATTCTGCTTGCCGGTGGTGCAGGAACACGGCTGCACCCCGCAACGCTGGCCATGAGCAAGCAGTTACTGCCCGTTTACGACAAGCCCATGGTCTACTACCCTTTGGCTACGCTTATGTTGGCTGGAATTCAAGATGTTTTGCTCATTAGCACCCCTGCCGACACCCCGCGGTTCGAGCAGCTTTTAGGTAATGGCAGTCAGTGGGGTATGAACATTCAATACGCGGTGCAACCCAGCCCGGACGGTCTTGCCCAGGCCTTTCTTATTGGGGAATCTTTTGTTGGCTCTCAGCCCAGTACACTGGTTCTCGGAGACAATATTTTTTACGGCCACGAGCTTAACCTTTTACTTGCCCATGCCCAGTCACGCGAACAGGGTGCAAGTATTTTTGCCTACCATGTGAATGACCCTGAACGTTATGGTGTGGCCGAGTTCGACCCCAAGGGGAAGGTGCTTTCCATCGAAGAAAAGCCCCTGAAGCCCAAAAGTAACTTTGCCATCACGGGGCTGTACTTCTACGACAACCGGGTTGTCGATTTTGCAAAGTCCCTTAAGCCTTCGGCCCGCGGTGAGCTGGAAATTACCGACCTTAACCGTTGCTACCTTCAGGCCAACGCCCTGAATGTGGAGCTTATGGGCCGCGGGTTTGCCTGGCTCGACACCGGAACCCACGACAGCCTTATTGAAGCCAGTCAGTTCATTGCGACCATTGAAAAACGTCAGGGGCTAAAAATCGCCTGCCCGGAAGAAATTGCCTACCGCCAGCACTGGATTGATGCCGAGCAGCTTGGTCGACTTGCCCAGCCCTTGCTTAAAAATGGCTACGGCCAGTACCTGCAACGGCTTCTTCAAGAGGGCTCCTAAGCCTCATGAACATTTCACCAACTACCATCCCAGACGTTATGCTTATTGAGCCCAGAGTCTTTGGTGATGACCGCGGGTTCTTCTTTGAAAGCTACAACGCACGAGAGCTCGGTAACGCCCTTGGTGGGACTCAAAACTTCGTGCAGGACAATCATTCTAAAAGCCGGCGCGGCGTCTTGCGAGGCCTTCACTACCAGCTCGCACCCCAGGCCCAGGGCAAGCTCGTGCGGGTGGTGGCTGGTGAAATTTTTGACGTCGCCGTGGACATTCGTAAAGGCTCTGCCACGTTTGGTCGCTGGGTAGGCCAGAGGCTCTCAAGCAATAATCATCATCAGCTTTGGATTCCACCGGGGTTTGCCCATGGGTTCCTCACCCTGTCCGAATTCGCAGAGGTGTTTTACAAGACCACCGACTTCTATGCGCCGAGCCTCGAGCGGGCCATTTGCTGGAACGACGCCACCCTTGGCATTGACTGGCCTCTCACAGAGGCCGAAAGGCAAGGTGTTTTGGTCTCTGCGAAAGACGCGCAGGCAGTGGCCTTCGAAGACGCGGAATATTTTTGAAATACAAGCATCCACTTCAAATGAAAGGTTCATGTCATGCTTAAGCCCAAGGCAAAGTTTCAATGGGAAGACCCTTTTCTTATTTCGGCCCAGCTCACCGATGACGAACAGATGATTCGTGATGCGGCCCGTAGCTTCTGCCAAGACAAGCTGCAGCCAAGGGTTCTCGAGGCTTTTCGTCACGAGAAGGTTGACACAGCCATCTTTAGGGAGATGGGTGAGCTTGGACTCTTGGGCCCAACCATTTCAACAGCCTATGGTGGGGCAGGCGTAGGCGAGGTAGCCTATGGCCTGATTGCCTGTGAGCTCGAGCGCGTTGACAGCGGCTACCGCAGCATGTTCAGCGTACAAAGCTCACTGGTCATGCTACCCATTGAGGCCTTCGGCACGGAAGAGCAAAAGCAAAAGTTCTTGCCCAAGCTTGCCTCTGGTGAATGGATTGGCTGCTTTGGGCTTACAGAGCCCAATCATGGGTCGGACCCTGCGAGCATGGACAGTCGAGCAAGGGCCGAAGGCAAAGGCTACAGACTAACAGGCTCAAAAATTTGGATCTCCAACAGCCCCATCGCCGATGTTTTTGTCGTCTGGGCAAAGGACGATGCCGGCGACATTCGAGGCTTTATTCTGGAAAAGGGTATGAAAGGATTAAGTGCGCCTGCCATACACGGAAAGATTGGCCTGCGTGCATCAATCACCGGTGAAATTGTGATGCAGGATGTCTTCGTTCCTGAAGAAAATGCTCTACCCCATGTTCAAGGGCTCAAAGGGCCATTTACCTGCCTAAACTCAGCACGCTTTGGCATTGCCTGGGGTGTTCTCGGGGCTGCCGAATCGTGCTGGCACACGGCCCGCCAGTATGTGCTTGACCGGCACCAGTTTGGGCGGCCCCTGGCAGCCAACCAGCTTATTCAGAAAAAGCTTGCCGACATGCAAACAGAAATTGCCCTAGGCTACCAAGCAGTGCTTCGTCTTGGTCGCATGAAGGAAGAAGGAATAGCCTCCGTTGAAGCAACATCCATTGTGAAACGGAACAACTGTGGCAAGGCACTCGACATTGCCCGCCTCGCTCGCGACATGTTGGGTGGCAATGGCATTTCCGATGAGTATGGCGTGATGCGTCATATGGTGAACCTTGAAGTGGTGAATACCTATGAAGGAACCCATGACATTCATGCCCTCATCCTTGGCCGCGCTCAGACAGGACTGCAGGCCTTCTTTTAGATCATGATTCATCAGGGACAAGCCCCCATGCTTCGGGGCATTCAAGTGCTCGACCTTTCGCGGGTGCTTGCGGGTCCCTGGGCGACCCAAATGCTTGCCGACCTTGGTGCAAGCGTTATGAAGGTCGAACGAGCAGGTTCAGGCGACGACACGCGGCAATGGGGACCACCCTACACGGCCCAAGGCTTAGCCAGCTATTTCACCTGTGCAAACCGTGGCAAAGAGTCAGTAAGTGTGGACTTCAAGAATCAGGAGCAGCTCGAGGCAGTTCAGAAGCTTGCCCTGCAAGCCGACGTTATTGTTGAGAATTTCAAAGTAGGCCAGCTTCAGGCCTTTGGGCTTGATGCAGCCACACTGCGCAGCAAGAAGCCCGAGCTTATTTATTGCTCCATCACAGGCTACGGGCAGAACGGGCCTCGCGCCAAGGAGGCGGGCTACGATTTCGCCCTGCAGGGCCTCACAGGTCTTATGAGTATCACTGGGCCCGCCGATGGCCCACCCTTCAAGGTGGGTGTGGCCGTTATTGATATTGTCACTGGCATTTATGCCTGCAATGCTATTACTGCCTGTCTCTTTCAAAGAACACAAACCGGCAAAGGGGCAACCATCGACTGCGCCCTTTTCGATACCGGTATCGTACTGCTTGCCAATCAGGGGGCTGCGCACCTTGTCGCAGGTGCAGAACCTAAAGCCATGGGAAATGCCCATCCAAGTATCGTGCCCTATCAGGCCTACCATGCAAAAGATGGCTACCTTGTACTTGCTGTGGGTAACGACCGGCAGTTTGCAAGCCTTGCAAAGGCCTTGGATCAAGGCAGTTGGGCTGTAGATCCGCGGTTTGCAACCAACCCTCAAAGAGTTGCCAACCGGGAACTGCTCAACAGCCTGCTTGAGCCTCTTTTAATGAAGGCAAGTCGCAGCCACTGGTTGAAGCGCTTTGAGGCTGTCGGCGTTCCTTGTACACCGGTACAAAGCGTCTCCGAGGTTTTCACAGAGCCACAACTGCGCGAAAGGCAGTTGCTTGTGTCCCATGCAGAATATTCGTTAAATCTCGATGGAGACGCACAGCTCCAAGATGCTGCCAGCCTGCTTCAGACGGTTGGGCAGCCTATGGTGATAAATGGCCTGCGGCCCTCGCATCCCCTACCCCCACCTACGCTTGGGCCAACCATAACGAGCTCAGAGCCAAAGGCATCAAGGTCTAAAGCTATCAAGCTCTAAAGCCAACCGTACAACGCCTTACCCACCTATTACAGGAGCCTTCAATGAGTAGAATCGCAGAGCGCCTTAAAGAACTTGGAATTGAGTTACCAATACCGATTCAGCCTCTGGCTAATTACGTTCCCTATCGATGGTCAGGCTCTCTTCTTTTTATTTCGGGCCAGGTCCCTGTGCGAAACGGGACGCTACCCTACCTGGGTAAGGTGGGTGTTGACCTTAGTATTGAACAGGGCCAGGCCGCGGCTCGACTCTGCGCCATCAATATTTTGGCGCAGGTGAATGCAGCGCTTAACGGCAACCTTGACCATGTGAATGCCTGCCTCAAACTCGGTGGCTTCGTGAACTGCGCACCCGACTTTTGCGACCAGCCAACAGTGATTAATGGGGCATCCGATTTTATGGTCGATGTCTTCGGCGACAAAGGGCGGCATGCACGGGCGGCAGTTGGAAATAACGCACTTCCCCGTAATGTTGCGGTTGAAGTCGATGCCATCTTTGACTGCCAGCCCCCGAAATAAGCGTCTTTAAGAACGAGCTTCTTAAGAGAGATCCAAGGCAGGCGCAGACAGCGGGTTATAGCCGGAAATAAAATTGATGGGCTCTGCAAGGTCTGGCTTGAAAACATGGCGCGAGATCTTTCCGATATTCGTACCATAAATATGAATGCTAATGGAGGGCTTATCAGGCAGGGCATTGGCGACTGTATGAATGTCACCCACCAAGGGCGATACACAGTCAATGTCGCCGGGAAAATACGTTTCTTCCGGGCCTACGGGCCTGACCATCCCCATCGAGTTGCGCTCATACCGTTGGCATTTTTCAGCTCCCTCGAGAACACCCACAAGACCCCAGACCGTATGATCATGGATAGGCGTTGATTGGCCAGGGCCCCAGACAAAACTCACCACCGAGAACCGGTTACTTGGGTCGGCATACAGAAGGTACTGCTGATAAAACTCGGGATGTGGCGCTTTGTAAGCAGAGTCCAACCACGACGAATTTTCGATAAGCTTAGACAAAATGGGGCGTGCGCCTTTAATAACTTCTGGCTCTGAACAACAGCGCGCTGTTAGTTCTGTAAGGCCTCTTACCGCGTCTTTTAATGGTTCCCAGCCCACTCTTCTTCTCCCCTTTCTAATTTTATTTAGCGTAAACGAGTATGCAACCTGAGTACATCTTGACCTTAACCTGCCCTGACCGCAAGGGCGTTGTCCACACCATTTCCGGAATTTTATTGCAGCACGAGGGCAACATTATTGATTCCTCTCAGTTCGGCGATGAGAATACGGGCCTCTTCTTTCTTCGAATTCACTTCTCGCTCGAAGCTTCTCAAGAACTGCCCAAGCTAAAAACATCACTGAAGGAGCTCGAAGGTTCAATGGGCTTGCAGTGGGCTATCGCTGCACGCGAGACAAAGACGCGCGTACTCATTGCTGTATCCCGTCTGGGCCATTGTTTGAATGATCTTTTATTCCGGTGGGAAAATAACCTGTTACCCATAGAGGTCTGCGCTGTCTTCTCAAACCATGAGCAGCTTAAGCCCATGACCTATCAAAGGTCCGTACCTTTTTTCCATCATCCGGTCTCTGAAGAAAACCGTAACTCCCAAGAGAAGTTGTTATTAAAACTTATCGACGATCTTCACATAGAGCTTATCGTTTTGGCGCGATACATGCAGATCTTGAGCCCTGCGATCTGTGAAGCACTTTCGGGGCGCATTATTAATATTCACCACTCGTTTCTTCCGAGCTTTAAGGGAGCACAACCCTACAAGCAGGCTCATGAACGAGGTGTGAAATTAATCGGTGCGACAGCACACTATGTCACCAGTCAGCTTGATGAGGGGCCGATTATTGAACAGGACGTTGAGCGCGTGTCGCATGCCTTGAGCCCAAGCGAATTGTCTCGTATGGGTGCAGACATTGAATCAAGAGTTCTTGCGCGTGCCGTAAAGTGGCATGCTGAAAACCGAATTTTTCTCAATGGCTCAAAAACGGTGGTCTTCCCCTAAGAAGCCGCCCGCTCCTATGCGGCCGTGACCGTTTCTACTAAATAGAAGGCGCGAAGATGCTGACTTCCCTTAATCTGGGTGCCCTGCATAATGCAACGCGCGCAAGCATCAAAGCAAAGAATTTTTGATTACGAAAACGTATGGCAGCGTGCGAAAAGCCCACTTGCTAGACCCCCAGCTGCAGGAATAACCGCCAGGCCGCACTCCCCTGGGCTTAAGCGATGGAAGAGTCTGGCTGCCAGAACAGCGCCAGAGGCTCCAATAGGGTGGCCGCATGCAAGCATGCCCCCCCATGCGTTGACCTCGCCTGCATCAAGGTTAAGGTCTTCAACGTTTGCTATTGCCTGCGCAGCGAACGACTCCATAAGCTCAACCTTAAATCTACCTTGCCAGCCTTCTTGTGCCTGCAGCTGGCCCAGCAGCCATGGCTTCAATTTACCGCAAGCCAATCCGGGCATCTGATGGTCACCAGCAATTGCTTTATGGTCACAAAGTTCTGTGATTGAAGTAAGCAGTCTTTCTTGCGCAGAATGCTGTTTAAGGTAAAACTCCGATGCTAAAATCAAGAAGGCTGCACCGTCTGCAAGTGGGGCCATGGTCGTTGGATTGTGTGGCTTGGATCGCTCTGCTCGACGGCAGGTCTCGATAGTCAAGGCTCGTGTGTGAGGATCTTTTTCCAGAGCGAGATCCGCGATAGCCCTAAGCGATGGATCTTTATTTCGCCTTGCCAAATTGTGGCTTTGGACCGCCCAGTTGTATTGCAGTTGTGAACTAATTCCTCGGGTCTCAGCAAGTCTTAACGCCGCGGTCACCATGTCTGGGTCATCATGGGGCCAAGGTGTAAATGGCGCCTGGCGCCAACCCGGATGTAAATCGCGAGCAGGCCACTGACGAAGGGGGGCGTTGCTGGAAGACTCAACCCCTCCGGCGACAACCAGGTGATGAGACCCAGCCCTGATAACCGCCATGCCTAGGCCAATTGCATCAAGCCCGCTGCAGCACTGGCTGTCAATCGACAGACACATGGTTTCTTGCCCAAGGCCGAGGGCGAGCCCCAAGCGCCGGGCGGGATTACCTCCTGCAGCCAGCGCATTGCCAACCAGGAGGCCACCCAAATCTTCAGACTTAACTTTTGCCTCCTTGAGTAAGACTTGAATAAGACCCGCTCCTAACCAGGCCTCATCTAGATGAGCAAGGCCACCTCCCCTAGGCGCAATGATCGAGCGACCTGCGGCTAAAACGAAAACCCTTGGCCTCACAAACTCTCCAATGCCCTTCGCTGAATAAAAGATCCCCTGGGTATTTCGTCGACAAGGCCTTTGAGGCTGAACTTACCGTTTGCCTGAGTAGGCCAGGCTTTTAGCTGCAGAAGTTTGGCTCCCTTAAGAGTTAAGGCCATAGGATGGGGTAGCTCCTGCATCTCTCGTTTAAGCTCAACATATCGGGACACAAGTTCAGGCCCAAGCGCAAGGGCAAGGCGTTCGCCACGAAGGGAATCGGGAAGCCCGAGCAGAGCAAGCTCCGAACAATCCAATTTTGACCTTAATTGTTCTTCGATTGGCTCTGGCTGAATTTTGATTCCAGACTGGTTAATAACACGATCAAGACGCCCGAGAAAATAAAAGCTTCGCCCCGTACACGACGCTGATACTGGATCTACCCAAGCAACACAATCGCCAGAAGCAAGCCATGCATCAGTCGAAATGGTAAGCGGACTTCGAACCCAAAGCTGATTATGTGCATCAGTACGAACCTCAACGCCAGGAAAAGGTTGCAGCGGTTCGGATGGCTTCGAATAGGCAACATAACCCAGTTCCACAGAACCGTAGAAACAAAAAATCTCCGCCCTCGGGAAGGTCTGTTGACAAAGACCGGTTAGCCGTTCGGGCCAACAAGAGCCCCCGACAATTATTTTTTCAACGCAGTGAACCTGGACACCCAGTCGAGAAGCGAGCCTGCAGAGCAGTTGTAATAATGGCGTAACGGCGTATAGGACTGAAAGCTTATTTGAAACGATAAGTTCCAGCTGATCTTTGGGCGAGAGAGGCAACCCTTTGCAAAAAGACTGGGTCTCTTCAGAGCGAAACATGGCATAGGACCAAAGCGAATGTTGGTCAGACCCAAGAACCCCGAATCGATGAGCTGAACGAAGACCAAAGGCCCGTGCTTCAATAGTAAGACTGTCGAGCCAGGACTGTCGTGGTCTTACAACCTCTTTTGGAGCGCCACAAGAACCACCCGAAAAAACCTTAATGGCTTGCAATTTTCACGTGCCCCAAGAAATTCATCCTCTCTTTCACAGGTGTAGCGCTATCGACTCCCATTTCTTGGCATGATACGGCCTTTCATACGAAAGTAACTAAGAGGATTTTATGGTGCCTTCTTTAGTAGCCCAGATTCGGGAGCGTCTTCAAAGCATAGAGAAAAGTCCTTATCGAGACGCTCTAGTACTTAGACTGCAAGATCATGCAATTGAGCAAGCTATTGCAATCGACAAGCTTTCGGCCGACAGCAAAAAGCAACTTCCCTTAGCGGGCCTTACCTTTGTGGTCAAAGACAACATCGACGTCGACGGCCAGTCCAGCCAGGTAGGGAATCCTAATCTGCCTTGGCCCAGGGCTGAAGAGGATGCCTGGGTTGTCCAACAATTAAAAAGCGCAGGAGCCATCCTACTTGGCAAGTCTCACATGAATGAATTTGCCGCTGGCCTGGATGGTCGTAATACTCACTACCCTAGGCTTAATAACCCGAAGTTTCCAACCAGACTTACGGGAGGTTCAAGTAGCGGTAGCGCTGTTGCAGTTGCAGCTGGCCTTGTTGACTTTGCGATCGGCACCGATACGGGAGGCTCCGTTCGGATTCCCGGATGCTGGAATGGAATCTGGGGTCTTCGGCTCGCAACCGATCCCGTGCATCTTCATGGTGTCTTTCCGCGCTCACCAACTCTTGACGCCTTAGGAGTGCTGTCTCAGTCGGTCGAATGCGTATTCAAGGTGGCCAAGCAGCTCAGTCGAGTCAATACAACCCCGAACACCAAAAGACTTGGCTACGACCCCAAAAACCTCGAAAAAATGAATGCCCGCAGCCGACTTAGGTTCTTGGAGACTATCAAAGCTCTATCTTCGCGCTTTGAAGTCAGAGCCGTCTGCCTTACAGATCTTCTTTCTTCAACAGAAGAGATAACCAGATTGTTGAAGGTAGAGTTCCGCACACTCTTTGCTCAAAAATTTGCGGATACGCAGTCTCGAAGGCTCCTGGGGCCCATCGTATTGGACGAACTTGAAACCTCAGAGATACCTGCTACCGAAAAAAACAAGTTGCGAGACGAACTTCTTGAGCTCCAAGGTAAGGTTCTCAAAAGACTCAATAATGAAGTCGATTTTATAGTGAGTCCGCTCTGCCTCGATGAGGCTCCGAAGTGGAGCGACGCCTCAAAAAGAAATGATCGTTTCTACACTGTAGCCATGAGTCTACTTTCTTGCCCTGCACTCGGCATACCCTATGCAGAGGTTGCCGATGGTTATCAGCTCTTAAGTCTTAAAGGTATGGATCTCTCGTTTGAGTCCATTTGTATGGAGATTTCAAGAATGGGCGGACGATAATGGCGCTTAAGAAACTAGAGAATCGTCGTATTGCAGTTGTTGGAGCGGCAGGTCGTCTTGGGAGTCAGGCAGTACAAACGCTTAGGGAGCACGGAGCAGAGGTTGTTGCAGCAGATCGCAACAGTGATGGACTCAAAGAGCTTGGTCTTCCCAAGAGTCATACTTTTGCCTTTGATGCAACTGTTGAAGAGGAAGTCGAAAAATTCTTCTCAAGTCTTCCATTTTCCTTAGATGGCCTTGTAAATGCACAAGGGGTGATGAGACTTGGCCCAGCCGACAGTCATCCAGCCGACGATTTTCTGCAATCGTTACTTGTCAATGTTCACTCTGTATTTCTCACGTGCACAGCATTTTCAAGGCAAATCGATCAGCACAAACCAACTAGTATCGTTAATTACTCCTCAGTTTCTAGTCAGGTTGTGAATCGTCTATACGTAAGCTACACAACAAGTAAGGCTGCCGTTAGTCAGTTGACTCGAGCGCTAGCCCTTGAGTGGACAAACCGCAATCTAAGGGTAAATGCCCTAGGACCCGCCATGGTTAAAACACCCCTAGTAGAGCCTTTCATGCAGTCAATACCAAATTTCGAATCGCTTGCACTGTCTCGAATACCCATGGGCCGCTTCGCGACACCTCAGGATCTTGATGCTGCCCTTGTCTTCTTGCTCTCGGAAGACAGTGGCTTTATAACAGGGCAGACGCTTATGGTTGATGGTGGCCGAACCTTGTGCTACTAATCTACTAGGAGTCCGTAACAGCTCCAATTGAAAGTTTGCGTGCACATGCCTTTAACTTGGGAATAAATCGACGAATTCGCTCTTCACTAAAGCGATAGGCTGGCCCATGAGCTGAAAGAGCAGCAACAATAAACCCGTCCTTACCCTCAATCGGAACGGCAACTGCAAACGAGTCGTTTAAAAACTCACCGCGGTCATAACTAATTCTCGTCTGACGAATTCGAGAGATATCGGCATACAAAGCGTTCTTCGAGCGAAGCGTCTTCTTTGTAAGAGGCTCAATAGGATGGTCTTGCAAAATACGCTCTATCTCGGATTCAGATAGGTAGCTAAGAAAAAGTTTTCCGCTGGCAGTGCAGTAAAGAGGTGCACGCGTACCGCGGTCCATATGCAATCGAACTGGGTCATTGGTTTCTATACGCTCAAGCCAAATAACCTCATCGTCCACACGCACAACAAAATTACAAGTTTCCCCGACCTCATTAACGAGTTCCTGCAAAAGGACGCGTCTTCGAGTTGATGGCCAGGAGTGTTGGGCAATGCGTTGCCCCATTTCTAACAGGGCGTTTCCTATGCCATACCGACGGGTTATAGGATCACGTTCCAAAAGATTTAGATCGGAAAGCGCAGAGAGAATTCGATAGACCGTTGGCTTTGGTAGTCCCAAAGCATGCGTCAGTTCGTTGAGGGTGGCGGGTTTTCCTCTGGATAGCAGGCTATCGAGAAGCCGTACTGCACGGTTTAAGGATCGATTGGTCCCATCTTCTGGCTGAATGCTCTGCATTAAATTTCGCCTCTGTCTTCACCGGGCTTACTTTTAATCTTACGACGCTGCCTTCTACATCTTTTGTAAAAGACAGGTCTTGGCTTACTTCTACTTGTTCTTCAATAACCTTGGTTTTTCCACTGAGGATTCTGCCTCACGCTTTTCTGAGTTTCTCTGTTGTGGACTGCACCGCCTCGATAGACCGAGATCGCGTGTTCACTGGTTGAAGAGGAGGGTTTACCCTTTACAAGGGGAGGTTGAAGGGCGGCGATTGTCCCCTCAATAGCGCCACCGGGGGATCGAGGTGAAATCATGCGTTGCAATATATTTTGCTGAGTGAAATTTAAATTTTAGTTTTCGATCATTGAAAAATAGTCGTGTAAAACTTCAGAAATTGCAACGACTTTCTTAACCTCTAACTAAGCGATTCTGCGGCTATGTCTAAAGAGCTGTCCTTTTCTGATCTCAAAGAGATCGCATCAATCCTGAGAGATGCAGACAATCTTTCCGAGTTTTCAATGAAGTTCGAGAATTTGGAAATATCGCTTACCCGTTCAATACAATTTGCAGGAGCTCAAGGGCAACAAGTTTGCGACGAGTCATCAGTCGTTGCAGTTGACAACACGGCAACAGAAAAGCTTAAAACTTCATCTGTGCCTATCGGTAAACCTGTCGGCCAAGTAACAACCCATAGCGATGTTCCCATGGTAGAGGGCGCCCATGTCGTGCGGAGTCCTATGGTTGGAACCTTCTACCGATCTCCCGAACCTGGAGCAAAGCCATTCGTTGAGATCGGCAGTCATGTCAAAAAGGGCGATGTTATTTGTCTGATCGAAGTCATGAAGCTAATTAACTCAATTGTCGCGGAGGGCGATGGAGAAATAGTCGAGATCTTTGTTGATAACGGAGGGGTGGTTGAATTTGGGCAGCCTTTAATAACTATACGGCTGCACTAAGACAATGCCCCCAAAGCGAATCCTTATTGCGAATCGTGGTGAAATTGCCGTAAGGATTCAACGTGCGTGTCGGCAGCTCGGACATCAAGCAATTCAGGTCTATTCAGAGGCCGACGTGTCAACGACTGCAGTACAAATGGCGGACCAATCAATTTGTATCGGGAAGCCACCCTCAAATAAGAGCTATCTCAATCCCATAGCAATTCTCACTGCGGCGAGAATCTGTGCGGCTGATGCAGTTCACCCCGGCTATGGGTTTTTGTCTGAACGTGCCGATTTCGCGAAGCTTGTGACCGATGAGGGGCTCATTTTTGTCGGCCCAAGCGCAGAAAGTATTGCTTTGATGGGAGATAAGGCTGTTGCCCGTGATATGGCAAAACGAGCAGGGGTTCCAACTGTTCCAGGATCAGACGGCATCGTTGTAGATGCGCTTGAGGCAGAGCGTATTGCTTTAAAGATTGGGTTCCCCGTCTTATTGAAAGCATCAGCAGGTGGTGGTGGCAGAGGAATGCGGGTTGTACAGGATTCAGCGTTTATGCAGCAGGCGTTCAATGAGGCGAGCATCGAAGCAGAGAATGCTTTCGGCGATCGCTCTCTTTACGTTGAAAAGTATCTACTTGATCCCTTACATGTGGAGGTTCAGGTTCTATCCGATGGTGATCATGTTGTCACGCTTGGTGAGCGGGATTGTTCGACTCAAAGGCGCCGCCAAAAGCTCATTGAAGAGGGGCCCTCGCCTGCCATTAGTGAGGCGTTGAGGCAGGATCTACTTTCGAGTTCTCGTCGGCTTGCCAAGGCAATTGGCTATCGAAATGCAGGAACGATCGAGTACGTCGTGAAGGGCAATGATTTCTACTTCATGGAAATGAACACACGCATACAGGTAGAGCATCCTGTCACGGAGGTGTTAACCGGAATAGACCTTGTTGCGGAGCAAATTGAGATCGCTTTCGGCAAGACGATTGACAAGTCTGCGGTCAATATTCCGTCGATCGGACATGTCATTGAGTGTCGAATAAATGCGGAGAACCCCGCCGAAAATTTCAGACCTTCACCAGGATCAATTTTGGACCTTCGATTTCCTGGAGGGCCATGGGTTCGTGTAGATTCGCATTGCTATCCTGGTTATATGGTTCCGCCGTTCTATGATTCGTTGATTGCAAAGATTATATGCTGGGGAAGGACACGTCATGAGGCTATTCAGCGCTCGCTTTGTGCTCTCTCCGAAACATCCATTGGTGGTATTGAAACCAATATAGAGTTCTTGATAAATATCCTGAGCTGCGAGCGCTTTAGGTCTGGCGGGATGCATACCCAGTACGTTGAGCGCGAAGTCAGTCAGCTCACCCAATGGAGGAATCCTGAATGATGACGGGGAGGAATGCACGATTTATCGATGTCACGCTGAGAGACGGGCATCAGTGTCTATGGTCGACGCGTATGACAACGGCACAGATGCATCCTATTCTTAATCGAATTGATGCGATTGGTTACGATGCCATTAATATTATGGGCGGAGCGGTGTTCGATGTGATGGTGAGATTCTTACGGGAGAATCCATGGCAACGAATGAAAGAAATCTCACGGCATGTATCGACGCCATTGGATGCCCTCACTCGAGGGGTTAGTTTATATACATTTGAGTTGTTCTCAGATGACATCATTGCACTGAATTCAAAGGTTCTTGCGGAGTGTGGTGTGTCGATCCTTACGGTCTATGATGCGTTGAACGACAATGACAATATACGTTCATCGGTTAGCTCAGCAAGGTCGCATGGCTTGAAGGTTAATGCCATGATTACTTATGCACTGAGTCCAGTTCATACAGATGAATATTTTGTTGCCCGGCTAAAAGAGCTCAGAGCGTTGCGAGTCGATACGATTTCCGTGAAGGATCCAACAGGGCTATTAACGCCCGATCGTGCACGAATACTCTTTCCCAAATTAAAGTCAGCTGCAATCGACACCCCGTTGCAACTCCACTCGCATTGTCAAACAGGCCTAGCCCCCGAGGTCTACAAAGAGGCGATCATCGCTGGTTTCGAGTATTTTTATACAGCCGCAGGCCCACTAGCAAATGGGGCATCGCTTCCAGATACCCGTGAAGTGCTGGGTTTTGCAAAATCTCTAGGTTGCGAGGTTTCAATCAGTGAACCTATGCTTACAGAGTATGAGTCATACTGGAACTGGATAGCCTATCGAGACGGACTACCTACGGGCCAGCGTCAGGCGGTTGATCAGAATTTATATCGCCATCAGATCCCTGGCGGAATGATTTCGAACCTTCGCTCTCAACTGTCAACCATGGGAATAGCGAATCGATTTGATGAAATCCTGGAGGAGACGGGACGAGTGCGCGAGGACTTAGGATACCCAATATTAGTGAGCCCTTTCGCTCAATATATTGTGACTCAGGCCGTACTCAATGTGGTCCAAGGTGATCGATACAAGTCAGTTCCTGACGAGGTAAAGAAGTACGCATGTGGGTTTTACGGTCGTTTAGCCGCCAGCCCGAGTGATGAATTTTTGAATCGCGCAGATCTTGATGAGTTTCGTAAGCTTAAGGGTAACGTGCCTCAGCGTCTTCCGGCCCTGCCAGCGCTGCGCAAGAGCTGTGGCATGGGTGCGCGAGACGAGGACCTTTTGCTTGCGGCCTTTTATCCGACTGAGCTCGTGAGTGGTTTACACCGCTCTCTGCCTACTGAAGGCTACTCTGGAAAACCATTACTTGAGTTGATCCGTTTTTGTACCAAGAATACAAGGGCGGACACATTTCACATTCGCATGCAGGATGTAGCTGTCACTATCTCGACGTAAAGGTCAAAAATGCTGAGTCAAAAGAAGTTGTGGGATTCATTAATTTTGTTAAGCGGAGCACTTCTAACGGCTTATGTGACAGCTGCCTTGTTCGGTTTGATTCGCAGTAGTACACAACATTATGCTTTTTTCGTTTTCTCGATCATGGTCTTGACTAGTTTGGTGACCCTGAGAGACATCTATACGAAGCCATTTCTACAGAGCAAATCGGTTGCAAGACGCCTATTTTCTAAATTTGGCACATGGCTGGTTTGTCTCATCGCGATCTAAGGAAGCTTTTATATATTTCTTGAGGCAAAAAGGCTCGAAGTAGAGAGCCCATTTTTTACCGATCAAGATTTTTATGTTGGCCTAATTTTTACCGTTGCCGTTGTTATTCTGACCCGTATTCATTGGGGTTGGGTCCTAGCAAGCTTGCTTTCTCTCGGAATCATATATTTCTTTTATGGCCATCTGCTGACAAACCCGATATTCACGCACCCCTATTACGACCCCAAGTTTGTTATGAACTATGTTGGGCTTGGGACCACCCAAGGGTTTTTCTGGTTCGCTCAGTCTGCAGTAGACGATATCTTCTATCTCATTATCTATGCCTCGGTACTTTTTGGCATTGGCACTGTTAAGGCAATTCTCGAGGCTGGTAAGGCAATGGGTAATCGGGTCGCTGGGGGAGCGGCAGGGCCTGCGATTATCGGAAGCGGTCTAACCTCGATGGTAATGGGGGTTGCTGTATCTAATGTAGTGCTCACTGGGCGTTTCACGATTCCCATGATGAAGAAGCACGGTTACACCCCCAGTATGGCGGCATCAATCGAGGCGGCCGCCTCGACATCGGGCCAGATTATGCCTCCCGTTCTCGGGCTAGCGGCCTTTATTATTGCTAGCTTTCTATCGATGAAGTACATCGACGTTGTCATGGCATCTGTCTATCCTGCAATCTTGTACATGACAGGGGTTACGGCTGCAGTGGTGATCTACGCGTCTTCTAGAAAGCTCCCAAGACTCAATGAGGTAGTTCAGACTGCAGTGCTGTTACGGACGATTCCGGCTTTTGCTGTTTCGTTTTTTGTTGTGTGTTACTTGCTCGTTGACTACTACTCTCCGTCGTATGCGGGTTTCGTTGGCTGTTGTATTGCGCTTTTTTTGAGCCTTTTTCAGGGGAACTATCGGCCGAAACTTTCGGAGCTCAAAGAGGCATTTCTAGAAGGTTTTGAAATGATTGCCGTCATTTCCCTATTGCTTATCGCGATCGGACCACTAGGGCAGGTATTCTTAACCACCAATTTATCGGGCCGTATCGGAACATTTTTGATAACAGTTCTGCCCGACAGTAAGTTTCTTTTGATGTTCGGAACCGCAGCCCTCTGTATCGTTCTCGGCATGGGATTGCCAACTCCGGTGGCTTATCTAATCGTCGCTCTTGCTTTGGTCCCCTTCATGCAGGAGTTTGGAGTCACTGGGCTTGTCGCGCACTTTTTCGTTTTTTATTTTGCTGTCTTCTCAGCGTTGACGCCGCCTGTTGCCGTAGCTGTTCTCGCTGGGGCAAAAATAGCTGGCGCATCCTTTTGGGACACCTGCGTTGAGTCACTTAAACTGTGCTCAACCGTCTTCATTATTCCATTTGCATTCGTTTATCGGCCGGAACTGATGTCGTTTCCGAGCGTAGCCCCTACGACAGTACTCTTGATAACTGAACTTATTATTCTTCAGGTACTTTTTTCGTCTGCAATGTTTGGATATCTTTTCCGCTCAATAAGTAGGGTTGAGCGCACAGTTGTTTTCGCTTTAGGTGTAGTTGGGTTTATATCGATTTTGTCTAACGATGTGAGTTTAACCATTAGTTCACTGGTGTTGTATGCGGTATGCCTTATGTGGTTCTTTTTTACCCGGAGGAAGTTGCAGTTGAATTTTTAATGCTAAGGAGACTTAAGATGTTTAGAACAAGGAAATTACTCAGTGCCGTTGGGGTTAGTGCTGCTGCCCTGGTTGTATCGACCGCTGTGTTTGCACAGACTTCGGTCCCATTGTTGTTGTGCCCATGGGGTTGTGGTCCGACCGAATCTGATCAAATGTTAATGAACATGCAGATCCGAGATAAAAAAGCGGCTGTATATTTGCCGCAGGAAACTCCCGGATATATGTACAACATTCGGGAGATGGCCAACGAGCGTCATTGGAAGAGGACGGTTTTTGCAACAGAGGATGTCATCATTCAGCTTGCGCCTCAAGGTGGTACGCCCGAGCTAAAGGAATTCCTGCCTGAGTCATTACCGACCAAGTACAAGTTGCTTTACGGTGCGGGTTGGCTTGGTCAGGGTAAGTTCTTTGTAACCTTCGATCCAAATATCAAGACGCCGGCAGACTGCAAGGGCAAGCGGATTGCGCTTGGGCTTCGTGGCCAAAGCGACTGGGGAGTGTTCTCAAGGCTCGTGCTTGAGTATGGCTATGGCGTAACGCCCGCAAACTCTGATATCCGACACATGACGCCGGCAGCACTAACTCAGCAGTTATTAGATGGATCGGCGGACTGTGCAGTAACGGCATTCGGTACCGAGCCAACAATGACTAAGTTTTTGGTGTCACCGCCGATGCGACAGTTAGAGGCCGCAAATCGTCAGCTACGCTATATCAGCGTGTCCAAGGAGGCGATTGACAAAGTTAATAAGAAGTTTCAAACAACCTTCATTCCTGCAACCATCCCGGCTGGAAAGCTTCCTAAACAAGACGCTCCACTCAGCCTAGCATTCGTGCGTGATTTTAAGGCGGTTCATCCTAGTTTCCCTGATGATGTAGCGTACGAACTGGTGAAGGCCGTAGCTAGCTATTCACCTAAGTTACAAGATCAGCATCCGCTATGGCAGATCATGACTAAAGAGCTGATGTTGCATGGGCTTTCAGAAGAAAATGTTCACCCTGGGGCAAAAAAGGCATTTGTTGAGCTCGGTTGGTGGAACGATCACAAGAAATACCCACCAATGACATATCCGAAGTAACGATGTCTCGCAGCTAACTGATGTGTTGCATAAAGAACCCCGCAATTTTTTATGCGGGGTTCTTGTTTTTAGGTTCTCTATAGCGTGACCGAGCCTTATTTAACCCACGTGTTAATAGTGCTTGGCGTCTCCCTAGTCGGAGGGGCCATTCGACGTCTCGGAGGGTTTGGTGGGGCACTGATTATGACCCCAGGTCTGATGTGGATTTTCCCGCTAACCCAACTTCTGCCGATCGTCATGTTGGCTGAGCTATTTGGGGGGCTGTGGCTTTCACGTCAGTGGAAGTTAGATCCCGATGATCGAAGCCGTTTATATCGTTTCGTGTTACCCGCAGGGCTACTACTTCCCATTGGTATCTACGTTACTGCTTACTTATCGCCTTTTTTTATAGGATTCTTAACAAGCGTTGTTATCTTAATTTTTTCGATTTGTTTGCTTTGCCGACCAAGTTTCCGACTAATCGCAAATCCCAAACGTGATCTGGGTGCGGGAGCCCTCTCTGGCCTTTTACTCGGAACATGCGGAATTGGCGGACCACCTGCGGCCCTTTACCTCAATATGGCGGCAGGCGACTTCAACCGTTCACGAACTCTTCTATCTGTTTTTATCTCTGCGTTATCCTTTATGGCAGCTGCGGTTGCCATACTCATGGGAGCGGGAGTGGGCTGGATCCGTTGGTTCTTTTGTGCCGCTATCGGATATGGGAGTGGGCTATGGCTCGGGGGGTTCCTTTCAGCGAAGCTGCAGTTGAATAACGAGTCTATCCGGACAATGTGTCTCGTCGTGTTGTTGGTTAATGCGTTATTTAACCTCAGCCTACTTATATTCATGAATGTTTTAATAGTCGCTGAGATCTAGATTGCCTCACATTGAACCTCTTTGATAACCACACTCTGGCAGAGCAGATCGAACAGGCAACCGTCATGGTGCAAGGCATGTCAGTCGCACTAGAGACGACCTACGATCGCATTACGAATATACAGCTGGCTGGACTACCGCTGAATTTCCGGGGTTTCAGGGACTAGGTCATATTCTGTGCTGAGCAAATCGATAGGGCCCTGGAGTGCCCTATCGCTTGAATCTAAAAATTTTGCAGGTCTATTTGCCTGACGATTGACCGTCAGCTGAAAGATATCAAAGCGGTTGTAATATCCGGACAAATCGTGGAGTTGTTTTGGCTCTACGCAAAGCGTTAAATCAATCTCCGCATATAAAATTGCTTCTTCATCTTCGAGAATGTCGCTGACCACCCTACCACCCGGATCGACGACCATTGACACACCCCGGGGACTGCCTTCTAAGATACGAGCGACGTTACTATCACCGTCAGCAAGTAGGTCCTTCATCGACTGATCCATGTATGCCGCACAAACCACATTAAATACTTTTGCCTCAAGTGCATGTGCAGCAGCACGAACACGAATCGCATCGGCGACATTGTATTTTCCACCCTCCTTCGGGTCATAGGCCGGCCAGACTGGAGGGTAGGACGACAAATGCAACTGCTCCCCTTGGGCGATCATTGCGAATCGAGCTAAGGGGTTAAAGTTCTCACCGCAAATGAGCATCCCAATTTTTCCAAGCGACGTTGAGACCACTCGTAATCCCGCACCATCTCCGTTTGCCCAGACAAGTTTTTCCCAGAAGGTGGGAACAAGCTTTCGATGATGATTAAGCAACTCTCCTTTTGATCCAATGAGTAGATTACTGTTCCATATGCATCCAACACTCTGGGATGAGCCCTCATTGATTCCGATCGAGACCATCACATTAAAACGTTTAGCCGCTGCCGCAACACGGGCAATCTCCGGCCCGGGCACCTGCACGGCCTGCCGCGCCAACTGACAGAACCATTTGTGGTTGTATATCGGTGCACGCAACGCACTCCAGATTGGAAAGGCCGGAATGAAGGTCTCGGGAAATACAACCAGTTTCGCGCCATTAGATGCAGCTTCTTGAATCAGACTGCATGCCTTATCCACTGTCCTCGCGGTATCTAGAAAAACCGGTGCCACGTGCATTACTGCAATTCGATAATTTTCTAAATGCTCCATTCTCACCTCCTCGAGATAATTCACTTTGTTAATCTGGAAAAAACTTTTCACATTACAGAGCAATCTGACCACGCTTGGATTTCGCTCGGACTCATCTCTACGGCTTCGAAAGATTCGTTCGTTGGCGGAGTCAGCACAGATGACGTGGTGTTTTGGAAACCGTGGGCTGCGATGCAGTCACTTTACTCGGGGCAGGTGTGATGTGGTGGGGTGGGTGGGACTCGAACCCACGACCAACGGATTAAAAGTCCGCTGCTCTACCGACTGAGCTACCACCCCCGCTATTCGAACCCAAAATTATACACTTTTGGAGTTGGAGGCATACCCGGGGTTCGGGCCAGACAAAAACGACTATCATTACGTTTCTCATGAACAGCCCCTTACCCCTTAGGGCATTGTCGTTCGGATTTGTTGTGGCCATTGCGCTGCCGCTGCTCGCAGTTGGCCTCTTCGGGCTGCTTGCACTAAAAGATCTATCTGCACTTGCCTGGCTTGGTCAGACTGTGCTGCCCCTGTATGCCTGGAATAGCCTACTTCTGTGCCTTGGCGCCTTGGCTGTTGCCCTTTTGCTTGGGCTACCTCCGGCCTGGTTCTGCACGCAGTACGAGTTCGCTCTTCGCCGCTGGGCGCAATGGACCATGATTCTGCCATTAGCAATGCCTGCCTATGTCGTTGCCTTTGCCTATACCGACGCGTTGGATTATTCGGGCTGGCTCTCCAGCCTTATTCGAGAGGCCCTTTTGGGGACAGGTTTCTTTTCGGTGGAGTTTCTGCGCTTGGCCTGGCCGGAGATTCGATCACTTCCAGGAGCCTGCCTTGTGCTTGGCGCAGCGCTAAGCCCTTACGTTAGCCTGCTTGCCAAGTCAGCCTTTGAGGACAGTCCAACCTCGCTTGCCGAGGTCTCTCGCTCGCTTGGACTTACCGCCTCACAGGCCTATTTTCGAGTGGTTTTACCTGTCGCTCGCCCAGCCATTGTTGCAGGCAGCGCGCTTGTGGTGATGGAGTGTCTGGCCGACTATGGAACCGTCGCATTCTTTTCTGTGCAGACACTTTCAACGGGGCTCTTTAAAACCTGGTTTGGCTATGGGGATCAGAATTCGGCGGCCCTCATGGGCCTTTTCATGTTACTTCTTGCGATTGGCATCTTGGGCTGGGAGCGTTCGGCCCGTGGTCGAGCGCGCTACGAGGCACAAGGCCAATCAAACACCAGCCGACGAGCGCTTCAAGGCCGCAGTCGGATCTGGGTGCCGCTAATAAGCCTTGCCG
Organism: Bordetella parapertussis; assembly: GCA_945901825.1. Taxonomy (GTDB): domain Bacteria; phylum Pseudomonadota; class Gammaproteobacteria; order Burkholderiales; family Burkholderiaceae_A; genus Hahnella. Next base: position 62,765 of record CAMDMC010000002.1, read on the forward strand.
GAGGCGTTATTGGCTTTTTCATTCCTCTGGCGCTTCTGGTGCATGCAGCGCTAACCGCCGACGAACTTGCAGGTATTGACAAGCTTCTTTTACAGGCATGGCATACGTCGGTCTATGGGGTCTACGCCCTGCTTACGATTATTCCTATTGCCCTGCTTATCGCCTACGGCCAAAGACTAAGCCGCTCGCAAGTCTTTCGCTACACGGTGCGCATGGCCTCATCAGGCTATGCCGTTCCAGGTATGGTCGTCGCCATTGGCTTACTCGCCTGCTCTAGCCAGTTCACCCACATGCTCTATACAAACTTCGACCTGCGTTTTACTCTGACGGCAACCAGCCTTCTCGTGGTGGGGGGCTACCTCACTAGGTTTTTCACCGTAGGTTTTTCAACGATCGAAGTTGGCCTTGCCCGTATTACCCCAAGCCTTGACCAGTCAGCCCGCAGCCTTGGGCTCTCATCAAGAGGCGTGCTTTTGCATGTCCACCTTCCTATCTTGCGCAGGGCAGCCTTTGTTGCCTCGTTGCTTGTTTTTGTGGATGTTGTGAAGGAACTGCCGCTCACCCTCGTACTACGTCCGGTAAACGTGGAAACCCTTGCAGTGGCTGCTTACCAGTTTGCTGCCGACGAACGACTCGCAGATGCAGCGCTGCCCTCCATTGCGATTGCCGTTGTTGGCCTTATTCCCCTCCTGCTCCTTGGACCCCGCCTGCGATAAAGCCCCTCTTGGCCTGGGCCTTCTGGCCTGACCAAGGCCGAATCAGAGACGATGATGTTGCGTATGATAACAATTCTCATTAAAATCTCCATTGGGTTCTTTACCTCATCTCTTCAAGGAGTCTTTCTATGGCAAAGCACAAGCTCTACAGCACAGGCATACTGCGGCTTTTTCTAGCGGGCCTTACGAGTCTAGGGCTGCTCGGTAGCCTTGCTGGTTTAGGTCTTTCAAGCCCTTTGACTGCCGCCCAGGCTAAGGAACTTACGCTTTACACTGCGCGTCACTACAGCAGTGATGACGCACTTTATGCCGCCTTCACCAGGCAAACCGGCATTAAAGTCAATGTCATTAGTGCAGGCGATCAACCCTTAATTGAACGACTGAAGTCGGAGGGACCAGCCAGCCCAGCTGACGTCTTGTTACTGGCCGATGCGGCAAGGCTATGGGCTGCGGAACAAGATGGGCTCTTTCAGGCCCATGGCTCCAGGCAGCTTGAACAAGCCATTCCAGCCGACTTGCGCACACAGAACTGGGTTGGACTCACGACACGGGCCCGAGTACTCATTATTGACCCCAAGCGCGTGAAGGCAAGTGAGGTTTTAAGCTACAGCGATCTCGCCAAGCCCGAAATGAAGGGCCTTATTTGCACACGATCTGGCTCTCACCCTTATATGCTTTCACTTTTTGGCTCCATGCTTGTCTTAGACGGCTCGGCTAAAACTGAGGCATGGATGAGGGCCGTCGTAGCTAATCTTGCCCGGCCCCCCAAAGGCGGTGATACCGACCAGATTCGTGCGGTCGCCTCAGGGGAATGCGCGGTTGCCATAAGTAATAGCTATTACTACGCCCGACTCATGCGCAGTAACAAGCCCGCTGACCAGGAGGTGGTCGCGAAAACAAAGATGGTCTGGCCAAATCAACTTAAGGCAGGGGCTCATGTGAATGTCTCGGGAGGAGGCATTGTAAAAACGGCCCCCAATGCAAGCCATGCACGAGCCTTTCTTGAGTTCCTTGCAGGCCAAGCGACTCAGGCCGCATTTGCAGAGGGCAACAACGAGTGGCCTGTGGTCAAAGGTGTTGCAGCCAATAACCCTGCTCTAGAGAAACTAGGTGGTTTCAAAGCCGACCCCATGCCCGTTGCAAAGTTTGCGGCTCAACAACGCCTTGCCCAGCAGCTGGTCGATAAAACAGGCTGGAAGTAGATGTACCCAAAGACCCAGAATTAACGAGCAACCACCAAGCTGCTCAGACCCTTTCGTCTCCGGGGCTAGAGGCGCTGGCAGGCTCCAGCGGCGTTGTTCTTTTACGAATCTTTTGAAAGAGAAGAATGGCAACTGCAAGACCCAACCCAGCCAAGTCGGTGACTAGCCCCCCTGAAACCAACAACAGGGCTGCAACAAAAAGCAGCGCACGCGGCAGACCTTCAATGGGGCCGAGAAACCAGCGTTGCAAGGAGGCTGCTAATAGGTAGACCCCAACAATGGCAGTAACAGCGTAATGCACGATCTTCACCCAGTCATCACCCTGCAGAAGCAGAGACGGGCTGTAGAAGAACATAAAGGGCACCAGGAAGGCCGCCATGCCGTATACAAACGAGGTCACCGAGGTTTTCATGGGATCACTGCCCGAGATCGCAGCGCCCGCATAGGCGGCTAATGCCACCGGTGGGGTAATGGCAGAAATAACGGCGTAGTAAAAGACAAACATATGAGCAACCAAGGGCTCAATCCCAAGCTTAATAAGGCCCGGCGCCACCACAGAAGCGGCCACGGCGTAGGCCGCGGTGGTGGGCATTCCCATGCCGAGCAGAATGGCAATGGCCATGGCAAAGACCAGTGCAAAGAACTGGCTATCACCCGCAATCGATAGGATGAGTGACGAGAACCTGAGCCCAACGCCTGTAAGGCCAATGACCCCAACGATAATGCCCGCGCAGGCACAGACTGCCATAAGTTGAATGGTGCCCTTACCTCCCAGGTGAAGAGCATCAAGGATTTTCTTCGGGCCCATTCGTGTCTCTGCATGCAACCAACTCACAAGAAGCGCCGAGATGAGTCCTAAGGTGCCAGAACGAATAACAGAATAACCCGAGACAAGACCGCCAATCAGAACGATAAGAGGGGCAAACATATAGATGCGACGAACCATGAGACCCACATCGGGCAGTTCGTCGGGTGTCATGCCCCGCATGTTTAAACGCTTAGACTCGTTATCAACCATGAAGTAAACGGCCAAGAAATAAAGCAACGACGGAAGGACCGCCGCCACCATGATGTCGGCGTACTTAATGCCTGTAATTTCAGCCATGATGAAGGCGCCCGCGCCCATAACAGGCGGCATAAGCTGGCCCCCTGTAGAGGCGGCGGCCTCAATGGCACCTGCACTGCGCGGCGGGTAACCCACTTTCTTCATGAGTGGAATGGTGAAGGTGCCGGTGGCTGCAACGTTACCGGCAGACGTTCCGTTTATGGTTCCCATAAGTGCACTCGATAGCACCGCCACCTTCGCGGGTCCTCCACGCGACCGCCCGGCAAGGGCAAAAGCAAAGTTAATAAAGTAGTCGCCAACCTTCGATACCTGCAGAAAGGCCGCAAAGACAATGAACAAAATTATGTACGTGGACGACACAGAGGTGGTGGGACCAAAAACCCCCTCCATGGAATAGACAAAAGAAAAGAGCATTTCAAAATCAATGCCCTTGTGATGCAAGACACCTGGCATCCAGGGGCCGACAAAGCAGTAAAGCATGAATACGATCGAAATAATAGGTAGAGCAAGACCCGCGCAGCGACGCGTTAGCTCCAAGACCAGAAAGGTTCCGATAAAACCTATAACAACGTCCATGGTCTGTGGTGCACCACCCGTTCTGAAAAGCAGCCCGTCGAGCTCAATTAAGAGATAGACGAAACAAAGCACCGAGAGAATGCCAAACAACCAGTCGTACCATGGCACACCAACACGCTGTTCTGACTTGCTTACCCGGTACATCATGAAGCCAATTGCACTGCCGAAAGAGACGTGCATTGAGCGGTAGATCCACGGGTCGATAGGATAAAAATTAAGCGACCAGATATGAAAGCTGGTGTAAGCAATGCATAGCCAGAAGAAAAAATGCTTCTCCCAGGGGCGCAGACTGCGCTGATTGCCACCAATCTCAGCATCCTCCGCTGCCTTTGCAGCCTGAATGCTTAACTTGGGATCATCAATAGAGTCGCGCTCAGCCATTGCCTTTTCCTAGTACAAAAAAGATAAAAATCGAAACCCTCGAATGGAAAACCCCCGCGAGCCAGCGAGCTCATCGGGGGTCTTAACGACTGAACTTAAAAACAAAACGGCTGGTTTAGAGCGCACCAGGGTTCAGCTTGACGCCTTTTTCTTTGAAGTACTTTACCGCGCCCGGATGAAAGGTAAGAAAGCCATTTGCAACCGCATTAGCAGGAACCGTCTCTACAGCAGCACTGTGGCCCTGCACCATACGTGCGTTGTTTTCCATGACAACCTTGGTGATTTCATAGACAAGGTCATCTGGCAGATCTTTGTGAACCATGAAGAAATTAAAGAGGCCAACAGTCTTGTGATCTTCGGCCTGCGACTTGTAGGTGCCCTTAGGAATTAAAGAATCGGAAAGCTCAGGCATTGCTTTTTTAAGCTTGGCGATTTCGTCGGCTGAATAAGTAATGAACTGGGCTGGCTTGGTTGCGTCTATTGCGGAGAAGGCGGATATAGGTACGCCAGCACAGAACGCAAAGACATCAAGAAGGCCGTCACCAAGTTGGCTGCCCATGTCAGAGGCACCACCGTTACGGATGGTAACTTTCATGCCCAGGGCATCAAACATCATGGGGAAGTAGGTTCCACAGGTTCCGGCTTTAGGACCGACACCAATGGTCTTTCCGTTCATGTCAGCCACTGATTTAATACCACTGGACTTCAAAGTTACGAAGTGAAAAGGCGTGTCGTACATGGGAAACGCTGCCCGCATATTACGCATCTGACCATTGTCTTTCGCCCAGGCCACTCCATTCCAAGCCTGAAGGGCCGGCCCTAGAGTGGTCATGCCCAGCTCGATTTTCTTCGAGTTAACGAGCATTAAGTTGGACACGGGCCCCTGAGTCTGCTGGGTTGAAACCTGAATTCCGAGCTTTTCGGTAAGCAGCGTTGCAACGACACCACCATAGATAAAGTACGTTCCACCAACCGATGCTGTGCCAAGCGTTATGCTCTTAGGCCACTTGGATTTGTCGGCAGCCATGGCACCCGATGCAGCCGTGAATGCGACAGCAGCAGCAATAACGACCTTTGAAAAGAGACGATTTCCGATCATTCAAACACTCCTCATATTAAGAAAAAACCACAGTGCAAAACGCTAACAGATAATGGTCCAATCCCTGCTAGGGCAAACCCGAATTTCGATGCTTTGCTGACCCTTCTGCCGCTAAGAAAAGTGCGTTAAGGGATTAATCCGAGAATAAGTGGGCATACGAGCCTTAGCTCACCGCTAGGCAGGCTGCCTGAGTGACCTCAGCCGTGGTGGCTTTACCACCGAGGTCGCGGGTATGCAGAGCAGGGTTTGCCGTAATGCTCTCAATGGCTGTCATGGCGCTACGAGCAGCGTTGGATTCGCCAAGGTGCTCAAGCAGCATAACCGCGGACCAGAAGGTGCCAATGGGGTTCGCAAGCCCTTTCCCCATAATGTCGAAGGCCGAGCCGTGAATAGGCTCGAACATCGAAGGGTAACGACGCTCGGGATCAATATTTGCCGTGGGCGCAATGCCAAGGCTGCCCGCCAGTGCTGCAGCCAAGTCACTAAGAATATCCGCATGAAGGTTAGTAGCCACAATGGTGTCCAGAGAGGCCGGCCGATTCACCATACGGGCTGTCGCTGCATCCACCAGCTCTTTGTCCCACTGAACGGCGGGAAACTCCAACGCAACCTCTCGGGCAATCTCATCCCACATCACCATGGCATGGCGCTGGGCATTCGATTTCGTTATTACGGTAAGCAGCTTTCGAGGCCGGGATGCAGCAACTGCAAAGGCATAACGCAGGATACGCGTGACACCGGTACGGGTCATAAGAGACAAATCGGTGGCGACTTCGATAGGATGACCCTGATGGGCTCGGCCGCCCACACCGGAATACTCGCCTTCGGAATTTTCGCGAACAATAACCCAGTCAAAACTACCCGGCTCGCAGGCTCGCAATGGGCTTTGTATGCCTGGCAGAATACGCGTCGGTCGCACATTGGCGTACTGATCGAAGCCCTGGCAGATCTTAAGGCGAAGGCCCCATAGGGTGATGTGATCAGCAATATCGGGATCGCCTGCCGAGCCAAACAAAATGGCATCGAAATTGCGAAGGCTGGTTAGCCCATCGTCGGGCATCATGACCCCGTGCTGACGGTAGTAGTCACCCCCCCAATCAAATGACGTAAATTGGAACTGAAATGTTCCGCTTGCCTTTGCTACCGCCTGCAAAAACGCTTGACCAGCAGGTACAACCTCTTTGCCAATGCCGTCGCCAGGAATACAGGCTACACGATAGGTCTTACTCAATTCGCGCTATTGCTTTTTATCGAAGCCGCCGAGCAACTTAAGAAAAGCTGGGGTTCGGGGGGGAGGACGTCGATCGCCACCCATGGACTTGGCATCGGATTTGGGCCTGGCAGTGGGTGTATCGCCCATCTCACCATTAACAATTCGTTGGGCTGGATTTGCATTGGGCATCGGGTTGTCCGACTCAGGGGTGGCCACCTTACCCAGAAAGGCGGGCGAACTGGGAAGACCGCCCACACCGCGACTGCGCTGGGCCATATGCCGGGTTAAGAGGGTGTTGTGGTTGTCAAGGGCACGCCGACCTTCCATGGTTGTCGGAAGGTCCTTGTAATTCGACATGTGAATATGGGCTGCCTGCAGAATGGCCTCAGCAAACTGTCGAAAGTTGTGTCCAACCGGTCCGGGCCTAGAGATGAGGTAGTCTTTTCGGAATAGGGTACGGATGTTGGGGTCGTCGTAGACCGGCGGCGACAAGACAAAACGAACCGGAAAATTTTTGCCATTAAACGCATGATCGAGCATCTGATCTTGGCGAACACGCGAGGGGCAGATCACGAGGGTAGGAGGCACAGTGCGCAGAGACTCGAAGACCCAGCGGTTTTTCTCGATGAAATCCATGGAGGCCTGGACTTCAATTTCACTAATGCCTGAAGGAACAAGCACCAGATCGAAGCCCAAAAGAAACTCCGAATCCATGCTTATTGTCCAAGTCAGGTCGACAACAACCACATCGTAGTGCTCGGTGGCTCGCCGTAAATGAGCTCGGGCCGACAATAACCAACGGCGGGCACCAACCTCTTCAACCGGTTGGTGAATTGCGTCCACACCAATGGGGCGAGCGTCGCGAATCCAAGTGCTTGACGAGCCATGAGGGTCGAGGTCGAGAACCACGGTTGAACGTCCCGCCTCCGCCCGAAACCAAGCCGCTAGGTTGGCTGAGATAGTGCTTTTTCCGACGCCACCCTTTTGACTTACAACAATAATTTTAAGTGCCGACATGACGCTGCCCACGCTTTCTTCGAAATCAAAACCCGACCAAGCCCTAAAGCGACAAGACCAACAGAAACTAACTAAACAATCACATAAAAAAGCGACAATGCGGTAAGTTACATAGAATAACTTAACAGATCACTTTAACTATTTGTCCCAAGTCGATAATATCAGGCTTTGTGAGAAAAATTCGAAAGAATCAGTGACCAACCCAACGCCTCCTCGCCCTAACCTGCCTAAAGGCACGGACAGCACGATGGGTGCTGGTATTTGCACCCATGCGTCGCTCGCGCGCGCGCTTGCAATTGCGCTGTCGTTTGGCTTTTTGATAGGCGGGGCTGCAGCGCCGGCGTCGGCTACTGGTTCGGTCGCACCGCAGAACTCGGGCCCGTCTTCAAGTACACCTGACAATCTCTCCATCATGCTTATGGCTCGCGAGGGACAGCTTGAACGGGCAGCCGAGCAGCTAAAGGCTGAGTTCAACAACGACCGCGCCAACCTGGCTTTGGCAAATCGGCTCGCCATAACCTATGCAGCGCTTGGTCGAATCGAAGACTCTCGAGAGGTTCTTGAGACAGCACTCGCCTCCAATGCGGCATCGGCGAAGACCTTTGAAAACCTTAAGGTGCTCGCCGGCATTCAGTTCGCGCGCTCATATGCACAGGCACTTGGCCAGCCCACGCCGCCTAACCCCCAAGGTCTCGACGCACTCGATGGCGATGGCCTTCAGGTTGGTGCATTGAAGCAACAGCTTGCAGCCTATGAGCAGGCAAAAGTTGAGGCAGAGCGCCTGGCGGCTCAGAGGCTTGCTGCCCAGCAGATGGCTGCGGAAAAACTCGCTACCGAGAGGCTTGCCGCCCGGCAGCAGGCTGCTGAAAGGTCTTCCGCTGAAGGTGCAGCAAGGGCTAAGGAGGAGGTCACTGCGCGCGCGGTCGAAACGATGCTTATGCAGTGGGCAAAAGCCTGGTCATCGGTGGACTTCGAGCGTTATGCCGGCTTTTACGACGTAAGCTTTTCCAACGACCGCTTCACAACCAGGGCTGACTGGCTTGCATTCAGAAAACCCCGCATTGTCGGTAAGTCTTCAATTCGAGTGGAGCTTTCCGAAGTGGATGTGCAGCTAAAGAAGTCGAGTCAAGGGCTGACCCGGGCCAAGGCGCGTTTTTCACAACGTTATGAATCCGGTAGGCTTCGACTGAACGCCCGTAAAGAAATGGATCTGGTTTACCGTGGTAACCAGTGGTTTATTCAATCGGAAGGCAACTAAAGACGTTGTATGGTTAGCATGATTCGTATCTTCAAACTTCCCTCTTTACATTCGCTTTTATCCACCCTGACTCTTGTTTTTACAGCAGGGCTTTGGGGCCAAGTAGGCCAGGCCGCGCTCAACCCAACCGACGCCCTTTTACAAAAGGCCATCGAAAACAGTCTCTCGACCCGTGGCCACGAGGCCTTACCAACTGCTCGGGCAGTGCGCGATATCGAGCCCCGGTCTCGTCTCGCCCATTGGCTTGAGGCGCAAAACGTGCTCGCGGCCTCGGGTCTTGCAACCCAGGTTAAAAAAAGTGATCTCGATCTTGTTCATGAGTCAGAGGCGCGCCTTCACCGGGTGCCTGAGGGCTTCCTTCCGGCCAACATCATTGCGTTAGCTGAAAACCTCAATATCGGGCGCTACCTTCTGCTCTCCGATCTCTCTATCTCAAGAATCTACATCTTCGATCTGGCCCAGAAGAAGCCTTCGCTGGTACGAGAAATTTACTCCTCGATCGGACTTGCGGGCGCAGTCAAGCAGCGCGAAGGTGACCGCAAAACCCCCATTGGCGTCTATCGTCTAATGAAAGAAATACGCAATCCAAGGCCCGATGGCTTTCTTGGTGATCTGGCTATCACCCTAGACTACCCGAATGCCGAAGATCGACTCGCCCAGCGAACCGGCAGTGGCATATGGATTCACGGTGTACCGCAGGAGGTCCATGTGCGCCCCCCACGTTCTTCCGATGGCTGCCTGGCTGTCGCAAATGCCGATATGGAAATGATTCGAAGCTACGTGGAGTTCGGCAAAACCCACATTGTCATTGCACCCAGTATTCAGTGGCTCAGTCCCTCCAACTGGAGGTTGCATCAGCAAGAGCGTCTTTCGCGCATGGGCATGACCCAGCAGTCGGTCCAGTTGACGAATCAGGCTGTGTTTTTCGTCTCCGATTCGCGTCCCATTGTTGCTATACAGCGTGACCCCCAGGGCCTTCGTCGCACGTATTGGGCCCAGCAGCAGCGTCAGGCCTCCGGTCCCATGCTGGTTGAGGACCTCTAAGGCTAGGCTATGGCTACCAACTCAAAGCGCCCCGGCAGTCGGCTGACCATTTTTTTGATTGTCTTACTGGCTGTCTCGGCGGCTGTTATTGCCATGTGGAGGGTCAGCACGACCTCTATGGTTCAAGAGGCGCCCTATTTCCCCCCTGGTCACATTCAAATTGCAGGCAGCCAAAAACCGGAGAGCCCCTCTGAGGAAAGCAACGCCCCAGCATCCCAGGCTGGGGAAAACACAAGCGGTGCCGGGCAAGTCCCAGAAACAGTAAACCCCTCGGGCCCGGCTGCCGCCATTTCACAGCCCGCCCCAGCGGTTGCCTTGGCTGACCCAGCCGCCCAAGTTACCCCAGCCTCCCCCGCTTCACTGGCCAAACCGAACCCTCAAGCCGCTGAGAAGCAGGCGTTCGGTTCAGAGCCTAGCCTCTCCGATATTCGCGAAAGCATTGAGCAATGGCGAAAAAGCTGGGAGTCAAAGCAGGCCGCTGCCTACATTGAGTTCTACCACCCTAAGTTTCCGAACCTGACTGCCTTTGCAAGACAGAAGAACAGTGTAATGGGCCGTGCTGAGGTTATTGAAGTCAAGGTATCCGAAATAAAGTTAAGCCTTGAACCTGGTTTCACGAAGGCTGAATTTCGTCAGCATTACAAATCGAATAGCTATGAAAGCGTTGACATCAAAACCCAACATTGGGTAATGACCAATTCGGGCCCGCGCATTATTGAGGAAACGATCCAGACCTTACGTCGGTAGTTTTTTGCGGCCTGACAACCGCGACGAGCCTTATCAAAAGCGCAAAGCAACCGAACCCCAAGACAGCTCCCGCGAGATCACCGACAAGCATCTGCCAGAAGGTCATAAGGGTAACGGGCTCAGCCAGGGGGTAAACATCCCAGAACACGTGGTGAAGGAATGAGTTGAAGATTGAGGCAAATAAGGCCACGATAAGAAAAAGGCCAAGCGTTATAGCCATGGGCCTTCCCGCGAGTGCAAAGCGAACAACAATCACCGCAAGGCAGGGCGCCAAGGCTGTAAAAAAGGCCTGACTCAAGTTGGGTAGGGGAGCAAGTTCTTGCATAAAACCAAGTACCATCGCCCCTGCAAATAAGCCCATAGCACCCGCCAGTCCAGCCACTAGAATGGCCGCCACGCGAACGAAGGCAGGCAAAAAAATCATTGACACTTTCGATTCGATCACTGAAAAAAGAGGATCGAAAAAGCGATTAAGCTGAAACGCAATAACGTAAATAACAGCGAAAGCAAGAGCCCATAGAAGGCCTCGTGAGGGCCATCCAATCCCTTCGGGTTTGCCAGACCCTATCGGGCTTGTTTGTTCGCCCATTCGGAGACTCGCCGACTTAAAACCCCAAAGGTTTTGGTAGCCTTAGAGGTGGGCGATACGATTCGCCGACGTGAGTCTGCGGGATCCACCTGAAAACTAAGAAAGCCCGCTCGATCGAGCACCGCTAGGCACTTGTGAATGGTTGCCGGCGACGCCACCCTTGAGTCAAGCACGATCGCCTGAACAAACAAAGGATCTTTCGGATTGTAACGATGCATCACCCACTCAAGAACTCTTTGGGAGCGGTCGTCGAGCCGACCAAAGTCAGTCTCGTTGGCGGCAATATCGATAAGTCGGCGAAGATTTAACCAGGCATCCATAGCATGACGATCGTAAAATTAGAAAGCCTAGAGGCGCATGCCTCTAGGCTTGGGAAATTGCAGGTGTTTATGACGACGCAGTGAACCAAGAGCGACGCCTTAACTGCACAATCTTACGTGCAACTTAACGCTTTTTATTCACTGCTTCTTTAAAGGCTTTGCCTGCCGTGAATTTCACGGTTTTTGCAGCGGCAATTTTGATGCTCTCACCCGTGCGAGGGTTGCGTCCGGTGCGAGCAGCACGCTTGCCCGATCCAAAGGTTCCGAAGCCAACCAACTGCACGGAGTCTCCCTTGGCAACTGCTTTGATAATAGTAGCGACCATGGCACCAACAACTTCGTCCGTTTTAGACTTGGAAAGGTCGGTGGCATTGGCAATGGCTTCAACGAGATCTGCTTTATTCATAGTCCCTCTTTTTCGAAAAAAAATATATAAGAGTTGTGTGGAGTTCGCAGTGTACCAATGGTTGAGGTCATTTTCGCAACCCCGGGGCTTCCCTTAGATAAAAAATTTACGATTGAGCGTTGTAATGCACCATCTGGGTACGGAAACCACACGAAACACACACAAAACACAACGCTTTATAACAATTCACCCCTCTACTTTTAGCCACTTGCCATGTCCATACCAAGCAGGCCCCCTGAGTTCCACTCGGGCAACCCTCGACCCGAGGCTTGTCAGACGTGCGGGGCAGAGACTCCGCCAATAAGAAGTTACGTTCGCCGTCAAGGGAAAATGACAACAGGCCAACGTCGCGCGCTGGCCGAAGAGGCACACCGCTGGATTATTCCTTTTGAGGGTAAGCCTTTAAGCCTTTCTACACTCTTTGAAAACAGCCACCCTGTGGTGCTAGAAATTGGATTCGGCATGGGCGAGACCACGCAGGCCATTGCACAAGATCAGCCCGAGGTGAACTTTCTGGGCATTGAGGTTTACACCGCGGGCATTGGGAGCCTGCTGAACCGCATCACCCAAGCCAACCTAGGCAACATTCGAATTATTCAACACGATGCCGTGGAGGTCCTGGAGCAGGCGATTGAACGAAGCAGCCTTGATGCCGTTCATATTTTCTTCCCCGACCCCTGGCATAAAAAAAGGCATCACAAGCGCCGGCTTATCCAGTCGGGCTTTGCGGCCTTGGTGGCTTCTCGCCTGAAGCCTGGCGGTATTTTGCACTGCGCGACAGACTGGGAGCCCTATGCCCAGCAGATGCTTGACGTGCTCTCAGACTGTCCTTTGCTTTGCAATACAAGCGAGGGCTACAGCCCACGACCGAGCTACCGCCCGCTTACCAAATTTGAGTCGCGTGGGCTTCGGTTAGGCCACACGGTTGCTGACCTTGTGTTTAGCCGGCGCTTGACCAGTCCACCCAGCCAAACTGCCAGCTAATTAAAACCAGAACCCCAAAACCAATTCGATAATAGGCAAAGCCATTAAGGCTATGGGTTGAAACAAACCGTAGCAGCCAACGAACGACCAACAAGGCAACAACAAACGACGAGGCTGTGCCAATGAGGAAGAGTCCAAAGTCCTCAACATGCAAGGCATCCCACTGCCGAGCGACACTATAGGCCGCCGCGGCAAAAAGAGTAGGTACCGCAAGGAAAAAAGAGAACTCGGTTGCCGCCTGCCGGGAGAACCCAAAGAGCATCCCACCAATAATGGTGGCGCCCGACCGGCTTGTCCCCGGAATGAGTGCAAAGGCTTGAGCAAACCCAATTTTTAAGGCGTCCATTGGGCCAACATCGTCCACCGAGGCGATACGAATTTTTTCGGGGGCCCGGGCCTGGGCGCGCTCCACCCAAAGAATAATGAAGCCGCCAAGCACAAGGGCGAAGGCAACCCAGATGGGGTTGAACAGTTGGGCTTTAATGAAGCCCCCAAACAGAAGGCCTAGAAAGGCTGCGGGCAAGAAAGCAAGAAATAAATTAGGCAGAAAACGCTCGGCTGCGCTTAGCCTGGCGCGATGTTGCGCGGACTGAAAAAAAGCCCGCCATACGTGAGGGCGCAGAGCGGGGCCAAGTGCTGCGGCAAAACGCTTGCGATAAAGCCATAAAATGGAGGAGACGGCGCCAGTTTGGATAGCGATGTCAAAGACCTTTGCCCTCTCGTCATCGAACCCCAGGAAGGACCCAACAATAATAAGATGACCAGTGGATGAGACGGGCAAAAATTCGGTCAGACCCTCCACAACCCCAAGAATTAACGCCTTAAACTCAACAGGCAAGGCTCGAAGGGCCAACAGAATGTCATCCATAACTGCGCATAATAACGGCTAGGAGAAATTGACAATGCAGACTCTTGATTTCGAGCAGGCCCGAGCCAACATGATCGCCCAGCAAATTCGCACCTGGGACGTTCTTGACGATCGGGTGCTAAAGAGCCTTGAGCGGTTGCCGCGCGAAGCGTTCGTGCCGAAAGACCTTCGACACCTGGCCTTTGTTGATATGGAGCTACCCCTTGCTGAGGGCCAGATCATGCTCGCCCCGAAAGTCGAGGCCAGACTTCTGCAAGAACTAAGCCTGAAGGCAAATGACGAGGCGCTTGAAATAGGAACGGGGTCGGGCTACATGGCGGGGCTCTTAAGCCTGCACTGCAGGACTGTCACAACGGTTGAGAAATATTCAAGCCTCGCGGCATTCGCACAAAACAATCTTCAGTTGGCTCAGCGAACCAATGTCACCGTGCTTGAGGGCAATGGCCTTTTGGAGGACCCGCGGTGGGCCCATCGTCAGTTCGATGTTATTGTTATCTCGGGCGGGCTTGCCGACATTCCTGAGATGATTCCTAAGCTCTTACGACCCCTTGGCCGTCTTGTTGCGATGGTTGGAAATGCCCCCATCATGCAGGCCGTGCTTATCGAACAGACACGTTTTTCAAGCCGACGTTTTGGCTTGTTCGAAACCCTTACACAGCCCCTTGAAGATGTTCCACTTGCCCAGAGCTTCGATTTTTAATCCATTCAAAACAGCCTCCTTCAACGAACACTTAACATGCCCCCTCTCCTAACCTCGACACCTCTAGAACCAAACAGAAAGACGCCACGCCAGTGCTCACGAACGGTCTGGTTTCTTCTCGTCATTTCCGTCGCCCTTGGGGCTCACTCTCCGGCCAGGGCACTGAGCCTTCAACAGGCCGCAGAGCTTGCGCTTACGAACGACCCTCAATACCTTGCCTCGCAAAAGGCTGCGCGGAGTTCCGAAGAGGTTTTAAACCAGGCCAAGGGGGCGCAGCGCCCCTTTGTCGCGGCCACGGCCTCCGTAGGTCAGTCGGAGCTCGAGCTTATAAGTGGGTCGGGCGCCAACACCACCCTCAGTCCACGTAGCTACACACTTAGCCTTTCTCAGTCGCTACTCAACCCTGAGCTCAACGCGGGCGTTCGGCAGGCTCAGGCCGGGCTAAGTGCCTCCGAGGCGGCGCTTGAAAACGCCCGGCAACAGACCCTACTGCGGCTTGCCAAGGCCTACTTCGACATTCTTGCGGCCCAAGACAGCCTTTCAACCGTGCGCTCCGAGAAGGCCGCCATTGCAGAACAACTTGAGCTTGCTAAACGCAGTTTTGAGGTTGGCACAGCCACCATTACCGACCAGCAGGTGGCTCAGGCACGGTTTGATCTTGTCCAAGCCCGTGAAATTCAAGCCCAGAACACCCTAAGTATTCGCCGCAATGGCCTCGCCGTGCTTATTCGCCAGCCTGCGCCGGAACGGCTCGAGGGCATTGGTCAGTCCATTGCCATTCCCTCACCCGAGCCCGCACGCATTGATGACTGGATTCAACAGGCTCTGCGCTCAAGCCCCGCCGTTATACAGGCACAGGCAGTCGCCAAAGCGGCGCAAGAGGCCGTTGAGAAGGCTCGGGGTGCTAACCTTCCGAGCCTGGGTCTTCAACTTAGCCACGGCCGAAGCTGGGAGTCCACGGCTCCTGGGCAAGACGTTCGTACCAATGCTATTGGCATCGAGCTCTCCGTGCCGCTCTGGCAGGCTGTAGCACCAGCGGCCATACGACAGGCTCAGGCCGATTCAGAACAGGCCGGGCACGAGGCTGAGTCTGCACAGCTCTCTGCGGAGCAGACGGCGCGGGCCGCCTTTCTCAATGTGACCGCAGGGCTTGCCCAGGTTGCCGCACTTGAGGCCGCCGAGACCTCAAGCAAGCTGGCACTTGCCTCGAACCGGCTGGGCTATGAGGTGGGGGTGGGTACAAACATTGATGTCTTAAATGCCCAGCAACAGCTCTTTGCAGCCCAACGGGATCTCTTTCAAGCTCGTTACGACACCCTTTTGGCAAGCCTAGAACTTCAGGCAGCCACCGGGCAGCTTCAGTTGACGAACCTGCAGGCCATGAGCAACCTTATTCTGAACTCGGCTGCAGCACCGAAGAAAACGCCTTAGTGCCCTAGTGCCCTAGCGCATGACGGCTTCAAGGGCGTCGAGGGTTTTTCCCGTTGTGCCCTGTCGGGCCTCAACAAAGTCCCTGGCTGCCTGACTGCATACCCTTTGTCTGGGTAACGAACGACCAAGTTCATAGGCCTCACGAACAAACTCCTGCGCCGATGCAATACGAAACCCGGCACCGCAGTCCAGTAATTCCTGGGCCAGGCTTTCAAAGTTAAACATGTATGGGCCAAAAAAAACGGGGCGACCCTGCGCACAGGCTTCGATTGGGTTCTGTCCACCAAGGGGCAAGAGGCTTCCACCAATAAGACAGAGATCGCTCGCGGCAACAAAGGCCTGCATCTCCCCAAGGCTGTCGCCCAAAAGAAGCTGCACATCCTGATCGAGTGATTGGGGTAACTGGCTTCTGCGGCAGCGACTTAAGTTGTGGCCCGCAGCAATCTTCTCGACCCGGTCAAACCGCTCGGGATGGCGTGGCACAACAATAAGCAAGACACCCGGCGGACGCTGCTCGGCAAAGGCCTGAAAGAGGGCCTCTTCTTCATCGTCGCGGGTGCTTGCCGCCAGCCAGACCTGGCGGTGTGCCCAACGACTGCGCCAGACTCGGCCGACCTCCATTTGGTAGGAATCAAGCTGCACATCAAACTTAAGGCTACCTGCCGCCGGCAACACCTGGTTCGCCCCTGCGGCCTGAAACCTTTGGGCATCGACCTGCGACTGAGGTATCACCGCAGCAAGCCCGCCTAGAGCAGGCGCAGAAAGCCAAGCCAGCCTGCGAAAGCGTTGATATGACCTCTCCGATAGGCGCGCATTCACAAGGGCCACGGGCACCTGATGGGTATGGCAGGATGCAAGAAGATTCGGCCAGAGCTCGGTCTCCATAAGCACCAGTGCATCGGGTCGCAGCTCACTGAGAAACCGATGCACAGCCCAAGGAAAGTCGAGCGGGCAATAGGCAAGAAAAACACGTGAGCCAAGCAGGTCTTCAAAAAGTGTCTGCGCGGTCTGACGCCCCGTGGGGGTGGTCTGGGTGAGCATCACTCTGCCATGTGGATGTCGGGTGAGCCATGCCCGAATAAGGGGCGCCACCGCGCGGGTCTCACCCACGGAGACAGCATGCAGCCAGAGCCTTGGGCCGATGCCCTCGGAGGGGTCGGCCTGATCAACGTCCGTCGCTAAAAGACGTGCAGGCACCTTGCCCAGAAAACGTTGTGACCATGACTTGCGGTAGGCGGGCTGCAAAAGGCTTCGATAAAGAAGGCGCAGCGCGATAAGCGGAAGTAGCCCAATGAAAAGTAGGCTGTAGCCGGCCCTTGCAAGCCTTTCAAACCAACGCTCACGCTGCCTTGCAGGAGGGCTTTTGAGCGACTGAACCAAGGGTGTACCTAGGAGCGCCAGGTTGGTTAAAAGGGAAGGCTCGCGCCCGGCATCACGCGGGCAAAGGCCTGACGGAACTCGGCCTGAATACGTTCAAGGGCCTGGCCGTTGTCTGCCTCAAACCGAAGCACCACCACAGGGGTGGTGTTAGAGGCTCGCGCAAGGCCAAAACCATCGGCATACTCCACCCGAATGCCGTCGATAAAGATCTTGTCGATGGCCGAGTCAAAGACCCCATGCCTGGCGATCTGCTCGACCATCTTATGGTTTTCACCCTCCGCGGTTTGAACCTGAAGCTCAGGCGTGCTGCTGGAATTGGGAAGGCTTTCAAGCACCTGACTGGGATGTTCATTACGGGATGAGAGAATTTCAAGCAGCCTTGCTGCGGTGTAAAGGCCATCATCAAAGCCATACCAGCGGTCGTTAAAGAAACAATGGCCACTCATCTCGCCGGCCAGAGGGGCGCCGGTCTCTTTGAGCTTGGCCTTTATTAAGGAATGCCCCGTCTTCCACATGGTGGGCCTTCCCCCATGCTGAGATATGAAACGACCAAGGAGCCTGCTGCATTTCACATCGAAGATAATCTCACTGCCTGGTCGCGCCTTAAGCACATCCTGGGCATAAAGCATAAGCTGCCTGTCGGGCCATATAACCTCTCCCTTGCGGGTTACAACCCCCAGGCGGTCGCCATCGCCGTCAAAGGCAAGGCCGAGGTCAAGGTCTTTCTCGGCCACCGCACGAATGAGGTCTTGAAGGTTATGCGGGTCAGCCGGGTCGGGATGGTGGTTGGGAAAACTGCCATCAATCTCACAGAAAAGCTCGGTCACCTCGCAGCCAAGCCGCCGAATAAGCTCCGGGCCAAGTTCGCCCGCCACACCATTGCCGGCATCTATGGCAACCCTTAATGGCCGGGTTAACTTCACATCGGAAAGAATGCGATTGAGGTAGTCGGCACGGCAGTCACGACTCTGGTCGGTGGGTGGCTCTTGGCCCGAGGCCGAGGCGGCCTGCGCAGCCCGCACAGAATGCGCGGCCTGAAGGGCCTCGCCCGAGGCGATGGACCGGTATAGGCCTTGAATGGCCTCTCCCGAAAGGGTTGTGCCGGCCACCATCATTTTTAGGCCGTTGTAGTCGGGCGGGTTATGGCTTCCTGTAATGGCAACACCCGTGCCGGTCTCAAGCAAGTGGGTTGCAAAATAGACCACAGGCGTTGGCACCTGACCGATGCGAATAACCGAAACGCCAGCCGATAAAAGGCCATCGCTGAGGGCCTGCTCAAGGACTGGCCCCGACAGGCGTCCATCACGGCCAACCACACAACGCTGCAGGCCCTTTTGACGAATAAGCAGGCCAAGCGCCTGGCCAATGGCGTAGACCACAGGCTCGGTAAGGCTCTGGCCCACCACGCCACGGATGTCATAGGCCTTGAAGATAGAGCTCGGCAGGTCAGCGGAAGAAATAGGAGCGTAGCGGGTCATAGTGGGCTTTCAGTAGCAGACACGGCCTGGGGGAAAGGCATGAAACGCCTTGAGATGCGTAAGACGAGTTTCTATTTTACGATGGACCGCATGGCTACCTATGCAATTGGTGATGTACAGGGCTGCGCCGACAGCCTCGCGGCCCTGGTGCAGCGACTCTCCTTTCGCCCCCAGCGAGATCGGCTCTGGTTTGTGGGCGACCTGGTAAACCGCGGGCCGAAGTCGGCCGAGGTTCTGCGAATGATTCGCGCGGCGGGACCCTCGGCCCAGGTTGTGCTGGGCAACCACGACTTTCATCTTCTGGCCATGGCCTCGGGTGCACGGCCTGTACAGGCCTCCGACACCGTCTCGGCCCTGTTGGATGAGCCCGATGCCCAAGAGCTGATCGACTGGCTTCGTCAGCAGCCGCTTTGCATAGCCGATGGCCCAACCCTAATGGTTCATGCAGGACTGCTTCCCGAGTGGAGCAGTCGGCAGGCCCTTGGGTTCTCCGAGGAGGTCTCGAAACGGCTGCGATCGGGTCAATGGAAGGCTTTTATGCAGTCCATCTATGGCAACAGCGAGGGCCGGTGGCGCGAGAGCCTGCGAGGCTCTGCGCGTTATCGAATGATTGTGAACGTCATGACCCGTATGCGTTACCTGCAGCCCGATGGGCAGCTTGAGTTTAAATGCAAGGTGGCACCAAGCATGGCGCCTAAAGAACTCGCACCCTGGTTTGAACGGCGCACGCGTCGAGGGTCCGCTGAGCGGCTTGTCTTTGGTCATTGGTCAACCCTGGGCCTCATGCGCCGGCCCGGCCTAATCGCCACCGACACCGGCTGCGGCTGGGGGGGCTACCTTTCGGCGGTAAGGCTCGAGGACGAGGCTATTTTTCAGCAGCCCGCCATCGACAATCTTTTTTCAAGCCCCTCGCGAACCGCCACGTAGGAAAGCTCGGCAAGTTGTTGACGCGGCATGCCTTGTGGCTCGATAGCCTGATGAATAACGGCATCGGCCTGCAGTCCGGGCCGACCCATAATTTTGATCATTGAGCCCACAAGGCTCATGTCATCCACATAGGCCACCTGGTTCATGCCATCGGGCACCGAGACATTCGCCTGTGTTGTCCTATGCCCCGTCTGGCGATAGTAGAAAAGGGTCATAGGCACCACGGCAATGTCGGGGCGTTGCTCGGCAAGCCCAAAGAGGCTGGTGTGAAACTTCAATACCTCTTCGCCCCGGCTGGTCGTTCCTTCAGGGAAAAATATCACGCGCTCCCCCGAATCTAGACGTGCCATGGCCTCTTTGATAAGCGAACGCACCGCATGGCGATTGCCCCTTTCAACGAAAATCGTGCCGGAGGCCGCAACCAAAAGACCCGCTAAAGGCCAGGAGCGAATCTCGGACTTCGCAATGAAGGTTGCAGGCAGCACCGCATGAACCAGAAAAATATCAAGCCATGAAATGTGGTTGGCAACAACCAAGCAGGGCACCGGCATGCTGCTCGAGATCTGACCAGACAATGTCCGAAGGTTTGGCCCAAGACTGACGCCACAAAGCCACAAAACCCCACGGGCAAAGACACGAATAGAGAGTTGCCGACAGGGCCTTGATAAGAATCGAAAGCCCGTTGTCACCCAGAAAAGTCCAAACAAGGTCCAGGCGAGCAAGCCAGGAAGCCTTAGGCCAAGCTGGAGGGCTCGCGCAAACACTGCCTAGACGTTTAATCGAAAGACCGGTCGGCCTTCAACCAGCGTGGTTCGCGTGCGTCCCAATAGCTCGCGGCCAATAAAGGGGGTGTTGCGCCCCTGCGACTGAAGGGTGTCGATGGTGACCAGCCAAGGTTCGTCCGGCGCAAAGACACAGAGGTCGGCCTGCCCCCCTTCCTGAATACGCCCGGCATTACGGCCCAGAATGGCAGCGGGTTTGGCGGTGACACGGGTAAGGGCATCGCCCATTGAAAGCTTTTGTTCAGCAGCCCACTGCAGGGTCAGAGGAAGCAATAACTCAAGGCCTGTTACGCCAGGCTCGGCCTCGCCAAAGGGCAGTTGCTTGGCATCGTCATCCACCGGGGAGTGGTCGGAGCAGATGGCATCAATGGTGCCATCGGCCAGTGCATCGCGCAGAGCCTGCCGATCGCGCTGGCCCCGAAAAGGCGGATCAACGCGCAAGTTGGCGTCGTAGTCGCCAATGTCAACGTCGGTGAGATGCAGGTGATGAACGGCCACGTCTGCTGAAATAGGTAGGCCTTCGGCCTTGGCCTGGCGCAACAACTCAACACCGGCCGCCGAAGAAAGGCGGCAGATATGAAGCCGCACACCGGTGATGCGGCAGAGCTCAAAAAGGGTGTAGAGCCGCAGCGTCTCATTGGCCACTGGAATACCCGCTAGACCAAGACGTCCGGCCATCGCCCCGCTGTGGGCCACTCCCGAGGCGCCAAGCCAGGGGTCACGGGCATACATCCAGACCGAAAGGTTAAAACTGCTTGCGTATTGCATGGCTCGATACAGCACCTGGGTGTCCACCAGGGGGCAGACCGACTGAGAAAAACCAATGCAGCCCGCCTCGGTAAGCTCTGCCATCTCGGTAAGCTGCTCGCCTTTAAGGCCCACAGTAAGCGCACCCAAGGGATGCACATGCACCAGGCCAAGGTTACGGGCGCGGTGCTTCAACATTTCAACAAGTCCCGGCTCATCAAGCGGGGGGTCGGTGTCAGGCGGACAGGCAAGCCGGGTGACACCCCCGGCCGCTGCTGCCATCATCTCGGACTCCAGCGTGGCCTTGTACTCAAAGCCAGGCTCACGAAGTCGTGCGCTTAAATCAACAAGGCCAGGAACCACCGTAAGGCCAGCAAGCTCGAGCAACTCATCGGCCTGAAAACCCTCAAAGCTCTGGCCTGCAGGACGAATGGCCACGATGCTTCCATTGGCAAGATAGAGATCGGCAAGGCCATCAAGGCCCGAGGTGGCATCAATGACATGGCCACCTTTTAAAAGAAGACGTGGAACGGGCTGCGGCTTTGTCATAGCAGTTCCCCTGCCTTGTTCAAGGTATCCATCACCGCCATACGCACGGCAATACCAAAAGTAACCTGCGAGAGAATAACGGACTGCGCGCCATCGGCCACAGCCGAGTCAATTTCAATGCCACGGTTCATAGGGCCAGGGTGCATCACAATGGCCTGAGGGCTTGCATGACGAAGCTTGGCCTCGGTAAGGCCGTAGTGTTTGAAATACTCCTGAGGACTAGGCAGCAAGGCGCCGCGCATGCGCTCGTTCTGCAGTCGAAGCGCCATCACCACATCCACCCCTTCAAGCCCTTCCTCAAGCCTTGTAAAGGCATGCACGCCCATCTCCGCAAGGCCCGCTGGCAGCAAGGTTTTAGGCGCAATCACTCGAATCTCAGGCGCCCCAAGCGTTGTAAGCGCATGAATGGCCGAGCGGGCCACACGCGAATGCAACACGTCACCCACGATGGCCACACGCAACTGATGAAAGTCGCCCTTGTAATGCCGAATGGTGAACATGTCGAGAAGCGCCTGGGTGGGATGGGCATGCCGACCGTCGCCGGCGTTCATGATGTGAATCTGAGGTGCCACCTGGTTGATGTGTCGGGCAATTAGGTAAGGGGCACCGCTTTGACTGTGGCGCACCACGAACATGTCGGCCTGCATGGCTGCCAGATTGTCAATGGTGTCAAGCAACGACTCGCCCTTGGCCGTGCTTGAGGCATTCACATTGAGATTCACAATGTCTGCCGAGAGCCTGCGGGCAGCAATCTCAAAGGTGGTGCGTGTGCGCGTGGAGTTTTCGAAAAAAATATTGAAAATGGTCTTGCCCGAGAGCACCGGGGCATTGACGACCTCAAAGCCGCCGAGCCCATCGGCGCGAAGAAAGTCTTTCGCCCGATCAAGAATGGCCACCAGAATTGCCCTCGGAACACCTTCAATTGAAAGAAGGTGAGTAAGCTGTCCTTTGGAATTAAGCTGAATCGATCGGGCCATAGAAATAACTCTGAAGAAGAATTGCGGCCGCCTCGGCGTCTTTGCCAACATCGCCCATAGCGCCCGGCGCTAGGGCTGAAGTGTAACGCTCATCGGCCAGGGTGACGGGCAGCCCAAAGCGCCCCTCGAGCTGACGTGCAAAACGCTCGCAACGCGGGGCAAACGGATGAGCCTGGCCATCGGGCATTACGGGTAGGCCCACCAAGAGCTGCTCGGGCTGCCACTCGGAAATAATGCCGGCAATTTTTTCAAAGCGAGCAGTCACGGGGTTTGCGGCAACGACGAGAAGAGGGCGAGCGCCTCCGGTAAGCCGGTTGCCAATGGCTAGGCCAATGCGTTGTTCCCCGAAATCAAAGGCAAGCCAGACAGCGTGGTCGGATGGCTTGCGGGCCGGCTCAGGCGTGCCCAACGGCTCCAGAGAGGTTTAGGGGGTCAACGCCCAACATCCGAAAGGCCGCGCCAAGCCGGTCTTCGGCAGGGGTGTCGAAAAGCAGGGCGGTCTGTGACATAGGTACCGTAAGCCATGCATTGGCCGCCAGTTCAGCATCAAGCTGACCCGCAGCCCAGCCCGAATAACCAAGCGAGACCAAGAAGCGCTCGGGGCCGCGCCCGTTGGCTGCAGCCTCGAGAATGTCGCGCGACGATGTCAGGCCAAGGCCTGTGCTAACGGGCAGGGTCGAAGACCACTTGCCCAGGGGCTCATGCAGCACAAACCCACGGTCGGTCTGCACGGGACCGCCAACAAAGACGGGCCGATCGGATAAGGCTGAGCCCGAGAGGCTAAGGTCGATTCGAGAAAAGAGGCTACCCAGGTTCATATCAGCCGGGCGATTCACCACAATACCCATGGCGCCCCTGGCGGTATGCTCGGCCACATAAATAACCGAACCGCCAAAATGGGGATCGACTAGTGACGGCATAGCCACTAGAAGCTGCCCGGCCACACTTGGGAATTCAGAGGCGGACTCTGTCATGTCAGGGTCGCTTTCTGAGGGCAAGGGCGAAGGCGAGTGAAGTTCATCAATCCAACGTTGGGCCATTCGTGACATTCTAACCCTCTATTTCGAAGGAAAGGTAATCCCGCATGCCCGGTCAGACGAAGTCACATATCGCCAAAGGGGTCTTGCCAGGCTCCGCCCCCCAGTTGATCTGGCTCAGAAGAGACCTGCGCCTGACCGACCATGCCGCCCTTCACGCGGCGCTTGCGCAGCCTCACCCCGTTGTGCTGGTTTTTGTCTTCGATACGACCATCCTTGAGCCGCTTCGGGCCGAGCTTGGCCTGGCGCAGCCGATTGATCGTCGGCTTGGTTTTATCCATGCAAGCCTTCAGGCCATCGACGATGAGCTTAAATCCATGGGAAGCCGGCTTGTCTGCGGCTATGGGCCCGCCGACGAACGCGTGCCACAGCTTGCTCAAGCCCTCGGGGCCTGCCGAGTAATCTCGGCCCAGGACTTTGAGCCTGCAGCCATTGCCCGTGACCTTCAGGTGGCCCAAAGCCTCAAGGCGCTTGGCGCAGACTTTATTCAGGTGAAAGACCAGACTGTTTTTCAGGGCACCGAGCTTCTCACAGGCGCAGGGCGCCCTTTCTCAGTCTTCACCCCCTACAAGAAAGCATGGCTGCGCACCTTTGAACCTTCAATGGCCGCAGAGCGGGCAACCCGCGATTTACCCACACGGGTTTTATCCATAGAAAGCCTGGCGGCTGCAGGCCTTCAGGCGCAGGCCATGCCGCAGGCGCAGAGCGCCAGGGCGGCCGACTGGGGCCTTGGGCTGCCCTCGCTTGGCTCCATGGGCTTTTCAGACGACAGCCTAAAGGCCGTTTCGCTCGAGCCCGCCGCAAAGGGCGCCCAGGCACTTTTGCGTGATTTTGAAACCCGCGCCCATCTGTACCAAGAGGCGCGTGACTTCCCGGCTGTAAAGGGGCCCTCTTACCTCTCGACCCATCTGCGGTTTGGGACAATCAGCCTGCGCGAATGCGTGCGCAAGGCCATTGAGCTTGGGGCGGAGCTCTCTCCCGCATCCGATGGCTCGGGCAGTGCAGGGCCGAGCACCTGGCTCTCGGAATTAATATGGCGCGAGTTCTACATGCAGATTCTTGCGAACTTTCCGCACGTGGTGAATGCGAGCTTTAAGCCCGCCTACGATCAACTGGCCTGGAATGAAGGGCCCAAGGCCGACCAAGACTTTGCCGCCTGGTGCGAGGGACAGACGGGCTACCCCATTGTGGATGCGGGCATGCGGCAGCTAAACCAGACCGGCTACATGCACAACCGGCTGCGAATGATTGTGGCCAGCTTTCTAACCAAAGACTTAGGTATTCATTGGCTGCGCGGCGAACGGTATTTCGCGCTCAAGCTTAATGACTACGACCTGTCAGCAAACAATGGCGGCTGGCAATGGGCGGCCTCCACAGGCTGCGATGCCCAGCCCTACTTTCGAATTTTTAACCCGACGAGCCAGAGCGAGAAGTTCGACCCCAAGGGCCAGTTTCTTGCCCGCTACGTACCCGAGCTTGCAGGCCTTCCTGAAAAAAAACGCCATGCTCCCTGGCTTGCGGGGGATATGACGCTTGAGTCGGCGGGTGTTGAACTGGGCAGAGACTACCCCCTGCCCTTGGTGGATCACGACCAGGCGCGTAAAGCCACGCTGGCCCGATTTGCTGTGCTTAAGCAGGCCGCGAACTAGACCTCAATCATTTCAAAGTCGGACTTCTGGGCGCCGCACTCGGGGCAGGTCCAGGTAATAGGGACATCCTCCCAGGCTGTTCCTGGGGCAATGCCTTCCTCGGGAAGGCCCGCGGCCTCGTCGTAGATCCAGCCACAAATTAAACACATGTAAGTCTTCATGCTTCGCCCAGGAAAATAAACAAAAGGGCCATTTCACAGTGGTCTGCCGATTAAAGTAGGTCCTTCATGGCGGCATGGCCCCTAAAATGGTGGTCAGCACGCATTCTAAACTTTTGGAGGAATCTTTCTGCCATGCCCCGCCAGACCATCGACCGCAGTCAACAACTTTTTGATCATGCTCAAAAATTTATTCCCGGAGGCGTGAACTCCCCCGTGCGTGCCTTTCGTTCCGTGGGCGGCACCCCCAGGTTCTTCACCAAGGCCAAGGGTGCCTACCTCTGGGATGCCGATGAGAATCGCTACGTTGACACCATCTGCTCATGGGGCCCGGCCATTGTTGGTCATGCACGTAAAGAGGTGATTGATGCGGTGAAGAAGGCGGCCGAGGGCGGCCTATCCTTTGGCGCACCCACCGCCGGTGAGGGCGCGTTGGCCGAATGGGTTAGCAAGCACCTTCCTTCTATAGAGATGCTTCGGCTCACCTCAAGCGGCACTGAGGCCACCATGTCGGCCATTCGCCTAGCCAGGGGATTCACCGGGCGATCGAAGATTCTTAAATTTGAAGGCTGTTACCACGGGCATGTCGATAGCCTTTTGGTGAAGGCCGGCTCGGGGCTCTTAACCTTTGGCAACCCCACCTCGGCCGGCGTGCCTGAAAGCTTTGCCGCCGAGACCCTGGTTCTCGACTACAACGACATTGAGGCAGTAAAGACCTGTTTTGCGGAACACGGCGCGACGATTGCTGGCGTCATTGTTGAACCCATAGCCGGCAATATGAACCTGGTGAGGCCTTCACCCGGCTTTCTTGAAACCTTGCGCGAGCAGTGCACGGCGCATGGCGCTGTTCTTATTTTTGATGAGGTCATGACAGGGTTTCGTGTCGGGGCCCAAGGCGTTCAAGGCCTTTCAGGCATTACGCCCGACCTCACAACCCTGGGCAAGGTCATTGGCGGGGGCATGCCCATGGGAGCCTTCGGTGGGCGCGCAGACATCATGCGTCAGGTGGCCCCCCTAGGCCCGGTCTACCAGGCGGGCACGCTCTCTGGGAACCCAGTGGCGGTGGCCGCGGGGGTTGCAACACTGACAATCGTCTCGCAGCCTGGCTTTTTTGAGACCCTTACGAAAATAACCGCCGACTGCATGGCAGGCCTGACGCAGGCGGCCCGTGAAGCGGGTATTGAACGGTTTTGTGCCGACAGCGTTGGAGGGATGTTTGGCATTTATTTTTCTCAGACATGCCCGAAATCCCTTACTGATGTCACCAACAGCAACCGCGAGGCCTTCAACCGGTTTTTCCACGCCATGCTTGAGCGTGGGGTCTATCTGGCACCTTCGGCCTACGAGGCAGGCTTTCTGTCCATTGAACATGAGGGCGAACCCATCGACATTATTCTTCAGACCGCTCGTGAGGCCTTTAAAGAAATTGCCTCCGTGGCGAATGCCTAGAGGCCTTGGCGGGTCGTTTTGCCCCTTCACCCACAGGGCCCCTGCACCAGGGGTCTCTTGTCACCGCCTTGGCAAGCTACCTGGATGCACGCGCACGGTCCATTGCATGGTTTGTTCGCATGGAAGATCTCGACCCTCCGCGCGAGGCGCCCGGCGCGGCCGAGCGAATTAAGCAGCAGTGCCAGGCCCATGGGCTGATATGGGACGCCTGGCCCGGCGAAAAAGGCGGGCGGGCAGACGGCATTCTCTATCAGAGTGACCGTGCAGGCGTCGCAGGGGCTTATGCCCAGGCCCTGCAGAAACTTATTGAAAAAGGCGTGGCCTTTCGGTGCCAGTGCAGTCGCTCTGTGTTACAGCAGGTCGTCACCCAGGCACAGGCGTTGCCTGGCTCAGATCGCTTCGATGGTGAACGACCCTACCCGGGGTTGTGCCGCAACAAGCAACTTGATCAAGGTCGAGCCTGGCGCTTCAAAAGCCCCGAAGTCGCGGCAGGCCGCGGAGAGGACGACTTTATTCTCCAACGTGCGGATGGGCTCTGGGCCTACCATCTGGCGGTGGTTGTGGACGATCGATGGCAGGGGATAAGCCGGGTTGTGCGCGGTGAAGATCTTTTGCCAATGCAGACCAGGCATGGCTGGCTGCAGGATGGCCTTGAACTACCCCGGCCAAGCTACCAGCATGTGCCTTTGGTCGTGAATGGCCAAGGCCAAAAGCTCTCAAAGCAGACCAAGGCCAGGGCCCTGCTAACCGATGAAAAAAGTGTAAGGCTTCAGCTTAAGCAAGCCACCGAGCATCTGGAGAAAACCATGCCCTCTGTCTGGCTTGATGCGGTAAGTCCTGCTGCGAAGGCTATGGGGCTAGGCTGGGGCTAGGGGCTGAACGAGGCCAGCAGGGGCTTAACTCGGGCAAGGTTGTTGGGGCCAGAGACTTAGGAGTCGGCAGGTTTGATGCTTGGCTTGGCACCGAGAAGCACTGACTTCGGGTTGGCCGCGCGGCGAATGCCAAAAAGCCCAGAAGAAGGTCTTGCCGCAGCCACGGAGGATGTGGCCGCAGCCTGCGCTCCACCACCGGTCGCAGTCGAGGCATTGGACTGCAAGGCATCGGCCGACACTGATGCACCGCCTGCCGCCGAAGCCTTTTGGGCGTGGGAGTCGTCGTAAGGCGCGTAAAAAATCGGATCGGCGGGCAGTGCAGACCTTTTGACGGGGCCCAGTGCGCGCGAAGACTGCGAGGCCAAACGCGGCGGGGCCGACCGTGGCGTGCGATCGCTTGTTGAACGCGATGATGACGCATGCACCGGTGACATAAGCGCCAACCGCTCGCGGCCCAGGCTTATGCCAAGAAGCGCCTCCACGTCGGCCACTCGCCGCTCTTCACTTGCAACCATGAGCGACAAGGCAAGCCCTGAGGCGCCCGCTCGGCCCGTGCGGCCAATGCGGTGAACATAGTCTTCGGGCGATTGCGGTACATCAAAGTTAATAACCGCGGGAAGCTCAGCAATGTCAAGGCCGCGGGCAGCTACGTCGGTAGCAACCAGGACAACAACCTCGTTGTTTTTGAATCGCTCCAGGGTTGCAAGCCGCTCGCCTTGCGACTTATCCCCGTGAATGGCATCGGCTGCGATGCCCTCGCGAATCAGCTCGCGGGCAAGTCGGCTTGCGCCAATTTTGGTATTGGTAAAGACGATAACTTGTGCGAGTTTTTCTTCCCGCACCAGGTGAATAACGGCCTGACGCTTCAGTTCGGGGCTATCGACGCGGTAGAGCCTCTGAGTAAGGTTTTCGGCCGTTGCATTGCGCCGTGCCACTTCAACCGTAACCGGCTTCTCGTCTAAAAAGGTTTTAGCCAGCTTACGAATTTCAGGTGAGAAGGTGGCCGAGAACAAAAGACTCTGCCGGCTTGCAGGCAGCAAGTTCACGATGCGCTGAAGGTCGGGCAGAAAGCCCATGTCAAGCATACGGTCGGCCTCATCGAGAACCAGAATACTGACCTGAGAGAGGTTTAAGGTTTTTTGTTGGACGTGGTCAAGCAGTCGGCCTGGCGTAGCCACCAAGAGCTCCACACCCGCCCGAAGGGCCTGGGTCTGCGGATTCATATCCATACCACCAAAGACTACGGCTGAGCGCAGCGCGGTGTAGGTGGCGTACTGCTGCAGGTTCTGGTAGATCTGGTCGGCAAGCTCGCGGGTTGGCGCAAGCACTAGGCCTCGCACCGGATGGCGCGCGGGCGAGGCACTGGTGTTGGCATGGGCCATAAGCCTGTGAAGAATAGGCAGCGTGAAGGCGGCTGTCTTGCCCGTACCCGTCTGGGCAGCACCCATAACATCAAGCCCTGCCATGATGTGAGGGATGGCCTGCGCCTGAATGGGAGTGGGGGACTCGTAACCCGCTTCGGTAACGGCCTTTAGAATGGCTGGATCGAGGCCAAGCTCGGAAAAATGCATTCAGGCATTATCCATCATTATGTCGCCAAGGCTTCGAGCCGGCTTTCCGGTTTTTTTTGTGCTGCTCTGGAGCACAGGTTTTATCGTGGCGCGCTACGGCATGCCCTATGCCGAACCCATGACCTTTTTGTTGCTTCGGTTTCTTCTGGCGCTGGCTATTTTGCTGCCCTTAATTCTTATCATGCAGGCCCCCTGGCCAGAGCCGTACCTCGCTCTGCGCATTGCCCTTGCTGGCGCATTGTTACAGGCGGGTTACCTGGGCGGGGTTTGGGCTGCCGTACGCGAAGGCATGACCGCCGGGCTCGCCGCACTCATCGTTGGCCTTCAGCCAATTCTCACAGCCTGCCTAGCAAGCCTCATAAATGAACGATTACGCCCCTACCAGTGGCTAGGACTTGCCCTAGGGCTGCTTGGTGTCGGACTCGTGGTCTGGGCCAAACTTAGCCTTACCGGGCTCACCGCCCTTAGTCTTGGCCTTTCTGCGTTTGCCCTTGCAAGCATTACCGCAGGAACGCTTTATCAGAAAAAATTCTGCCCACAGTTCGACCTGCGCACAGGTACGGCCATTCAATACCTGGCCGCCGCCCTCATTTGTCTGCCCTGGGTCTTTGGTGTTGAGACCCGCGAAATTGCCTGGACCGTCGAACTCATTGGTGCACTTGCCTGGTCTGTCTTAGCCATTTCCTTGGGCGCCATCTTTTTGCTTTTTGTTCTTATTCGGGAGGGTGCCGCCGTCCAGGTCACGAGCCTTCTATACCTCACGCCGCCCACCACTGCCCTTATGGCCTTTGTGCTTTTTAACGAGCCCATTACTGCACTTACCCTTCTTGGAACTCTCTCCACAGCCCTTGGCGTGTGGTTAGTCATGCGACCTTCCAAGAAACGCGCTACGCTAAATGCTCCACCTTCAACAGGAGAAAAACAATGATCAATCGCAGCGCTTCTCGCCTTGTCTTGGGCCTTGGCCTTGCTGTTCTAAGTCTCTCGGCCGCTCAAGCCCTCGAATTCAAAAAGCCTGAGGACGCAATTAAGTACCGACAGTCCGCCTTTGCTCTCATGGGCGCTCATTTCTCGAATGTGGGCGCGGTGGTCAAAGGTGATAAGGCGTTTAATGCCCAAGATGTCGCCAGCGATATTGCTGTCGTCGCAAGCCTTGCGGCGCTTCCATGGAAGGCCTTTGGACCGGGCACCGAGGGCGGTAAGGCCAAGCCCGAGATCTGGGCTGAAGGCGACAAGGTCAAAGCGGGCATTGAGAAATTTCAGACTTCCGTTGTGGCCTTAAACGAGGCTGGCAAGACGGGCAATCTTGATGCCATTAAGAAGGCCTTTGGCAACACAGCCCAGAGCTGCAAAGGCTGTCACGACAACTATCGCAAGAAGTAAATGCTCCGTTCAATCTCGGTGACAGTTTACTGAATACCGAGGAAAGCCTCTACTAAGTAAACTGTCACCGGGGCTTTCGCTTCGGTCCGGGCTTGTGCGCCCTCACGGTCTTGCCCGTCAAAGATTCAAGAGTCTGGAGCCAGGCTTCATCTCCCAAGGGGCGGCCACTCGTTTCTGATTGCCTGAGCCGCTTAAACTCGTCTTCGTCGTGCGATGAGTCACCTAAAAATGCGGCGAAATCACCGTAGCGATTCAAAACAGGACCAACCTTCACCAGTGAATCATCCTTACCCAACAGGTGAGCCTTAACGCTGGACCATCGCCAGTCCCACGCCTGTTGCACGAGCCGAGCGCGCACAGGGTTCAGAGACACATAGCGCACTGCATGGTAGAGGTGCCTCTGGTCCATGACGACAGAGCCAAAACGCCCCTGCCACAAATGGCCTGTTATTCCCAAACGTTCATTGATGCAGGTTGTGTAACGACGATGTGCATCCGCGAAGGTTTTCCGAAGTCCGTCTTTATCGGACGGCACGGCAATGAGGTGTACGTGATTCGGCATAAGGCAGTAGCACCAGATCTCTGTCTCCGCCTTGCGAGCCGCTTTACTAAGCAAGTCGATATAGAGGGCGTAGTCGCTGTCTCGGAAAAAAACGCGCTCCTTGCGATTACCCCGTTGTGTGATGTGATGAGGATGGCCAGGGAAAACAATTCGAGGAAGGCGTGCCATCCCCGAATGATGCGCGGGAGAAGTTCAGTGAACTGTCACCGAAATGGCGGAGTTGAAATAAGTAAACTGTCACCGGGTTAGGGCCAGAAGGCCAATAACCACCAGGCCCACCAGAATCCATCCCAGTCGGTCGGCCCAGCGTGCCAGCCACTGCTCCATGGGTGCACCACCCCACTTCATTAGGGCGGCCACCAGAAAGAACCGGCCACCACGGCCTAGTGTTGAAGCAATCACAAAAGGAAAGACGGCCATGGAGGCAGCGCCTGCCGCAATGGTGAAGACCTTGTAAGGAATGGGCGAGAAGCCAGCAAGCAGGACAGCCCAGACACCGTAGTCGGCAAACCACTGCTGGGCAAGGCCATAGGCCTGGGCATACTGGGACTCCAAAAGCCAAGGAAGGACCATTTCCATGGCCCAAAGGCCAATAAAATACCCAAAGAGGCCGCCGAGCACCGAACTGACGGTTGTGACAAAGGCCAGCCAGTAAGCCCGCTGAGGCTGCGCCAGGCACATGGGCGCGAGCATGACATCGGGTGGAATGGGGAAAAAGGACGACTCGGAAAAACTAAGCGCCGCCAGGTAGCCCGTTGCCCGGGGATGACGCGACCAGCCCATGACGCGCTGATAGAGGTTCGAAAAGAGTCTGCCCACGCCGTGCATCATACAATCGCACGATGTCAAAGCCTGCGTCCGAGCTGCAGTTTCAGTCCAAGCAAGAGGCCTTTCGTTGCGGCGTGCGGCTTGCCATCGGTGCACCCGCTGGCGTACTGTTTGCGGGCTACATTGGGTTTGGCGCCCTGTGTCACAGCCTTAATTTGTCAATATGGACCGCCGCAGGGTCGGCCTTTTTCGTCTACGCCCTGCCCGGCCAGATGGTCATGGCCGAGATGTTTGCCCTTGGTGCAACAACACTGCTCACCACCCTGGCCGTGGGTCTTACCGCCTCTCGGTTTCTTCCTATGACTCTCACGGTGCTTCCCCAGTTCGATGGCGAGCACCGAGGCTCAAAAAGTCTGTATGTCATGGTGCACCTTCTGGCCATGACCAGCTGGGCCGTGGCCATGCGCGACCTTCCCAGAATGGAGCCGCAGTATCGCCAGGCCTACTTCTGGGGCATTGGGCTTGTCTGCTGGGGTGTCTGTGCGCCGGGCTCAGTTATTGGTTACCTAATTGCAGACCAAGTCCCCATGCCGCTCACCATGGCCCTGGTGTTTCTCAACCCCTTGTTTTTTATGTTGAGCTTTACTGAGGTCAGACCAGCCGCCTATCGACTGGCCATTTTGCTTGGAAGCCTGCTAGGACCCCTTAGCCACAGCATCCTGCCCGACTACAGTCTGCTTATTTCTGGGCTTGTAG
This sequence comes from Bordetella parapertussis, assembly GCA_945901825.1. Classification (GTDB taxonomy): domain Bacteria; phylum Pseudomonadota; class Gammaproteobacteria; order Burkholderiales; family Burkholderiaceae_A; genus Hahnella. The sequence goes on from CAMDMC010000002.1 coordinate 95,427, forward strand.
GTGGCAGCCTGGCCTATCTGGTTATTCATCGACGACGCTCAGGCTAAACCGACAACCATGAGCTACGAACTAAGCGTGTTGCTTGGAACTATTTTTGCGACCTACCTTTGGCGAGGTTTGGGTGTCTTGCTTTCCGGTCGTATTAATGTAGAGACCGAATTCTTCAAATGGGTAACGTGCGTTACCTACGCGATGGTGGCCGCCCTTGTGGTCCGCATCATTATTCTGCCTGTTGGCCTTCTGGAAGAAGTCCCCTTGGCTGTTCGGCTTGTCGCTCTTTTAGTTGCGGTGTTTGTCATGATGCGACTGCCACGGCCCTGGGGTGGCCTGGTTCCAGGACTACTGGTAGGCTCTGTCTTAGTTGCCCTAGGCTACAGCCTGAGTCAGCTCACCTAGGCCTAGAGACTCTTCACAATAAGGCTTGTCCGTTCCGATCGATGACCGAAATTCTCGCCCCCTTTATTGCCGCAGTTTTACTTGCCTACCTTCTTGAGCCTGCGGCCTCGCGTCTTACCCGAAAGGGCCTGCCGCGCAGCCTTTCAAGTCTGCTTGCCATTGCCATGGGCATGCTGCTTGGTATTGGCCTAGTTCTCGTTGCTGTTCCTGTAATAGAAAATGAGCTCAATAGCCTAAGGGAGCGCTTTCCCGATGCGGCCGTGCGGCTCTACGGTCTTGTCTACCCCTACCTGATTGAAGCCGGACTTCCTGTGGACGACAGCCAGGCCTTAAGGTCCAAGATTATTCAGCTGCTCCAAGGCCAGTCCTCGGCGGTTTCTCAAACGGTCTTTGCCACCCTGCAGTCAGGGCTTGGCCTGGTTGCAGCCCTCTTGGGCTGGATTGTCCTAGTGCCTGTGCTGCTCTTCTTCCTTATTAAAGACTGGTCAAGCATCTGGGCCAATGCCCTTGCTCTTGTTCCCAGCTCCAGGCGGGGCTACCTTCGCGAGACAACGCTTGAGATTCACACAACACTCCAGAACTACCTCCGCGGCCAGGGCATGCTCATTGTGGCGATGGCCAGCTTCTATTGCCTGGGCTTATTAATTGCTGGTCTCTCAAGCTGGTTTTCCATTGGGCTCTTATCAGGGCTACTGGTCTTCGTGCCCTACATTGGTTTTGCCTTCTCCTTGGTGCTTGCCTTGGTCTCTGGGATTCTCGAGCTTGGTCTTGTTCATGGACTTATTGCCATTGGCGTTGTCTACAGCCTAGGGCAGTTCCTTGAAAGCTTTGTCCTAACGCCCAAGCTTGTTGGGGAACAAATCGGACTGCACCCATTGGCCGTGATTCTTGCCCTAATGGTTTTTGGTGGCCTGCTTGGCCTTGTGGGTGTCTTACTTGCTCTTCCCTTGGCGGCCTGCACAGTGGTTCTTGGGCGCCGGCTTATTCAGAAGCTGCATGACGACGACACAGCCAATGGACGCCCCTAAGAGCGACTAACCACCCTAAGAGCCTGCCCGCTTGGACGTTGCATGGTCGGCGGAATTGGCAGGTAAGGTGTAGACGGTGCGATGGGGATAGGGAATTTCAATGCCAGCACGATCGAAAGCGTTTTTCAGTCGGCCTAAAAAAGCCCGTCGAACGGCCCACTGCTCTTGCGCCATTGTTTTTAATCGGCACTTAATAACAACGGCCGAATCTGCCCACTGGTCAACGCCAGCAATCTCAAGGTCATCCAAGATCTTGTCGGCCCAGTCGGGCTCGGCGCGAAACGCAGTGGCGGTCTCTTTCATCACCTGGCTCACCCTCTCGATGTCTTCCTTGTAAGCCACACCGATATCCATGACGGCAAACGCAAAAAGACGGCTGCGATTGGTAACCGTAAGAATGGCTCCGTTGGGCACGTAATGCACAGCGCCCTCGTAGTCGCGCAGCCGCACATAACGCAAGGTGAGTTCTTCAACGGCACCCACCTTTCCCGCCACTTCTACCACGTCACCAACACGAATCTGGTTTTCTATGAGCATTACAAAGCCCGTGAAGTAGTCCTTAACAAGGCTCTGGGCACCAAAGCCGATGGCAAGGCCTGCCACACCAGCTGTGGCCAAAATAGGGGCAATCGAAATGCCCAACTCGGAGAGCACGAGCATGAAGGCAACGACCGTCACCACAACCGAGGCAATGTAGCGAAAGACGCGCTCGAGCGTCTCGATGCGCTTGCGCTCCTCGGGGCCTTCTGCGCGGGCGGCAAGCCGCTTATGCGAGGCCATAATGAACCTACGCGCAAGAGCTGCGCTTAAAAAAGCAAGCAGAACGATGAGAAGGACGGTTACTCCAGACAAAACAGGCTTGGCCCAGCCTGCCGCCTGACCCAGCCCAAGATCGGACCAGATCGATTGCACGAAAGTGTTCAGCATGGGCTTAAGTGTATCGGCTCAGGCTCTCGAGCAACATACAATCCTTTATGCCTTACGAAAAGCGCCCGACGACCCCCGTGGTCCCTCAGACCAATGACAGCCCATCTGACCCGCGCGCGCGACTTTTTGCGGTCTGTGTTTTTTGTGGGTCGCGCCTTGGGCATGACCCCGACTGGTCAGCCATGGGCCATGAGACCGGACGGGCCATTGCCCAACGTCAGTGGCGGCTTGTGTATGGCGCTGGCCGTTGGGGTTTAATGGGCGCGGTGGCAAAGGCCGCCCTTGATGAAGGCGCCCATGTCACAGGGATCATTCCCGACTATCTCACTAAAATAGAGCCTGTCCTGCCAGGCCTTGATCGTCTGGAAGTTGTTCAGACCATGATCGAACGCAAGGTTCGGATGATGGAGTTGTCCGATGCCTTCTTGGTTCTGCCTGGAGGCATCGGCACGCTAGAGGAGTTGTTTGAGGTCTGGACGGGGCTTCAAACCCATGCGCACGAAAAGCCCGTGGTGCTTGCCAACCTAAAGGGCTACTACGACCCCTTGCTGAACTTCATTAACAAAGCCACCCATGAGGGCTTCCTAACCCCTTCTCAAAAAAGTCGCCTGCTTGTCACACCGTCTATTCATGAGGCTCTTCAGGGGCTCGAGGCATTCGCCTTTGGTAATACGGGGGCGGCCGAGCGCTGAACCAGAAGGCTTGATAAGACAACCAGGCCCAGCCCGGCAAGAACCGTCAGGGTAATGACTTCATCGAGAAAGATGGCTCCCCAGATGAGTCCAAAGCCGGGAATAAGAAAGGTGACGCTACTGGCTCGCACAGCACCAAGCTCACGCAGAAGCCAGAAATACAAAAGATAGGCAAGACCCGAGCCCAGCATGCCGAGCATAAAAATAGAGAACCAGCCTGCCGCAGACGGTGTCGCCACTGCAATATCAGGAATTGAAAACGGCAGCAAGGCAAGCGTGGCGTAGCCAAGCGTGGATCGCGCGACATGCAAGGGGGAGGCTTCGGCAAACCATCGCCGAGTGCACTGCGCGGCCAAGGCGTAGCAGAAGGTTGCTCCGGCGCAGGCCACCCCCCCAAGCACTGTCTGTATATTGGCCTCGGCGGGGCCTAGGTTGACCAGCATGGTGATGCCTGTGGCTGCAATAAGAACGGCCATCACCAACGACCAACGAAAGGGCTGCCCAAGCCAGACGCTTGCAATGAGACCCCCCCAGAGGGGGACCAAGGCATTCAGAATGGCAAGGTAGCCCGCAGACAAATAAAGGGAGGCAGCCCCATAAAGCGCGAAAGGAATCGCACTGTTAATAAGGCCAAGTGCCAAAAGGCGTGGCTCAAATCGTGGGCGTTGAAAACACCGGCTGGGACCAAGCGTAAAAATGGAGATAAGCCAAAGGCAGGCCCATGCGATAGCCACCCGAAGCTCCGCAGAGAGAATGGCACCAAACTCGGGTGCTGCGATACGGATGAATAAAAACGAGGAGCCCCAGATCGCCGCCAGCGCAACAAAGGCAAGGCCGGTGATCAAGGGTTGTTAACCAGCCCTCTTAGCATCGAGCGCGAGTAGCGCGCATGATTCTTTTCGTCGTCGTTTCGGCGCAATGTAACGGGCCTGTTGTTAACCGTCACCACTACTTGATCGGGGAAGGGGACAACAATAAAGATAGGTAGGTCGTTGAAACGAACAGTTTGCCCAGACTGAACCACAAATTCTTTAACCGTTTCGTCAAAATCACGCACCCAAATCCAGCCCTTCACATTGAATCGAATGGCCAGGGCAGAGGCATTGGTGAAGCTGGTAGGGGCATCGGGTGCGCTTATAAGGATGGACTCCGAGATGCGTTGTTCCTTTGGCGGTTCTGTAGGTAGCGCTGCGACGGGCTCTTGCTGCGCTTCAGGGGCTGTAGGTGATAAGGCAGCACTCATTGCGCCAGATGAGCCCGCTGAGCTCGCTGGGCCCACTGACGCGGAGGTTGGCTCTGTCGGCGCAGTTGGCTTTGCCTTGTCCTGTTGCTGAGCCAGTTCTTTCGATATTCCAACCGACGACGGCGTAGCCGACCCGGGACCGGACTCAAGGGTAAGAATAACAACCGCCAGCACCAGACCAATGGCAATCGCCCCCCAGAACCAGAGCGAGCCCAAGGACTGCGAGGTGTCTGGAGAGCGGGCCGGCAGTGGCTTAGAGTCTGAGGTGGGCTCCGGTCGATCGAGCTCTGGCGTCGATGCCGTCATCAAACCATCGGCAGACGAGGAAGGCTCGGGCGCGGGTTCCTGGCCCGACTGCGATGGCAATTGCGCTTCAGCCTCTTGGTTGGATGGCGGTGGTGATGGCGATGACGGCTCAGGTTCGTGGCCAGACTGGGATTGAGCCTCGAGCTTAAAGGCCTCTTCGGGGCCGGGTTCAAGTTCGGCGGCGGGCTCGGGGGTTGGCGCAGCGACGGGCTCGAGGGTTGGCTCGGGGGTTGGCTCAGTATCGGACGCTGCTTGCATAGGGGCAGGCTCTAAAAGGGGCCCCTCACCATGGAGGGCAAGTCGCATCGCCTTAGCCTGCTCTGCGGAAAAGCCCAGTTGCACGGCATAACGTGTAAACAGGTCGCAGAAAAAAGAGTCAGAGTAAAAAAGCCGCATCTGACCCTCTTCAATGGCCAGAAGATGTCGATGGGTCGTGCGCAGGTCGGTCTCAAGGTCACGTGGGTTAATGTCGCGAGCAAGCCGCGCGTCACGCAGTATTAGGCCCATGGCCCTTACCTGATCGAGAACGAGTTGCGAATGATTCACGACTGACGCTCTACCTTGAAAAATACAAGAAACAAAACACGGCTTTGCTTAGCCAGGACTCTTGGTTGTGCCTGTTGACCCGACACCGGTCGAAAAAAAGCCCACCATAACCGAGGTGGGCCTTATTTTTTACAACCAAAACTAGCGAACGATTAAATCGGCGCGACGGTTCTCGGCGAAGGCCGCTTCAGACTTTGCCTTGTTGCGTGGCTTCTCTTCGCCATTACTGATGGCCTCAATGTTATTGGCGTTAGCACCAATGGCCTGAAGCGCAATACTTACGGACTCGGCCCGCTTTTGTCCCAGCGCTAGGTTGTACTCAACCGTTCCACGCTCATCGGCGTTGCCCTCAACCAGAATTTTGGACTCTTTCATGACCGCGAGGTAGTTACCATAGGCAGACACGGTATTGTGAAACTCTGGCTTGATATCGAACTTGTTGAAGTCGAAATAGACCGCAGGTTCAATGCTGCTGATGCGCTTACGGGCAAGGTCGCGTGCATTCGCATCGGCGGATTTTGGGGTCGCAACAGAGGCGCTACTGGCAGACGGAGCCGAGGATGGTGCAGATGCTGCGCCAGACGAACTCGCCTTTTGTTCAGGCTTTGTGGCACAACCGGCAAGAACGGCCAGAGAGATGGCAGCGACAAATAATTTCATTCAAAAATCTCCCATAGTTTAAGTACAAGCAACGTCTACTATAGCCCAGAATGCTGATAAAACAATCTCTTAGGCTACAAACCCGCGCGAAAGGTGCTTAAAAAAGAAAAAACCTGATCCAAAGATCACCCTTTCGCGTCTTTCGCAGGAAGACTAAAGGCAGCTTAACGGGCCCAAGCCCAACGCCAAAGCCTCTCGGGGTGGATGGGCAGAACAAGAAGAAGGTGCTCCAGAATGGCAAGCGCCAACAAGCTTGCTACCAGGCTTGAGGCGGCAACCTCGTAGGCAGACTCCCCTAGTAAGACCTGCTCCCACAGCAATACGGCCACCAGGGTTGAAAGGCAGAGGCTGACAGGAAAGAACGGGTTGAACGACCGTCGCGAGAAATAGGTAAGAAGGTAATGCAAGGATGGGGGAAGAAAACTCTCGTAGAAATTCTTTACCCCCAGAAAAAGGTTGAGCTTGGCCGATAAGCGCATGGCCCAGAGCACCAAAAAGATCTGATAGGCAACAGGGTTTGCGGCATCCCAGGTTGGCACAATCACGGCTGCCCCGAGGAGCACCAGAGCGGCTTCATGATGGGCAATGGTTCGAAAGGCGTGCCAGGCACGCGTCCAGCCCTTGACCTGTGGACAGGGCTGGCGATTGGGGCCAGTGACAATGCCTGCCAAGAAGGTGATCTCCTGCCATGACCAGACCAACAAGGCCGACGTAAATGCCAGGTAGGCGCCCAGAGGGGTTGTCATGTCGCGGGTCAGCACGACCCCGGCAAGACCCAATGCAAGGGCAAGGCTTGCAGCCAAAAGCGCACGCGTCTGCCGGCCTGGGCCATTGCCATCGACCAGGCGAAGGATAAGTCCTGTTGAGAGCCACCAGACCGCGATGGAGAAGACCAAAGGCATCCATAGATGCAGGCTTGATGGCTCAGCGTTCATCTACCAGCTCGGTGCAAGGCGCATGTCATCGGGCAGGGCTCGGCGATTCACAGGCAAGAAATAAAGGCGCGTAAGCCTGACCGCGGCCTCGGCCCCAAGCAGACCGCGACGCGCCCAACTAAGTGGCCCACCCTGGGCCTTGGCCTGGTTCACGGCGTCTTGAATCTCGCAAAGCCTCTTCATGGAACGAAGAAAAATAGGATGGTTGTACTGCAGGGTGACCGGGAAGACCTGCTTGCAGATTTCAGAGGTAATCTCAAAGACACGCATGTCGTAGTCTGTGGGATTGAGCCCCAGTGCCTTGTGCATCTCGGGCCGGGCATGATCGCGCACGAACATAGTGGCAAAGACGGCGAGCTGGAAGAAGCGAATCCAGTAGACATTTACCCCTGTTAATAAGCCTGGGTTCGCGCGCATGATGAGGGCAAAAGCCTCGCCATGACGAAACTCGTCGTTGCACCATTTTTCGAACCAGAGAAAAATGGGATGAAAGCGCAGTTCGGGATGTTTCTCAACCTGCCTGTAAATCGCAATGTAACGGGCGTAGCCAATTTTTTCTGACAAGTACGTGGCGTAGTAAATGTACTTGGGCTTGAAGTAGGTGACCTTCTTTGCCTTGGTAAGAAAGCCAAGGTCAACGCCAATGCCAAAGTCTTTCAGCCACTGGTTAATGAAGCCTGCATGGCGCGATTCATCGCGCGCCATATAACCAAACAAGGCCCGCATATCGGGGTTCTTTACCCGCTTTTTAATTTCTGCATAAAGCACACAACCGGAAAACTCGGAGGTGCATGAGCTAATAAGAAATTCACTGAACTCTTTGTATAGCCCCTCGGGCAGACTCGAGGAATAGTCCTTGCCCTTCATCTCCTCGGGCCGCTGAAAGTGATCGGTATTGATGTCGGCCTCAAACTCCGCCATGAGGGCATCCCACTCTTTGCGAATTGGTCCGACATCAACCTTGTCAAGGGCATCAAAGTCGGTGGTGTAGAACCGCGGTGTCAGCAGGCCGTCCTCGAGGGCTATCTCGGTGGCCGAGTTAGGGGCCTGACCTTTGAAGGCCTCATGCAGCTCGGCATAGCCTGCGGGCTGGCTGTCAGCAAGCGCAGCGCGCGCAGCCTCGCGTGTCTGTTCATCGGGCGGGTTCATGGTGAGGTTCTCCTTCTTACCTTGGTGTTGGCTCTTGGCCGATTGCCTCATGGGCACTGGACTTGGCAACGGGCTCGCGTCGCTCAAGGTAGCTTGCAAAGACTGCTAGGTTTGAGGGCCCAAAACTTGTAAGTTCAATTTGGCGGCCTGAGACAGGGTCGGCAAGCGTCAGTCCACCCTGAGTGTTGACTGACAGCCAGAACGGCTCGGCTGGCGAGCCACCCGCACGCATGCGCGCCTGGGCAAGGCTTCTTAAGACACCGCGGGCAAAGCCTGCCTCCCCCTCAATGGAGGCCAGTCTCTGGCCCGATTGAGCATCGGTGACCCAGACGCTGCCATCGGAGCCATCGGAGAACAGCAGGGCACGCCGCTCGAGCTGCCCCACTACCTGTGTTTCGGGCTGTTGCGCCTTTTGCCACTGCGCGTAGCCCGCAAGCAGAAGGCTTCCGAGAATAAGAATGGCAAGCCCAATAAGGGGAAGCCCCTCGACCTTGGGCCGCGAGACCAGACGGTCTGAAATCTCATGGGCCATTAGGCGGGCTCCATTTCATTGATACCAGCCCGCTCTGCGCTTGCACCCGTTAGGGGCTGATGGCCGCGGGCAGGAGCCGTTTCAATGGCTGGACGACCTGCCTGCTCTGCAGTAAGACCGGGCGACTGGTTGGCCTGCCAGGCCTGGGTTAAGAGCTGGCCAAGGCCCTTTACGGCAGGCAAGGCGCGAAGCATGGGCTGGGGCTGGGCGAAATGCCAGGGACGTGCATGCGGCCAGAGGTGGGGGTAGGCCACCTTGTCGTCCGAATGCAAGATCAGAGCAATTTCACCAGGTCCCTCCTCATCAGCAGGCCTCTGTGACAACGGTCGAACCTGTGCTGCCTGCATGCGTGACAAGGGCAGGTTAAGCGTGAGATTAAGAACAATGCCAATACGCATGGCCACGCGCCGACTGGTAAGCGTGTAGACCGTGGTCTTAGCCACAAGGTAGGCCATTGCCCAAAAAAGCAGCAGTCCCAGCGCAAAAACTGGCACAAGCCATAAGGCTGCAGCCACTGCCTGAGCAGCGCTACCTGATTCGGAATACTGCTGCCCAGCACGCGCTATAAGGATGAGCACAAAATAAATGGCAAGCCCACGGGCATGAAAGACATGCCGAAAGACAAGCCCTGTCTCGGGGCTGCCTTGCCACAGAATGCGCTCATCCTGTGGCAACTTTTCTGGCAGCCCGTATTCGGGCTCAAACTCGTGCTCGTGGCCGTTGTGATGCGCCTTCAAAACAGGGGCTCCCTCCGTTGGGCTTCCGCAAACAAGGTGCCCGCGCCGTAATAGGCCATCACCTTTTCTTCCTCAAGTAAGGTGATCTTTTCGGAACTGGCAATGGCTGGAACACCCTCGAACTGTCCACCCAGAATGGACTCCACCGTCACACGATTGCCGCGAATACGGTCGCGTCGCACACGCGAGAAGTTCATGGGTAAAAGCACCTGACGGCCGCCATGGGTCTTAATTTCCAGGTAACGAATTAGATGCTCTGATCGGTCCACCCAGACTTCGGTGACCGTGCCACAGGCCTGATTGTCGGCACCAAAGACGGTAAGGCCCCTGGGGTCGAGGTCTTGCTTGGCCATCTCAAAGCCATGGGCAACACGCAGAGGAACAATCTTGTCTTCGCCCTCCCAGGTTTTGTCGGTGACATCCGCTCGGCGAGTGTAAGCCCCTGGCCCGATGCCAATGCCACCCGCTTTCATTGGGTCGCCGGTTGGCTCCAAGGGCATGCCTGGGAACGGACCAATGGCTGCACCCGGAGGCCTTGGATCTTCAAAATCACGCTCGTGAGGCGCAGCAAAGTCTCCGTGAAACTTGGTCTTATAGACCTTAACATCGGGCATAGGCAGTAAGCCCGTCTCACGTCTAACCGAGCCATCCCGCCGGTCAGTTTCAACTGGAAAGCCCTCTCGCTTACCCTCAAGCGTGAGGTAAATCACCAACCCTGCAAAGAAAATCCAGAATAAATACAAGACCAGCTGAGCTACGTCAACGTAGCCGGTAATTGCTCCTGTTCCCATTTTCGTTCTCCTTTAAAAAAGGCCTAGCCGGGGAATTCGGCCAGACCAAATTTCTGCGATGAAGGGGCCTTAATCCTTGAGAGTCGAACAAGCGGACCGACGGCCACCAGGGTTGCAAACAAAAGAATGAGCTCGAGGTGATAAACCAGGCTGTAGCCCACACCCGCAAAGTTCAGAACTTCGCCCAGCTGACCGTGCACGGCCAAAGCACTAAAGACATCGCGAAGGGCGCCACCTGCAAAAACAGCCAGGCCTGCTGCGGTGGCCTGCACGGCACCCCAGGCCCCAAGCGCAAGGCCTGTGAAGCCCTGGCTATCAAGGCCCATCGCGGCAGTAAGCGTGGCCACCGAAAAGAGCCCACCACCAAATCCAATTAAGAAGGTGCCCGCACGAAAGACGTTGGCAGAGCCCAGGGGCTCGGCAAAAATAACCAGCGAAAAGGCCAGCGCGCCCACCAAGGCGCCTGCCGCGGCAAGCCGGTGCGGGTTGATACCCCTTTGCAGCCATCGAGCCGAAAGGCCAAAGGCCAGAAGTGCGCCAACTGCCATGATGGCCGTCAAGAGGCTTGTGGCAGAGACCGAAAGCCCAAGAATCTCGCCACCGTAGGGCTCAAGAATAATGTCCTGCATGCTAAAGGCGGCGGTGCCCATGAAAAGCGCAACAAGAAAACGTTTGTTGCCTGGTTGCTGCAAGAACACGTTCCATGTGGCTCGAAAACTTGGCCGTTGCAGCTTGGGCGCGGTCAACGCCGGGTTTCGTACCTCTTGCTTCCAGAGGGCAACAACATTAAGAAAGAAGGCCACAAAGGCGCAGCCCTGGACCACCTGAATAAGCCGGAACTTGGAGAAGTCGGCAAGCAAAAAACTAAAGACCAGACCCGAGACCAACATGCCCACCAAGAGCATGGTGTACATCAAGGCAACCACGCGAGGACGGTTCTCGTGCGAGGCGAGATCGGTTGCAAGCGCAAGGCCTGTGGTCTGTACGGTTTGAATACCTGCCCCAACCATTAGGAAGGCAAGGCCTGCGCTAAGAGGCCCAATGGCCGGATGCCAGTGGGTGTCACCCGAGAGCAGGATGAGCGAAAACGGCATGATGGCCAGGCCGCCGAACTGCAGCATGGTGCCCATCCATATATACGGCACTCGACGCCAGCCCAGCACCGACTTATGCGTGTCGGAGCGAAAACCAACAAGGGCGCGAAACGGGGCAATGAGCAGAGGCAATGCGACCATCATGGCCACAAGCCAGGCTGCTACGCCAAGCTCAACAATGAGCACGCGGTTAAGGGTGCCCACCAGCAGGGCTGTGGCCATGCCCACCGAGACCTGAAAGAGCGAAAGCCGGAAGAGTCGCGAGAGCGGAAGGTCTGCTGTTGCGAGATCTGCAAAGGGCAAAAGCCGTGGGTCGATCTGCGACCAGCGCCGCGGATTTAATAGCGTGAGAAGCCCGAAAGGCCCAAGCCCGCTCTTCACGAAAGGCTCCCAAGGCGAGGAGTGGGCGGCGAGAGAGGCCCCTTAGGCATCGCATCGGCTGCATTTATGCGGGCCGCCATGCTCGGCGAACAGAGCATGATGGCCTCGGAGGTATAAAACCCCTTCGACACCCGCTCGCGTCGGGTGATGGTCCAACCCGCAAGGGCTGGCTCGGCGTCAATAAGGTTTTTAAGCTGCTGAAAGGCCGTGGGTACAATCGCCGGCGATCGGTCGGACTTCGGAAAGAGCCTTCCCAGATAGAACATGGCTTTGAGCAAGGGGCTGCTAGGTGCAAAGGTAAAACTCATGGCCCAATGAATGCGCGGGGCCCATTGCGCCAAGGCTGAGACCACCTGCTCCGGCGCATAGTGAATAAGCGAGTCCATGGCCACCAGATAATCAAACTCTCCGAGTGAGGCATCAAGCATGTCGCCAGAACGAAAATCAATACGGCCAAAGGCAATGTCCTGGGGAAGCCTATCGTGGGCAAGCGACACCAGGTTTGGCGAAAGGTCAACCGCAGTAACACGCGCCCCAAGCCTTGCGAGATCGACAGCCAAAAGGCCTGTGCCACAGCCGGCATCCAGAACGCTGCAGTCTGCAAACCGGTCATCAAGCCCTAGCCAGCCCACCAGCATGCCCCGCATCTTTGCGCGGCCCGCGCGCACCGTTGCCCGCACACCGCTTACGGGCGCGTCCGACGTCAGCCGCGCCCATGCCTGAACGGCTGTACGGTCAAAGTAATGACCAATGCGGCGGCGGCGTTCCAAATAATCCATCAATCAAACCCCAATAAATCGAAGATCTCGCGGTCTTTGAGAGACTGCGGTGCAAGCGGCGCTGTACCGGCCCAAAGCCTTGCGGCAAGACGCATGTACTCGGCCTTCACGGCCTCGAGTTCGGGTGAGGACTCCATCTCAAAGAGGGTGGACTTCTTCAGGCGGCTGCGGCGAATGACATCAAGGTCAGGAAAGTGAGCAAGCCGCTCAAGGCCCACTCGGCTTGCGAACTTGTCGATCTGATCGGTGTCCACACTGCGATTGGCAATAACACCGCCAAGTCGAACCTTGTAGTTTTTGGCCTTTGCACTAATAGCCTGAACAATACGGTTCATGGCGAAAATGGAGTCGAAGTCGTTGGCCGCAACAATAAGAGCCCGCTCGGCATGCTGCAAGGGCGCTGCAAAGCCACCACAGACCACATCGCCAAGCACATCAAAAATAACGACATCGGTTTCATCGAGAAGGTGATGTTCTTTTAACAGCTTGACGGTCTGACCGACCACATAACCGCCGCAGCCTGTACCCGCGGGTGGACCACCTGCCTCGACGCACATCACGCCGTTATAGCCCTCGTAGACAAAGTCTTCGATGCGCAACTCCTCACTGTGGAACTCCACCGACTCCAGAACATCAATAACGGTGGGCATGAGTTTTTTCGTTAGCGTGAAGGTAGAGTCATGCTTGGGGTCGCAGCCAATCTGCAGAACACGCTTACCCAGCTTCGAAAAGGCTGCAGATAGGTTTGATGAGGTGGTGCTCTTACCAATACCCCCCTTGCCATAAACAGCAAAAACTTTGGCATTGCCGATTTGCAGGTTCGGGTCAAGCTGAACCTGTAGACTACCCTCGCCATCGGGCGGTGCGCCTCGTTTGATATCAGTAAATGGAACAGAAACGGTATTCATGATGCAGCCCCCTGGTAGACACCTTCAATGCGATCTTCAAGCTCTTCACCTGCACGACGCAGGGCCTCTAAAGTCTTCTCGTCAGGCGTCCAGTAACGACGCTCCGACGCTTCAAGCAGTCGACCGGCGAGCTTGGCCGAAGCCTTCGGGTTGAGCTCGGCCAGTCGATGACGCATGGCCTCATCAAGCACAAAAGTCTTGGTGAGTTGTTGGTAAACCCAGGGCTGAACCTGGCCTGTAGTTGCCGACCAGCCCATGGTGTTGGTGAGGTGCGCCTCAATCTGGCGAACACCCTCGTAGCCGTGGTCAAGCATGCCCTCGTACCACTTGGGGTTGAGCATGCGGGTTCGGGTCTCAAGTGCAACCTGCTCGGAAAGGCTGCGCACAAGTCCGCTTCCCGTGGTCTGGTCACCTATGTAGACGGGGGTCTCGAACGGCGTCTGGCCTGGCTTTAAGGCCCCCTGCCCCGCCTGTTTAGCACGACGCACTGCACGGCTAACCCCACCCAGGGTGTCGAAATAATTATCGACACTGGTCACCCCGATTTCGATGGAATCAAGGTTCTGATAGGCAAGCGAGACGTCTTTTAAAACGGACTGCAAAAGGCCCGGGTGCCTAAGTGGCTTACCTTCCCGGCCATAGGCAAAGCCTTTTCGCCTGGTGTAGGCCTCGGCGAGTTCGTCTTCGTCGTTCCAGCAGCCTTGGTCAATGAGGTGGTTTACGTTTGCACCATAGGCACCGTCACAGTTTCCAAAGACACGCAAGGCTGCCGTCTCAAGATCGCAGCCATGCTCGGCCATGTAGGCCATGCAGTGACGCCTAACAAAGTTCTGGTCTTCAGGCTCATCGGCACTGGCTGCAAGAAAGGCGGCTTCGGCCAGCATACGAATTTGCAGGGGCAGAAGGTCACGGAAAATTCCCGAGAGCGTGACCACCACATCAATACGGGGTCGCCCAAGTTCTTCAAGCGAGATAAGCTGCGCGCCTGCGAGTCGGCCAAAGCTGTCAAACCGTGGTGCGGCTCCCATGAGGGCCAGGGCTTGGGCCATGGGCCCGCCGCCCGTCTTCAGGTTGTCGGTTCCCCAGAGCACCATGGCCACCGATTCCGGCAGCCCATGGCCATCGGCCTTGTAACGCTCTAAGAGACGCTCGGCCTGACGCGCCCCGTCCGAGACAGCAAACCGACTGGGCATACGAAACGGGTCAAAGCCATGCAGGTTGCGGCCCGTGGGCAGAACCTCGGGGGTATGAAGAAGGTCACCGCCAGGGGCAGGACGAATAAATTCACCGTTGAGGGCCTTGAGTATCGCAGCCACCTCTGCATCGGTCTGGGTCTCGCGGTTCACGCGATCGAGAATGCCCAGCAAGGTATCGACTCCCTCGCCGCCAAGTTCGGGCTCAAGCAGAAGACGCGCGGTCTTCAGGCCATTGCCATGATGGGGTTCCTGCGCTCGATGTTGCGGCAGGCTGTCGTCTTCCATAAGGGCATCAATGGCCTTGCCAAGGCTGGGCAAGGCCTTTAATGGGGCATAGGCCTGCCCCATGGCCAGCAGCAGCTCGCGACGGTTCGGCGCCGACATGGGCTCACCGACCACATGCAGGCCTTGCGGAATCAGCGCATGGTCGCACTCCATTAAAGCCTTGTGAAGGGCATAGACCTGCTCATCAAGCGTCTTCAGCATTTTCGTAGGCGAGTCAGGCAAGGAGTCAGGCGATACCGGTAACGACACCTCGTGCTGGTCCATTGCATGGTGGGTGTCTGCATGGCGGTCGTCTGCACGCCTGCTCTTGCCCTGCACAAAGGCTACAAGGGATGGAATTACCGAATTAAGCTCCACCGCCTTGGCCTGCTCCACCATCACCTCAAGGAGTCCTGCAGCCTCACCATCGGGGTCAAGCCATTGGTCTGCCGAGAGATCCCGAGGCATTGAGCGCCAACGATCAACCGTCGCCTTCAATTCCTGGAGTCCTGCATAAAGCCCGGCCTGGCCCACGGGCGGGGTCATGTGACTAATAAGTGTTGCAGCCGCCCGACGCTTGGCGATGGTGCCCTCCGACGGGTTGTTTGATGCATACAAATAAAAATTGGGAACCGGACCAATCATGCGCTCGGGCCAACAGGTGCCTGAGCTTCCGGCCTGTTTGCCGGGCATAAATTCAAGGGCGCCATGGGTTCCGAAATGCAGAATTGCATCGGCCTTAAAGTCTTCACGCAGGTAGCGGTAAAAGGCCGCAAAGGCATGGGTGGGGGCCATGCCTTCCTCAAACAAAAGCCGCATGGGATCGCCCTCGTAGCCAAAACCCGGCTGAACCACAAGGGCCACATCGCCCAGGTTCAGACCCAGCACGAAGAACTCTCGGCCATTGGTCAGCTGACGGCCCGGGGCTGCTCCCCAGACCTTCTCAATATCAGCAAGGTAGGTCTCATGCGCAATGTAGTCGGCAACAGGGATACGCGCCATGCAGTTGGCATCGGTGCCCTGCTGCGAGGCATTTCCGTTAAGCAAAGCCTCACGAAGTTCTTTCGCGGAGTTGGGCAGCTGCAGGCTGTAGCCCCCAGTCTGCATGGCCTTTAAGGTATTGAAGACCGACTCAAAGACGCTTAAATGGGCGGCTGTTCCAACGCTGCCGCCGTTGGGTGGGAAGTTGAAAATAACCACTGCAACGCGACGCTCTTGTACCGCGCGACGACGCAGGCCCACAAGGCCAACCAGTCGATCGGCAAGCCGCTCTGCGCGGTCGGGGCAGCTGACCATGTCTTGGGTGGACACGGAGTTCTCAAAGGTGCAATGGCGTTCGCAGCCTTGGCAGGCTACGCCCTTAACGCCTGGTCGACCCCCAAAGACCATGGGCGCGGTGGCCCCATCGAGCTCGGGGATTGCCACCATGATGGTGGACTCCACAGGCAACAAGCCACGGGCGGAACCGCCCCATTCGGCAAGCGTCTGAAACTCCAAGGGGTGCGCCGCAATGTAGGGTAGATTGAGGCTGGCCAAGACTTCTTCGGCCGCCTGCGAGTCGTTATAGGCAGGGCCGCCCACCAGAGAAAAGCCCGTTAACGACACCACAGCATCCACAGTGGGCTTGCCATCTTTCATAAAGAAGGCCTCGATGGCAGGCCGGGAGTCAAGGCCCATGGCAAAGGCCGGTACCACCGAAAGACCACGGGCCTCGATGGCCTGGATGACACCGTCGTAATGGCCGGTGTTGCCCGCAAGAAGGTAAGACCTCAGCATGAGCAGCCCAACACGGGGCCGGCCAGGCATGGCCTGACGGGCGGCAACAGAGGGAAGCTCTGCAAGTCGATCGGTGATACGGCCTTCGAGCCTTGGATGGTAGAGGCCGAGTTCGGGGTATTCGATGGGCTCCACCGACTGAACGCTGTTACGAAAGGCCTCGCGAGGTCCCTTGGCATAGCGGTTCACCAGGAAGGCAGCAAGGTTCACCATGTTGTCTTCCGAGCCACCAAGCCAGTACTGCAGGCAGAGGAAATAGGCGCGAACGTCTTGCGCCGTGCCCGGAATGAAGCGAAGAATTTTCGGTAGCCGACGCAGCATACGCATCTGCCGTGCACCGCCGGTTGAGGCGCTGGAACCTGAGCCTTCCTTGGAATCGCCCGGTTTTGCACCGCCGCCACGCAAGCGCTTTAAAAGCGCAAGCGCACCGGAGGCGGGCTTGGACATATCGAACCGGCCAATTTTTGTAAGACGAACCACCTCGGCGGCTGACATGGCGCAGACCATGGCGTCGACTTCCTCACGGCGCTTTTCAAGAAGGTCAATGACTGGGAGAAAATGGTCTTCAAGAAACAGCATGCTGACAAACAAAATATCGGCGTTTTCAATGGCCTCGCGGCAGCGGGCAAGTGCGCTGGCATCGCTTGCATACTCCGAGGCAGCATGCATCTCAAGCTTCAGGCCCGGCATCGCCTTGGCAAGCCTGGCGGCGGCCACGGCCGAGGCGCTGGCCAAATGGGTGTCCATGGTTACCACCACCAGGCGGAGCGAGGCGTTCGGTTTAGCGTCCATAGTGCGCCTTTGCCTCGTAGAGGGTGTCTTTAGTAATGGCCGAAATGCCCTGCAGGGCCGCAAAGGCTTCGGTGTTTTTGCGAGCCTTTTTGCGAACAAAGAAGGGGATCTTGCCGAGTTCTTTTTCGGCGTCCGGGGTCCAATGAATTTGCGCAATGTCACTTGCGCTAGAGGTGTTGGACGCCTCAGGTAGGGATCCCTCGCGCGAGAAATTCACGCGCTCCTGACCCCTCACAAAAGCCGAGCCTGACAAAGGCAGCTCGATCGAATCGGAGTCGGTATGAATATGAGAGGCTGGAGAGGCGGGTTCCGAACGCGTGAATGCTTCGCGTGAGGAAGCTGTCTCTGCAAGCCCAACCTGCGAGCCATGGCCCCCCAGATGCGAGGCCCCTGCCCCCTCATGAAACTCAAAATCTTCCCGGAACATGCCAAGCAGATGCTCTTCAAGCCCCATCATGAGGGGGTGCACCCAGGTATCAAACAGCACGTTGGCCCCTTCAAAGCCCATCTGCGGTGAATAACGCGCGGGGAAGTCTTGCACATGCACCGGCGCTGAAATAACCGCACAGGGAATACCAAGACGCTTGGCGATATGCCTCTCCATCTGCGTGCCAAGTACCAGGTCGGGCTGCGCCTGACTGATGGCCTGCTCCACCTCAAGGTAGTCTTCCGAAACAAGCGCCTGCAGTCCATAGCCCTGCGCGGCCTCGCGCAGTTCACGTGCCGACTCACGGCTGTAACTGCCAAGACCAACAAGCTCAAAGCCAAACTCTTCGGTGGCCACCCGGGCCGCAGCCAGGGCATGGGTGCCATCACCAAAAACAAAGACGCGCTTACCTGTGAGATAGGTGGCATCCACCGAACTTGAATACCAGGCCATGCGGCTTGCGCAGGCGGCATAGGCCTTTGCTAAGGCGTCGTCTGCATCCAGGCCGGCAAGCTCAGCCAGTTCTCGGACAAAGGCCTCAGTGGCCTTCACACCAATAGGCACCACCTGGGTGAAGGGCTGCTGAAAACTGCGCTTCAGAAAGCTGGCCACAGGCGCTGCAATTTCCGGATAGAGCACGACGTTGAAGTCGGCCTCAGGCAGACGGCGAAGATCGGAGGGGCGGGCCTGCCAAGGCGCCACCACGTTCACCGAGATACCGAGGGCATCAAGCAGGCGACGCACCTCTTGGAGGTCATCGCGATGACGAAAACCAAGCGCGGTTGCACCAAGCAGATTGCAAGACGGCGGGCGGCCTGCACGTTCTGTGGGGATCACACCCTGAGTGAGCCTTCGGACAAGCTGATAGAAGGTTTCAGCCGCGCCCCAGTTTTCTTTTTTCTGATACGAAGGCAGCTCAAGGGGCACCACAGGAATATCAAGCTGCAAAGCCTCGGCAAGGCCGCCGGGGTCGTCCTGAATAAGCTCGGCCGTGCAAGACGAGCCTACGATGATGGCCTCGGGTGCAAACCGGGCCACAGCGTCACGGGCCGCGGCCTGAAAGAGTTCGGCAGTATCTTTGCCCAGGTCGCGGGCCTGAAAGGTTGTGTAGGTGACAGGCGGACGTCGGTCACGTCGCTCGATCATGGTGAAGAGTAGGTCGGCGTAGGTGTCGCCCTGCGGCGCATGCAAGATGTAGTGAAGCCCCTGCATGGCAGTTGCTATGCGCATGGCACCCACATGGGGAGGTCCCTCGTAGGTCCAGACCGAGAGCTTCACACCCGATCCTCCGCGGCAACCGCGTCTGAAAACCCTGGGGCTGCCTGTTGCGACACAGCCTGGGCCACGGGACGAACCGGAAAGACGGGATAAAGGCCTGCAATTCGGCTGCGACGCCGGAAAGGCCTTGCAAAGAGTTCTGCAAGATCGGCGGCCTGATCAAAGCCATGAATGGGACTAAAGACAAGCTCAATTGACCATTTCGTGGTGAGGCCCGCTGCCTCCAGTGGGTTTGCAAGGCCCAGGCCACAGACCACGAGGTCGGGCTTGGCCTGAAGACATCGGTCGAGCTGTCGGTCAACGTCTTGGCCTTCGCTTAGTGTGAAGGCTGAACCCTCGCCCTCAAGGCCTGTGTCGGTTAGAAGGGCAAGCTCTGCCGACATGTGCGAGCGATGCAGAAAAGGAGTGCCCACCTCGGTAAGGCGCATACCCATCTCGCGCGAGAGAAACCGTGCCAGAGGAATTTCAAGCTGCGAGTCGGGAAAGAAAAAAACCGAGCGGCCTTCAAGCTCAGGACGCATACGGGCAAGCCCTTTTTCTGCCCGCGCAAAGGGCGCAGCAATGACCCGCTCAAAGGTTTCAAGGCTTACACCAAAGGCCTGTGCGGCAGTCCACAGCCAGCGTCGCGTTCCTTCTGCGCCAAGAGGAAAGGCCGATGGAAGATGCTGTGCTCCGCGGGCCTCAAGGGCTCGGGCGGTGTCTGCAAGAAAAGGCTGGGCAAGTAAAAACCGGGTGTTGGGTCCAAGGGCTGGAAGCTGATCGGAGCGTCGGGCCGGAAGAACACCCAGCCGCTCAATGCCCATGGCACGCAGAAGATCAAGCATCTGGTCCTCCACAACATCGGCCAGGCTTCCCACCAAAAGCAGTTCAGGCAGCTGGTTGGAGGCAGCTGCAGGCATTTGAGGCACAAGCGAGGCAAGGCAGGCATCTTCGCCCTGGGTGAAGGTGGTCTCTATGCCGCTGCCCGAGTAGTTCAAAACCTTGCAGCGTCCACGATGCTCCTGCGAAAGACGCTCTGCCGCACGCGAAAGGTCGAGCTTAATAACCTCCGAGGGGCAAGAACCCACCAGAAAGAGCATGCGGATATCGGGCCGACGGCCAAGCAACTGGCCCACCACCCGATCGAGTTCTTCGTTGGCATCGGCCAGGCCTGCAAGGTCGCGTTCATCGATGATGGCCGTGGCAAAACGCGGTTCGGCAAAAATCATCACGCCGGCGGCGGACTGCAAAAGATGCGCGCAGGTGCGCGAGCCTACCACTAAGAAAAAAGCATCTTGAATTTTTCGATGCAGCCAGACAATGCCGGTTAGGCCACAGAAGACCTCGCGCTGGCCCCGTTCACGCAGCACCTCGGGGGCGCGTGCGGGTCTGGCCATGGCCTCGGAACAGCCTGGCTGAAGAAACTCCGCGACCGAAGGCCCGTTCATACCGTCACCTGCCCGGTTACACCCGTTGCTTGAACGGAAGTCTGCCCCCTTAGGCTCGAAACTGAGGAATTGACACAAGGATTCGCGAAGGTTGGATTGCCCGCGCAGGCCTCTTCACTGGCCTGCAGCCTTGCCCTTCGAAGCTTGTAGAGAAACTGGCCCGCATTGAGCACATAGGTTGCGTAGGCTGCCAGGGCAAGACCTATTTGCGTCTGCAGGCTTACCACGTCGGCCTGCCACCAGGCCACGAGGTAGGCCGTGTGCAAGGCAATGACCACCATACTGACAACGTCTTCCCAAAAAAACGCCGGGGCAAAAAGATACTGGCCAAAGACCACTTTTTCCCAAATGGCGCCTGTAACCATGATGAGGTAGAGAACAAGGGTTTTAACAACCACCGAGGCAAGGGCAAGATCCCAGAAACGGTCGGTGGTGTAGGCATAGGCGATAAGCCCGAGACTGATCAGAAAAACCAAGAACTGCAAAGGCGCAAGCAGGCCCTGCACGAGCGTCCACGGCGTGGCGTCTCGCCGCTGCTTTTGATCGGGCGTATACAAAGGCCGACTGACTAAAACCTGTGACATTGCGCAGCGTCACTCCCATATGACTTTTTCGTTTTCTTACTCTAGGCTCGGGGCCTTGGAATGTCAACCAAACGAGACATCAAATTTAATTGACATCTCTGACAATGTCACGGATAGTCCTAGACAAAACCTCGATAAAACTTCTCGACAAAGGCGATGGTCAGGAGGATCATGGATTCACAAACAAAAGCAGCCATCAACAAGCAGGGAAGCGAACCACCCGCATCGGGCCAGGCTGCTTACCGTGCAAATGCTGCAGGGAGCGTCGCCATGAACGAGCCGTACTTACGTCGGTCGTACCTCCGTGGTCAGGAGACAGCGACCATTGAACTCGAAGCCAATGCGGTACTAGAGGTGCTGACCCATCAGGTCATTCCGCAATTGGTCTTATCGGAAACCCCTACCCAGGCGACATCTGCCCGAGTAAAGCCCAGACAAGGCTGCAGTCTTGGTGCCCAAGCCCCCGAGGCTGACGCACGTTTTCCTGACCTGCAGACTGCGGCCAAGGCCTTGGCTGAGATGGCTATGGACAACAATGCTGGCGGCTGTTGGCAGCTCATTCACGACCTACGGCGCGAAGAAGACCTTTCACCGGAGGCCGTGATGCTTGGCCTCATTCAGCCCGCAGCGCGATGCATGGGCGAGGGGTGGATGGCCGATCGCTGCGATTTTGCAGGTGTCACCATTGGGCTGTGGCGGCTTCAGCAAATTCTGAACGACCTACGGCTTGAGGTTCAGCAAACTGCACCACAGAATGCGTCCCGCGTTTTTGAGCCCGGCCAGCCCATTCCAAGCATTGCGTTAGCCACCCTGCCCGGCTCCCAGCATCGACTTGGACTGCAAATGGTGAACAGTTTTTTTGCACGGGGCGGCTGGGACTGCTTCATGCTCGAATCGAAATCGGAGATCGACCTGCTTGGCGAGATTCACCGGCTTTCACCCGATGTCGTAGGGCTCTCGGTTGCCAGCGAGGCAGACATCAAGCAGGTGGCACGCTTCATACAAAGGGTACGAGCCATCAAACTCAAACAAGCCCCTCTCGTCATGCTCGGCGGCCCGGCCCTTGTTGCTTTCCCAGAGCTCGCCGATCAGGCCAAGGCCGACCTACTTGTCGGTGACGCTGATCTCGCCGTTGAAAAAGCCGTCTCAATGCTTCGTAGCCGTTTAAACCCAAACGGCCCCTCCAAAACAATTACCAACTCCTAGCAAAGACAACAAGCCTTGGGCTACAACGAACAATCTAAAGGCAAGGGACTTGCGGGTCTTGATGCTGACGAGAGTGCTGCACTTGTTACAGCCGCGGCCGACATTACCTTGGTCATCGACGCCCAAGGCGTGATTCGCCAGGCCATTACAGGCAGCACCGACTGGCAGCCCAGTCGCGCGCAAGGCTGGGTAGGCAAGGCCTGGGCGAATGTCGTTACCTCGGAGAGCCGCCCCAAAATTGAAGAAATGCTGCGCGAAGCACAGGCTGGAAAGCCTGATGCCCGCTGGCGGCACATTAACCAACTCAGCGAACAAGACGAAGAAATACCTATCCTCTTTTCCCTTGTTCGCATCGGCAAAGAGGGGCAGATGGTGGCCATTGGTCGCGATCTTCGGCCTGTTGCCTCGCTGCAGGCAAGGCTGGTGGAAGCTCAGCAGCTTATGGAGCGCGACTACCTGCGACTTCGCGGTGTGGAGGGGCAGTTTCGAATGCTCTTCGATCTCGTCCACGATCCGGTGTTGCTTATTAGCGCGCGTTCTCATCAAATTATCGAAGCCAACCGTGCCGGCGGACAGTACCTTCAGAAAGACCGTCAGTCCATTATTGGCGAGGCCATTGAGGCCTTCTTGTCCGACCGCGCAACCTCGGCCTTGCACAGCACCCTTCAACAGGTAGCAAGTTCAGGCAGACCCGCCGAGGTCAGCCTGCGGTTTGTTAAGCACGAGGGCTCGGCCAGGGTTCTCGTAAGCTACCTTCGGCAAGAGTCCGACACGGTCTTCATGGTGCGCATCGATTCCGAAAAGCCGCATCCCGGAGAGGACACAGCACTGCTTGAGGCCGTGCGTCAGTTTAGTGATGGACTGGTCTTAACCGACACCAAAGGCATTATTCGAAGTGCTAACCCAGCCTTTGTTGAAATGATTCAAATGGTCCATGCGGGCCAGGTTATTGGCGAGCCTCTGAACCACTGGCTAGGACGCGCCAACACCGACCTTCTTGTCATGACCAACAGCCTCTCACAGGGTGGTCCTGTAAGGCTTTTCTCAACCCAGCTCATCGGCCATGCCGGGCTTGTGGTGCCGGTTGAAATTTCAGGCATCTCTGTTGAAAGCGACGACCAGCCCTTTCTTGCCTTTGTCATTCGCGACGTGGGCCGACGGCTTGAGGGCAGGCTCGATCAGGCCTCCCGGCCACGCTCGAACCAGGACCTCACCGGCCTTGTGGGCCGTATGCCGCTGCGCGAAATTGTGGGCGAAACGGTCGACCTCATTGAAAAACTCTGCATCGAAGCCGCATTGAAAATCACCAAAAACAACCGAGCCTCGGCTGCTGACATGCTTGGTCTTTCTCGACAGAGCCTCTACGTCAAGCTGCGTCGTTACGGCATCGAGGGGCCCGACTCCGACGAGGATTAAGCCCCGTGCACACGGTGGTGGTTGTCCTGTCGCGCCTTCGGCCCTCTGCCGTTGGCTGGGCAGTCTCTCGACTGGTTATGTCTGCCTTTGGGCCCGCCGCCTGGCCTGGCCTTGTCTTTCAGAAAGTCTTGGGAAGCGGCGAGCACGGGGGCTTTGGGCTCAAGCCCGGTCTTGACCATCAAGGCCTCTTTACCGCTTTCAATAATCCTGAGGCGGCCAATAACTTTTTAGAAAATGCGCCGCAGGTCAAGGCTTATCAGGATCGCTCCGAGGAGTTCTTCGCTGCTCTGCTCAGTCCAGTCTCCTGCCGCGGCCAGTGGTCGGGCTTTCAGCTCGAGCCGCCCGAGCAGGCCAAGGCTGTCGATACCGTTGAGCAGTCGCAGACATTGGAAAAAGCACCACAACTTCCTTCAAAGCCAGGCCTTGAATGCTCGGTTGCGTCCCTTACCCGAGCAAGTATTCGACCCCTGAAAGCGCGCAGGTTCTGGGCCCAATCCCCCGATGCCGAAGACGACCTCGCCAAGGCTCAGGGCTGCCTTCTTGCTGTAGGTCTTGGCGAGGCCCCGCTTTTACGGCAGGCCACATTCAGCCTTTGGAAAGACCAGGCCGCCATGGACGCCTATGCCCACAGTGGCGCCCATCAGCGCGCCATTCAGGCGGCCTATGGCCAGAAGTTTTTCTCCGAGTCTATGTTCGTTCGATTTCATCCTCTGCGGCTCGAAGGCCAGTGGCAGGGTCAGCGCTTTCTCAGGCAGCCTGGCCTGGGTCAGGCCTACCTTCAGCAGGCGCCCCACAGTGGCTGAACGCCGGGTTGTTATTGTGGGGGCAGGCATGGCTGGCCTTGCCGCTGCCATCGACCTCGCCGGCCAAGGGGTGCGCGTCACCCTGCTTGAGAAAGATGCGCAGGTGGGCGGTAAAAACCATCAGAAAATTGTTGCTGGCCAGGCCATGGACTCCGGCCCCACCGTCATCACGATGCGCTGGGTCTTTGAAGACCTGCTTGGCGGCGTAGGCTTAAAACTTGAGGATTTTGTTGAACTCAAGCCCCTGCCCATCATCGCCCGCCATGCCTGGTCAGGCGAGGAGCGGCTCGACCTTTTTGCCGACGAGGCCGCATCGGCCGATGCCATTGCGGAGTTTTCAGGGCCCGCAGAGGCCGTTCGTTTTCGGGCTTTTAGCCAAGAGGCCCGGCGTGTCTACCATGCCCTTGAGGCGGCCTACATTCGCGCCGAGCGCCCCACCATGAGCTCCATGAGCCAGGACATTGGTCTTCGCGGCCTAAGCCTCTTGGCGGGGCTTGGGCCTTTTGCAAGCCTTTGGAAAAGTCTGGGCCGATACTTCCACGACCCGCGGCTTCGACAACTCTTTGCCCGCTATGCCACCTACTGCGGGGGTTCACCATGGCAGGCACCGGCCACGCTTATGCTTATTGCCTATGTCGAGCAGCGCGGGGTCTGGGCCGCGCGCGGCGGCATCAAGGCCCTGGCCCTGGGGCTTGCGCGGGCTGCGCAAAAGCTTGGTGTGGACATTCAATGCAATGCACAGGTAAACGAAATTCTTATCGAGCAAGGACGTGCGAAAGGCGTGGAGCTTAGCAACGGCCAAAGGCTCTTGGCCGATGCCGTGATTTTTAACGGCGAGGCGGCCGCCTTGCATCAGGGTTTACTGGGAAGTCCAGCGAAGGCGGCCGTGCCAAGCACCGAAGGGCTTTACCCAAGGTCCTTGTCCGCCCTTACCTTTTCCATGGTGGCCCGCACCCAGGGCATGGCCTTGGACTTCCACAATGTTGTCTTTCAGAAGACGCCCTACGAAGACGAGTTCCAGTCTGTCTTTTCCGAAGGCAGGCTACCGGCCCGACCCACGGTCTACATCTGCGCCCACGACCGCGGGCCTTTTGGTCCAACCCGCTCCAGCGCGGCCGAACAGCCACAGACACAACACCATGAAGACAGGCCTGTGCATGGGGCGAAGCCCGAGGCGGAGCGGCTCTTTATGCTTATTAACGCGCCCGCACGCGCAGACCGTCAGACCCTTCTCGAAGAGGAAATCAGCGTATGTCAGAAACGCGTCTTGGCCCAGCTGCAACAGGTGGGTCTTACGGTGGAGCCCCAGGCCGTGCAGGTTGGCCGGCCGCAAGACTTTCACCAGATGTTTCCTGCCTCCGCGGGGGCTCTTTATGGAATGGCCCCCCACGGATGGATGTCCTCCTTTCAGAGGCCCACGAACCGAACACCGGTGCCGGGGCTCTTCCTGGCGGGGGGCAGCGTGCACCCGGGAGCGGGGGTTCCCATGGCCAGCCTCTCGGGCCGACTGGCGGCCGCAGCCCTGATGGCACACCTCGATTCGACCAGAAAGTCCCAGCGGGTGGTTATCTCTGGTGGTATGTCGATGGGCTAAGCGACGACGGTGAACATGGCATCACCATGATTGCCTTTGTAGGCAGTGTCTTTTCAAGCTACTACCACTGGGCAAGGGCGCAGCCTCAGACCAGTGACCCCGAAAACCATGTCTGCATTAACCTGGCGCTTTATTCCAAAGGAAAAAAACGCTGGACGATGACCGAGCGCGGCCGGCGTTTTCTGCACCGCTCAAGCACCGAGTTCACCGTGGGCCCAAGCCAGTTGCGCTGGACGGGTGATGAACTGGTCATTGACATTAACGAATGGTCGGTACCCGTGCCTATGAAGGTCAAGGGCCAGATGCGTATTCGCGCCGATCAGTTCTTTCATTACCAGCAGGTCATCGATGCCCAAGGCAGGCACCGCTGGGGGCCGCTTGCGCCCTCGGCCCGCATCGAGGTGGACTTCCCCCTACCGGGTCTTAAATGGTCGGGCCATGCCTATCTGGACTCCAACGAGGGCGATGAGCCCATCGAGGCGCCCTTTCACGAATGGGACTGGTCGCGTGCGCTTTTGCGCGATGGCAGTACAGCCGTTATTTACGATGTCCGCGATCGACAGGCCACGCCCTCGGCGCGAGCCGCCGAGTTCAACCAGTCGCACGACCGTACCGTGCACTATTCCAACGACCAAAGCTCCCGGCTCATTACTGCAAGGTTCAAAACAAATGGGGAGGTTGAGCCCTTTGAGCTTGGCCCGCGCCAGCCCTTAACAAAGGGAATCTGGGGAGTTGGCCGTTCAATACGGTCGGACCCGAAGGCCCCGGCGGCAGGACTTGTACAGACCCTTGAGGACACACCGTTTTACATGCGCTCGGTGGTGCGTCAGACGCTTTTAGGGCAAGAGGTAAATGCCATGCACGAAACACTTTTCTTGCCACGGGTTCGATCAAAACTTGTTCGGCTGATGCTTCCCTGGCGTATGCCCCGACGAACCTAAGGTCACCACTTGCGCGAGAGTTCCTTGCACTGGGTCATAAGAACCTGGTCAATCACCGGGTAGTCGGTGTCGTAGACCGCCATCTTGCAGTGCGAGGCTCCGCGACTTGCCTGCGACCAGCAGTTTGCCTTGAGGTTTTCATCTTCAATGGCCGAACAAAAGAAGCCGCTCTTTGTGGCCAAGGCCTTGCAAAGGGCCCGCTGGTCATCTTCTTCAATGGCGTTGCAGTGGGCTGCCTTTGGACCTGCAAGGGCACTGCCCGCAAGAGCCAGGCCAACAAAAAAGCCCAAGGACGTGATGATGCGCCTTAACTCAGGCTGTGGCCTGCAGAGTAAATTTAAAAACTCAGGACCCATTCTTGCGGGGGAAAAAATAAGAAGCGTTTTCATCATCGTCCTCCAGTAAGTGGTTGACTGCCTTCGTGTCGCCCTTGGCGTTCGCGCTCGGCAAGGGTAAGGAATAAATCCACCATCCAGCCTGCCTTCTCGGCCACCGTTCGTGGCGGTCGGCTGCGCATCGAAATGCCCGAGGCCTCGACAAGAAAGGCAATTGCAGCAAGAGGCTTATGACCGCGCGGCATGCGTGGCGCCATAAGGGCCGCGGGAAGGCAGTGAAAGAGGTGTTGAATTTTTCTTGAGGAACTGACAACGGCACGCTGATCGATGGAATTAAAACGGGCCTTGCCAATTTCGCGGCCTATGTCGGAATAAATATGGCGGGCAGCCATAATGGCGGGCCTGCATGCCCGGGGCAAAAAGCCCACGCCCTCTTCAGCGCGCTCATACAAGCCATCGGCCTCTTGCAAAAGCCTTTCGACCACGCGGGCTAGTGCCGGGTTAAAGGAAGGCGCAGCCAGCCAGTCCTGCGGATCCATACCCTCTTCGCGCATCCATTGACGCGGAAGATAGAGCCGACCCATGCGTGCATCTTCGCCAACATCGCGTGCAATGTTGGTGAGTTGCATGGCCACACCCAGCTCGCAGGCTCGGGCCATTGGGCGCGCCTCACGCACGCCCATAACAAGGGCCATCATGGCGCCCACCGTGCCTGCCACCCGCGCGCTGTAGTCAAAGACATCCTCAAGGGTCTCGTAGACGCGG
Organism: Bordetella parapertussis; assembly: GCA_945901825.1. Classification (GTDB taxonomy): domain Bacteria; phylum Pseudomonadota; class Gammaproteobacteria; order Burkholderiales; family Burkholderiaceae_A; genus Hahnella. The sequence goes on from CAMDMC010000002.1 coordinate 123,335, forward strand.
CCCTGGGCGTCCCATTCAAAGCCCTCAAGCAGTGCCAGAGGAACAGCCTTGGGAATTTTGTAGCAACTCACCACACGCCAGAAGGCCTTGTCCACCATAGGCAGACCTGCTGGCGATTGGGCTGTGTAAATGGTGTTTAGCCGGCTATGCAGTTCTTGCATAACCTGCGTACTTGCCATGGATTCATCCACCCGATCGTCGGCCACGCGGCAGTAGGCATAGAGATCGACCGCGGCATTGCGAACTGTTTTGGGCAAAAGCCTTGAGGCCGCAAAGAAAGACTTTGACCCGCCACGCATTAGTTCCTCTTCCGATACCCTTGCGTGGTGCGCCTGGCCCTGAGGCTGCGCCGCCGCAGTGGGAGTGGTCGTGGGAGTGGGCAAGACCCAGGGCGTTGAATGACGCCTGCCGTTGCTGGGCCGACCCACGGGCTTAATGAGGCTGTCAAAGGCCTTGGCCGAGCTAAGAACGCCCGGCACACCTGCGCCTGGATGGGTGCCTGCCCCGACCATGTACAGAGCCTCAATGTCTTCATTCTGGTTGTGCGGCCGAAACCAGGCGCTTTGCGTCAGCCTTGGCTCCATTCCAAAGGCCGCACCTTTATAGGCCCAGAGCCTTGACTCAAAATCGAGTGGGGTCATGATCTTTGAACTGCAGACCTCGGCCGAAAGCCCCGGCAACACCGACTGCTCAAGGTAGGCGGCAATGGCCTGCCTGTAGGGCTCGGCGGTCTGCACCCAGTCGACATCGGCATCAAGATGCGGCACGGGCGACAATACATAAAAGGTGTCACAGCCCTCGGGCGCGAGCGCAGGGTCGGTGGCCGTTGGCCGATGCAGATACAGGCTGAAGTCTTTACTGAGCACCTTTCGCTTGAAGATATCTTGCAGAAGCCCCTTGTAGCGAGGCCCTAGAAGAATCATGTGATGCGGTATATCTTCGTAACGACGCCGCGTGCCGAAGTACCAGACAAAAAGACCCATGGAATAGGCGGCTCGCTCTACCTTGGCATCTGTCCAGACACGACGCGCGGCATTGGGTAGAAGCTTGCGGTAGGTGTTGGCCGCATCGGCATTCGAGACCACAATGTCGGCGCGAATCTGCTCGCCATCGGCCAATTCCACACCCACAGCACGCCGGCCTTCTAAAAGAATGCGACTCACCTCGGCCTGATAGCGAATGGCCGCGCCCTGGTCTTCAACCAGGCGGGCAAGGGCCTGCACAATGGCGCCCGTACCGCCCATGGCCGAATGCACCCCGTACTCCCGCTCAAGGGCTGGGATGAGGCTGTAGACCTGAGTGACCGCAAACGGATTGCCACCAATAAGAAGCGGATGAAAGCTAAAAACCTGGCGCAGTTTGTCGTTCTTAAAATGACGCTGAGCCATGCTGTAGATGGTGTTCCAGGCCTGCATGCGCACCATAGAAGGCATGGCTGCAATAAGGTCCACCAGGCTTACAAAGGACGTTGTACCGAGTTCTTCATAGCCAAGCTTTAGACAGACCATGGCCTCGCGCATGAAGGCGTCGTAGCCTGCCACTTCCGAGGCCCCGGCAAGCCTTGTAATTTCCCGGCGCATGGCTTCGGTCTCGCCAAAGTAGTCAAAGTGGCTGCCGTCATCGAACCGAATGCGGTAAAACGGCCACATAGGCCGAAGGTCAACGTCGTCTGAGAACCGCCTTCCACAAAGGGCCCAGAGTTCTTCAAACAGAAAGGGGGCCGTAATAATGGTGGGCCCCGCGTCATAGGTGAAGCCGTCCTGTTTATAAACAAAGGCCCTGCCCCCTGGGCCCTCAAGCCGCTCGAGCACGGTTACACGGTAGCCCTTGCAACAAAGACGAAGGGCAGCCGCCAGGCCTCCAAAGCCCGATCCAATCACTACGGCGTGCATAAGCGTTTTCCTTTAGTCAGAAACTGTAAATTGCAATTGACGGTTCTATTTGTCAAGTACAAAATGAAGTTTATGGGAATTATTCATCCGACCAGCTCGGCAGACCTCGGCCAGCCCTCTTTTTCTGCCGTTCTCGAGCTCTTTAAGCCCATTACCTGGTTTCCACCCATGTGGGCCTTTGCCTGCGGCGTGGTGGCCTCAGGGGTTAGCGTCTCCGATCACTGGCTTCTTGCGGTAATTGGTATTGCCCTTGCGGGGCCAATGGTCTGTGCCACCAGCCAGGCCGTAAACGACTGGTTCGATCGGCATGTTGATGCCATCAACGAGCCCAACCGGCCCATCCCCTCGGGTCGAATTCCTGGCAGGTGGGGGCTTTACATAGCCCTTGGCTGGACCCTTGTCTCGTTGCTTGTGGCCACAGCCCTTGGCCCCTGGGGCTTTGGTGCCGCCGCCTTGGGGCTTCTACTAGCCTGGGCCTACAGCATGCCGCCTATTCGGCTCAAGCAAAACGGCTGGCTAGGAAACGCCGCCTGCGGCCTGTCCTACGAAGGCCTTGCATGGATAACCGGTGCGGCTGTCATGGCGGGCGGCGCCTTCCCCGAGACCCGCTCGGTGGTGCTTGCCCTGCTCTACAG
>CAMDMC010000003.1 GCA_945901825.1 Bordetella parapertussis
TGACCATCCAGGCCGAGGCGAGAAGATGTAGGTAGTTGGCAAGTGTGGTGGTATTACCCGCATCTTGTAACTGACCCATGACCTTTTGATAAGACAAGACCTGGCTTGAATACGCGCAGCCCAGTTGCATAAGACTGCGCATGAGGGCGGGCTTGTCTATTCGGGCAAGGTTCATGACATCACGCGAGACAGCCGGCTCCACAATGGCATCCTGCAGGTAGCGAATCCATCGCTCCGGGGACTGAATGAGCCTCGCCGGGCCGGGGTAGCCGCCAAAGCAAATGTAATCTTCAAAGCGAAAGCCAAAGGCCTCGCGCATCTCAGAAAACGACCAATGCGGAAGTCGAATTAACTCAAACCGCCCTGCCAAGCTTTCGGTGAGTCCGTGTTGCACCAAAAATTGTGACGAACCCAACAACACCAGATGTATGGGCTGATCTCTGCCCTTTGGCCTCTGATCCCATAGCGCCTTTACAGCCTCCGACCAGCGCGGCACCTTCTGAACCTCTTCCAAAATCAAAACAAACGGCTGCGGCGGTCTTGCAGCCGCTTTGCCCCTGCCGACGGCTGAAGGTGCAGGCGCGAGTCGCGCCATGGCGCGGGCCCACTGCTGGGTGATCCACTGCGTGGTAGGGGCAGTCGGCAGGTCTGCTGCGGCATACAAAACCTGATCGCCCAGCATATCGGCCACATGCTGCACCAGCGTGGTTTTTCCAACCTGTCGGGGTCCAGCCAGGATCTGAGTAAACTTCGGCGGCTCCTGAAGACGACTTAGCAATAGGCTGGCCTGCAGCCTATGAAAGGGCCTCCTTCGACCAGGATTAGCAAGAGGCCAGGCTCTTGGCTAACCTAGCCAAGAGGTGTAGCGTAAGACCGCGGTTTTGCCTTTTTCCGAGGAAACCCCATCTGGGAATCAAACACCATGCAAGTAAATATGCTTGATGCAAAGAATCAGCTATCCCGGCTCGTAAAGTCCGCGCTCGCCGGAGAAGAGGTGATCATCGCAAGTAATGGTGAGCCGCAGGTTAGGCTTGTTCCATGCACCAGCATGCCTGGCCTTAGGAACAAAGGCGTCTTGGCAGGCAAACTGCATAACGTGGACGATGCCTTCACAAAAGATCTTGACGCAGTAGTCACTAAGCTCTTCAAAGCCTAGTAACTACTCCCGATGGTAAGGATGCCCCACCAGCAAGGAATACGCGGCCAGAAACGCGCGCTGTATAGCCTGCGCCATACGGCAATTAACCGAGTTTAAGCACCGGTTTAGTCAAGGCCCGTTACAATGTATACAAGTAACTACAAAAAGAGAAAATGATGGAAAGCTCAGTTCTTACCCTTCGCGTCAGCAACAAAACCAAAACCAAGCTAAACAAGCTTGCTGAAGCCACTCAGCGCTCGAAATCCTATTTAGCGGCTGAGGCGATTGAACGCTATTTGGAAGTTGAAGCCTGGCAAATTAAGGAAATTAAGCAGGCAGTCAAAGAGGCGGATAACGGTGATTTTGTTAGTGACGACGAATTTAAGGAAATAACAAAGAAGTATGCGGGTTAGGTGGCTTCGCAGAGCATTAAAAGCACTTATGTCAGCCCATGACCTCATAGCGAAGGACAACCCTCAGGCCGCTCGTCGGTTTTTTCAGCATGCCCTTGCTAGCGTTGAACAACTGGTGCATCACCCAGAACTCGGTCGCGCCGGAAGAGTTCCTGGAACCCGAGAATTAGTGCTCTTGAATTACCCGTACGTCATTCCTTACCGGGTAAAGGGCGGTGAGCTTCAAATTCTTCACGTCTTTCACACCGCACGTGCCTGGCCCCAAACGTTTTAATGCGCTTACTCCCGATGGTACGGATGCCCCACCAGCAAAGAATGCGCGCGATAAAGCTGCTCAGCAAGCAAAAGCTTGGTAAGTCCATGGGGCAGGGTCATCTCCGATAACTGCAGTGTTGTATGGGCAGCCTCTTTAACCGAGGGTGCAAGGCCGTCGGGCCCTCCAATAATAAAAGCAATGCAGCCATGGCTCTGCTGCCAGGCCTGAAGCTTCTCAGCAAACTGGGTCGTACGCAGCCCCTGGCCTTTCTCATCAAGCACCACGCGCCACGCCCCCGCAGGCAGTGCGTTCTCGATGCGCTGGGCCTCAAGGGCCATCATCTGCTCCACGGTTTTCCCGGTCTGCCGGGACTCGGGCTTCACGGTTTTCAGTTCAAGCGCCCAGTCTTTAGGAAGCCTTTGGAGGTATTGGGCTACACCGTCTTCAAGCCAGGTAGGCTGCCGCGCTGTAACCGCCACAACAAGAAGCCTCACCCGACCTTGTCCTTGTCCTTGTCTTCGTCCTCGTCCACATACACGGGCTGACGATGAAGAGCACGTGCGATGCTCGCCGCAATAACCAGCTTAAGAATATCGCCAGGAAGAAAGGCAAGGCTTACTGCGGCGGCCTGCTCAAGGGTCATGTTGGCGCGCCAGGCAAGCATGGGAATTCCAAGCGCGTAGATGACCAGAACGCCACCCAAAAAGCTTGCCAGTGCAGCGGCAAAGAAGATTGATAGGCCGCGACGCGGCACTCGGTACTTGCGAGAATTCTGGGCAGGCTGAGTAAGACCCAAATAAACAAGCCCCACCACAAGGGCGCCTGGAATCCAGCCCAGTAAGAAGCCAACCGTTGGACCAAAAAGAACACCCAGACCCCCGCGCCCACCTGATAAAAAGGGCGCGCCAAGCAGCACCATAAACAAGAACAACAACACCGACAAAGCCGCAAGCCGTGGCCCAAGCAGAAGTCCCGCAAGCATAACGCCTAAGGTTTGCACCGTAATGGGCACACCCGCCAAAAAGGGCAGGTCAATACGAGGCACCAGGCCAAACAACGCAATCAGTGCGGCAAACAAGGCCACATTCACAACATCGCGAGTGGAGGTGGTCGGCGGGGGTGAGTTGTTTGGCTCAGCCACTAGGGTTAATTGAAGCTGGTCTTAGTCTTAGCGCAGAGCCAAGGGTTAATGAGCTCGACACCGCAACCCTGAAAATCCTTTTCATTGCGAGTTGCAAGTGCCGCGTTATGAGCCCTTGCAATCGCCGCAATCTGACAGTCAAACGAACTTATTGGACGGCCCTCACCTCGCCTTTGGGCCGCGATCAACGCATAGAAACTGGCTGCTTCACGCCCAAAAACTAAAATTCGATCTCTGAAATCTTCTGCAAGAATGTCCTCAACGACCCTTGCCAAATGAGTTCGTCTCTTACCGGGCGCAAGCACCGCAAGTCCGTAACGCAACTCCGCCTCACCAACTGTTGTGAAGTAAACAGAGGATGCAACTTGAGAAGCGAGCCATGACTCAACATTGCTAGAGGGACTAGGCCGCAGCAATTCAGACACGATATTAGTGTCGAGAACAATCACCGCTTTTGAGCAGCCAAAGCGTAAGGCTCGCGAATTTCATCTCGAGGAGGCAAGTCAAGATCAACTCTCGCAGAGGGGTTGAGTCGCTCACGTATAGACGCCGCAAGATTATTCGGGGCCGAGCGCTCCTCAACGACCCTTCTAAGAATGTCTCGGGCCTCCTCCTCCATTGATCGCCCATGCTCTGCGGCGCGCACCCTTAGGCGTTGCTTTGTGCTGTCGTCAAGGTTGCGAATCGTAATGCTGGCCATTGCAAGTCCCTTAAAAGATCTCTCAAACAGGATTCACAAAGTGTAATCATTGATTTCAATGAATGCAATGATTGCTAAGCTCTAAAAATCGTTTTCCGTCGATTAACAGGGGGTAGGTGAATTAAAACAGCCAGAACCCTAGTTCTTCTAAGCACAGCTCATCACAAAACGATGCTGGCACTTCTGGCAGGTGCAGTTCAGCACGCGCTCGAGGCTTTCGGTGTCAAGCCGCTCTTCATCCACCAGAAGGCGGCCATAGGCCTGGCAGTTCGAGCAGACGGCCTGATTGGCAAGAAGCTCTGCGCGGGCAATAAGGCTTGAAAACTTCAGCCAACAAAGACCGGCTAGAAAAACACCAATAAGGCTTGAGGCGAGAGCCGCCAGGCGGTCAAGCGGCCATCCCGGGCCCAGGTTGAAAAACACCTCCAACGCACTTACGCCCAGAATGAGAAGCAGAACACCAAGGGCCATAAGACCAAAGGCTCGAATAAGTTCGCCCTCGTACCAGTGACGAAAGCCATCTTCATTAATGAGATCTTTTAGAGGCTTCTGCATTGCAACATGCAACAAAACGCATAAAGGAGAACAATAGGTGTCATGAAGCGCCTAGGCTCTTGCGCAGCCCTTGGGTACTGATGAAGTCTTAAAGCCATCGAAAGTGGATTGATCTAAGGGTGGTTAAGGTAAAAAGCGATAGGCGGTCGATCAACAGGGGAGAAGGCACAGTATGAACAATTTGTTGGGTCTCGCAAGGGTGCCCGCCCTTAGCCTTATTGCACTTTTTGCCTCCGTCGGGGTTGTACCCGCCTACGGTGCCAATGACGACCTGCCTCCCATGGAGTTGCAGCGTTTTGGCGAGCATGTCTATGTGGTGCAAGGCCAGGCCGGTCAGGCAAGCTCGGCCAATGCCGGCTTTATCTCCAATGCCGGCGCTGTGGCCACCGGCGAAGGCCTGGTTGTCTTTGACACCCTGGGCACACCGGCCCTGGGTGCAAAATTCCGAAAACTTATTGAAGAGGCCAGTGGCGAGAAGGTGAAGCTGGTTGTGGTTTCGCACTACCATGCCGACCATTTCTATGGCATTCAAAGCTTTGTAAGCCCGGACGTGCAGGTCATCGCGCATCCCATGGCCAAGAGCGTGTTTGAAGACTCCAACACCCAGGCGCGTCTTGAGCAACGGCGCAACGACCTCTTTCCCTGGGTGAACGAGGAGACCCGTCTTGTTCTTGCCCCACGAAAGGCCAAGGTGTCTGCCAAACAAAACGAAAGCTTTAGGCTTGGCCGCTACACCTTCACGCTTATTGACGGGCTTGGTGCCCATGCACCCGACGACCTGATGATGCGAGTGGAAGAGCTTGGGCTAGTCTTTGCAGGCGATTTGTTTTTCACAGGCCGTGTGCCCTTCGTGGGCAGCGCTCATCCTGGCCTCTGGCTTAAGGCTTTGAATCGTATGGCCGAGAAACCCCCTAGGGTGGCTATTCCAGGCCACGGGAAAATTTCCACTGAACCCCAGACCGATCTTGAGCTCACGCGCCGTTACCTTGACCACTTATGGAAAGTCATGACCGAGTCAGTAGCCAACCTTCAGAGTTTTGACGAGGCCTACGCGGGCGCGGACTGGTCGGGTTTTAAAAAGCTACCTGCCTTTGATGCTGCGAATCGGCTCAATGCCTATGGCGCTTTTCTACATGCCGAACGTGAGGCCCTTACCAAAGAGAAATCTCAATGATTGCCGTCCACGCGAACCTACCCATCAGTTCGGCTTTCCGCTGGCTTAAGCAGGGCTGGAACGAGTTCATGTGCAGTGGCATGCGGGCCGCCTATTACGGTGCGTTTTTTGCGCTCATGGGCTATGCCATTGGTTACATTTATGGCAGTTTCTGGCAGGCCACCATGGGTGTTACGGCAGGCTTTTTCTTGATAGGTCCCTTCATCTGCTGCGGGGTCTACGACCTCTCTAGACAGCGCGACCGCGGCGAGCCCCAAAGCCTGGTCAAAAGCTGGTTTAGCTGGACACGTAACTGGAAATCCATTGCCTTTTTTGCAGCCATGCTGACCTTCTTTATGGTGATCTGGGCGCGAGTGTCCGTAGTGCTCTTTGCCCTTTTTGCCAGCCACGACTACCCAAGCCTTCAGTCCATGCTCGGCCAAATTGTCTCGGTGCAGAACCTTGAGTTCCTGCTGGTCTGGGCGGGTGTTGGCTTTGTCTTTGCAAGCATCGTGTTTGCCATCTCGGTGGTCTCCATGCCCTTGCTGCTCGATCGCGACGCCGACACCATGATGGCGGTCTTTGCCAGTGTGCGAGCCCTCTGGGCAAATCCAGGTGCCTGCCTCGTCTGGGGCCTTTGTATTGTGGTGTTGGTGGGGGGAAGCCTACTTGTCTTTATGCCACTACTCATCATCACAGCGCCATGGGTAGGTCATGCCACCTGGGCGGCCTACAAGGCCATGGTTGGGGACGACGAACCTGACCAAACCCCTTCGCTTGAGCAGCGGGCTTAGAGCGCTGCGGTGGTACTCGCTCTAGTCAAGCCTTGAAGGGCCTCTTTTTAGGGCAACCCTAAAGATTTTTGTCTTTTATCCGACTCTCCTTTCAATACTTCTTGGGAGTCTCATAATGGCATTCCGTCGCTCTTTCGCCGCGCTAGTCCTGTGCATTGGTGCTGCCAGCCTTACGGGCTGCGCCAATACGGGCGTTCAGTCTCAAACCGGTGCCGCACTTTTCTTCCAATCAAACGCCGAGGCAGTAACCGCCACTGGACTACCTACAGGCCCTAAGCGAGGAGTAAGCTGCTCGCAGAATTACTTAGGAGCAGCAACACTGGGTGATGCCTCGATTGAGGCTGCCAAACAAAGCGCTGGTATTTCAACCGTTACTTCAGTCGATCGTTACTACCACCGTATCCTTACCTTCTACGGGCAGCTCTGCACGGTCGTCACCGGTCATTGAAACAATTCGACCAAGCAGCATCAGGGCAATAACAAACAGAATAATTTTCAGCCAGCGCCTGTAGGTTTCAACCGAAACCTTCTCGCGCAGCTTTACGCCCTGGTTGCAAAGAAGCAGACAAAGCGGGGCGATAATAAAACCCGGTATCCATTCCTCAAGGCTTACACCCGGGCTTCCTGCGCCTCCAATTGACAGCGTTGTAATGTGTACAAGCTTGCCCACAAAAAAGCAGAGGTTGCAGACCTGAACAATCACGTGGGTTGAGAGCACCGTTAACAAAAAGAAAAGCAGCAGGAAGGGAGCGCCCATGTTCACCGAGGTCTCGGTAATGCCTGCAAGAAAGCCGCAGAGCGCGCCAATGGGCAAATACCAGTTCTCCGGGATACGCGGCGCACGACCCTTAAGCATGTCAACAGACAAAAACAGGGTGAGCGCACCAAAGACAATCCATAAGAGCACCAGGGAAGAAACGGTTTGATAAACCCACGCCCCCACCAGGCTGCCGAGCACGGCCATAGCGGGCATGAACCAAAACCGCACCAGCGTCTCGCGAGTCTGATGCCCCCAAAACGTAAGCCGTGCTGTCAAGAAAAAGGCAACCGGCACGGTAATAATCATGGCCGTTCGAAAGCTTACGAAAAAAATAAGCAGCGGCATGGCCACCGAGACAAAACCCAGGCCCAAGACGCCATGCGCATAGGCCGAGATGAGTGTGACCGCAATGGCCCAGGCAAGCTGCCAGCTTGTGTTTTCGGTGAAGAAAAGATCCATGATGCGAGGGCGACGCCTTTATAAACCCAGTAGCACTGGCGCGAAATGGCCATGCCTGCATCTGGGTATGATGAAACCATGAATAGTAAACCCAGCAGCTCCTCGCGCCCTTTGGAGGGGCTGCGTGTTCTCGAATTTGGTCAGATTGCTGCGGGCCCCTTTGCGGGGTCGTTGCTTGCCGATCTTGGTGCCGACGTTGTGAAAGTTGAGCGACCCGACGGTGGGGATGGCATGCGGGTCTGGCCGCCCATCAACCAGACCGACAAGGCAAGCTACAGCGAAAACTTTGCATCGGTGAATCGCAACAAGCGCAGCATCACTGCGGACATGAAATCGACCTCAGACCTTGCCCATTTAAAGGCACTTGCCACGAAGGCCGATATTCTTTTAGAGAATTTCCGCCCGGGGGTTCTTGACCGACTTGGTCTGGGCTACGACACTCTAGCCGCCCTTAACCCAGGTCTTATCTACTGCTCCATTTCTGGGTATGGCCAAGAGGGGCCTTATGCTCAGAAAGGAGCCTTCGATGTCACCGTGCAGGCTATGAGTGGGCTTATGAGTGTCACCGGTGAAGAGGGTGCACCTCCTGTGAAAGCGGGTGTTCCTGTGGGCGACTTTGGTGCGGGGCTTTATGCCGTGGTCTGTATTCTTGCGTCTGTGCACAAGCGTCATGCCACGGGAATCGGCGCTCGCATCGACTGCTCCATGCTGGGTGGCCTTCTAGGCATGGCGGCTTTGCAGACCAGTGAATTTTTCGGCACCGGCCAAGTACCCAAGCGACTTGGCTCAGCCCACCCGCGCAATGCACCCTACAAAGCCTTCAAGGCATCGGATGACTATTTTGTGATTGCAGCCGGTAACGACAAGCTCTGGCAGACGGTTTGTGAACTGGTTGGCCTACCTGAACTCGCTGAAGCACCGGAATTTAAAACCCAACTGGATCGTGCCCGTAACCAGGAGCAGATGAATACCTATCTTGACCCCGTGTTTGCCAAGCGAGGCGCGCGCCACTGGCTTGCTTTGTTGGATGAGGCGGGGGTGCCTTGCGCACCTATTAATAACTATGCAGATATTCTTAGCGACCCCCATGTGATGGCCATGCGATGGGTGCAGGCCTTGGACCTTCCCAACGGCGCAGCCACACAAACACTGGGCTTTCCGATGCGCATTGAAGGCGTGGATCTTCTCAAAGTGGCTGCACCGCCTGCACTGGGTGAACATAACGACGAAGTAAGCCGCCAGTGGCTTGGCTAGACGAACGAAGAACGAAGAACGACATCATCATGCAGCCCCCTGCCCTTGTTCGCCACGACGATTCCACGGCCGCCACGCCCCAGGCCAGCTGGATTGAACTAAACCGACCCGACGTCGCGAACGCCCTTAACCATGAACTGGCCCAGGCCATTCATGAAGGCCTTAACGAGGCCATTGCCCGAGGCCAGAAACTTTTGGTTTTAAGGGGGCTCGGGCGACACTTCTGTGCGGGCTTTGATTTTCACGATCTACACAAACAGACCGACGAAAGCCTGCGCGTGCGTTTTCTTGCCATTGAAGAACTGCTGCAGGCCTTGGCGCTCGCCCCCCTTCTCACGCTTGCCTGCATTGAAGGCGCCGCCTTTGGCGCGGGCGCCGATCTTGCGCTGGCCTGCCGACTGCGCATGGGCACCACAACTGCAAAGTTTAAGTTTCCGGGCTCACGGTTTGGGCTTGTACTGGGCAGTCGTCGACTTGGGCAGTGTGTGGGGGCCGACCGCGCCATTGAAATTCTTGCCATGAACGAGACGGTTATGGCAGAGCGAGCACTCAAAGACAGCCTCTTAACCCACTGTTTTCAGGATGCCGCAGCAATGCAAGCCCAGGTGAACCTGCTGGCAACGAGCCTTCAGAGTCTTGATCGCGTAACGCTGCAGCCCTTGCTTGGCGAGACATCGGGGGTTCGGAAAGACGATGGGGCCAGTGGCGCAGCTTTGTCGATGCGGGCGCTAAAAGACTCGATGAGACCCGGTCTTAAAGACCGAATTCTGGCCTTTCGAGCATCGGCGCCAACCTAGGCATTTTTGTTCAAGGCCAGCCCACTTCATGCATTGGGGTCTTAATTGTTTGTAATGGTTTGTAAGCAGTTGTAAGCATATGCCCTGGCGTTCTATGCAAGCTGGCTATCATTTCGTATTCAACTTTTTCATTGCCTCGACCATTTAAGGACACCACCATGAACATCCTTCTTCTACTCGTTGGCCTTGTGTTTAGCACCTTAGCCTTTGCCGCCTCAAAGACCCTGCCCGGCCCTGTGGTCTCGGTGGATGCGCTTGAAAGCCTTCTTGGCAAACAGGCCGTTGCCGTGCTCGATCTGCGCCCCCTTTTTAAAGAAGACAAAAAGACGCCCATTTTTGCCGCGGGCCATATACCCGGAGCTCTGCCTGCGCCCTATGGAAAATTTCGCGGCACAAAGACCAACCCTGGCCAGTTGCCCGACGAGAAAGAATTTAGCGCGTTCTTAAGTGGACTGGGTCTGCAGAAAAATCAGCCCATCGTGATTGTGAGTGAGGGCAAGACAGGCACCGACTTTGGCGCGGCCGCCCGAGTTTATTGGACTTTAAAAATTGCGGGCTTTGAAGACTTGGCTGTGCTTGATGGCGGCCTTGCAGCCTGGCTTGCCGCAAAGAGGCCCTTGGCAACGGGTCTGCCAAGCCTGGCAGCAAAGCCCATTTCTGTAAGCTTTGATCGTAGCCAAGTGGTTACGGTTGATCAGGTGCAATCGCTTACGCAGGCAGGTGCCTCGGAGAGCAGACTGCTTGATGCAAGGCCCGAGAGTTTTTATAAAGGCGATGTTCGTCACCCCGCCGCGGCACGCTGGGGAACGCTTCCCGGTGCCAACCAGTTCGACTCCGAGGAGTGGTTTCAACCCAAGACAGGGCTTTTAAAGCCGATTGACTCCATTCGAAGTGTGGCTCAGGCCAAAGGCCTGTTGGCCTCAGACGACAAAGTCTCCTTCTGCAACACAGGGCACTGGGCTGCCACGAACTGGTTTGTACTCTCAGAAATTCTTGGCCAGTCGGGTACGCGGCTTTACCCCGACTCGATGGTGGCCTGGAGTAACGCAGGCCTGCCCATGCAGAACGAACCCGGTCGAGCCACCGCGCTTTTCCGCCAGTTACTTGGTACGGGCCTACCAAAGTAAGCGGTCCGCTTATTTATTAAAGCAGGTCGCATTCGCATGACCCTTAAACGAACCGGCCTAAGCCTGTTGGGCCTTTTAGGCATCCTTACCGTGACCGTGCTTGCCGGTGTGCAGGCCGGCCTCTTGGTTCTTATTGGTATTGGCTTTGGCCTGGCACTTCAGGGCTATGGCTTTGGATTCGCAGGCAGCTGGCGCAGGTTTATTCTTCAAAAAGACGCCTCGGGCCTGGTCTCGCAGATGCTGCTTGTTGGGCTTGCTGGCCTATTAAGCCTTCCGCTACTTGCCCTTTACCCCCAAGAACTTGTGGGTGCAGTGGCCCCCTTAAGCTGGAGCCTGCTTATTGGCGCTTTTGTCTTTGGCATCGCTATGCAGCTTGCAGACGGCTGTGGCTCGGGCTCTCTGCACAAGGCGGGCGCAGGCAACAGTTATTCCTGGGCGGTGCTTCCGGGCTTTATTGCAGGCAGTTTCTGGGGCGCCTCGCACCAACCGGCCTGGCTTGCTCTGGGTGGCCCCTTGGGGGGTGAGGCCATTGATCTTCGAAGTAGCCTTGGTCTTTCTGGTGGCCTTCTTCTTACTCTTTTGCTTTGTCTTTTTGTTAGCCTTGCTTGTCGTTGGCAGGCAAAGAAAGCGGCAAGCGCGCAAGGCCTCGCGTTTAACGCAGCCTGGCTTAGTTCCAATTTGGTGAAGGCCGCCGTGGTCATTGGCATTCTTTATGCCGTGCATTTAATGGTGGCAGGCCAGCCCTGGGGTATTGTTTATGGGCTTGGTCTTTGGGGCGCAAAACTGGCAGTAGGCCTTGGTGCCGACCTAAGCCAGGATGCCTTCTGGGGCCTTGCACCGCATGCCGAACGCATTGTTGAACCCGTGCTTTGGGACATCACCACACTGACCAATCTGGGGCTTTTGTTTGGAACCATGGCTGCTGCCCGTTGGAATGCGGGCAGCAACGAGTTCATTGCACTGGGGCTGCGCACGCTTGTTGTCGGTCTTCTTGCGGGTCTTGTACTGGGATACAGTTCGCGCATTGCCTTTGGCTGCAACATTGGCGCCTTTCTTGGTGGAGCAGCCTCTGCAAGCCTTCATGGCTGGGCCTGGTTTGTGATGGCCTTCCTTGGGTCGATTCTGGGTGTTCGACTGCGCACACCTTTAGGGGTCAAGTAGATGAAGCGTGTCTCCTCCATTCTTCTGTTATGGACGCTTTTGCTCCTGGGATTAAGCCTTGATTTATCAAGCTACAACAAGCCCCGTCCAGAGCCCCCAGCCTTTATTATGGGAAGTGGTCAGGCCTCTTCCGGTGGTCACTGCTCGGGACGTTAGGCCAAGATGTCGGGCCGAGGTATTGAAGCGGAAGTTGAAGTACCCAAGCCCCTACCCTCCTGTTCGTTTAGAAAAGAAAGCGCTCGTCTTTTATGCACCGCTCTACCCTACCCGCCGTCTTAGCCCCTGTTATTACCCCCTTTCAAAGCAACCATGAGCCCTGCATTGAGAGGCTCACCAGACACTGCCAATGGCTACTGGACCAGGGTGTGGGCCTTGCCGTTTTTGGAACAAACTCGGAAGGCAATTCCATGTCTGTTCGGCAAAAGCGTGCCTGCCTCGATGGCCTGCTACTGAAAGGTCTCCCCGCAGATCAGTTCATGCCAGGCACAGGCGCATGCAGCCTTGACGATGCCATTGAACTGACTCGTAGCTTCGTAAACACGAAGGTTACAAGCGTGCTAATGCTGCCACCGTTTTACTACAAGAACGTCTCCGACGACGGCCTCTTTGCGTTTTTCAGTGATGTTATTCAGGCAGTGGGTCATGCTCAACTGCAGGTCTATCTCTACAACATTCCGCAGGTGAGCCAGGTGGGTTTATCGGTGGATCTTCTTGAGCGCCTGGTCAGGGCCTACCCTAAGACCATCGTGGGCATGAAGGACAGTTCAGGCGACTGGGCCTACACCGAGTCGTGCATTGCACGGCTAAGCCCACTGGGTTTTCGGGTCTACGCCGGCAGTGAAACTTTTTTACTGCAGACCCTGCGAGCCGGTGGTGCAGGCTGTATTTCTGCAACAGCCAATGTCAACCCTGGCGCTATTGCCCGGCTTGCCGAGCAGTGGCAGTCCCCCCAGGCTGAGACCATGCAGGCAAGTCTTGATGCTGTGCGCAAGGCGTTTCAGTCCCGGCCCATGATTGCTGCCATGAAGGCGGCAGTGGCCCATGCCATTGATGACCCGCAGTGGTGTCAGTTGCTTGCGCCTTTGCAGGCGCTTGATAAGACCACAACTGAAAGTCTGCTTGCAGAGCTAAGCGCCCTGCCGTTTGCTATTACATCCTACCCTTCCAGGGAACAATAACCGCCTCAGCCTTGCGCATCAGCGCATCAAACACCAGGGCAATAATGCCAATGACCACGATGCCCATAATGACCACATCGGTGCGAAGAAAATTCGAGGCATTAAGCACCATCTGACCAAGACCTGCCGTGGCTGCAACCATTTCGGCAGCCACCAACGTTGTCCAGCCAAAGCCAATGGCAATGCGCATGCCCGTAAGAATTTCGGGCATGGCCGAGGGCAGAATGACATGCCAGACCACCTGAAACTGCGAGGCACCTAAGGAGCGCGCCGCATTAATTTGCTCGACGGTCACCGACCGCACCCCCGCACGGGCTGCCACCGCCAAGGGTGCAAAGCAGGCGAGGTAGATAAGAATGACCTTTGAAGCCTCATCAATGCCAAACCAAATAATCACCAGTGGCAAGTAGGCAAGGGGTGGAAGAGGTCTGTAAAACTCAATGGGCGGGTCAAAGACACCGCGGGCAATGCGCGAGACGCCCATTAAAATACCAATGGGAACAGCCGTAAGACAGGCTGCGAAGAAGGCACCGAACACCCGTGTCACGCTCCAGGCAAAGTGTTCAAAGATGGTTACTCCACCTTGCAACTCCCCACGCACACCGGCCATAAAGGCCTGCCAGACGGCTGTGGGCGAGGGAAGAATAAGGGGAGGCAGAACGCCAAAACGCGTTATTAGGTCCCAGCCTATAAATAAAGCAATGGAGGTTGCAAGTGAAATACCAAAGGTACGACCCTCACCAGGGGCTTGGTAACCACGCACAGGCTTGGTCATACCGGCATACTCTCGGCGTGCGTGGAGTGAATGAGGTTTAGAATTTCTTCGCGCATCGCAATGAATTCGGGCTTTGACTTCACTGCGCGTGCATCCCCCGAGGCAATAAAGTCTTTGCAAAAACCAAGGCTGTAGGTCTTCACAATACGGCCGGGTGAGGGTGACATGACAATAAGGTGCGTCGCAAGAAAAAGCGCCTCCTCCACCGAGTGCGTGATAAAGAACACGATCTTTTTCTCGCGCGCCCAGAGCCTAAGAATAATTTCTTGAATGGACTCGCGTGTAAGTGCGTCAAGTGCGCCCAAGGGCTCGTCCATGAGTAAAACTTCCGGGTTCGATGCCAGAGACCGTGCAATACCCACCCGCTGTTGCATGCCGCCCGAGAGCTGATAGACAGGAGAGTTCTCGTAGCCCGAGAGCCCAACGGCCTCAAGCTTCTCAAAGGCAATTCTTTGGCGTTCACTGCGGGCCATGCCCCTCATCTTTAATCCGAACTCAACATTCTCAACCACGCTGAGCCAGGGCATGAGGGCATGCTTTTGAAAGACAACCCCACGGTCAGCCCCTGGCCCACGCACCGGTTTCCCATCAAGAAGAATCTCGCCCGACGAAGGGCTTAGGAAACCCGCAATGCAAGAGAGCAGCGTGGTCTTGCCACAGCCCGAAGCGCCGAGGGCCACGACAAAATCGCCCGAGGCCATTTCGAGGTCGACGGAAGACAGGGCAAGAAGCGAACCGCCTTGCGGGGTCTCGTAACTGACCGAGACCCCCTGGCAGATTAAATGACTCAAAACGCGAGCTTAGATGTTCGTTGAACTAACATGAAGAATCCAAGACGCCCTTACTTCGCAACAGCCTGCGCATAAGAGGGGTTCACAGCCACCGAGTAGTCAGGCAGGGTTGCAGAAATAGTGCCCTGAGCCTTTAAGAAGGCAGCAGTTGCTGCCAAAGACTTCGCTGCTGCACCGTTTTTGCCACCGCCAAGCCAGGTTGAGCTTGCCTGCTCTTTGGCTGATGGAAAGCCCATCAGTGCCATGGTGGTGGGAACGAGTTCAGGCTTGGCTCCCGAGAGTTTGGCAACGTCTTTGGCCATGGCATGGTTGGCATCGAAAGTGGCCTTAGCCTTACGGTAACGCTCGTCAGCATCGGCCACCACCTTCACAAACTTCACAAGGAAGTCTTTGTGGTCTTTGGCCCATTCCTTGTTCACCACAATGCCGTCAAACGTAGCCTTGCCAGTGTCCTTGGAAATCTTGCCCGAGGTGATCAGGACTTTGCCGTTTGACTGCACCTGGTCAAGAACGGGGTTCCAAATGAAGGTTGCATCAATGTCTCCGCGACTCCAGGCAGCGGCAATGTCGGGTGGGCGCATATTGAGAATCTTAACTGTGTTGGGGTCGACTCCCGCCGACTCCAAGGCCACCAAGGTGTGAAAGTGGGTGGTGGAGGTAAAGGGAACGCCAATACGCTTACCTTTTAGATCCGCAAGGGTATTGACACCCGAGCCATTGCGAACCACCAGGGCCTCGGCCGAGGCAATATCGTCAAGAATCCAAATAAGCTCCACCGGAAGGCCCTGGGAAATTCCGGAAGCAATGGGTGCGGAGCCTGCCTCACCAATTTGCACCTGCCCCGAGGCCATGGCGCGAATGACATCTCCACCGCCGCCGAACATCTTGTAATTCACCTTATAACCGGTTGCTTTTTCAACCTCACCACGAACGATGGCCTGGTGCCAGGGCACGAGCATGTCCTGGTGGGCAATGGTGACCTCTTTCTTCTGGGCATGGGCGGGCAATCCCACCATGAGTCCTGCGGCAATGCCACCAAGAACCATACGTCGCACAATTTGAGTTTTCATTCCTGTCCCCTTGGTTTAAATCGTTTGATTTTTCTGTAACTGACTGCCGAAATAACGATGAGTGCCGAAGAGTGAGCAAACCCACTACCCGGATCCCTTCATCACCGCAGCTAGACCTTAGATGGAAATGGGCCGAAAGGCTAGGTGCAGGAACCCCGGGGAAACCCGGGTAGGCGTGGAAAGGCCCCCGGATTTCCTGACTTCAGGCAGAATTACGGCTTACGAGTATTTTTGTCACTCAGTTACGTTTATCAAGCGCCTTACCTGCACCAAGGAGACGAGCATGGGCCATTCCGATTCCGTTATTAATGTTCAAGCACGGCAAAACTTTTGGATGCCGTTTTCACCCAACAAAGAATTTAAAGAAGAGCCCCGTATGTATGTGCGCGGCGAAGGCATGTACCTTTACAAGCCCAATGGCGACAAGGTCATTGATGCCTCCGCGGGCCTTTTCTGTGTCGCAGCCGGCCATTGCCGCCCCGAAATTGCCCAGGCAGTCTACGACCAGCTCTCAACGCTCGACTACACCATGCCCTTCACGCGGGCCCACCCCAAAGCCTTCGAGCTCGCCGAAGAAATCGCCCAGTTCACCCCGGGTGACCTGAATCGAATCTTCTTTTGTTGCTCGGGGTCCGAGTCCGTTGACTCGGCCATGAAAATTGCACTGGCCTATCACCGGGTGCGCGGCGAGGGCCATAGACAGCTTTTTGTCTCGCGTGAGCGCGCCTACCACGGTGTCAATATGGGTGGTGTTGCGCTCTCGGGCATGATCAACAACCGTCGTGCCTTTGGTGTTGGGATGCCTGGTGTCTTTCATATGCGTCACACAGGACTGCCTGAGAACAAATTCATTAAAGGCCAGCCTGAAAAAGGTGTCGACCTTGCCGAAGACCTAGCCCGCATCTGTGCCATGGTGGGTGGTGAAAATATTGCCGCGGTTTTTGTTGAACCTACCGCAGGCTCCTTCGGCGTGCTTCCCCCACCCAAAGGCTACCTGGACAGGCTGCGCGCCATTTGCGATCAGCATGGCATCTTGCTTGTCTTTGACGAGGTCATTACGGGTTGGGGTCGTATGGGTGCGGCCTTTGGTGCGCAGAAGTTCAATGTAACCCCTGACCTTCTTACCATGGCCAAAGCTGTTACCAACGCAGCCCAGCCTTTAGGTGCGGTGGCCGTTCGCCAAGACATCTACGACACCATCACCAATAAGGGCCCTGAAAAAGGCATCGAGTTTTTCCATGGATACACCTACTCGGCGCATCCCGCAAGCTGCGCGGCCGGTCTTGCCATGATGGAGATCTTCCGCAAAGAGCGTCTCATCGAGCGCGCCGCCGAGATGTCCGACTACTTCCTTGATGGGGTCTTCTCTCTAAGAGATATTCCGGGTGTCATTGATATTCGTGGCATTGGCATGATGGCCGCCGTTGAAATCGCCGCTGGCGCCGCCCCGGGTGCCCGTGGTCATGAGGCCCAAAAAGCCTTGTTTGATGCCAACCTGAACCTTAAGGCCACCGGGGACAACCTAATTATGGGTCCCCCGTTTATTGCCGAGAAGTCTCACATTGACGAAATTATTAACAAGATGCGCACAACGCTTACCACGCTCTCAAAATCGTGGTGATTCCTAAAAGGGTCATCACAACGGTGAGTATGCGTTCAAAGGACTTCTGGCTGATATAGCGACGAATTTTCAGGCCAACACCTAGGCCAATGAAAATGGGAATGAGTGAAAGGGCCGAGGCAATAAGCTCCTCGCGCCCGAGTACCCCAAAGCTTGCAAGGAATGACGACAGTGCAATGGTGCCGGAAAATAAAATAAGGCCCACTGACGCCGAGAAGAGATTTTTATCAAGCCGTTGAATGGCAAGAAAGGCCACGATGACCGGGGCAAAAAAGCCTGTTATGCCCCCGAGTAACCCTGATAAAAACCCTGCCGATGGGGCAAGCCATGTCTCACGTTGCAAAGAAAAAGGCTGCGAGCGGCCGGTAAGTCGTAGCGCCGGGTAGGTAAGAATGACAAGGCCCATTAGCAGGTAGCTTAGTCGAACGGGCATGGCAATAAGAAGCTGCGTACCTATTCCAATTCCTATAACAAGCATAGCCGTTGTAAGGCCATAACGCTTCAAGACTGGCCTAATAAGTCCACCTTGAAAAAACTGCAAGACATTGGTGAGAAAAATAGGGATTGCAAGAATGGCAAGCGCCTTCGGAACAGAGACAAAGAGGGCAAGAATAGGCACTGAGATAAAGGGCAGTCCGATGCCAACCGCACCCTTGCAAAGGCCACCTGCAAAAAGGCCAATAATTGAAATGGCGAGGCTCAAAGCCGTGAAGGCCTGCCAAAGGCTATCGGGCTGCAAGGCAGCCCTTCATCAAACCATGGAACATCACTGCATCATACGAGGCTTCACGATCTAGCCCACCATTGCCACATCCACAGCAACCAGGCCCTTGTCCGACAACAAAATGGGGTTGAGATCAAGCTCTGAGAGCCAGTCTTCGCAGGCCTTTCCCAGCTGTGAGAGGCTAACGATGGTTTGAATGAGAGCCTCTTTGTCAACGGCAGGCTGCCCACGAAAAGCCTCAAGCAAGGCTGTACCTTTAAGCCTACCCAGTGCATCAGCTGCCTCGGCCGGCGTTACAGGACACTGGCAGAAGACCACGTCCTTTAGCACTTCAATCCACACACCCCCTAGACCCATCATAATGACCATTCCAAAAACAGGATCGCGCTTTAGGCCCAGAATGAACTCCACACGCCCTGAAGACATGGCCTGAACTAAAACACCGTCTTGCCGGGCCTCGGGCTTGGCCTTCTTTACCCGCTGAGTAATGTCAAGGTAGGCCTGACGAACGGCATCGTCTGACGACAGATTCAGTGCAACTCCGCCCACGTCGGTCTTATGCAGAACCTCCATCGATTCAATTTTTAATGCCACTGAACCCACAGGTGCAATCCGCTTTGCGGCCTGAACCGCGGCCTCCGCGGAGGTTACAAGCTCGGCCTGGGCCGAGTGAATATTGAAGGCCTTCAGCAGTTCAAGGGCCTGGACAGTGGGAACGGGTCTGCCTGGTTCAACTCCCGTGGGACGTTGCCGCTTGCCCACGTTCACCTGCTTTTGACTTAAGTCGAAGTCGGCCTGCCAGCGACGGCGCGCCTGGGCATACTGCGCCACGGCGGCCAGAGCATCCACCGCAGCATCCCCGTTTCGAAAAACCACAATGCCACGCTCACGAAGACCCGCGATGGCTTTTTCAGACGCGCTTACCCAGACCACAACAAATGGCTTTTTGGCACGCGATTTAATTTCAGCAAAGACCTCAAGCAGCTTGTCGGTAAAGCCGTGCATAAGCTGAAGCCAGACCACACCAACATCAATGTCGGGATCGTTAAGGGCGATGATGGTGCTCTCGGTAAGAATCGAAGGCTGAGCAACAAACTGTGCGGTGACATCCACTGGGTTGCCCGTGGCCCCGAATCCGGGAATTACCTGGGCGATAGCCTTGCGGGTGGTCTCGCCAAGCGCAGGAACATTCAAACCAACCTCTTCGGCACGGTCGGCCAACAAAACGCCTGCACCACCCGACTGGGTAATGATGGCAAGGTTCTTTCCGGTTGGCCGCTCGCAGTGAAGAAGAACCTCAACAATGTCAAGCATGTGCTCTTCATTACGTGCACGAACAATGCCTTTTTGTTGAACCAGGCCGTCGAAGACACGGTCTTCGCCTGCCAAAGAACCTGTGTGTGAAGCGGCCGCGCGAGCACCTGCGCCAAAGCGCCCAACCTTTGTAAGAACAATGGGCTTATCAAGCTGCATGGCCTGCTCGGCAACCGCAGCAAGGGCATGGCCATTGTTAAGGCCTTCAAGGTAGCCTGAACAGACCTTAAGCGCAGGCAGTGCAAGCATCTCTTGCATGAGCTCCATGACCGAGATATCAACCTCGTTACCCGTATTCACGAAAAAACCAAAACCCATCTGGCGTGCGCGTGACAGGGCGCAGATTGCCGTGCCAAAGGCACCGGACTGAGAGATAAAGCCTACGGGGCCTGCATTCATTTCGCCGTCGGCATACTGACTAAAGGTGGCAATGGCCCGATTGAAAGCATTGAAGAGGCCCAGGCAGTTTGGTCCAAGAATGCGAATGCCAGCCTTCTGAGCGGCCTGCTGCAGTGAAGCCTCCATGGCCTTACCCTCAGCGCCCATCTCGCCAAAGCCCGAGGCAAAGACAACCGCAACCGGCACTTTTTTCTTGGCAAGCTCTATGACTGTAGCTTCAATTTGCTCGGCCGGAAGAACTACCACGGCAAGGTCAACACCGTCGGGAAGCGATGCGATGTCGGGCACTGCTGCAACCCCGGCAATATCATTTGCCTTTGGGTTAATTGGATAAATTGCGCCCTTGTAGCCTTTTTCAAGCAGGTATTTCAGGGGCCGACCACTGACCTTATTTAAATCGGAGGAGGCACCCACAATGGCGATGGAGTTGGGCTGCAGCATGCGCTGCAAGGCATTATGTTGCTGGTCGACTTGATTTACTGACGTGTCTTGCGTGCTCTGGGTCACATCGGTCTCCGCTGAATTGTGGACTGATTAATTGAAGGCTTGAATTCCTGTTTGGGCGCGCCCCAAGACAAGCGCATGGATGTCGTGTGTGCCTTCAAGCGTGTTCACTGTTTCCATGTTCATTAAGTGGCGAATGACATGGTACTCATCGCTAATGCCATTGCCACCATGCATATCGCGGGCGGTACGTGCAACATCCAGGGCCGTACCCGCGGCGTTGCGCTTAAGCATCGAGATCATCTCGGGAGTTGCCCTGTCTTCATCCTTAAGGCGGCTTACATGCAGGCAGGCCAGAAGACTAAGGCTAATATCGGTCTGCATGTCTGCAAGTTTCTTTTGCACCAGTTGATTCGCAGCCAAGGGTCGTCCGAACTGCTTGCGATCAAGCACGTACTGACGCGCCGCATGCCAACAGAACTCCGCTGAGCCCATGGCGCCCCAGCAGATACCAAACCTGGCGTTGTTTAGGCAGCCAAAGGGGGCTGCCAGGCCTTTGGCATAGGGCAGGTATTGGTCATCTGGAACGAAGACATCCTGCATGGCAATCTCGCCTGTCGGTGAGGCACGAACCGAAAACTTTCCCTCGATCTTGCTGGTTGTTAAGCCCTGCATGCCACGCTCGAGTATGAAGCCGCGAATCTGGCCTTCATCATCCTTGGCCCAGACGATCATCAGGTCGGCAATGGGTGAATGAGTGATCCAGATCTTGTTTCCGTTCAACCTCCAGCCACCCTCAACTTTGGTGGCTCGGCTTGTCATGGAGCCCGGGTCGGAGCCATGGTCGGGCTCGGTGAGCCCAAAGCAGCCAAGCAGCTCGCCCTTGGCCATGGCTGGAAGGTATTTCTGACGCTGAGCCTCGGAGCCGTAGGCGAAAATAGGAAGCATTGAAAGCGTTGTCTGAACACCGCAGGCCGATCGAAAGGCGGTGTCCACGCGTTCGAGCTCTCGGCAGACCAGCCCGTAGGCGACATAGCTTACACCGGCGCAGCCATAGCCTGGTATGGGTGCGCCAAGGAAACCCATTTCGCCAAGCTCTTTCATTACAGTGACATCGAAGGTTTCATTGCGATGCGCCTTTAAGATGCGAGGCAGCAAGGCCGACTGGGCGTAGTCACGCGCGGCGTCTCGAATCATGCGCTCGTCATCGGTAAGCTGCGCATCAATTAATAACGGGTCGTCCCAACGAAAGTCTTTGGCAAGCGCAATCTGTTCGCTGAAGTTCTCTTCGTCTTGCCTAGCCTTCGGGGCTGTCTTCTGCAGCATGGCTAGTCACCTGTGCGTTCAATAATCATGGCAATGCCCTGACCCACACCAATGCACATGCTCACCAAGGCATAGCGACCGGAACGCTCTTTCAGTGCACGCGCTGCCGTTAATAGAAGACGAGGACCCGAGGCACCTAAGGGATGCCCCAAGGCAATGGCCCCTCCGTTGGGGTTTAAGCGCTCATCATTGAAACCAAGCTTCATCCCCTTTGCGCAGGCAAGGACCTGCGCCGCAAAGGCTTCATTAATTTCAATTACGTCCATGTCCGCGATAGTGAGGCCTGCACGAGCAAGTGCCTTCTCAGCGGCAGGCACAGGCCCATAGCCCATGATGCGAGGGGCAACCCCAGCCGTTGCCGAGGCAAGAATTCTTGCCATGGGTGCCAGGCCCTTGGCCTGACCAAAGGCTTGGGTTCCGAGTATTAAGGCCACCGCGCCATCGTTGATGCTTGATGCATTGCCCGCTGTGGTCACACCACCCGCATTGAGCGCCCTTAGTTTGGCAAGCGACTCCAGGTTCGTAGCTGCGCGGGGCTGCTCATCTTTATCAATAACCTTGACCTCGGTCTTTGAGACACGAACGTCAACGCCTGTAATTTCGTCATTAAAGAAGCCTCGGGCAAGAGCAGCCGCATAACGCTGCTGAGACCGCAGGGCGAATTCATCAGCGTCATTGCGGCTGATGTTGTGCTCAAGCGCAAGGTTGTCAGCTGTCTGCGGCATGGAGTCCTCCCCGTGCTCGGCTTCAATTTTTGGGTTTGGAAATCGAGAGCCCACAGCGGAGTCAAAAATACGAAGGTCGCGGCTATAGGCTGACTCGGCCTTCCCCATGACAAAGGGCGCACGGCTCATGCTTTCAACGCCGCCAGAAAGTATGGCCTCGGCCTCACCTGCCGTAATGGCATGGGAGGCCGCCACCGCAGCGCCAAGGCCACTGCCGCAGTTACGTTGCAAGACCGTACCACCAAGCTCTACTGGAAAGCCTGCAAGAAGACTTGCATGCCGCGCCACACAGCGGCTGTCTTCCCCGGCCTGATTGGCACAGCCCACCACAACGTCATCGAAGGCCAAGGGGTCGATACCATGCTTGTCAATCAGGGCCTTAAAGCTTGCGGCGAGCAGTTCATCGGGCCGCACAGACGAAAGACCCCCTGCATGACGACCAAAGGCTGTCCGAAGACCATCGAATAAAAAAGCATTGAGCATTGAAGGACTCCTAAAGACTATTAAAGGCCAGCAGATCCCATAATCAAACTGGCATGAAAGTCCTAGCGTAGTCAGCGAAGCGGTATTTGTCTAATCGAACTTGGTTATCTGTATCATCAATTCTATGAATCTTAGATCTGTCGACCTTAACCTTATTCCGATCTTTGATGCCATCTTTACCGAAGGCAATCTTACCCGGGCGGCCGAACGCATGGCCATGAGCCAGCCCGCCATGAGCAACGCCTTGGCGCGACTTCGCAGGCAGGCACGCGATCCGCTTTTTCTACGTACGGCCAAGGGCATGGTTCCCACTCCAAGGGCGCAGCGCATGGCCTCGGACTTTCGCCAGGCATTGACACTTATTCGAAATGGCCTTCAGCCTGAGGACTTCGATTTTTCCGCTACACAACGTGACTTCAGCATTGCTGTAGAAGACTACGGCGAGGCCGTCATTACGCCTCCGTTTATGGACTGGCTCTTAAAAACGGCGCCACGCGTTCAGGCCCGCATCTGGCCAGGCCGGTCGCAGACTATCCAAGATGAACTGCGAAATGGCACGGTGGACCTGGCCGTGGATTACTTCAAGCTCGAGGGCCGAGGGCTTCAAAGCTCATTGCTTATGACCGATGAGCTTGTCTCAATGGTGCGCAGCGACCATCCCCTGGTGGGCGACAGCTTAAGCGTAAAACAGTACACCACGCTGCCTCATGTGGTGCTCGGCCAAAAGTCGCCAATGGTTGATCGGCTGCTCAGTAAGCGAGGCCTTAAGAGGCATCGTGCCCTTGAGGTGCCTCACTTTATTTCCATGCCCTTAATTGTGAAAAGCACCGATTTTATTTGCACGCTTCCACGGCGTATGGCCATGGTCTTTCAAGACCATTTCCGTCTCAAGGTATTGAAGTCCCCCATTCGTTTTCCAAAAATACCCATCTACATGGTCTGGGGCGATGCGGTGGGTGCAGACCCAGGGCACACATGGCTGCGCCAGTCACTGCTGCAACTTTGTCGACGGCTCTAGCCCGTAAACAAAAGCCTACAATTTATAACACTTAATCTAAAAGCTTTCCTCGAAACGCCCTAGGTGGAATTACTGGCCCTTGAATTTGGGCTCGCGTTTTTCGGCAAAGGCTGTCATACCCTCTTTCTGATCCTCCGTTGCAAAGAGCCCTTCGAAAAGGCGACGCTCAAGCAACAGACCTGTGGCTAAGGCCGCATCGGCGCCCGCCAGCATGGCCTCTTTTGCCGATTGAACCGCAAGGGGCGGCAGCTTGGAAATGCGCTGTGCAAGTTCCAGGGCTCGCTCCAAGACCTTGTCTGAGGTAACGGCCTCACTGGCCAAACCCCACTGAGCGGCCTGGGCGCCCGTAATAGGCTCACCCGTAAGAACCAGCTTCATTGCACGGTACTTTCCAATGGCACGAATAAGCCGCTGCGTTGCGCCACCACCAGGCATAACCCCCACACGCACCTCGGGCTGGCCAATCATCGCGTCCTCGGCCACGATAATAATGTCAGCATGCAGGGCAAGCTCGCAGCCCCCACCCAGGGCGTGACCCCTAACCGCCGCAATAATGGGTAGCGGGCAGTTCGTTAGCTGTTGCCAGAGCGAAAGCACGCGGCGGCGGCGAATGGCCACGGGGGTGTCACCTGCAATTTCTTTAAGATCGGCGCCCGCTGCGAACGACTCGCCCTCGCCCGTAATAACGATTACCCGAATCTCGGGGTCGTTCGCAGCAAGCGCCACTACCTGACTAAGCTCTTTGCGAAGGGCATCGTTCAATGCGTTGCGAGCCTCAGGCCGGTTAAGAGTCAAAAGGCAGACGCCAGGCAACGGCTGTTTTTGTAAAACAAGTGTATTTAAGGAAGTCGTAGGCATAGTCATGGTGATGGCCAGTCTTTCTTTAATCGGGTGTTGTTAACGAGAGTCCTAGGCGACCACGGCGCTTAAGCCACGGCGAGGGTCGGTAGCGGTCCTCTTCATAAAAGTCATAAAGCGCCTGAACAATGGTAAGCACGGTCTCACTTCCCAGCGCATCACCGGCCTCAAGAGGACCCTGGGGAAAGTTAAAGCCAAGCTTCATGCCCTGGTTTAATGCGTCGGCTGAGGCAAGACCTTGTTGCATAAGATCGCAGGCAAGGTTTGTGATGACCGCCTGAAAGCGCTGCATGATGAAGCCCGGGCTGTCGTGAATTTGGCTTACAACAACGCCATCGCTTGCAAGCAGGGCGCGCGCATGGGCAAGGGGTTCGGGCCGAACGCCAGGGCAGGTCATAAAGGTGCGATGGCTTGACCAGCCATACAAGGTGTCCACCGCAACCGTGCTTCCCGGGTCAATACCAAGCTGCTTAACCACAGAGACCGTGTCACGGCCAATGGGGGCGACAAGGCAGAGCGCCCCTGGGCTTGGCTCTTTAAGAACAACCACGCCAGCCTTCTTGGCAAGGCTTGTCAACATCTCAAGGCCTGAAGACTTTTCAGCCCAGAGCCAGGCCGACCGTGGCAGACCCGTATTCACCTGTGCCTCAGGCACAGAGACTGGCTCAACCACGGCTTGACCGTCTTGGTAGCGATAAAAACCCATACCCGTTTTACGACCCAGAAAACCCGCCTCAACCAAGAGTTTGTAGCCAGACGTAAGTTGATAACGCGGCTCAAAAAAGCTGTCCTCAAACAGGGCCTTGGAGGAGGGGTAGTTAACATCAAGACCCACCAGATCAATCACTTCAAAGGGGCCCATGCGATAGCCACCCGCCTCGCGAATAATACGGTCGATGAGCGCTGGGCTTGCAATGCATTCTTTCAGCAGGCGCAGGGCTTCGGTGTAAAAAGCCCGAGCACAGTTTCCAACCAAAAAACCCGGGCCATCTTTAACAAGAATCGGCGTCTTGCCAATGGCCTCAGAGAAGGCAAGAAGACTTTGCACAACACTGGCTGAGGTAACGGGAGTCTGAATAACTTCAACCAATTTCATTAAGGGCACCGGATTCATGAAATGCAGCCCGGCAATACGCACCCGATGAGTGGTCAAGGCAGCAATGGAAGAAATAGGAATGGCCGAGGTATTGCTAACCAGAATCGTCTGCTCTTTGCAGCCCTCATCGAGACTTTTAAAGAGTTGACGCTTGATCTCTAGGTTCTCAATTGCCGCCTCAATGACGAGGTCGCATTGAAATAAATCGTCCAAGGCCTTGCAGGGATGAATGCGACTAAGAATGGCCTGCTGATCGTCATTAGTAAGCCTGCCCTTTTCAATCAGTTTAAGCAGTGCCTTCTCGATAGACGCCTTTGACTGCTCTGCCACCTGCGGTAGGGCATCGAAGAGTTTCACCTTAAAACCAGCCTGAGCACAGACCTGGGCAATACCACGCCCCATGGTCCCCGCGCCTACAAGTCCGACACAGCGAATTGAATTCATTACCTCAGACATTTCTTCTCCGATTAGGCGTTTATTGCATTTGACATGAGTTTACCGGGCGACTGCTGTCGCTCCTGAGTATCGCCGCTAGGAAGGTATCCATCAAATGGAAGTTGAGAATAGAATTCATTCATGAAATAAATAACGTAATGTCATGAAATATGGGATGCTCCCATATGTAGTGTGACCATCTTGACTCTATCTCGTCCGATGCAAGGAGCCCGTTTGT
This sequence comes from Bordetella parapertussis, assembly GCA_945901825.1. Lineage (GTDB taxonomy): Bacteria > Pseudomonadota > Gammaproteobacteria > Burkholderiales > Burkholderiaceae_A > Hahnella. The sequence goes on from CAMDMC010000003.1 coordinate 26,204, forward strand.
GAAAGCAGAGAACATTCAAGCCGCAGAAATGACTGAAACACAACAAGCCGTGGCCTCCATGGTCTCTCGAGCCCGCGCTGCCCAACGAATGATTGCGACTTACAGCCAAGACCAAATCGATGAGCTCGTTGCCGCGGTGGGCTGGGCTATTCTTGAACCGAGTCGTAACAAAGAGCTTGCCGAGCTGGCCGTTCAAGACACTGGGCTTGGTGTCGTTCAAGACAAGATTCGTAAAAACCACAACAAAACCCTGGGTCTTCTTCGCGACCTGTGTGGGCGAAAAACCGTTGGGGTTATTCATCAAGATGCTGGCAAGGGCATTACCGAAATTGCCCGTCCTGTTGGTGTCGTTGCCGCCATTACACCGTCCACTAACCCAGGAGCAACACCCGCAAATAAAGTAATAAACGCTTTAAAGGCGGGTAATGCGGTTATTGTGGCGCCCTCACCCAAGGGACTAAGTACCTGCGTACGCTTTGTTGAGTTTGTGCATGCGCAGCTTCGTCTTATAAAAGCGCCCACCGACCTCGTGCAGTTCCTGCCTGCACCCATTACCAAGGAAGCCACACAGGCCCTTATGCAGCAGGCCGATCTGGTGGTCGCTACGGGCTCACAGGCCAATATTCGTGCAGCCTCCACCTGCGGAACGCCTGCCTTTGGGGTTGGGGCGGGTAATGTGGTTTCCGTGGTTGACGAGACCGCCAATCTTACCGAGGCTGCCCAGAAAATTGCCGCCTCAAAAACCTTCGACAACGCCACCAGTTGCTCATCCGAAAACAGCTTGGTTTTATTCAGTGCCATTTATGCACAAGGGCTCGCCGCGCTCTCCAGTTGCGGCGGTGTCATGCTGTCCAGTGAAGAAAAGCGCAGGCTTGAGGCTGTCATGTTTACCCAGGGCAGGCTTTCGGGTAAGGCCACTGCTCAATCGGCAGCCCAAATTGCTGCCATGGCTGGGCTGTCCAGGCCAGAGGTCTTAAGCGCAAGGTTTCTTATGGTGGAGGAGCAGGGTACAGGGCCACAGCACCCGTTCTCAGGCGAGAAGCTGGCGCCTGTCTTGGCAGTGTATAAGGCCGAGAACTTCGAGCATGCCTGCGACTTGGTTAGCGCCATTTACAACTACCAGGGCGCTGGGCATTCAGTAAGCATGCACTCAAGTAACGATGAACGCATCTTGGCCATGGGTCTCAAGCTTCCGGTCTGCCGGGTTATTGTGAACCAGGCCCACTGCTTTGCCACGGGGGGAAGCTTCAGTAACGGACTGCCTTTTAGCCTGTCAATGGGTTGCGGCACCTGGGGCGGAAATAATTTTTCAGAGAACATGACGGTTGATCAATACATGAACATCACACGTATTGCCAAACCTATCGCCGAGGTCATTCCATCGGTTGAGTCGTTATTGGGCGACTACTTAAGGAAAACTAAAGCCTCTTAGCTGAAGGCTGAGGGCCGAGAGCCGAAGGCCCTAAACAACGTACGTGCATAACCGCCTGTAGAACAGCCCGAATTACGGCAGGGCAATGAGCTCACCCTGCGGAATGGAAACGCCTGCCACATGAAGAAAAAAAGCGTAGAGCACCAGGGGAAGAAGAATAGACACGCTTAGAACAAGCCCAATACGCTTTTCCCCAAGCAGGTAGAAAGAGATAAGCAGCATTAGGATGGAGGCCAAGGCCATGCCGAGGTATTCGAGGTACTTCGCATAAAGCGCCATCGCCGTCACAAAGGCCAGCAGTCGAACCAGGCTTGGCTCGGAAACTTCTTGCAGCGGCGGAGAATCGTTACTGGCCTGCTGATCTTCAGGAATAGTGAGTAAAGGGGCCAGGTCTTGCGAGTTGGGTTTGGCTGGCTGCCTGAAGGCGCCCACCAGGACAAACACACCGGCAAGCATGGCCATTCCAGCCAGAATTTCTGGCCAGAAGGCAGGCGAGAGCACGAGTCTTGCCATATTGCTAGGAACAGAGATGAAGTTTGGAATAAGCCAGAAGTGAAGAAGCAGGCCAAGCCCCAGCGAGAACAAACCAACAATCACGGACTGCTGACGCATAGCCTAGCCTCCTTCTTTCAATAAACGATCCAAGCCACAACCTCTACTTATCCCTTAATACGAATACCAAGCTTGTCAACGATGGCGCGGAACGACTCGTACTGACCCTTAATAAAGGCTTCCGACTCTTCAGGACCCATCATCTTAATAACAGAGCCCAATGACTCCATCTGCTTTTTGAAGGCGGGATCCTCTACTGCTTTCCCTAATGCCTGCCTCCACATCGCAATGGACTCCTTTGACATGCCCTTAGGTCCCGCAAGCCCTGTCCAACCGACAAGCTTGACGAGATTTGGCTTTTTAAGATCAGTAGCATTAGGTGCATCAAAGCCCACTACAGGATCGGCCGAGGCAACAAGAATGGCCTTTAGCTGCTTATTCGCCACAAAACTTGAGAAGCCCGAAGTGTTCCCGCAGAACATTGTGGCGGTGCCATTTAGAACAGCGGTTGCGCCCTCGCCATCACTTTTCATGGGAATATGAGTGGCCTGCTTCGTAGGGTCCTCAATACCAAACTCGTTAAGTACAAGAATGGATGCCAGCATTGGCATGCTACCGACGCCCGAGGACGAGAAAGTGATTTTCCCTGGATTCTTCTTAATGGCATCGACAACTTGCTGAATGTTGTTGTAACCCGAATCAGGACGAACCACACAGGCTACGGGGTTGATTTCATAGACGCCAATGTACTCAAAATCCTCAAGCTTATAGGGCACAGACTCTTTGAGCGCGAGATTGACTGAGTGGGTTCCAACGCGGGCAAAGAGAATGCTGTAGCCATCGGGCTTTGCCTGGGCCACTGAAAGGGCACCCGGAACACCACCTGCACCCGCACGGTTCACCATAAGAAGGGGCTGACTAAACTGCTTGCCAAGCGGCGCTGCGAGGTTACGCGCCGAAACATCGGTTGCCCCACCTGGGCCATAAGGAATAACCATGTTAATTGGCTTTGATGGGTACTTGTCAGCGAGGGCCGCCTGCCCACCGAGGGCAAGGCCAAGACCTACCACTACTGCATTTAAGACTTGTTTCATTCGTCGTCTCCGTGAACAAAAAACATATCGACGAGCCCCGTGGGGGCTCACTGGTTTGAAACGCCTGCAACGATAAACACTACCACGCTCGCAGCAACTCGACGCTAGGGTTTTCTCGGATTTTGAGGCGTTAAGACCTAAATAATCTATATCATCTGTATGATATGGCCTTAGGAAAGCGAGATAGGGTACCGACAAGGTGCATTTCCGCGCTGCCAGGGGCCTCTTCCCAGAAGACCACGGGTGTTCTGTGAAGGGTTTTGATCCACGCAAGGAGAACATCAATGATTCATTTTTTGGTTCATGAGCCCGACGACGGCGTCGGGGTTGTGGTGGTTGAGGGCGTTAACTCGGGGGCCGAACTCGTCGGCTGGGTCATGGAAGATGACAGTACCCTGAATTTCAAGGCCATTAGCGACATTCCCATTGGTCACAAAATTGCACTCAGAGACTTCGCGCCCGGTGACACGGTTATGAAATATGGCGTTGATATTGGCAAGGTGGTGGCACCCATTAAAAAGGGTGAGCACCTGCATGTGCATAACGTTAAAACCAAACGTTGGTAAGCCGCCACTCTTTCCTTCATTCATTATTTTTCGTTCTTACTAGGACAGGCTATGGACCTTAAGAAAACAACCTTCATGGGTTACCGACGCGAAAACAACCGCGTAGGTGTGCGTAATCACGTCATCATTCTCCCCCTTGATGACCTCTCAAATGCTGCTGCCGAGGCTGTGGCCAACAATATCAAAGGCTGTATTGCCATTCGCCACCCCTATGGGCGGCTTCAATTTGGTGCCGACCTTGAGCTCCACTTCCGCACACTTATCGGTGCGGGCTGCAACCCCAACGTGTCGGGCGTTGTCGTTATTGGCATTGAGCCCCAATGGACAGGCCGAGTAGTCGAAGGCATTGCAAAAACAGGCAAGCCCGCAGAAGGCTTCTGGATTGAAGGCAATGGCGATTTGGCAACCATTCATAACGCAAGCAAGGCAGCCTACAAACTCGTTAAGCGCGCCTCCGGTCAGCGTCGTGTCGAGGCAGCCCTAAGCGAACTCTGGGTCTCCACCAAATGCGGTGAGTCAGACACCACCTCGGGCTGTGGTTCGAATCCTTCGGTTGGCAATGCGTTCGATAAGCTTTACGAAATTGGTTCAACTCTTGTCTTTGGCGAAACCACCGAGCTAACGGGCGGTGAGCACCTGGTTGCTGAGCGCTGCCGTACCCCTAAGATTCGTGATGAGTTTATGGCGATGTTCGATCGCTACCAAGAGGTTATTAATCGTCACAAAACCAGCGACCTTTCCGACAGCCAGCCCACCAAAGGAAATATTGCCGGCGGGCTCACCACCATTGAAGAAAAGGCGCTTGGCAATATCCAGAAAATCGGTAAAAAGTGCATCGTTGACGGTGTTCTTGATAAGGCAGAAACACCAACGGGTCCTGGCCTCTGGTTCATGGACTCGTCCTCGGCCGCAGCCGAGATGGTCACACTCTGCGCCGCCTCGGGCTATGCTGTGCATTTCTTCCCTACGGGCCAGGGCAACGTCATAGGCAACCCCATCCTTCCCGTTATCAAGATCTGCGCAAACCCAAGAACCGTTCGTCTTATGTCTGAGCATATCGATGTCGATGTCTCTGGACTTCTGCGGCGCGAAGAGAACCTTGACCAGGCGGGTGACAAGCTTATTGACAGCATGCTGCGAACAGCCAATGGCCAGGTCACTGCGGCCGAGCTTCTTGGCCATAACGAGTTTGTAATGACCCGCCTTTACGAGTCGGCCTAGGTAGACTCTGCAGGCTAGAAAAACCTTAGAACCGTGGGCGGGCAATTGGAGTTTGCAAGAGGATTGCCCGCCTACCGGGTGGTTAAAGATCGACTGATTCAGGCACTTGCCTCGGGTCATTACCCGGCTGGCTCCTCGCTTCCAGCAGAGAAACTATTGGCAGAAGAGCATGGCGTTTCAATTGGAACCCTGCGTAAGGCCGTTGACTCTTTGGTCTTCGAGGGCCTATTAATTAGGCAGCAGGGCAAGGGCACCTTCGTGAGTCAGCACGATAACCAACGCCTTCTGTATTACTACTTTCATATTGTTCCTCAGGGCCAGCAAAAGGTTCGTCCAACAACCAAACTGCTGCGGTTCCAGCGCGGACGGGCGGGCGATGAGGCGGCCCAGCGTCTTGGCCTCGGTGTCTCGTCCTGGGTCTTTAAAATTCGCAACCTTCTTCTTATTGAATCCAAGCCCGTCATTGTTGATGAGATTGTGGTTGACGCCATGCGCTTCGAGGGACTGACTGCACGACAGTTTGAATCACGGCCCGGCTCAATCTACCAGCTCTACGAATCCGACTTTGGCCAGACCGTTGTTCGGGCCAGTGAACGCCTGCGCGCCTGCTCGGCCTCGCAAGAGCACAGTAAGCCGCTCGCTATCGAGTCAGCCTCTCCACTCTTACAGATTCGTCGAGTGGCCTACGGTTTCCGAGACGACCCCATCGAGTGGCGGGTCTCGTACGTCAATACTTCGGAGCACGAATACTTCAGCGAACTCAACTCCTAATGAGTGTCGATCTGCCCGGGCTGCTGAAGGTTGTTCAAGAGGCCGCCTCGCGTGCGAAACAGACGTTTAACCAAGGTGAATTTGCAGTCCACGAAAAGGCAAAGGGCGACTGGGTAAGCACAGCCGATGCCGAGGTGGAGGCCTTTTTAAAAAAAGAGCTGTCTGAGTTGTATCCACAGGCTCAATTTCTTGGAGAAGAGGGTGGCCTTAGTTCGGCAATCATCCCTCAGGGTTCGGCCCTGCACCCGGCTTCGCTAACCTGGGTCGTGGACCCTATTGATGGGACAGCTAATTTTGTTCGCGGCATTGCCCATTTCTGCTGCGTGGTTGCACTGGTCGATGCGAATCAGGAGCCTGTTCTTGGGGTCATTGTTGACCCCTGCCGCGAGGAGTCCTTCTGGGCTGTGAAGGGTCAAGGCGCCTGGTTCAATGGGCGCGCACTTGGTGCGACCATTGACCGACCGGCCATGGAGAGCCTTCTTGCCGTGGTAACACCCAAACCGACAAGCCCCATTGCAAACGCACTGCAGTCCTGGCTGCCTGGGGCTGTTCAAAGTTTTGGGGGGATAAGGCGTTCAGGGGCAATGGCCCTTGACCTTGCCTGGCTTGCTGCGGGCCGAATGGATGCCTTTGCAGGGTTTAACCTTGACCCCTGGGATGTCTTAGCGGGCTCGCTGCTGGTGCGCGAAGCAGGTGGTCTGTACCAAGACCAGGCTCTTAGTACTGTTCAGAATAATCCCACTGGAGTTCGGCGCATTGCCGCAGCAGCAGGTCACCAATGCCTTGATGCCCTCTGCGCTCTTGATGGCCTTGTAAACAAAGCGGCCGCAAGGTAATGGAATTTCTCTCTAGCCTGCAACTGGGCCTAAGCCCAGCCGAGTTTGCCTATGCCCTGCTTGCCTGTCTGATTGCCTACATTGTCTTGGGTGTGACAGGGTTCGGTTCCTCCCTTGTGCTTGTGGCCTGCCTTGTTCAGATTCTTCCCATTCAAGAGGTTGTAGCCCAAGTGGTCTTTCTCGACCTTTTCGGGGCGCTTTACTTGGGTACTAAAAACTTCAGTGACATTGCCAAGAAGGAGTTTTCTTGGTTATTGATCTTTAACGCCATTGGGCTTGTTATTGGGCTCACGCTTTTAATCAATGCACCGGAAAAACCTCTGCTTGCAGTCTTGGCTGTTTTTGTGTTGTTCAATGGCGTTTCCATGCTGGTGCAGCGCAACGCAGGCCATCCCAAACCCTTTAGCAAGTGGTGGGGTGTACCACTGGGGGTCTTTGGTGGGGTTTTCTCATCGCTCTATGGCACAGGCGGCCCCATTTTTGTGGTCTACCTTACCCATAGGCTTGAGTCGTTCAAGCAGGTACGAGCAACCATTGCAGCCATAATCTTCACCAATGTCTTCTCAAGGGCTGTACTGCTTTCCATTGCCGGCCTTTTACTCACCGGCGAAAACATTGGCCGCAGCCTTGCCCTGATACCCATTTGCTATGTTGGCCTTCGACTTGGAAGCCGTATGCAGAAAACCATCACCCCACAAGGCTTCAAAGCCGTTTTTGGGGTTCTGCTTATTGCAGCTGCACTGGCTTTGGTTCCCAAGATTATTGCCTAAGGCGCTGGGGCGATTGGGTAGGGCTAGCTAGGCTGGCAGGAGGGCATTCCTTACTTCGCTGCAGCCTTATAAGGTTCAGGCTCAATGGCAAGGTCGATGCAGGAGGGTCCGTTAAAGGCAAAGGCCTTAAGCAGTGCCGACTCTAAATCAGCTGGCGTTTGAACGCGCTCCCCCCATCCCCCAAGTGCCAGGCAGGCCTGTGCATAGTTGGCATCCGAGAGTTCGCAGGCGAAGGTTCGATCTTCACCATATTTACGAATCTGAATTTGGTACTCCGCATTCCAACGCCGGTCGTTGCCAACAATGGTTACGATGCGCTGACCCGCTCGTGCTGCCGTTTCAAATTCAGCCAGATGAAAGCCCACCGTGCCATCGCCCATGATGACCAGAACATGGCTTTCGGGGTCTGCCGCCAAGGCGCCCATGCCGTAGGACAGCCCCCCACCGATGGTTCCCGACACCCCATTAATAATGCGTCGGTGGGCCCTTAAGCCTGCCTGGGCCCATTGGCCAAACTCGCCGCCGTCGACCACCAGCGTCACGCGTCCGGACAGGTCATTAATTACTTTTTGTATTGCCTTTAAAAACTCAGCATGGGCTGAGCCTGTGGGAGGGTCAACGGGACTAAGCGCCTGACTCGTCATAACCTGGGGTGCATCGACCTGTTTGGTTTTCTCGAGTAACCCGGCAATGCAACGACGCGGGGCCATACGAAGTGTGTTGACTGCCTGCTTAGGCAGGTTTGTCTGAAAGCGCTCGATGGTAAGGGCGTCGTTATCTACCATTAACCACTGTGGACCATCGGGTTGTCTTGAGTCGAAGGTTCCAAACTGCATGGAAAAATCAACGGGCTTCCCAATCACAACAACAAGGTCTGCCTCCCCAAGCTTTTTGGCAAGTCCCGGCCAATGAGGGTCTGCAATACCCCTTGGGCTTTCCATAAAAAAGCAGTCCACACCCAGTGCTTTTTGAAGAACATTTGTTAGTCCTGGGTAACGCGCCTGATTGAAAAAGGGCCCTAGAAGCACAACAGGCAAAGTGGCAGCCTTAAGCCGTTGAACCAAATGGTCCAGCAGGGTCTGCTCATGGGCCTGCAGCTCATGGGTTGGCAGGGCCGTCTCATAACCCGTCTTCGCCCGACCCGAGGAGAACAACGAAAGTGCATGGGCTTGAAGCGGCTGTTCCAAAACATCGGCTGCCAGGGCAATATGAACAGGCCCCGTATTGCCTTGTGCATAGAAATCAAATGCCTGATGGAGGGCTGCAAAAAGCTGCTCAGATGATTTTGGCCGGACAGAGTAGGCGGTAACCGGCGCCGAACTGAGGCACTGGTTTAATTCCTGGAAGGCGCCCTTGCCATCCTGGTTTACACCCGAGTCTCCGGTGAGAAGAATAAGGTTGGACTGATTAAGTCGAGCGGCAAACAAGGCGCCTAGGCTGTTTAAAAAACCTGAGCCTGCGGTCACCATCGCAATGCCCGGTCGACCTGCAATTTGCGAATAGCCATCGGCCATGAAAACTGCAGCACCCTCATGACGACAATGCAGAATCGCAAGGCCTTCGGCAAGGCAGCCGTCGTAGACCGGCATGATCTGGTTCCCCGACAAGGAAAAAATGGTGTCGATACCTTGCGCTTTAATAAGACGAGCCAAGCCATGGGCTACGGTTACTTGTGTTGACATGACTTAACCCTTACGCAAAAGACTGGCGATACGACCCCAGGCACCGGTTAGCGCCAAAAGCGTAAGAATGGTTGCAATCCAGAAGAACCAGGTAATGGGGCTTCTTACAAGAATGGACATCTCCCCGCCCGACATCAACATGGCCTGACGGAAGTTGTCCTCAAAAAGAGGCCCAAGAATAAAGGCAATAACAAACGGGGCCGGCGGCACATTGAACCGGTACATGGCAAAGCCAAGCCCCCCCATTAAGAACATCACGGCCACGTCAAAGACCGAGTTGTTCACGGCATACCCCCCGTAAACGCAGAGCACCAAGACCGATGGCATAAGAATGGTCTTAGGCACATGGGCGATGTACTTGAAAATTTTGATGGCCCCCGCGCCAATAACCAGAAGAAAAACAGAGCTTAATAAAAGACCAGCAAACAGGGTGTAAATAATGTCAGTGTTCTGAAAGAACATGATGGGCCCGGGCGTAAGCCCGTGAATCATGAAGGCGCCAATAATAATGGCGGTAATGACATCGCCCGGAATACCAAGGGCAAGCAAGGGAATAAGCGTTGCACCGGCCACGCCATTGTTGCCGGCCTCTGCCGCTGCCACTCCCTCGAGCTCACCTTTTCCAAAGTTGGCCTTGTTCGGTGAGGTGCGACGTGCCTCACTGTAAGCTAGGAAAGCCGAGGGTGCTGCGCCAATGCCCGGCACTGCCCCAAGAAACACACCAATGGCACTTCCCCGGAAAATAGACTTAAAGCATCTGCGGTATTCGGCAAAGGTAATGCCCTGCCCCGAAAGGCTTCGCGTTTGTCCAACCGAAATGTCTTTCTTAAGCACAAAGGCCAGAATTTCTGGAATGGCAAAAAGGCCAATGAGCACGGGAATGAAGTTCAAGCCACTCATGAGGTTGGCATTGCCAAAGGTGAGGCGGTCGGTTCCGTAAACCAGGTCAAGGCCAATGGTGGCAAAGAGCAAACCCAGAATCGCCGAGACTACGCCTTTACTTAGGCTGTCGCCCGAGACACCTGCAATGATGGTGAGCGAGAAAAAGATAAGCGTGAAAAACTCAGGCGGGCCAAACTTTAAGGCAAACGAGGCAAGCCACGCCGCAAAGAAAATGAGCGCAAGGTTCGAAATAAAGTCGGCCGTGCACGAGGCCCAAAGGGCCATGCTGAGAGCCTTGCTTGCCTGACCTTTCTGTGCCAAAGGGTAGCCGTCGAGCACCGTGGCGCTTGATGCGGGTGTACCGGGTGTGTTGATTAAAATAGCGGGAATGGAGCCGCCAAAAATGCCTCCCTTGTAGACTCCAAGAAGTAACAAAATGCCTGTGATGGGTGTTAGGGAAAAGGTAAAGGGCAGGGTAAGGGCCACCGCCATGGCAGCAGACATTCCCGGAATGGCCCCGGCAATGACACCCACCGTAAGACCTACAACAAGCGCCAGAACATTTTCAATAGCCGCAAGGTTGCCAATGCTGGCCAGTATGGCATCGAAGGTCATAAGGTCACCGTGTCATGGTCGTGTTGGGTTTGCGCAGTAGCGTCTTCCTTAGGTGTGCGAGGACTTTCATCCTGATCTAAAAGAGTCTCACCCGGTTTTACTCGGTTAAAGCGTACCGGCCGGTTGGTGACCTGAACGGATGAACTTCCCGTAGACGACTGCTGAACGCAGGTGTAGGTGGAGGCCATGAGATCACCGGCATCAGGAAAGTCCTCACGGTAGTGCGCCCCGCGGGAATTTTCACGGGCCTGCGCGGCTGTGACAATTACCTGGCTCATGGCCACCAGGTTCTCAAGGTTCAAATGGTCGTGCCAGGCCATGAGGAAGGCTCGGTCTGCATCGGGTACGGCAACGTGATTGAGTTGCTCGGCAAGCTCTTTGAGTTTGATCTCAGCTCGGCTCAGACTTTCGCGGCTTCGCAGAATACCGGCGTCTTCCCACATAAGGTCGTACAGGGACTCGCGAATATTTGAGAGCTGCTCGCGGCCTTGGCGCCCAATGGGACGGTTGTGATGCTCGATGGACTCTTCAACCGACGACCAAAGGGGCTCTTTGTAATGCCGCTGCTGGCGGGCAAACTGCGCCATGGCGTCGCCCGCAATGCCGCCGTAAACCGTGGAGTTGGCGACACCATTGCCTCCCAGACGATTAGCTCCATGCACACCGCCCGTGTCTTCGCCTGCCGCGAAAAGCCCCTGCATCTCGGTACTGCAGTCGGCCTTGAAAATAAGACCCCCCATCAGGTAGTGGGCCGTAGGGACCACTTCCACTTTGCCTGTAGCAAGGTCAAAGCCGCAGTCCGCGCAGCGCTCAACCATGCCTTTGAACTGCTTGCGCACCTTCTCAGGGCCAAGGTGCGACATGGCAATGTAGACACCTCCATGCGGGGTCACTCGGCCCTCACGCATCTCGGTGAAAATGGCACGCGAGACGACATCGCGGGTTGCGCGCTCGAGCTTTGGGTCGTAGTGCTGCATAAAACGCTCGTCTTGGCCATTGAGCAACCAGCCTCCCGCACCGCGAAGACCTTCTTCAATGACGGTTCCAGTAATACGCGTCTGACTTCCTGCAAGCAGACCTGTCGGGTGGAACTGAACCATCTCCATGTCTCGAAGCGTAAGCCCTGCACGCAATGCCATTGCAAGTCCATCGCAGCTTTTATCGCCGGAGGGCGTATGGTATTTATACATGGTGGGCCCACCGCCGGTTGCAAGCAGAACAGCCTTTGCCAGCACGAGTCGATAGGCGCCGGTGCGCACATCAATCATTAGCACACCAGCGAGACCAGAGCCGTCGTCTGCGGGGATGAGTTCAATGGCGCGGTGCTCTTCCAGGCGCTGAATATTGCGCGCCCAGACCTGCTCGGCAAGACGGCTAATAATTTCAATGCCTGTGAGGTCGCCCTTGTGAACGGTACGATCAAAGGTCTGTCCAGCAAAGGCCTTCTGATGCATGGTGCCGTCGGGGTTGCGGTCAAAGAAACAGCCCAGTTCGTTTTCTAGCTCATGAATACGTTCAACCGCTTTTTCGCAGAGTGTCCAGGCAAGGTCTTGGTCGGGCAGCCACTTGCCGCCCTCAATGGTGTCCATAAAGTGACGTGTCACTGAATCACCCTCGGCTAGAGCCACGTTAAAGCCGCCCTGAACCATACGGGTGCAGCCTGACTTTCCAAGCAAGCCCTTCACAGCCACCGTAATGGACAGCTCGGGCGCTGCCTGATGCGCATGCAGGGCGGCAAAGAGACCTGCGCCGCCCGAGCCCAAAATGAGAACATCCGTTTTTAAGGTTTCGATGGTTTTTGCTTGCATGGTTTTGGCTTAGCCCCTGTGATGAACGGATGGTCTTTAGGTTGTCGACTGCGGCCCTAACTTGGGATACCCATCTCGGCAAGAACCTTGGCACGCTGGGCCTGGGAATTTTCTGTCACAACGGAGTAAAGGCTTTGCCCGTGGCTGTCCATTGCAACCAGCAGAGGCCCAAACCCGTTTACACGAAATTTCCAAAGCGACTCCGGGTTAAGGTCGTCAAGGTCCACGTCTTCAATCTGCTCTACCCAGGTTGTCTCAAGGGCTGCGGTGCCGCCCACAATGGCCAGGTAGACCCCACCGATTGCCTGAAAGGCGTTGAGCGAAACAGGGCCAAGCCCGCCTTTACCCACGACTATGCGCACACCGTACTGCTGCATAAGGGGCTGGGTGAAACGCTCCATTCGCATGCTTGTGGTTGTACCAATGCATATGGGCTGATAACCCGCCGGATGGTCGCTGGAGGGCTCCACCTTCTTCACATTGGGCGCGGTGTGAATGACGGCATGGCCATGGAGATCGAACCGGGTTTTGCGCTGACGATCAAACATATGAATTTGCGTAGCATCGCGAATGCCATAAAGCGTACCGTGCAGGCTGACCGTGTCGTTTACCTTAAGGGCGCGTATTGCCTCTTCCGTGACAGGGGTCTGGAGATCGTGATGAGCCATGGCTAGAATCCGTAAAGAAGTCCGTTAGAGGAAAACTCGGCGCTGGCGCGTCGTGCCGAGTGACATTGCATGTTTACAGCCACGGGGTTCATGGTGATATGTGTTGCCGCCATCTCAATATGCACTGCAAAACTCGTTGAATCGCCACCAAGCCCTTGGGGGCCAACACCTAAGGCATTCACCGCCTTGGTTAGTTCCTTTTCTAGGGCTGCACCTTCGGGGTCTGCACAGACTGAGCCCAAAGGTCGGGTGGCGGCCTCTTTGGCAAGATGAATGCAAAGGTCCGAGGTCCCTCCTACGCCCACGCCCACGATGGTGGGAGGGCAGGTCTTTCCACCGGCCTCGAGCACGCAGTCAACAACAAAGGTTTTAACCGCAGCAATGCCTTCTGCCGGGGTTGCCATTTTGAGCCAAGAATTGTTTTCTGAGCCACTGCCCTTGGGAATCATTTCAAGGCGTACCCAGCCTGGGCGATCGACAAAGGAAATGTTCACAACAGGAACCCGGTGCCCACAGGAGGTATGGTTGTTTTTGCGCGTGATGGGGTGCACCACCGAGGAGCGAATGGGATGCTCCACCGTGGCCCGACTGCAGCCTTGTTCAATAGCCTTAATAAGCTGCGCACCATTGAAGTCGACCTGGGTTCCAACCATGAGGTTGTAAATTGGAATTCCTGTGTCCTGACACAAGAGATTGTTGTTGTCTTCTGCCACCGAGATATTTTTAATCATGGTCCCCAAAATAGACTGGGCGGTGGTGTTGGTCTCTTTTGATGCCAAGGTTTGAAAACCCTGCTTGATATCATCTGGAAGAATTTTTAGGGCCCGAATATAGAGTTCGCGGGCAGCCTCCTGAACCTGTGCTGTATCAAGCGTAAACATAAGACCCAACTCCTTTACAAGACCGACAAGGACAACAAGAAAACAAGCGTGGCTGTACCGGCGAAGATAAACGATAAGCCTGCGAAGAATTTGTGTCTTTTCATGTTCGCCGCATGTTCAATGTAAAGAATGCGCAGCCCAAGACCAAGATGAAGGGCAAGGCTAAAGACCAGGCCAAGCTCGGCAAGTTTAACCAAGGGCATGTCGGTCCAACCAATAACTTTTTGCAAGGCGCCTTCGCCAGACAATGCTGAGCCCAAGGCTAAGAAATGCAAGGGAAGAAAGGCGGCAAGCGCCAGACCTGAAATGCGATGACCAAGAAAAGCCCAATAGCCCGCAGTGCGGCGATTACGCGAATCGTTGTTAAGACCCATCGATAGACTTGCCATGACGCTTGACGTTCCTTTTAAAAAAGCGCTACGCGAGAAACACAGCCCAGGCCGCTCGAAGACCAAAGGTAAGAAGAACAAAACCGACAAGAAGGCTTGCAAGGTTGACCCTGGATGTCGGCCAGCCTGTCAGCTCGCGGAGAATGTTGCGCAATCCAATGGGAACATGAAGGGTCACCATAAGAACAAAGGCAAGGTAGAAGGCCAGCCAGGCGGTATTGTCACGGGTGCGGGCAAGGATTTCTGCGGCGGTCAGCCCGCCCTGAACGGCAAGAATCATGGTGATTAAATGCACCACCAGGCAGACAGCCAAGACCATTGCCGAGAGCCGCTGAAGACGAAAAAGCCTGCGTTCGAGCGTGGATGTTCCAGGCATCACCGCACCATTCTTTTAAGACCAGCAATGCTTGCCGTTGGCGAGAGCTGCTTGGGGCAGAGCTCGGTGCAGCTGGTGTGGGTATGGCAGGCAAGGCAGCCCGCGTCATTGCCCACTGCCTCAAGCCTGTCTTCTTTGCCGGTGTCACGTACATCGTTCATAAGGGTCCATGCACGATTCAATGCCGCAGGGCCTAGGTAGTCGGGACGCCAGCTTACGACATCGCAGCTTGAGTAACAGACACCACAGCCAATGCACTCAATGGCAAGGTCAACGGCCTGCCGTTGTTTGGACTCTGGCTCCACGCGAGCGAATTCATCATGCCGCGTGGTGTCACCCTGGAACTGGCCCTTGGCCTTGGCCCATTTGTCAAAAAAGGGCGCCATATCGGTGACAAGGTCTTTCACAACCGGCAGGTTTCGCAGAGGCGCAATTTCAATCTCTCCGTCTTGGGCGACCTTGTCGACATGGGTTCGGCAGGTCCATCGTGCCTGACCATTTACCACCATGGCACAAGACCCACAGACCCCTACCCGACAGGCAAAACGATAAGAAAGGCTGGGGTCAATCTCTCGCTGAATATAAGTAACGATATCAAGCACGGTCTGGCTTGGCTGACGGGGAACCTCGTAGGCCTGATACTCGCCCTGCTCCTTGCCGCGCCAGACGCGAACCTTGACAACCGATGCCTCTGTTGCAATGGCCTGGGTCATTGGGCAAGCTCCTTTAGCTGTCTGTAAAGATCATCTGAAATCGAAATGCCATTGCGCTCGGCCTGACGCCGAAGGCCAAAGCGTCGCTCACCAGGAAGTCGCACCTCGGGGTCCTGGCTGATAAAGGTAATGAGGTCTTCCATACGCTGGAAATAACCCTCTTGCGACTTCAGCCCGATGTCGATGGCAATAAGGGCCTGGGCAATCCGAGGCCGGTTGCCTTCAAGCTCGAAAAAGGAGTCGGCCTCAAAGCCATAGGCCGAGTTGGAGACAGCCACGCAGAGCGCCTCAACCATAAAGGCGAGCATGGCGCCCTTGGCCCCGCCTGCAGGCACCATCATTCCTGTGAGACCTTCCTTGGGGTCCGTGGTGGGCTCGCCTTTGGAGTTTAAAGCCCAACCCTCGGGAATGGACTCGCCTTTCTGAGAGGCAACCATAAGCTTTCCGCGAGCCACTGCGCTTAAAGAAAGGTCAATAAGAACAGGGTCGGCCTTGACCCGAGGAAAGGCTGCGGCAATGGGGTTGGTTCCAAAGACAGCGCGACGACCTCCCCACATGGGCATAGCCGCAGGTGAGTTACCCACCACCAATCCAATGAGTCCCTGACGAGCAAGGTCTTCTGCGAAATGACCCGCCACTCCAAAATGGTGGCTGTTGGCAACTGCAATGAAGGACACGCCCTGGGTCTTGGCCCGCGCTGCCGCCTCGGCAAGGGCAAGTTGCATGGCAGGAAAGGCAAACCCCTCTTGGGCATCGACCACAGCTGCTGCGGGACGGCTTGCAACGACGCAGGGCTCAGCCTGGGCGTTCACACGCCCCACACGAACATGACCCGCATACTGAGGTACCCGCGACAGCCCATGCGAGGCCATGCCATCGGCATCGGCACGAACCAATGACTTGGCGGTGATTTGCGCAGCCCTTGCCTGCACACCTGAGGCCTCAAGGGCCTTGGCGGCAAGGTTTTCAGCGTCAATAAGACTGAGGTTCATGAAGCAGTTCAACCTTTCGAGAGTTGATGGAGCTCGTTCGCAACACGCTCGGCAATAAGACCACTCACCCGCTGATTGCTATCTTGCGTGACCCCAGAGATATGCGGTGTGACGATGACATTGGCAAGGCGCGCTAGCTCGGTTGGCGCAGGTAAAGGTTCCGTCTCAAAGACATCAATGGCAGCACCGCCAAGCTGGCCCGACGTTAAAGCCTTCAGTAAGGCCTGCTCATCGACAATGCCACCTCGCGAGGTATTAATAAGAATACTGCCAGGCTTCATAGAGGCAATAACCTTTGCATTAAACATAGAGGCCGTTGAAGCCAAGTAAGGAACATGAATCGAGATGACGTCTGCGGTCTGCAGGAGGTCTTCGAAGCTCAGAAGCTCTATGTTGGTGGGGGCCTGATTTAGAAATGGGTCGTGGCCGGTGCATTCAAAGCCAAAGCTCTGAGCAAGCCGCGCGACTCTGCAGCCAATGTCGCCAAGACCCACAATCCCAAACTTACGTCCTGGAGCCTCGCGACCATCGGACGACTCAGCGCGACACCAGCCTTTGACCTGCATGCCCTGCATGGCGGCGGGAAGCCTGCGAAGCAGGGCCACCGCGCTCACCACCACATACTCCGCTACCGAGTGCGCATTGGCGCCTGTTGCCGGAATAACCTTAATACCGCGTGCCTTGCAGGCTTCGAGGTTGATGTTGTCCAGGCCCACACCCAGTCGGCCCACAAGCTTGAGCCTAGGTGCCAAATGAAGCAGGCTCTCGGTCACCTTAGTCTGGTTGCGAACAATCAAGGCATCGGCATTCGCAAGCTCATCGACAAGCTGCTCGGGCTGGACAAAAGCATCTGGCTTGTGAACAACCTGGAACTGCTGCCGCAGGCGCGCGACCGCCTGCTCATCCATGAACTCTGTGATTAGAATAACCATGATATATGTATCATATACATGACTTGCATTATGGCACAAAACAGTCCGAATTCGGCCTACGGATTGACCCTAGAAGGGCTTTGCCAGGATCTCTCGGAGCAATCGCCTGCAACGTCATGCCACGGCTATTTTGCTGCCAAACCGAGGGCCTGGTTTACCAGCCCCCTTAATGACTTTTGAAGCTTACGCCGCTGGGCTGCAAAGACGGGGTCCTGGCAGAGGTTCTTAAGTTCATAAGGGTCTTCCTTAAGATCGTAGAGCTCATCAAGTTCACCTGCCTGCCCCCGATTCACCCAGTGAATATATTTGTAGCGTTGGGTTCGTATGGCCTTGTAGGTCATTCCGACCAGCCAGGGCATGGCATTTTCTGCCCAATACTCCACCATGAAAGACTTTCGGTGCTTGGCCTTTGCAGACTGAAAGACTGGGACCATCGACCGCCCTTGAATATGTTGGCCAGGCTGACCCCCTGCAAGCTCAATAAGTGTGGGAGCAATGTCCTGACAGATGACGAGCTGAGATCGGTTCGAACCCGATGGAATCATTAGCGGATAACGCACAGCAAAGGGGGATCGAATACCCTCCTCGTAGGCAAAACGACGTTCTGGCCCAAGGCCATGCTCACCGAAGAAATACCCGTTATCACCAAAGAAAATAATGCAGGTGTTATCAAGCTCACCCTGCTCGTCTAGCGTCTGCAGAATACGGCCGACACCCTCATCCACACTGGCCATCATCTGGGCCCGAAGCCGTATCTCTTGCTGGGTTCCTGCCTGCAGCGCCTTCAATAAAGTCTTGGCTGCCGGCTTTTTCTTCAGTTCAAGGCATTCCTTCCAGGCGGGTTTGTTTTTTACAACCTCTTCGGCCGAGAGCATGTTGGGCGTTGAAGGAAAGACATCGTTTTTGTAGAGCCCCTGGTGACGTTTGGGAACAATGTAACCACCATTAGGAAGAATGGTGAGCTTGCCATCGGCCGCCTGGTCCGCATCGGGATGCACCGCCTTGTGCGCATAGAAAAGGGAGAAGGGTTTGGTGCGTTTGCGTTTTAAATAATCCACCGCATAGTCATTCATGATGTCGGTCATGTAGCCCTTGTGGGCACTGTAGCGTCCGTTCTTGTTGAGTACAGGATCGTTTAGTCGGCCATGACCGTCGTAGCTAATCCAGTGGTCGTAGCCTGGTCGCGGCTTGCCGTCATTGCCCATATGCCACTTGCCAATATGAGCTGTTTCATAGCCCAGTTGCTGCAGCTCGAGGTGGTAGTTGGGTAGCCTATGGCTCATGGCGTCGCGGGCGACATTGTCAATAACACCATGACGGCTTGCATACTGGCCCGACATAATGGAGGCCCTGTTAGGGGAACAGATTGGTGTGGTGTGAAAGGCTCGCGTAAAAAGCGCTCCTTCATGTGCTATGCGATCAATATTGGGCGTCTTCATGTAAGGATGACCCCCGGCCCCGAACTCGTCATAACGAAGATCGTCAATTAGTATGACCAAAAAATTGGGCTTTCTTTTTTTCATTTGGGTCTCCTTGTTCAAAGTTCGTCATCCTAACGTGTCAACACACTTTTGATTCGAAGCTTGAACAATTATGCGCATAATAGTTCGATCGATAGTGGTCTACGTTAACCAAGGGTATTCACCATGACGACCTCTTCAACCAGCAATTCCATAATCCGGCCAAAAGGCTCTCCAACCCCTCGGTATACATTTGCAGTTGTCGCAGATACTCATGTCAATGAACTCGACATTGGGGGAACATCACCCTACGAGACTAACGCCTACGCAAATCAACGGGCCCGTTATGTCTTTGAACAGCTTGCAGAGATCGAATCAGAGCTTGCATTCGTTGTTCACTTGGGCGACATCGTTCATCCTGTTCCAGGTCTACCAAGCTTTGAGCAGGCTGTCACCGAGTTCAAAGCCATTGCGGGCTGCCTAAAAATTCCTCTTTACTGCGTGCCTGGTAATCATGATGTTGGCGACAAAAAAGTTGACTGGATGCCGGCCGATCACGTTAGTAGCAGCTACTTAAAGAAGTACCGCCAACATTTTGGGAAAGACTTTTTTGAGCTTTCCTTCCAGAACGATCAGTTTGTCTTTCTAAACACTGTTCTTATGAACTCCGGATTGGCCGAGGAGGAAGAGCAACGCAACTGGCTTGAACAACTCCTTAGCAGGCCTTGCACAGGGCGTCGTTACGTGTTCATGCACTACCCACCTTATTTGTGGCGTGCGGACGAACCAGGCAACTACGACAATATCGACCAGCCTGCTCGGTCCTGGCTTTTGGGTTTGCTCAGGCAGCCCGGCATCGACACAATCTTTGCAGGTCATGTTCATAATTTTTGGCTTGACCGAATTGGTGAAGCGAATTTCTTCATGCTTCCATCCACGGCATTTATGCGGCACGATTTTTCCGCCTTCTACCGTATTGCGCCGGCAGTCGAGTTCGGACGGGGCGACCCAGGGCGATTCGGTTATTTCCTGGTCGATGTCTTTGAGAGCGAATCGGTGGTTTACTCCATTCGAACTCAGGGCGAGCGCCAGCTTCCTGGCAGGCCAACCCCGAAAACCCAACTGTTTGCAACACACCCACGGGTGTCGACGTTTCCAAATGTTGGTGTTGAACTTCGCCACCCTTGGGCACAGTCCGAGCAAATTACTGCAACAGGTGGTGTCCAAGAATTCGGCCGAAAGTTTGCCCGCAATGACTACCCTCTGCAGGCGCTTCTTGAAATGGGAACAAGGCTCGTAAAGATTCCCGAAATCGACATTCGCACCCAGGAATCACGTGAGCGTATTCCCCTGCTTCGGGGGCAGGGTATTTCCGTGTGGATGACCAAACTTGGTGCCCCAGGCGATGCGCTGCTAAGCCTGGGCAACCTGCAAGTTGATGCTATTGAATGCAATCAACGACTTGTTGATTTTGATCGGGTCAAAGATCGCTATCAGGCCTTTACCAAGGCTACTGGCATTAAGCTTTTCTTGTCTCCACTTCGAGATGAAGGCCTTGAGAAACAAACCCATGGAAATACCTTCAGCCACTTTATTCGATCTGGGTTTTTAGTTGGCGAATTAGAAGCCCAGACAGACTGGATGCAGAAAATGGTTGCAGGCGGCTTTCTTGATGGGGTGGTTGTGCGCCATGAATTCCACCACGAACTTGGTATGGTCACTAAAGATTGCGCAGCCTGGGCGAAGGCCTGTGGATGCTCCGTTCAAATTTCCATTAAAACGTCAGGCCCATCAACTGCCGCCCTTAACAGTGACACTGAAAGGCTAAGGCAATTAACACAGCAAGCCCTCAGTCTTTGCCTTAAACACCCTAATCTGTTTTTCATTTTTGACACCTTTGCCGATGTCGACCGTGGGTATTATCCAAGGCTTGGGTTTATTGATGGGCACTTCAACTTAAGACCTGCAGGCTTGCAATGGCAGAACGCCGTTGCAACAGGCAGTGCCTAGCTCTTCGATGGTCCTTTTTGATCGGGCCCCAAAATCCGTTGCACGACAAAAAACAGAAGAACACCACCAATAAGGGCGGCCTCGAGTGACCAAAACAAGGTTGCCCCCATGGTAAAGAGGCAGGCCAGACGATTACTCCAGCCAAGCCCAAGGGTGTGACGAAGGTCGCGCCTTTCAATAAGACGCCAGGCCACCACCCACAAAACACCTGCAATACAGGCAAGCGGCAAGAGTGTGGCAAATTCACGGCCGAAGGCAAGAATCAGAACAAGAAGAACTGAAGCAATCACCGCCGCCATGGGGGTCCTCGCACCACTGGCCATGTTGACCCCGGAGCGATTAAACGAACCGCTGGTTGGGTAAGATGAAAAGAAAGAGCCTGCAAGGTTTCCAAGACCCTGCCCGATCACCTCCTGCGTGCCGTTAAAAGCAAGGCCTTGGCGCATGGCCATGGCACGTGAAATGGCAGAGGCCTCTGCGAGCGCAAGCATTGTCATCACCAGACAAGGCACTACAAGAGATGGCAAAACCTCGAGCGGCGGAATGGGCCAGGAGAGCAACGGCAGGGCACTGGGCAGAGCAGAGACGGCCGGAAGGCTTGGCTGACCAAGCCAATGCGTAAGCAGCCAGGTGACAGCCGAGGCAAGCAAAAGACCGAAGAACATGGCGGGCAGTCGTCGTGAGACCTTCTCAAACAACAGGATGAAAACAATGGTCATCATCGCGATGGCCAATGGGAAAAAATTAATTTGATCGAGTCGCTCGAGGACTTGGCCTGCAGTAACAAGGATGGAGGTGGTGCGTTCAAGCGACAGGCCAAGCGCGGTTCCCACCTGGCTGTTTGCGATGAGCACTGCTGCACCGATGGTGAAGCCCAGAATGACTGCGTGCGGAACTTTTTCAACGAGCCTACCCAGGCCTGAGATGCCAATGGTGAGCTGCAGGACACCCACCATAAACGTGAGACTAAGCACCAGCGCCACATAGTCTGGGCTGCCCGGAATAGCCAGTGGCGCAACCAATGCAAGCGTAGTAAGCGAAATAGCATTGGCGGGGCCCGTGACCATGACCCGGCTTGAGCCCCACAGCGCAGCAACAACGCAGGGCACCATCGCCGCGTAAAGACCGTACTGAGGGGGCATACCTGCCAAGGTGGCAAAGGCAACCCCTTGGGGCAGAACAACTGTTGCACCCGTAAGGCCTGCCCAGAAGTCCGACTGCACGTGGCCTGACTTTGGCCACTGAGGTAGCCAGTTAAGAAAGGGGAAGAGTCTGCGCCACACAGTTGAGCTGGGCGGAATTACCGACGGGGGAAGAGGAATAACCTCTTTGAAAAATGGAACATTTTGACCCATAATTTATCGAATGAGGGCAAACCAGTCAAACGCCAAGTTAAAGTCCAATCCAAAGTCTGGGTCAAAATCTGGCTTGAAAGCAGTCGCCAAGGCTGGCTCTAAGCCTTCGGTCACTGCCGAACTCCGGGTATCACCGGCCTTGGCGCCAATGGCTAATTCTTTTAGCAACATCGGCAGCCCCTCGCTTCGTCTTTTAACCCTGCTTGAGGCCATTGCCCAATCAGAAAAGCCCCAGACCTTGGCCCAACTGGTTGTTCGACTCGATGAGCCAAAGGCCACCATGCACAGACTTTTGCTCGGCCTTGAAGAAATGCGGTTTGTTCAGCGTATGCCTGGGGGGCGGCACTTTGCACCTGGGCCTCGGTTAAATACTCTGGCCATCGACACACTTCGACACAGTCATATAAGCGCGCAACGGCACTCCATACTGAAGCGGTTGGTTTCGGACTTCAATGAATCCTGCAACCTCACCATTCTTGATGGCATTGAAGTTGTCTACCTTGACCGTGCTGAGGCCAACTGGCCATTGCGTATGGACCTTAAGCCCGGCTCTCGAGTACCCGCCCACTGCAGCGCCAGTGGCAAAATGATTCTGGCGCTTATGAACCCAAGCATTCGCGACCCACTTATTAAGGCTTTGCCCTACCAAGCCTACACGCCCCAGACCATCACCGACCCCAATGCCTTTCAGGCCGAACTTGATCGCATCGCACGACGAGGTTATAGCATCGATCAGCAAGAGTACGCCGCGGGCCTAAACTGCCTTTCTGTACCCGTGCTTGATAACAACGGCCAGTGCATTGCCGCCGTTGCTGTGCATGCGCCTACGGCACGCCTGAGCATGAATGAAGCTCTAAAGAAAATTGACCGGTTGCGGTGGGCAGCTTCTGCTATTTCGGCAACCCTTCAGAACCAGGGAATTAGCCAATGATTCAGGCAGGCCTTGTGCCCATACACTACCCTTTTCTTGATGCGCTTATTCACAAGAGTAAGGCACAGCACTCACTTAATATTGGCGTGGTCTACCCACTTTCGGTTGATGCATTGAAGGCCGCCATTGACTGCCATAGCCACGGTCTTGCCCATGTTGTTATTTATGGACCTGAAACGGGCATGCATTTACTGGCGGAATCGTCTGGGCTTAGCCTTCTCGGAATTGAAATTCAAAACGTGGAGGGGTCTGCAATTGAAGTGGCACAAAAGGCTGTTGCCGACTGTGCAGGGTTGCATCCGCGAATCAACGCGCTCATGAAAGGAAGCCTTCACACCGACGAACTGCTCTCGGCCTGCCTGAAATCGTCTGCAGGGTTAAGAACCTCACGCCGGATCAGTCATATTTTTAAGTTCGATGTGCCCGGGTTTGAGAAGCCCCTTTTCGTGGCGGACGCGGTTGTGAACATTGACCCTGGTCTAAACGAAAAGGTTGACATTCTTACCAGTGCCATTGAGGCTATGCAGCAGATCGGCGTGAAACGCCCCAAGGTCGCAATCATCTCGGCCACCGAATCGGTCAACGAAAAAATTAAGGCAACAATTGATGCCAAAGCCTTGTGTGACATGGCAGCCGAGGGTGTATTCGGCCATGCGGTAGTGGAGGGTCCCATGGGCCTTGACCTTGCGCTCTCGCGCCGCTCGGCAGACATTAAGGGGTATGAAAGCCAGGTTAGTGGCGATGTCGATCTTCTTTTGGCACCCGACCTCAACGCCGGCAATATTCTTTTCAAAAGCCTGGTCTATGCCGCGCGCGCGGAGGCCGCCGGTGTCATTCTTGGGGCGAAGGTTCCCATTGTCTTAACCAGTCGCTCCGACTCTGCCTACAGTCGACTGGCCTCCTGCGCCATGGCGGCCGCCTTGGTTCAGACGTCTGATATTTTTTAATTACCGCTACAAGGTGTTCACGCTATGAGCAAGGTATCGTTTAATCCCATTGCCACCACCCAGGCCCTGCAAGAGGGCACTGAAATTAAGAGCACCACCTGCTACATGTGCGCCTGTCGTTGTGGCATCAATGTACATGTCAAAGACGGGGAGGTGAAGTTTATTGAGGGCAACCCCAACCATCCCCTCAACAAGGGCGTCATCTGCGCCAAGGGCGGCTCGGGCGTGATGAAGCAGTACTCACCGGCGCGTTTAACCAAGCCCTTGTTGCGTCGACCGGGCACCGATCGTGGTGATGGTCAGTTCGATCCCATCTCTTGGGAGCAGGCCTTCGACATGCTCAGCGATCGACTTGGAACAATCCGTCAGACCGATCCGAAAAAATTTGCGCTTTTCACCGGACGCGACCAGATGCAGGCCCTTACCGGTCTCTTTGCTCGCCAATTTGGCACACCGAACTACGCTGCTCACGGCGGCTTTTGTTCAGTGAACATGGCCGCAGGCATGATCTATTCCATTGGTGGTTCATTCTGGGAGTTTGGCGGCCCCGACCTTGAGAATGCCAAGCTCTTTATTATGATGGGCACGGCCGAAGACCATCACAGCAACCCGCTCAAAATGGCGATCTCGAAGTTCAAGCGTGAGGGCGGTAAGTTTATTTCGGTGAACCCGGTGCGCACAGGCTACAGCGCCATCGCCGATGAATGGATCCCCATTCGACCTGGAACCGATGGCGCGCTGCTGCTTGCAATTAGCCATGTACTTGTTAATGCAGAGACCTTCGACACGGATTTCGTTGCGCAGTTCACCAATGGTCCTCAGCTGGTTATTGACGCGCCGGGATCGGAAAAGCATGGCCAGTTTCTTCGTGCCGATGTCGCCGACAAGCCCCCCATCTACGATCAACTCGACCAGATGGTCTGGGACCAAGACGCGAACAAGGCGGTCTGTATGCGCGAGCGGCCTGCCCGGCCTGCACTGACTGGACGCTTTACCGTCAATGGTATTAACGTGCGGCCCGCCTTTGAGCTGTTGAAAGAGAGCCTTGCAGACTGCACACCCGAATGGGCGCAGGCCATTACCGGTGTCTCTGCGGCACGCATTGAAAAGCTTGCTAGAGAAATGGCCGAGGTGGCCATGAACCAGTCCTTCGAACTTCCTATTGCCTGGACCGACTCCTTTGGTAAGCAGTACGACAAGGTGATTGGGCGGCCTGTTGCCTTTCATGCTATGCGTGGACTTGCGGCTCACAGCAATGGCTTTCAAACGGTACGAGCCTTGGCAAACTTAATGAGTCTTCTAGGCACCATTGATCGGCCGGGCGGCTTTTTACACAAGGCGCCGTTTCCTCGTGCCATACCCCCTTCGGTTCGACCACCGAATGGCGAGAGCCAAATTAAACCAGGTGAGCCCCTTGCCACCACACCGCTGGGCTTTCCCACCTGCCCCGAAGACCTTTGTGTGACTGAATCGGGTGAGCCCATTCGAATCGACAAAGGGTTTTCTTGGGAGCATCCTTTGTCTGCCCATGGCCTGATGCACAACGTCATTACCAATGCGTGGAAGGCCGACCCCTACCCCATCGACACGCTCATGATCTTTATGGCGAACATGGCCTGGAACTCCACCATGAACACCGATCAGGTGCGCGACATGCTTAACGACAAGTCGCCCGATGGAAATTACAAGATTCCTTTCCTCGTGGTCTGTGACGCCTTTCATAGCGAGATGACTGGCTTTGCCGACCTGGTGCTTCCCGATACAACCTACCTTGAACGCTACGATGCCATGAGTCTTCTTGATCGACCGATCTCGGAGTTCGACGGGCCATGCGACTCGGTGCGTGTTCCTGTGGTCGAGCCTCTTGGCGACTGCAAGCCCTTTCAGGAGGTACTTGTGGAACTGGCCTCGCGGCTTAAATTTCCCGCCTTCACCAGGCAGGACGGCAGCCCTAAATTCTCGGGCTACGAAGACTTCATTGTGAACTTCGAGACAGCCCCGGGCAGTGGCATTGGCTTTCTTGCGGGCTGGCGAGGCAAAGATGGCAAGGCCTCGTTAAAGGGTGAACCCAACCCTAAACAGTGGGAAGCCTACAAGGCAAACAACTGCGTCTTTCATTACGAGATGCCCGAAGGCCATCGGTTTATGCGCAACTGGAATGCGGGCTACCTTGGCTTTGCCAAAGACAATGGGCTGCGCAAGCTTGATGCCCCAGTCATGATTCATCTTTACTCGGAGCTTTTGTTGGGCTTTCGGCAGGCTGCCCAGGGTTTACGAAAAGGGCGTCAGCCACCCCAGCACCTGCGTGCGCGTATTGAACGCCACTTTAGCCCCTTGCCTTTTTGGAGCGAGCCCCTTGAGCATGCTCTTGTCTCGTCGAAAGACTATCCGCTCTCGGCAGTTACCCAAAGGCCAATGGCCATGTACCACTCTTGGGATTCTCAAAATGCCTGGCTTCGACAGATTCATTCCCACAACTTTCTCTTCGTGAATGCGGGCACTGCGGCGGCTGCCGGCATTGCAGACGACCAGTGGATCTGGGTCGAAAGCCCATGGGGTAAAGTTCGCGCCCAGGCAAGGTTGTCTGAGGCCGTGGAGCCGGGAACGGTCTGGACCTGGAATGCCATTGGGAAATCAAAGGGTGCCTGGGGTCTTGGCGAAAAGGCCAATGAATCGCAGAAGGGCTTTCTTCTCAACCACCTCATCTCCGAAGAGCTTCCTCTTGGACCGGAGCCTGGCGCCGCAACCATTAGCAACTCGGACCCGGTCACGGGGCAGGCAGGCTGGTACGACGTTCGCGTGCGTATCTATCCGGCCGACAAGCACGAACCCAAGCAATCGTTTCCTCAGTTCAAATCCATTTCCGCACCCCCTGGCATGTTAGGCCGTCGTAAGGAGCACAAGGTATGACTCAACTTGCACTTGTTATTGACCTCAATGTCTGCGTGGGCTGTCAGGCCTGCGTCACCAACTGCAAGCAGTGGAACAACAGCTATTCGGCGGGTCCATTGTCAGACCAGAACCCCTACGATGAAGACCCATCGGGGACCTTCTTTAACCGTGTTCAGACCTACGAGTCGGGCAGTTTTCCCGATGCAATGACCGTGCACTTTCCCAAAAGCTGCCTGCACTGCGAGGACCCTCCCTGCGTGCCAGTCTGCCCCACAGGGGCGTCCTACAAACGCGAAGAAGATGGCATTGTTCTTGTTGATTACGACAAGTGCATTGGCTGCAGTTATTGCGCATGGGCCTGCCCTTACGGTGCGCGCGAGCTTGATGAAGAACGTAAGGTGATGACCAAGTGCACGCTCTGCGTCGACCGCATCTACAACGAAAACCTTCCTGAGGACCAGCGCAAACCTGTCTGCGTCATGGCCTGCCCAACCAGTGCGCGTCTGTTTGGCGATGTCCACGATCCTGACTCCGAGGTGTCCATAGCCATTGCCGAGCGTGCGGGCTATGCACTGATGCCCGAATGGCAGACGCAGCCTGCCAACCAATACCTTCCCCACCAGAGTTGGCTTGCCTCGATGACGGCAACGGCCAACGAGAAAGAGGAGGTCTAGGCGATGCGTCCTCCGTGGTCTATGGTTATTTTTACTGTGCTTGCAGGCCTGGGACAAGGCCTGCTTGTCATGCTCATCCTTGAGCAATGGGGGAGCTTTTCCAGCCAGCCACCCGCCACCGATAGCCTGGCATTCCTCGGGCCGTCCACGCTTGCCTTTGGTCTTTTATTTGCGGGTCTTATTAGCGCCTTCTTTCACCTAGGCCGCCCCTCGCGCGCCTGGCGCTCGGCCTCCCAATGGCGAACCTCTTGGCTCTCAAGAGAAATTATTGTGATGCCAGTGGTGCTTGGCCTTACCTTTGTTCATGGACTTCAGGGGGTTCTGGGGCTGCCCGAGATCTTTGGCTCTCTTTGGAAGGTGGTTGCACCTCTCGCGCTCCTCGCCTGTCTTGCCATGTGGATCTGTACGGCCATGATTTACGGCTGCCTTAAGTTTCTACAGGAATGGTCAACCCCATGGACACCCGCGGCCTTCATTCTTTTTGGACTAACGGGGGGAGCCCTTTTCTTTGGGCTAAGCCGCACCCTTCTTCCCGTTGAAGGTCTTCTTGTTTCAAAGCCTCTTATTGGCCTTCTGCTGCTAATCAGTCTTGCGGTCAAGGCATTTATTTTTAAACGCAATGCGGGCCTGCGACCGAAGTCGACCCTGCGCTCGGCCACTGGTATTCCCGGCAATGTTCGACAGGTCAGCATGGGCATCATGGGTGGAAGTTTCAATACACGTGAGTTTTTTCATGGGGTCTCCTTAAGCCTCATGCGTCAGTTACAGCCCACGGTTCTCATGCTTGCCTTTGTGCTTCCAACGGTCATGCTCTTTAGTCTTCCTTTAACGCCCTTGACTGCAGGCTTTATTGCGCTCGTTCACCTACTGGGTATGGTTGCAGAGCGCTGGCTTTTCTTTGCACAGGCCAATCATCCGCAGAACCTGTATTACCAAAGGATTGCTTAGATGGCAGAAGCCCGTTATTCCAGCGACCCCGCCAGTGCTTCAATGCCCTTCGTTCACCCTAGCCCGCTTCACTTTTCAGGACCATCGCGGGTTGGTGAACTGGTGGCCCAGCAGGCTAAGGCGCACGGCGTACAGATCTATGGCATTGATACCGAGACCCGAGTGGAACTTAGCTTTCAAGGCCTCGAGCATTTTCAGCTTCAGCTAAAGAGTGTTCTTCAACAGGCGGGGCTAACCCCGGGTATGCACATTGCCTTACTTATGCCTAATGGCATTGGAACGCTTGCGAGTCTTCTTGGCTGTATGGCCAACGATTACTCGGTGAATCCGGTGAACCTTCTGTGCACCGAAGACCAGATGCGCTACATCATCGAGCATTCCGAGGCGCATGCCTTCATTGTTTCGCAGGAATGGCAGGCACGCGCGCGTGTCCTGTTGAAGGACAGGCCCGCCATGGCCCTTTTGGTGATGGACCCACACCGGCTGGCAATGCCCGTTATTGAAAAAGCGGGCAAGAGCCTGGCCATGGGTCCGCACCCCAGGGAGCTTGCCCTGCTGATGTATACAAGCGGCACCACTGGCAGGCCCAAGGGGGTTATGCTGACTCACAGTAACTTATTAAGCAATGCGGCATCCATTTCGGCTGAGCATCAGCTCACCCAAGCTGACCGGGTCTACGCGGTGCTGCCGCTTTATCACATCAATGCCTTTGGGGTCACCATGATGGCAACCCTGTGGCACGCGGGAAGCCTGGCCATGCCGCCAAAGTTTTCGGCCACGCAGTTCTGGGCTCAGGTTAACGAGTTTGAATGCAGCTGGATGAACGTGGTGCCCACCATCATTAGTTACCTTATTGACCAGGGGCCCACAGAGCAGAGCAGGCAGGTGAAGTTAAAGTTCTGTCGGTCAGCCTCTGCCCCCTTGCCACCCGAACACCACAAGGCCTTTGAGGAGATGTTTGAAATTGGTGTCATTGAGACCATGGGTCTTACTGAAACCGTGGCACCAAGCTTTTCAAACCCCCTTGACCCTGCGCAGCGAAAAATTGGCTCGGTGGGCCGGCCCTCTGGCTGCGAAGCCTTTATTGCAGACGAGCACGGAGGTGAGCTTCCCATCGGACAGACCGGAGAGGTCATTATTCGTGGCCCCAATGTCACCATGGGCTACTTCAAAAACAAGGAGGGGACGGCCGCTGCCTTCTTTCCAGATGGCTGGTTGCGCACCGGCGACTTGGGCCAGGTGGATGCCGATGGTTTCTTCTTCATCACCGGGCGTATTAAGGAGCTCATTATTAAAGGCGGCGAGAACATTGCCCCGCGGGAAATTGATGAGATCTTGCTGCAGCACCCCAGTGTGCTTGATGCTGCGGCAGTGGGTATTCCGCACAAGCATTACGGACAAGACATTGCCGCCTGCGTGATTTTGAAAGAAGGCCAGACCACTGAGGCCGATGAGCTCATTGACTGGGTAAGGACTCAGCTTGGTCCTTTTAAAACACCTTCACAAATTCGGCTTGTGGCCGACCTGCCGCGTGGACCGTCGGGTAAGGTTCAGCGGCTTAAACTGGTCGACAGTTTTCTTGGGTAATTGGGTTGATTAATGGGCTTGGTCGTTTAAAAGCTCTGTTAGCACTGGATTGAAGAAGACCTCAGCCAAATGCCCAGGCTGACCAGTCATTTAAGAGGTAAGCATTCGGTCTGAACCCGGATGCTTACCTCAAGAGCTAAGCGGCTTGCCGAATAAGATCTGCCGCCTTCTCACCCATCATCATGGCGGCCGCGTTGGTGTTTCCCGAGACCAGAGTTGGCATCACCGAGCAGTCTACCACCCGCAGGCCTTCAAGTCCTCGAACCTTTAACTCTGGATCCACCACAGCCATCTCATCCTGGCCCATTTTGCAGGTGCCCGAGGGGTGAAAAATAGTTGCGCCGCTTTCGCGGCAGAACTCGAGAATGTCATCGTCCGAGGCTCTCTGAATTCCTGGCTTAAGCTCCTCTTGCGTGTAATTGGCCATGGGCTGAGTCTGCGATAACTGCCGCGCGTACTTCACCGAGGCAATGGCGCATTGACGATCGATGGGATGCGTTAGGTAATTGGCCTTCATGCTAGGACGCTGCCGCGCATCGGGGGCTATGGCATGAACCGAGCCTCTTGAATAGGGCCGCAGCTGACAGACACTAAAAGTAAAGCCTGGGAAAGGATGCGGCTTTGCACCAGCCATATCGGCCGAAAGGGTTGCGAAGTGAAACTGAATATCAGGCCTGTTCGAAGGGTCGGTAACGCCTGGCAAGACCTTGGTGAAGAGCCCGCCTTGATTAATACCAACCCCAAGGGGCCCCCCGCCTGTAAGAAGCCACTGCAGTCCCATCTTCACGGTGCGCAGTGGGCTGCGGAGATCGTCATTGGTTGTGATGGGTTTTTTGCAGCGGAACAAGAGACGGAACTGAAGATGGTCTTGCAGGTTTTCACCAACCCCCGGTAGATGATGAACAACAGGAATGCCAAGGGCCTGCAGGCGATCGGCCTGGCCAACACCTGAACACTCCAGTAGCTGGGGGCTCTGAATGGCACCGGCAGAAAGAATAACTTCTTTACGAACACGAACCTGACGGCGCACACCTTTTTGTTCAAACTCCACACCAACGGCCTTCTTGCCTTCAAACAATACGCGAGTGGCCATGGCATGGGTAAGAACCTGAAGGTTGGTTCGGCTGCGTGCTGGCTTCAAATAGGCAACCGCTGTGCTTGAACGCCATCCGCGTTTGGTAAAGAGCTGGTAGTAGCCTACGCCCTCTTGTTGGCCATTATTGAAGTCGGCATTGCGCGGAACCCCTAAGGAGTTTGCGCCCGAAATAATGGCCTCCATAAGCTCGTGCTTATTGGCAATGTCGGAGCAATGCACGGGACCACTGCCGCCATGGGTTTCCGAGGCACCGCGCGAATTGTTCTCAAACTTCTTGAAGTAAGGAAGAACGTCCGACCAAGACCAGCCAGGGCAGCCCTGAGCCTGCCAGTCGTCGTAGTCTCGTGGCTGCCCGCGCACATAGACAAGTCCATTAATGGAGGAGGACCCACCAAGGGTTTTACCACGCGGCCAATAGACCTTGCGCCCCTTCATCTCCGGCTCGGGGTCGGTCTCAAACATCCAGTTGTAAACCGGGTTGAACATGGTCTTGGCATAGCCAATAGGAATGTGAATCCACAGGTAGTTGTCGGGCGGTCCTGCCTCTAGCAAAACCACATTCGTTCGTCCGTCTTCCGAAAGACGGTTTGCAACCACGCAGCCGGAACTTCCCGCGCCTACCACCAGGTAGTCTGTGTCAATTATGTCCATTTTGCTCTCCTAAGGTGCTAGCTTTCGGGCTGGCCCAGTTGATTCTCGAACAATTAGGCTTACATCAATGTTTAGGCTTTTTGCAATTGTCTCTCCTCGTAACCGCCTGACGAGATAGTCCGCCGCGCGCTCCCACATGAGATCGGTAGGAACACGAACCGTGGTGAGAGACGGGGAAAAATGCCGTGAGATTTCTAAATCGTCGAACCCAATAATCGAAATCTGTCCTGGGACTTTAAAACCCATGCGCTGACACTCGATTAATGCGCCGAGTGCAAGAATATCATTGCCACAAATCACAGCCGTAGGCGGCTTAGGCAACGCCATTAGCTGACGCATAGCCTGGCGGGCGCGCTCAAGCTGATAGGGCTGCTCCACCAAGTAGTGCGCAGGGAGGCTCAGTCCGCAGGCCTTCAGCGCCCGGCGCACCCCCTTCACCCGATCACGGGCTCGATCATTGTGATCGGTAATACCTGCAATCATGGCAATCCGGGCGTGCCGTAGATCCACTAAGTAACGAACGACCTTATCCATGACTGCTTGGTTATCGAACCCAATGCAGTAGGCCTCAAGCGGTGCATGATCAACACCCACATGGACATAAGGCAGACGACGCTGAACTAAAAACTGCAGTGACTCGGGCCGCTGACTGCGACCAAAAATTGCCAAGGCCTCTACCCCGCGGGAGACTAGATTCATGGCCTGCTGCATTTCTTTATCGATGTCATATTCACTGGTGGCCAAAAGCATCTGAAACCCGTGAGCGGACAGGTTCTTTTGAAAGGCCTGAATACCACTGGCAAATATTGCGTTATCGACCGTAGGAATGAGTAGCCCAATATTACCGCTCCGGTTTAATGACAGGGCACGGGCTCCCGCATTGGGTACAAAGCCAACTTCTTCAATCACCCGAAGGACTCGAGCCCGAAGCTCCGCACGGACTGAGTCCGGTCGATTCAAGACCCGCGAGACCGTCGCGGTCGAAACCTCTGCGTGGCGGGCCACATCGATGAGTTTTGGTGTTGGTTTCAACATAGGCACCACACAGAAAAGACTCTGGGAGAGCAGACGCCATATTGGGTCGCAATTGACGCACTGCAAGAATGTACTCGCTTACAAATTATCATATTTTTAGACTAGGACAATCCCTTAGTTTCATTGACTTCACCTTATTCATGACTGAAAATCAGTATGTAACCGATTACAAAAAAGGCCCGTTTTGTTCCCCAAACTCTGTTATCGCCTGTCTGCTCTCGGCATCGGGTTCTACGCCATTTATGCAGTGACCACGAAGTTCGTAAAGCTTCCATTCCAATTGGGTGATCTCGGTGAATTCTTATTGGTCTTTATTTCAGTCGGTTTTTTTGTAGTTGCCCTGCTTCTCAATGAAAAGCCGGGCGACGAGCAAGACACGTCACTCTAATTACTCCAGGAGACTTAAAATGAATGAAAAACAAATCACCGAGCTCACCACTGAACTCAGCCATGAGCGTCGCCGCTTTCTAGAGGTTGCCGGACGCTATGGTTTTGGTACAGCCGTAATTGCGGGAATGAGCGGCACGCTCTGGAGCGATAGTGCTGTCGCCCAGACGGCTGCCGATGAAGATCGCAAGGAGAAAAACGCCAAAGTGCGGATGAACTTTGCAACCGAGTACAAAATCGAAGACTATGTGAAATACCCCGTCATGCAGGCGAAGTGGAAAGAAAACCTTGAGACGCTGTCAAAGAACCAGATCTTCTGCAAACTCTTTCCAGCAGGCCAGCTCGGTGTCGGTGCCGCTTTAGCGCAAAAAATTCAGGGGGGCACCGTGAACGGCGGCGCAGTTAGCCTGTCGAATTTCTCGCCTTACGCTCCAGCAGTCGACCTTATAAACATTCCCTACTGGTGCGGTGATAACCAGCGCTATGCAAACCTAGTCACCTCCAAGGCATGGAACGACGAGATTACCCCGAAGGTTGCAGCCAAGGGCTACCAGCCTCTGTTTTATTACACGGTTGATCCCCGTGTCATTGCCTCTCGCAAGGGCTTCAAACTAATTAAAACGCCATCAGATATGCAGGGCGTAAAGATGCGCGTTCCGCCATCCAAACTGCTTCAGACCTTCTATCGCTTGGCCGGTGCAAACCCAACGGTGGTAGCCTGGGGTGAGACAGCCTCTGCAATCAAACAAGGTGTGGCCGACGCGCTTGACCCTGCCATCGCAGCGCTAGCAACATTTGGCTTTGTGGATATCTTGGCCCATGTTAGCTACATCCGCTCAGTTCCTGACGCACAACTGTTTGCGGCCAATGCAGCCTGGTACAACGCACTGCCCTCCGATCTACGCAAAGTCTTTGACGATGCCTCAACCAAAACGCAGATCGATACCTTCGCACAGATTGCACCAGCTCGAACAGAATCGATGCGACTAATGCGTGCCGGTGGCTGCGAATTCTATAACCCCAGCGCAGCTGAAATGAAGCAATGGTTAGATGCGTGTGGTGAGCAACGAAAAGAATACGACGAGTTCAAGCTTGCCTTTGCGGGTTCAATCGATAAATTTGAGATGCTAAAGAAGGCAGCTAATACCAAGGGTTCAATTACGGTGCCCGAGTTCAACCTGTAATCGAATCCGCAACTCAACAAGAAAGGCCTTCCTGGTAATGGCAAGTTCAAAACTACTCAGGCAACTCGATATGAATGCAGAACGTTGGTTCATGCTGATTGCCTATGCGTTTTGTTGCTTTGCAATTATTCAGGAGGTCTTTCGTCGTTTCGTCTTAAATTACTCCTCGGGCTGGGCCGAGGAGACTGCACGCTACGCATTTATCTACCTAGGCTGGGTTGGCGCTGCTTATGCCGTCAAGGCGCGCGCCCATATTCGATTTGACATCTTGTTGCAGTTCCTGCCCCAAAAACTGCAAGGTTACTTTTATCTTTTCGGTGAGTTGGCAACACTCATCTTTGCCTGCATTGCACTTTACTTCTGCACCCACACAATGCAGCAGTTGATTCACTTCGAGGCCGCTACACCGGTACTAAGAATCAACAAGGCCTGGTTTGAGGCCGCAGTATTTATCGGATTTTCATTAATTGTTGTGCGCTCGATTCAAGCCATGATTGGCGATATTGCAGATCTGCGTGCAGGCCGCCCCGCAAATTCGGGCAAAGCACTGTTCGATTACTAGGGCTCAACCATGGCGATTACGCTGTCTCTTCTTCTCGTTGTCGCCTTGCTGGTAGTGGGCGTACCCTTTTGGGTCAGCCTTGGTCTGGGCACAACCGTCATGCTGGCCACAACGTCGGCCCTACCACTCACCTTAATTGGTGAGGCGCTTTTTGAAGGCGTGGACTCCTTTGCGCTTATTGCGATTCCGCTCTTTATTCTGACGGGCGATGTTATGGTGCGCTCCAAGCTTGCCCACGATCTACTGGGATTTGCAGAGGCCACCTTTGGAAGCCTAAAGTCAGGCTTTGGTACCTCTACTGTTATGGGTTGTGGGTTATTTGCCTGTATTTCAGGTAGTGACGCTGCCGATGCCGCAGCGATCGGGCGCATCACCATGGCAAGGCTGCAAGAACGGGGCTACCCCAAAGCTTATGCCTGCGCGCTTGTTGCCTCTGGGGCCTGCACCGGGATCCTCATTCCCCCATCAATTGCCTACATCATTATTGGCTTGGTGCTCGGAATATCATCTTCAACGCTATTTCAAGCAGCCTTTGTTCCCGGGGTACTAATTTTGCTTTCAGTGATCATCACCAACGTGATCGTGAATCGAATCAAAGGCTATGAGAATTCGCTTAGAAAGTTTTCGTTTAGTGTGTGGCTTACAGAGCTAAACAGAGCGAAATATGCGCTCTCTATCCCTATTATTATCTTAGGGGGCATCTACTCTGGCGTCTTTACTCCCACAGAATCTGCGGCCGTCGCAGTCGCCGTGGCAGTTACATTTAGCCTGGTCCAAGGCCGGATAAAAATTACGCAGTTTCCCGCAATGTTAGGCACCTCAGCCCGCGTCTGCGGGGTGATCCTACCCATTATCGCGGTGGCGCTGCTCTTCGCTCAGGCTCTAACGGTCGTGGACGTGCCGCAGAAGTTTGTTGCTGGCGTGATGGAGCTCGCCGATAGCCCAACAGAGGTCATCTTATTGATGCTGGTGATTCTTGTGATCGCTGGCTGCGTGATGGAGACTGGCCCAAATATCGTCGTGTTAGGCCCCTTGCTCATGCCCTTGGCGCAGGAAATTGGTATGGATCCAATTCATTTCTGTATCTTTATGGTCACCTCGCTGGGGCTAGGGTTCATCACGCCGCCGTTTGGCCTCAATCTTTTTGTGATGAGCGGCCTTACCCGAACGCCAGTGTCTCAGATTGCAAAGCATGCATTTCCTTTTGTAATCGCCATGCTCATCGCATCGGCCACCATCGGGTTTATTCCTTCAATATCGCTCTTCACCCTCCGCTAGCACCACCACCCTAGATTATTTTTTCGCAGAAAGTTTGCAATGACGATTCACTACCTAAAGAAAGCCACAAAAACCCCAGACACCGAGACCGCAACAGCCCAAAAGGTGGTGTCCGAGATGCTCGCTAATATCGAGGCCCGCGGCGAGTTAGCAGTTCGCGAATATTCGGAAAAACTTGATCACTGGTCGGGCGACATCCTCATGACCCCGGCACAGATTCAGTCTGCAATAAAGAATGTGCCCGCATCAGTTTGCCGCGACATCGAATTCGCAGCGAAACAGGTCTATGACTTTGCCCTTGCGCAGCGCCACTCAATACAAGATTTTTCAACCGAGCTGCATTCGGGGGTCATTGCAGGCCAAAAGGTATTGCCCGTTAACGTCGTAGGCTGCTATGCCCCAGCGGGCCGCTATGCCCACATTGCATCGGCCTACATGACAGTCGCAACCGCTAAGGCGGCGGGCGTGAAGCACATTATCGCCTGCTCTTCACCCTACCGTGGTGGTGGCATTCACCCCTATGTTCTTTACGCATTTAAGGCGGCAGGCGCGGACACTATCATGACACTGGGTGGCGTACAGGCCATTGCCACGATGGCCTATGGCCTATTTACAGGCAAGGCTGCCGATGTCGTCGTGGGCCCAGGCAACAAGTTTGTCGCTGAAGCTAAGCGCACACTTTTTGGGAAAGTCGGCATCGATGTCTTTGCCGGCCCCTCAGAAGTTGCCGTCATTGCCGATGAGTCTGCAGACCCCGCAATTGTGGCAAGTGACCTGGTCGGGCAGGCCGAGCACGGCCACGAGAGTCCGGCCTGGCTATTCACAACGTCCGAAACCCTCGCCAAACAGGTAATGGCACTTGTACCTCAATTAATCGATCAACTTCCACCTACTGCTAAGGATGCAGCTGGGTCTGCCTGGCGTGATTACGGAGAGGTTATCGTAGGCTCGACCCGCGAAGAGATTGCTGCAATCTCCGATCAATACGCAAGCGAGCACCTAGAAGTTCACACTAAGGATCTCGATTGGTGGCTTGAAAACCTCACCTGCTACGGTTCTCTATTTTTAGGTGAAGAGACAACTGTTGCCTTTGGCGATAAAGCCAGTGGACCAAACCATGTGCTGCCTACTAAAGGCGCTGCCCGATACTCGGGTGGTTTATCGGTTCATAAGTTCATGAAAACCCTCACCTGGCAGAAAATGAGCCGTGAGGCCAGTAAAGAAATTGGCCAGGTCACTGCGCGCATTTCCCGTATTGAGGGCATGGAAGGCCATGCGCGAACGGCTGATGATCGGCTCGCCAAATACTTTCCAAACGAGCGATTCGATCTCGGTGCCCAGGTCGAGATCTAAAGAAGGCCAATGTCGGTATGGATATTAATGCCCTTTTTACGCTCAAGGGCCGTCATGCACTTGTAACGGGCGGTAACTCGGGCATTGGCTTGGCGATGGCGCAAGCCCTAGGCCACGCCGGTGCGAGCGTTACCCTAGTTGCCCGCCGCACCGCGGAGCTGGAGTCTGCAGCAGCAATGCTTGCCAAAGATAAGATCCGTGCCGATTGGATTGCCTGCGATCTTACAAGCCCAGAGGCTGTGGCCTCCTGCGGTGCCCTGTGCCTAGAGCGTCACGGGCACGCCGATGTATTAGTCAATGCCGCAGGAATTAATCTTCGCAAGCCCTTTATGGAAAATAGCCCCACAGATTGGAATCTTCACTTGGCTCTGCATCTGGGTGCGCCATTTTTCATGACCCAGGCACTCGCACCCACAATGAAGAAAAATAACTGGGGCCGAATAATCAACCTAGCATCGTTACAAAGCACCCGTGCCTTTGCCAATGGAACACCCTACGGCGCTGCAAAGGGTGGTGTTACCCAACTCACTCGTGCTATTGCCCAGGAGTGGTCAGCCCACGGCATTACCTGCAATGCAATTGGGCCTGGATTCTTTAAAACTGCGCTGACAGCCCCCGTGTTTGATAACCCAGAGCTCGCCGCAAAGAATGCGGCCCATACCTGTATTGGCCGTAACGGTGAGCTCGCAGATCTCGCGGGAATCACCGTATTTTTCGCAAGCGATGCATCGGCCTACATCACTGGCCAGACCCTGATGATTGATGGCGGGTTCACCGCCAAATAACAGTCGTCACTCCATGAAAGTGTTCCTATGAAAGCCTTGGTCTACACCCAGCCCAATGAAGTCCAGATTCAAGAGCGGCCCATGCCCAAAGCCGCCAACGGCGAAGTTGTGCTGAAAATCGAGGCCGTGGGCATCTGTGGAAGTGATCTGCATGCCTACCACGGCCACGATCCACGTCGAAAGCCAGGTCTTGTGTTGGGCCACGAATTTTGCGGCCAAGTAATCGAGTCGCAAGACCCCGGCTATTCTTTGGGTCAACGCGTGACGGGCAACCCTTTAATTACGTGTGGCACCTGCGAGTACTGCATCACGGGCCGCAACAACCTCTGCAGCAATCGTACGATGGTGGGCATGACTCGGCCAGGTGCCTTTGCGCAGTTTATGAGTATTCCAGCGGCATCGCTTGTTGATATTCCACAAGACATGTCGGCGCGGGTAGCTGCACTTACAGAACCTGCAGCAACGGCTGTGCACGCGATTAACCTATCGCTAAAAAGCCTTGCGCGCCCACTGCCTGAATGCCGGACATTAGTTATTGGTGGGGGTGCCATCGGTATGCTGTCCGCCCTGCTGTTAAAGAGCTACGGCGTTCATCAGCTCACGGTTAGCGAAGCCAACGCACTGCGTCTTGCCTCAATTCAGGCGCATGTTGGCTGTACAACTGTTAACCCACTGACCACACCAATCGGCGAGAATCACTACGATTACGTGATCGATGCAGTGGGCTCGAAAGTTACACGCAAAACATCCTTCCAGGCTATTAAGCCGGGCGGTGTAATCATGCACATTGGCTTACAAGATTGGGAAAGTGAGATTGACATGCGAAAACTCACTCTGTCCGAGATCACGTTATTGGGCACCTATACCTACACTACCGCCGATCTGCGGGCTACCGTACAAAAGCTTGCTGAAGGGGCCTTTGGCGATCTTCGTTGGGTCGAAGAGCGCCCTCTTGATGAGGGTGCAACCGCTTTTCAAGATTTACATTTAGGCAAGACCGCCTCTGCCAAGTTATTACTTATTCCAGAAGCGGCCTAGAAGTGATGCGTGGTGCGCGCTTCTTGGGGAATGGACAGGTGACGATTGAGGATTGGCCACAGCCTGAAGTAGGCCCTGGCGAAGTCCTGCTTCACGTTCAACGCACCGCACTGTGTGGTAGCGACATAAAACTCTGGCATAAAGGAGCAAGCTGGGTTCCCGGCCACGAGATTTTTGGTCTGGTCGATTCCCCTGGTCATGCGCTTCACCAACAACGTTGTCTTGTCTACATTCCAGTCCACTGCGGCCGGTGTGATAGTTGCCTTGCAGGCGATACCCATCTCTGCGACACCGAATCGGTTTTAATCGGATGGAACCGGCCTGGGGGTTATGGACAGGCTCTAAGTGTTCCTGATCAGTGCCTCTTGCCTGTTCCCGACTGGGTTCCCGATAATCTCGCACCCTTGCTGCTTGACACCATCGGCACAGCGGCCCACGGTATTCGGGTTGCAGAACCACAAGTGGTCAAAGGGCCAGCGTTGGTAATGGGGTCAGGGCCGATTGGACTTGGCGCAATCATCGCACTTCAAGACAGCGGGTTTCATGAGATCTATGTCAGCGACCCAAAAGAGAACCGGCTTGTGCTTGCCCAACGATTCGGCGCCAAAGTCCATCCAATCGATGACGATACAACCCGCTTTGCCTTCGTATTGGAGTGCAGTGGCGCCCATGCGGCACGTAATCGCGGATTAAAGATCGTTAGACCCCACGGCGTTGTCTTGTTACTTGGCGAAAACGATGCCCCGTGGACAATTGAAGAAACAAAACCAATACGCCGCAAAGATTTCGCAATGATGCGGTCTTTTTATTTCCCGAAATCGGATTACCCAAAAAATTTAGAACTTCTACGCCGCCACCGTGCGCTTTATGAACAAATTGTCGATAAGGTTTTCAGCTTAAACGATCTACCACAGCGGTTCGCCGAGTTCTCACGCGGTGAGTTAATCAAGCCCCTGATGGCAAACTAATTTTTTCAAATGTTTTGCCCTAACCCCACCATTGTCTGCATTGGCCAGACGGTCATGGACTATCGCTTTACGGTGGCGCAAATACCATCGCGGGCAGAGAAATATAAAGCAATCGATTTTCAAGCGCTCCCCGGTGGTATGGCTGCTGGGGCCGCGATTGCCGCCGCCCGGCTAGGGGCGCGCGTTGTTCTGGCCAGCAAGGTTGGCCGTGATTCAACCGCCGACACGCTTCTAACATTCTTGGCCAACGAAGGTATTGATTCCCAATTTATTGAGCGCGTAGAGGGTTGCCACACTGCGGTTTCGGCAGTTTCTATCGATCCAAGTGGCGAGCGGCAGGTGGTTCATGCACCTACCGAGGCTTTTGACCGTGGCCAGCCAATTGATGTTGGGCAACTCCCTCTGGCCAAGGCACTCCTCGTCGATCCTCGCTGGCCCGAGGCCAGTTTCGCAGCATTGCAGTGGGCTTACTCGCATGGCATTCCTTCGGTACTGGATGCAGATATTGCGCCGCGCGAGGTTATTACGCGGCTCATGCCCCTTACGGACTGGGCGGTATTTTCAGCTCACGGCCTCGCCTATTTATTTCCAGGACTCTCCGATGAAAAACGTCTAACAAAGGCACAGTCGCTCGGTGCGCGGCATGTCGCGGTAACCTGTGGCAAAGCCGGTGTTCAATGGCTCGAACATCTTCAACTTCAGCAGATCGCTGCGGCGCCCGTTGACGTGGTCGACACCACGGGCGCTGGGGATGTGTTTCATGGGGCGCTCGCATTCGCACTTGCTGCGAGCGAGATTCACTCTACAAGGCCCCTGTTAGAGTTCGCAAACACGATCGCTGGCGAAAAGGTTCGTGCCGGCCTCGGTAGCCTTGGGGCGCCCTATGCCCAACAGGTACAGCCTGCAATTCAAAAACTCAACGCATCTCAAATAAGGAGTGGATCATCATGAAGCAGACCGGGAAGCGCTGGGGTTTGAGGCGCCTTGCAACCCCAGAAGGGTTTTTCTCAATGGCCGCAATCGATCAGCGCCCACCAATTAGTAAATTTATTGCCCGTAAACGCGGTCTTGCTGAGACTGGTGTTTCTGACCAGGAGATCTCCGCCATTAAGGGTTTGCTTGCGCAGGGCTTAGCCCCAAGTGCTGGCGCACTGCTGGTCGATCCAAACTATGGTTATTCAGCGGCTGCCGAATTCCTAAGACCCGATCGAGGGCTTTTAATTACTTTGGAAGACCACCGGTTTGAGGAGACCGAAACCGGTCGAAAGAGCCGCCTTATCGCGAACTGGTCGGTTGAAAAAATTCGGCGCATGGGTGCTGATGCCGTCAAGCTGTTGGCCTGGTACCGGCCCGACGCATCTGCCGATAGCCTGACACACCAGCGCGAGTTCGTCCGCCGTGTTGGCGAAGATTGCGCAAAACACGATATCGCATTCGTTTTCGAACTTCTGGTCTACCCCTTTGCATCCACGTCCGGAAGTTTCAAAGATTATCTTGAAGATCCGAATAAACAGGCTGACCATGTTCTCAATAGCGTCTGGGAATTCTCAAAACCGATCTATCAGGTGGATTTGTTAAAACTAGAAAGCCCGATTCCCGCAACGCTACTGCCTGATCCGGAATCAGAGCAGGCTAAAGCTACTCAACTTACTTTTAATTCGCTTAGCAAAGCATGCCAGGGCCTACCGTGGGTCTTGTTATCGGCTGGCGCAGGTTTTGACGCATTTACTCGGGCTATGACATTTGCGGCCCGCGCAGGGGCCTCTGGTTTTCTTGCAGGCCGTGCGCTGTGGGCCGACCTCATTGAACCCTACCCCGACCAAACCGAGGTCATAAGAAATTTACAGGTCATTGGTGCCCAACGAATAAGCACACTTGAAGCAATTGCGATGCAGTACGGAAACCCTTGGCGTGCTCATTTCAAGTGGCCAAAGGGATTATCGTTATCTGAACACTACTAATTCAATGCGTACAACGGGATGCTGCCGCGCGAGCATTTTTGCGAGTGCAGACAGACAGGAATGCCTACTCAACTAAGTGGTGTCTGAACCCTAGGGGCTATGGAGAAAAACCATATGCAAGACTTAGAAGAGTAGGGGTAGAAGTCAGCCTAGACGTAGTCCTTGTACTTATCAAGGAAACGAACGGGCTTGCTTAGGGCATCGCGACGGAAGGGGTCACCAAGTTCGCGGGTGCAGAAGA
Source organism: Bordetella parapertussis (assembly GCA_945901825.1). Classification (GTDB taxonomy): domain Bacteria; phylum Pseudomonadota; class Gammaproteobacteria; order Burkholderiales; family Burkholderiaceae_A; genus Hahnella. The sequence continues at coordinate 68,727 of CAMDMC010000003.1, forward strand.
CTTCAACGACACAGGTTTTACGCTGGTTCATCTGCATGTCTACTGCCTTTGTGAGGGCTGGGCCAACGTCTTCAAGCTTGTCCACCATGATGGCCTCGGCACCCATTGCCTGGGCAATGCCGGCAAAGCTTGGGCTCTCTAGCTCTTCTGCCACAAAACGTCGGCCGTAGAAGTCAACCTGGTTCTTTTTCTCGGCTCCCCATTGGCGGTTATGGAAGACAACGGCTGTGACGGGAATGTTGTGACGAACCGCGGTCATAACTTCCACCATGCTCATGGCCCAGGCTCCATCGCCCGCGTAGGCAATAGCGGGGCGGTCAGGGGCTGCAGCCTTAGCGCCAATAATGGTGGGAAGCGCATAGCCGCAGTTGCCAAAGCTCATGGGAGCAAAGAAGCTGCGTGGCTCTTCAAAGCGAAGGTAGCTATTGGCCACCGAGTTGATGTTGCCAATGTCGGTGGAGACCATGGCGCGTTTGGGCATGGCCTTCTCAAGCTCACGAAGCACTTGGCGCGGGTGAAGGTAGGTGCCACCATTGGGCGTTCGCTCTTTCTTAGCCTCTTCAATCATGTCAAGGCTGTAATCGTCGCGCTCGTGAATCCATTCATCGAGCTCTTTTTCCCAGGCGGCCTTCTCGGCCTTGATGGTTGCATCGCGCTCGGCTTTGTTGGCATCGCTTGCAAGTGTGCGACCCGCAACGAGCCCTTTAAGCGCCTTGGCTGTGGCTTTGGCGTCGCCATGGATGCCCACAGTAATTTTTTTAACAAGACCGAGGTTGGTGTGATCGGCCTCAACCTGAATAATCTTCGCGTTCTTAGGCCAGTAATCAAGGCCATGCTGAGGCAGAGTTCCGAAAGGCCCCATGCGCGAGCCAAGCGCCAAGACAACGTCGGCCTGCGCAATCAGCTTCATGGCGGCCTTTGAGCCCTGGTAGCCCAAGGGACCGGCCCAGAGAGGGTGGCTTGCCGGGAAGGCGTCGTTACGCAAGTAGCCTGTGACCACCGGGGCATGAAGGCGTTCGGCCAATGCCTTGCACTCTTCCACCGCATCGCCCATAACCACACCACCTCCCGCGAGAATAACGGGGAACTTGGCGGTCGCCAGAAGATCGGCGGCAGCATTCAGGCTGTCTTCCCCGCCAGGGCCGCGATCAACACGCATGGGCTTTGGAATTTCGCAGGTGACTTCGCCATAGAAATAGTCGCGAGGAATGTTGAGCTGGGTTGGGCCCATTTCAGAGATGGCCCGATCAAAACAACGGGCTGTGATTTCGGCCATACGCTTGGGGTTCATCACATGGCCCTGATACTTGGTGAACTCTTGGAACATCGGAAGCTGGTTCGCTTCTTGGAAACCGCCAAGGCCCATGCCCATGGTTCCGGTTTCAGGAGTAATGATGACAACAGGACTGTGCGCCCAATAGGCTGCCGCGATAGCCGTCACGCAGTTACTAATTCCAGGGCCGTTTTGACCAATCACCACACCATGACGACCCGAGACGCGTGCATAGCCATCAGCCATATGGGCTGCACCCTGCTCATGCACCACGGGGATAAGTCGAATACCCGCAGGCGCGAAGATATCCATAGCATCCATGAAGGCTGACCCCATGATGCCGAACATTTCACTTACCCCATTGGCAACAAGGGTTTCAACAAAGGCTTCGGATGGCGTCATTTTTTGAACACCTTCGACGGGCAATCGGAAATTCATGGGGCTGTTCATAACAGTATTGCTCCTTGCAAAGCATTGGAATTTAGGAAGTAAAACGTTGTAGGAAGTGTAAGACCGGGGTGCTCGTTTTGTCAAAAGTTTCCAAAAATGGAACAAATTGAATTAAAAAACGAAACAAAATAGACTCTCATCATGACGTCTGCCCTTCGATCCTCCGCCCAGCCAAGCACGCGTAAGCTGCCCGACGCAGGACCCGACTTGGGGCGCAGCCTGAAAGAAACACCTATGGCTCGTCTGCTTGTGCTGATTGAGCTTATTGCACGCAAGGACGCCCCCTTTACTTTGCAGAACCTGGTGCAAGACACCCAGTGGCCCAAGCCCTCGCTTCACCGGATGCTTGCCCAGCTCGAGGCCTCGGGCCTTTTGCAGCGCGACCTTAAAGGCCGCCACTACAGCACCGGGCAGCGTCTTACACGACTGGCCGAGAATGTTCTGCTGAACAGTACAACCCGTGCGGCAAGGCATCGGGTCTTGCGGCTGCTTGTCGACCAGGCGGGCGAGAGCTGCAATCTGACCAGTTTTTCAGCCGGTGAGGTGCTCTACCTTGATCGCGTTGAAACCGCTGCCCCACTGCGGTTTTATCTGCACTCGGGCTCCCGGGTTCCTGCGCACTGCTCGGCCACGGGCAAGCTCTTTTTAAGCCAGATGACGCCAAGCCAACGTCAGAAACTCTGGGATGCTGGGCCTTTGGAGCGGTTTACCGACCGCACCCTTGTGGATATTGACCGGCTTGATGAAGAAATTGCCAAGGTGCGCGGCCAAGGTTTTGCCATTGATGACGAAGAGTTCCTTCCCGGCCTGCTTTGCATTGGCGTACTTGTACCAAGCCTAGACACCAAGGACAACAGGACCAACATGGGCATCGCCCTGCAGGCGCCCAAGGTTCGATTCAGCCTTGAGCGTGCCATGCAGTGCTTGCCCCTTTTAGAAAATGCTGCGCGGGCGCTTTCGCGCATTAACCAATCTGCTTCCAACGACGAGGACGAGCTGTTATGAACCTGGCTGACCCACAGAACCTAAATAAGGAGCATGCCATGGCCCCAGGCTTACCTGCCCACGAGGTTACCGAGGCGGCCTCCATTTTTGGCCATCCCATTCCCATTCGTGTAGCTGTTCTTAAAGAGCGAAGCGAGCATGTGCCAGCAATCGACTCGGTATACAAGTTCAACCCCCAGGTGACTGCGGCCATTCTTGCAGGCTTTGCCCACAATCGACGTGTCGCCATTCAGGGCCGACATGGCAGCGGAAAGTCCACTCATATTGAGCAGGTGGCCGCGCGCCTTAACTGGCCCTGTCTGCGACTGAACCTCGATGGCCATATTACACGGCCCGACCTGCTCGGAAAAAACGTGATTACCCTGCGTGATGGAAAGCAGGTTACCGATTTCGAAGAGGGTCTTCTTCCCTGGGCCATTCAACAGCCCATGGCCCTTATTCTTGATGAATACGATGCAGGAAGGCCCGAGATACTTTTTGTAATTCAACGCCTGCTTGAACGCGATGGCCAGCTGGTTATGCCCGATCAGAACCGAGTTATTACGCCCCACCCTTTCTTTCGGATCTTTGCCACTATGAATACGGTTGGACTTGGAAATTTATCGGGGCTCTACCACGGGACCCAGCTTCTCAACCATGCTCAGCTCGACCGCTGGAACATTATGGCAACGCTTGATTACCTGAAGGCCGATGACGAAATGGCCATCGTGACCGCGCGCGTTGCCGAGTTCGCAAGCCCTGACCGCCAGTCCCTGCTGCGTCAGATGGTGGCTCTTGCAGAACTAACACGTGAGGGTTTTGCAACCGGCGAGCTCTCAAGCCTGATGTCGCCCCGAACAGTCATTAGCTGGGCCGAGAATGTCTTGGTATTCCATAGCCTTGACCTTGCCTTTGCCTTGAGCTTTTTGAACCGCTGCGAAGAGCCCGAGCGCATTGTTGTGGCCGAGTATTTTCAGCGTTGTTTTGGCCGCGAGCTGGCTTACGAGAAGTCCTCGTAGACGCTTTGCCGGCGCAACACTAAAAAAGTTACTGCAGTTAAACACACGTTGACTTAACCCACCTGGCAACCATGACCTCTTGCGTTGACGAACTTTTGCACGATGAGATTGGGGGTGCGGTCATTCGCAGTCTGGCAGGCAATGCCGAGCTTCGGCTTGCCCCCTTCACGCTCTACCTTGGGCAGCTGCCGCTTGCCGAGGCGGCCGCCCATCATCAAACGGTGAATCCTAGCCTTGTCTCTGCTCGTGCGCAGGTGGACGGCTTTGCGCTTAGGGCACGGTTTAGCGAGCCCAGTCTTCATGCGCAGTTTTGGCCGGACACCGAGACCGCTCAATTGGTCTACGAGTGCCTAGAGCAGCTGCGTGTCGAGAGCCTTGTGCCTGAGCAGTGGCCAGGCATGCGAAGCAACCTGCAGGCGCAGTTTGAAGACTGGATGCAACAGGTGATTGACTCGGGCCTTGCCGAATCAGACGCGGGTATGTTGATTCTGACCGTGGCCACCATGGTCTGGACCCGACTGAACTCCCAGCCCATTCCCGACAAAATTGGCGATTGGATTGAATCCACTCGAGCCAACCTCGGTCCCGTACTCGGTGACTGGCTCTATAGGCTGCGCAAGGCGCAGAACAACCAGACAGCCTACGCCCCGGTAAACCAGGCGATTGCGCTTTGGGTCGCAAAGGCTCTGGCAGAGCTTCCTGACATTCCAAAAGACAAGAAGAAGCGGCTGGCAAGCCGTAATGGGCTTGCCTTTCGCCTTCCTCAGAGCGGAGCACCCATTGCCTTTTTGGGGGGCTCAAGCGCCATCACACACGGAACAGGCCGCCACGACAAGAACGCCGATCGCTACAAGGTGTTTACTCATGCCTACGACGAAGAGGTGAGGCCTTTGGACATCGTGCGCACCGACGAACTGCAACGCCTGCGCAGCGAGATGGATGCTTCGATTCGAGGGCAACAGTTTCACCTGCCTCGACTGATTCGTCAGCTTCGACAATGGCAATTGATTGCGGCAAAGCCTGTCTGGGAGACTGCTGAAGAATCGGGCATTCTTGATACACGACTTGCCCACAAACTGGTAACAGAGTTTAACGACCATCGGCTTTTTCAGTCGGTGCACGAGACTCCAACGGTCGACACAAGCTTCACCCTACTGATTGATTGCTCGGGCTCCATGAAGGGTCTTGCCAGCGACCTTTCTATCTACGTAGACCTCCTGTGTCGGGCTGCTGAGCGCGCGGGTCTTTCGACCGAGGTGCTTGGCTACACCACGGTACGATGGAACGGCGGTCGATCACAAAAGCTCTGGCAGCAAGAGGGATGCCCAGGCAAGCCTGGGCGGCTTGCCGATCGTCGTCATATTGTGTTTAAGAGCTTTGACCGCAGTTGGCGCGATGCGCGCATGAACCTAGCCGGACTGCGCAAGGTTGATCTCTTCAAGGAGGGCATTGACGGGGAGGCACTGCAATGGGCGGCAGCCAGGCTTGCCATGCAGTCCAGTCGTCGCAAAGAGCTTTTGGTGATTTCGGATGGCTGCCCCATGGAGTCGTCAAGCCAGAACGCCAACGACTCGGGTTTTATGGAGAATCATCTTGCCAGTGTGGCCGCCCAGATTCGCAGGGCGGGCAGCATACGTCTTCGTGGTGTCGGTGTGGGCGTTGACCTCACGCGGTTCTACCCCGAGCATTTAAAGCTCGACCTCGCGCAGGGTCTTTCGGAAACCACCTTACAGTATCTTAGTCAGTGGCTAACCAAGCCCACCTCACGGAGATCAATATGACTGTAGGCAACACCATCGCTCCAGACCCTGTGAGATGCCTAGCGCTACGCCGGCTTCACCTCAAAGGCCAAAATAGTTTTCTTGTAGGGCTCGCGTTGCGAGAGCCGTTCAAAATAGCGGGCAATATGGGTAAGGCTTGAAGCCTCGGCATCAAGCCGCATCCACCGATCCACGTAGACACCTGCTAAAAGGTCGGCCATCGAGAACTGCTCGGAGACGACATAGCTGCGCTTAGCCAATTGTTCGTTGAGGAAGCGAAGTGGAATCAGCGCCTCCTCACGAAAGGCTGCAAGCTTTGAGGCGTCTTTTTCCGCAGACGGGATTCTTATTTGGTACAGGTAGTACTGCCGAAAGGCCGAGTAATAGAGGGTCGTGGAGAGCCAATCAACCCATTGGTCGGCCTGGGCAAAAGCGTGGTCCGTTAGGTTCGCAAACGGCCCCTGTTTAAAGGTCCTGCATAAATAACGCAGACAGGCGTTTGACTCCCAAAGGGTGAAGTCATTGTGACGAATAACCGGTATTCGGCCCCACGGGTTCATGGCAAGAAAGTCCGGGGTGTCGAGTCCACCAAAACGTCCACCCACGTCAATGCGGGTGTAGTCAAGACCCAGCTCTTCAGCGCACCACAAAACTTTTTGAACATTAACGGCCTCGGGCCGGCCCCATACGGTTAGTGTCACTTCCACACCCTTTTTTAAATAGACAGGCTGCATTGTAGTTTCAGAAACAAAAAGCCCACGGCTTTACCGCGGGCTTTTTGTTTGGATGGCTGCGAAAGGTTGCAGCGGCTTTGACGCCTTAAAGAGACGATTAGTCTCGAAGCATAAGTCGCTTGGCCTGTTCGAAATCGCCCTGGCGAGCGTACCCTGTTGCTGCTAGTGCACGACCCCAGGACTGAAAAAAGCCTCCGACGGTGCGTATAACCTTTGCCACGATAATTCCCTTCTTTTTGCGGTTCGTTAAGAAGGGCAACACTGCATGTTGCCCTGCACAATTATAGGCACGGGAAAACCCTAATTGCAAACGATCTTGCTATTTTTGGAGCCAACACCGCTTGCGCCTAAAACAGAGTAAATTAGGTTATCTATGAGCAGTTTTTCTTGGTTTAGTCTATTTTTACTACTTGCGATGGCCTATCTGGGTAGACGCTTCGGCTGGCTGTCTCAGCTTATCGTCTACGCTACGTTTGGCCTGTTGGTTAGCGCTTCTTTACTTCTTTTCGATGGCATCCAGGCCATCTATCGCGACAGTGGTGTTCCAGATCCCCTTACTGGCGTAACCGCGCTATTAACTTTGGTAACGTTTTCAGCACTGCTTGTTATTCCAGCCCTGCGTCTTCACACCACTTACTATCAACGAAAAATTGAAAACGAGCAGTTCCGACAGGCTGGAGGTATTGGCCTGGGATTGCTCATTGGTGTGATTCTGATTTATTTCACAGGCAGGAGTCTTGTGCGCTACGACTTCATCTCGCTAGAGACTGCCTCTTATAACTCGGTGCCTATTCGAATCATTCGCGCCATCTCTGCTGATGACGCGTTAAATTAGCCGGCAGGCTTTAGTTGCGGGACGGCGCGCTCGAGACAACCAGGCGGGTCTCTTGAACGAATTTATCAATAACAACCGAAAAGCCGTTAACACCTATAACGGCCACAAAAATACCAAGCACAATCGAAAAGAGATGCTTCATCTCGACCTCTCAAAAAGTCTTTAAACGACTCACATGAGAGGAATCGGACCAGGGCAGGAGAGCTTGAGAAATTTATAGGAAGTTGGTGTTGGTAGGCCGTGTAGGACTTGAACCTACGACCAAAGGATTATGAGTCCTCTGCTCTAACCAACTGAGCTAACGGCCCACACAATGCGGATTGTAGCCTTCTTCACTTCCGCCCTCAGGCAGAGCCATCTATGGTCTATCTATGGTCTATCTCTGGTCTATTTGCCAGTCGCATCCCCCAGAGATTTGAGGGGGGCTCGTAAATCGAGTACGGCTCTGTCCAATAGGTCTCTGTCTTTTGCCGTCTCAAGGCCATGGGCAGTCACTTCAAGAATTCTCTGAACAACCTGAGAGCGATCGACGGGGCGACCGAGGACGGATTGAAGATCCGTTGATGGAAAGGTTTCAGGCTGCGGGTTGATCCATGCCAGGTTAATGCCAATCCCTGCCACTCGGAAGGTTCGACCCTCATGGGCAAACTGAGACACAAGAACACCCCCAAGTTTTTTATTGCTGATGATTAAATCGTTCGGCCACTTCAACCTCAGCACGGGCGTGAGTTCCGGCGCGTAATCGACAAGTGCCTGTTGAACCCAAAGACTTATCCAGGAGGGCCAGCGCTCATCGGGCTTGCTCTCTTCTCCCTGCACCTCCCATGCAAGACTTAAGGTAACAGCCATTCCCGAGTCGACCCAGGGATTACCTCGTTGTCCAACACCTTCTGTTTGACGTAGAGCCGAGAGAGAAAAAGGCCCTTGGTAGCCCCCCCGCCGAACCCTCTCAATGGCCAGGCTTTGGGTGGAGTGGCAAGTCTCAAGCTCTTCGTGTTGCCAAAACGGATTCACTGGCCGATCTCAAATGGATTGGTTTCTAGGGCGAACCAAAAGCATGAGCCCAGCCTTAAATGACAGTAATGGGGACGCACAGTTTGTAGCCAACGCCCCGAACCGCACGAACGGGTGTGTCATGGCCAGAGGCCTGTGTAAGCTTACGACGAAGACGTGCAACTCGCATTTCTAGACTTGCAGCGGACTTCGCATCCATATCCATCTCAAGAATAGATGCAATCTGGGACCTTTCCAACATACCGCCAGCAGCCCGCGCCAGACCGCTTAAAAGTTGAACCTCAGAAAAGGTAAGCAAGACCTGTTGCCGCACCCCCACTAACCGCATCGTCTGAATGGATAGAAGTAAGACTGAATTGCCTAGAGAAATCTCACCGCCTTGCTCTGGCCCGAGCCTTCGAGCCAGAGCAATCACTGCAGCCAGAAGTTCGGTGGGGTCTGTGGGCTTTGGAAGATAAATGTCTGCGCCACTCTCGTAGCCGTCGAGCCGGTCGGCAATCTCAGAGCGAACCGTAGTCATAATAATGCCAACGCGTGGGTGCGAATGCCGGATGCGCCTTGCCAGACTAATACCATCTTCGCCCGGAAGGTTAAGATCTAGAATATAAAGATCGGGACTCATGCCAGATAAGGCCGCGTCAACTTCTTCAGCACAACTAAGAGCCAGAACCTTATGACCTGCCTGTGTAAGAACAGACTCCGTCACTGTGCGAAGAAGGTCGTGGTCTTCCACAACGACGATGTTGAGTAATAGAGATGGAGACATTCGAGTGGATTTAAAGTCAGGCATTAAGTTTAATCCGTTCTCTGTCATAAGGGCTCGTCCTGCCGGGTTTACCATCGGGCAACTTACGTTAGCGGCAAAGCCCAAAGCTACGCCATGATGCGCTTTCAGCTTTTTGTATTCGCGGCCGTCCTTTTCTGGGGGGCCAGCCCTCAGAAGGCCTGGGCCGAGCCCAGTTCCATGAACGGTCATTACATTGAAAGGCTAGATGTTTTCTTTGATGCCTCGGGAAAGCTGGACGCTTCGGGCATTGAAGAGCCAAACTGGAAGCCACTTGAAGGCATGCTCACAGCAGGCTTCAAGCAGGGGGCTCATTGGTTGAGGGTTCGGGTGGCTGCGCATGCTGAGCCCTTGGTTCTTCGCGTGCGCCCTGCCTTTGTTGACTCAGTGGAAGTTTTTGCGCTTTCCCCAAGCCCAGACGCAGCCAAGGCCGAGGGGCCAAATGTAAGACTTGCAGATGGTCACACCATGACCTTAACGCCCTTGGCCCGGCTAGGTGACCGGCACTTAAACACCCAAAGCTTTTCAACAACGAAGCTAAACGGCCTTTATGAGATCTCACCTTCCGATCAGGCACAGACCTTTTATCTTCGACTTACAAGTGTAAGCAGCCATCTTCTTTTTGTTGAGGTACAGACGCTTAGTGAAGCCGCATCCTTTGAGCAGAACCAGCATCTGGTGCTGGGGCTCTACCTGGGCTTTCTACTCACCTTTGCCATCTGGGCCATTGCCCAGCTCTACCTGGGCTACGACAGAGTCATTGCCGCCTTTCTTGTGAAACAGCTTGCCGATCTAGCTTATGTCAGTGGGTTCACGGGACTCATGGGTATGTTGCTTAGCCGTGCAGGTCTTGGGCATTGGGCGGACCTGGCCTTTAGCCTTTCGATTCTGGTGGTTGTGGCAGCGGGCAGCTTTTTCCATGCAAGCCTGCTCGGCGAGTTTCGCCCTTACAAGTGGGCTATTCGAATTTTGTGGTCTGGTATCTTTGTGTTGCCGCTTGGCCTCGTTTTTTACGCGATTGGTGAGCTACAGCTGGCACTCATTACTAATACAGTCATTGCGAATCTTTTTCCCTTAGTGTCCCTTGTCTGCGCCTTATCGGCAGGCGCCTATCGCACTCAGGAGAGGTCAGCGCTACCACCAAGCATCTCGAAGTTTCAATTGGTCCTCACCTACACCATCTTTGCCATATCGCTCCAGGTTGCCACACTGCCCGCGCTTGGGCTCTGGGCAGGCCAGGAACTTGCTCTCAATGCATTTTTAGTTCATGGCTTTATTACAAGCCTGTTCTTACTTGCCCTTCTCATGACCCGCGCCAAGCAGCATGAGCGCAACCGTCTTGAGGCACACTCTCAAATGAGCCTGATGGAACAAGAGGTGCGCCTACTTTCTGAAAAGCGTTTAGAACAGGGTCGTTTCATGGCCATGCTGGTTCATGAACTCAGAACGCCGCTGTCGGTTATACGAATGGTGCTAGGCGGGGCGAGCATTGAGTCCTCTCTGCGTCAAGCTGCAGGCCGGGCCGTTCGTAGCATGTCGGATGTGATTGAGCGATGCCGCCAGGCCGAGATGGTTCAGGACCTGGATCTTAGAGGTTCGAAGTTTGAGCCCATTGAGCTTAGAGACCTTTCACTCGAACTCATTGAGGAGCGCGAAATGGCCTCGCGGGTGAGGCTTGAAATCACCCATCCAATTACAATCACGCTCGACCGAACACTTGTTAAGGTCATTCTTTCGAACCTGCTTGATAACGCTAAACGTTATTCGCCTGCAGGCAGCCTTATCACGCTAAGAATTGAGGCGAAGGTGCAGCAAGACCTTGACGGCGTGGCCTTGGAGATAAGCAACCTACCCAATCCAGGAGCAGTTCCCGACGCCGATCGGGTATTTAACAAATACTATCGACATGCCTCGTCCCAACGCGAAACAGGCTCGGGGCTTGGGCTTTTTCTAATAAAGGAACTCAGCGAACGGCTTGGTGGGTGGGTGCGCTACCACCCACCCCGGCATGACCGGCCAAAGCTAAGTTTTCTAGTCTGGCTGCCCATGGCGTTAATGGAACTTTGGGCCGAAAAAAAGAATATTAAAAGGACTGCTCTTCCTTGAGATGCGCCGTCTAATTCGGCGCAGTGAGGCCCGGTCTTCAGGCCCCAATACGCCCAGTTGAACTAGAGCGTATCGAGGAAACTTTTCAGCTTATCGCTTCGACTAGGGTGTCGCAGTTTACGCAGGGCCTTCGCCTCAATTTGACGAATACGCTCTCGGGTCACGTCAAACTGTTTACCAACCTCTTCCAGGGTATGGTCGGTGGCCATTTCAACACCGAAGCGCATCCGCAGCACCTTCGCCTCGCGGGGTGTCAGCGAGTCAAGCACTTCTTTAACCACATCGCGCATGGAGTCTTGAAGTGCGGCCTCGTGAGGTTGCAGGGTATTAAGGTCTTCAATGAAGTCGCCAAGATGGGAATCGTCGTCATCACCAATGGGCGTCTCCATGGAGATGGGCTCTTTGGCAATTTTCAAAATCTTACGAATCTTGTCTTCCGGCATCTCCATCTTCACAGCAAGCTCAGACGGATCTGGCTCACGACCTGTTTCTTGAAGAAGTTGGCGAGAGATGCGGTTCATCTTGTTGATGGTTTCGATCATGTGAACCGGGATGCGGATGGTGCGTGCCTGGTCTGCAATGGAGCGCGTAATAGCCTGACGAATCCACCAGGTTGCATAGGTAGAGAACTTGTAGCCTCGACGGTATTCGAACTTGTCGACTGCCTTCATTAGACCAATATTTCCCTCTTGTATAAGGTCGAGAAACTGCAGGCCTCGGTTGGTGTACTTCTTGGCAATGGAGATAACCAGCCGAAGGTTGGCCTCGGTCATTTCACGCTTGGCCTCACGGGCGCGCTTTTCACCGGCAATCATTTGCGAATTGATGTCGCGAAGATCGGAAAGTGGTAAGACCACCTTGGTTTGGATATCGATGAGCTTTTGCTGAAGCTCGTTTAAGGCTGGAAGGTTGCGCTCGAGAATGTCGGAAGAGGTGCCAGCGATGGCCAGACCCTTCTTTGAGAAAAACTCGAGGTTGGTCTCGTTGCTACGGAAGTTCTTAAGAAACCAGTCGGGGCTGAGCCCAACGCGATCGACTGCAATGTTTCGAATGGCACGCTCGGTCTGGCGGATTTCATCGACCTGAGCCCTTAGTGTGTCTGCAAGCTTTTCAACCATTTTGGCTGTAAAGCGTATGCCCATGAGCTCGTTAATAATGGCGTCTTGCGCCTTGTTGTAGGGCACCGATTTATAACCATCGGTTTCAAAGGCGCGGCGCATTTTTTCAAACTGCTTACGGATGGTGTCGAACTTCTCGAGCGCTGATGTTTTACGCTCTTCAAGACGGGCGGTGTTGGCCTGCTCCTCACTGTCACCCTCGTCTTCTTCAATGGCAATTTCAGCGTCGGAGGCTGACAAAAGATCTTCCTCGGGGGCGTTGGGGTCAACCAGCCCATCGACCACCTCGTCAATGCGCCGGGTCGTGTCACGAATACGATCGGCGTTCTCGAGGATTTCATTGATGGTAGTTGGGCAGGAGGCAATGGCCAGAACCATTTCACGAAGGCCTGCCTCAATACGCTTGGCAATGGCAATTTCACCCTCTCGGGTAAGAAGCTCGACCGTGCCCATTTCACGCATGTACATACGAACGGGGTCGGTTGTGCGTCCAAACTCGGAATCGACCACCGTTGAAAGGGCTGCCTCTGCCTCTTCTTCCGCATCATCGCTATCGCCCGCCGGGGTGTTGCTAGAAAGCAGAAGGGTTTCGGTGTCGGGAGTGGTCTCGTAAACCGAGATATTCCACTCGAGGAAGGTGGAGACGATGGACTCCATCTGGTCGGAGTCAAGCTGAATGTCGGGGAGGTGGTCGGTGATTTCGGCGTGGGTAAGGTAACCGCGATCTTTACCTAGCAAGATAAGAGCCTTCAGCCGTGCCTTACGTGCCTCGACTTCTTCGGCTGACAAGGGGCCTGAGGGCATGAACTCAAGCAGTTTTTTATCGCGAGCACGGCGACCACCCTTGCGTGGCGCTGGCACCTCCACCTCAACAACAGCATCGGTGTCCTCCGCGTCATCGTCTGGCTCTGGAATGGCCTCGTCGATGTCGGATGCGCTGGCTGTCTTGGCGGGCCTTCCGGGTTTTTTGCCTGCCGGCTTTGCTACTGCCTTGGTAGCTTTGGCGGCCTTTGCCTCCTTGGCGGGCTTTTCAGCCTGCTTGGAGTTTGTTGGGCTTGGCTTGGATGCGGTCTGGCTGGAAGGCGTTGGGCTGGCCTTGGCTTTGGTCGCCTTGACTGGGGTAGAAGGGGTAGGGGCAGCGCTTGAAGGGGCGGCAGCTGGCGATTTGGCTCCGGCTCTTAGCTTGGCAATGGCCGATTGAAGCGCTTTATCGCCTGTGGCCTGCTCGGGGGCCTGGGTTTTGGCACCCGACTTGCCAGCTGCTTGGGCAGCAGGCTTTGCTTTGGGACTGGGACTAGCACTGGCCGCCTTGGCGGTGGCTGCTTTTGGAGGCGCTGCTTTCGAAGATGCTGCCTTAGCGGTTACTGGTTTCGCGGGTGCTGCCTTGGTGGCTGCTGGTTTTGTGGCTGTTGGTTTTGCAGGCGCTTTCGCCTGAGCCTTCGACGCCGCTTGTTTGGGCGCGGGCTTCGACGCAGTCTTGGGCTGTGCAGGTTTCGTGGGTTTAACCTCTTTAGTGGTCTTGGTAGTCTTGGTAGTCTTGGTCGTCTTAGCCGCCTTAGCCGCCTTTGACGAGGCTGGCAATTTGACCGAGGCTTTGGTACTAGCTGCTGGCTTTGTCTTTACGGCAGGCAGCTTTCCAACGGGCGCCTTTGCGGCAGACGTCTTCAAAGTACCCTTCGAGGATGCAGGCTTTGGCGCCGCAGACTTTGAGGCCGCAGCCTTTGCAGATTTAGAACCGGTGTGAGGTGATGCGGAGGATTTACCTGATTTGCCTGACATAGCTCTCATAACTCCTTGCGCAGAGGTAACCTTCAAGTATATGACATTAGGCTTACTGAATCAAGCCTTGCTTTAAATCGACCATTCGCTGGTGAAGTTGACGAAGTTTCTGCAGGGCGTCGGGGCTTGCCAGTGCCGTCAGTTCCTCAGACTCCCTTTGCAAGGCGGCAAGTAAAAGCCGGTTCTGCAGTCGCTCGACTTCGTTGCGAGCCTCTGTTAACTCCGCATTGTCGAACAGCTCATCGATGCCGGGGTCGGGACGTGAAAGGGTTCTAAAAAGACGCATCGCTGGCGAGTCGATTTGCCGGGTGGCCGCTTCAAAAAGACCCGCAAAGCCTGCGCCTGACCGGTTGTCCTGAATAAAACCGAAAAGTGCCTGCTGCGCCTCACTCAGAGAGCTGAATATGCGAGGGGCATCGAAATGCTGACCAACCCCATCGAGCCAGTCGGGGCAGCGAATAAGAATCTGAAGAAGCCTATCCCCAAGGCCCAGGGCGTTATGGCCTGACGATCTCGTGGATGTTGGCCTTGATGAAGGCTGCCGCCCTTGCCGAGGCTTTGGACGCAGGGTCGATGAATGTGATCGCGCCATGGGAACCCCAAGGCTTGAAGGGTCCACCTGAAAGCGCTGGGAGGCCTGCAATAAGATCTGCCGCTTAAGCTCAGAAGCCGGCATTGACGCAAGCAGGCGGCGCGCCTGGGCGGCGGCGGCAGCCCGGCCCTCCGCAAGCCTTAGGTCTTGATTCTCTGCGGCATGCTGCATCAAGAACTCTGAAAGCGCGAGGGCGGAGCGGGCGGTCTCTTCAACAGCCTCCTTGCCCCGTTGCCGAACAAGGCTGTCGGGGTCATGCCCCTGCGGCAAGAATGCAAAGCGAATTTGAAACGTCTCCCTGGCAAAGGCAAGGCTTGTCTCAAGGGCCCGTGCCGCGGCCTTGCGGCCCGCTGCATCCCCGTCGAACATGAAAACAAGCCTGCCGGACTGGCGCGACAAAAGCCTAAGGTGCTCCTCGGTGGTTGCGGTTCCCAAGGTAGCCACCGCCTGGCCAAGGCCGAACTGCGCAAGCATCACCACGTCCATATAGCCCTCAACAACCCATACCTCGCCCGCATCACGTATGGCAGGCCGCGCCTCAAAGAGCCCGTAAAGGCCACTGCCCTTTGAAAAGACCGGGGTTTCGGGGGAGTTGAGATACTTGGGCAGGTCCTCACCCATCGCGCGCGCTCCAAAGCCAATGACCTCGCCCCGCGTGCTTAGGATGGGAAACATAATTCGATTTCGAAATCGATCGTAACGTTTGGCCTCTGCCGTTGGCCCCTCGGCGGGCTCCCCCTGCCCGGTAATGACCAGCCCAGCCTGTTCAAGCTCGGGGCTGCCGTAGTCGGCAAATACGGACTGCAAGCCTTGCCAGCCGGGCGGTGCGTAGCCAATATGAAAGCGCTTGGCCGTTTCTCCGGAGATGCCCCGGCCCTTGAGGTAATCGATGGCCTGGGGGCTGTCTTTGAGGCGTCGCTGGTAGTAACGGGCGGCCTCAAGCAGGTGCGAGTGAAGTCGAGACTTAAGGTCGGACTGGGCCTGACGGGCGGTGCTACCTGCTAGGGCATTGGCACTGTTCACTTCCCGAGGAACCTCGAGCCCTACACGGCCGGCAAGCTCTTCCACTGCCTGCGGAAAGCCAAGGCCGAGATGCTCCATGAGAAAGCCCAGGGCTGTGCCATGGGCCCCGCAACCAAAGCAGTGGTAGAACTGCTTGGTAGGACTTACCGTGAACGAGGGTGATTTTTCGGTATGAAAGGGGCAAAGCCCGCTGTAGTTGGCACCTGACTTTTTAAGGCTAACGTACTGGCCAACAACCTCGGCGACGTCAACCTTTTGGAGCAGGTCGTCAATAAACGACGAAGGAATCATGGCTGAATTATGCGATGCCCGATGGTTAGACCCGCGGCATGCCCAGCCATGGCTAGGGGGCCGTCTTGACCGCTTGGGCCTTTCTTTGGAAAGACCTTGGCCCAGACCCCCTTAAATCTTAAATGACTAGTATTTGCGGGCAGGAAGCATTTGGCTGCGAACGCGCTTGTAATGACGCTTAACCGCGGCGGCTTTTTTACGCTTACGCTCAGCTGTTGGCTTTTCGTAAAACTCACGTGCACGAAGCTCCGTGAGCAGACCGATTTTTTCGATGGTGCGCTTAAAGCGCCGCATTGCAGCCTCAAAGGGCTCGTTTTCTTTGACTCGAACGACTGGCATAAAAAGATGTTCTTAGATGTATAAAAAGTAGAATCGGTGATTATGTCGAAGCCTTGGAAGCAAAGCAAGCAAAGATGCATGTTTTAGGCATTGAAACCTCCTGTGATGAGACAGGACTCGCCCTGCTTGAGCTTGTTCCTGGTCCTGCAGAGGCGCCCGAACAAGGCTGCAAGGCGAAGCTCTTAGGCCATGCCCTGCACTCCCAGACCGAGATGCACGAGCGCTACGGCGGAGTGGTGCCGGAGCTTGCCTCGCGCGACCATATGGTGCGTGTTCTTCCCCTGCTCGACGAATGCCTGCGTCAGGCCCAGTTTGATCTGCGCGACATTGACAGCATTGGCGTGACACAGGGGCCTGGCCTTGCCGGTGCCCTGTGGGTTGGCACTAGCTTCGCTTACGGGCTCGGCCTAGCAATAGGTAAGCCTGTTCACCCCGTCCATCACCTGGAGGGCCACTTGTTATCGCCCCTGCTTCATTTGGTTGGGGAAACGGATCAGGCATCCTCGGACCATGTTGCTCAGTTGACACCCAGCTTCCCCTTTGTGGCCCTTTTGGTCTCTGGCGGCCACTCTCAGTTTCTTGAAGTCACGGGTATAGGTGAGTACGAACTTCTTGGCGAGACCATCGACGACGCCGCCGGTGAGGCTTTTGATAAATCAGCTCAACTGCTTGGGCTTGGCTACCCTGGAGGCCCCGCCGTTGCAAGGCTTGCAGAAGGCGGTGTTCCCGGGCGGTTCCGTCTCCCGCGGCCACTTCTGAGAAAGCAGGGGCTTGACCTTAGTTTTGCCGGGCTGAAAACTGCGGTGCTCACCCAGGTTCAAAAGCTTGGGGGCACGCAGGCTCTTCTAAAGACCGATGCTCAGACCTGCCAGATACGGGCCGACCTGGCCGCCGAAGTTCAGGCTGCCATTGTTGAGCTGCTCTGCGAGAAGTCCATGGCCGCCCTTGACCAGACCGGATGCTCCCAATTGGTGGTTTCGGGAGGTGTAAGCGCCAACAAAGAAATGCGTAAGAGGCTCTTTCAGGCAGCGGAAAAACGGGCTGTGCGCGTCTTCTTCCCACCGCCTGCGCTCTGCACCGACAATGGCGTCATGATTGCCTGGGCGGCGGGGCTTCGCCTTCTTTCTGGCCAGAAACGTTCGGAGACCAACAGGCCAGCGAGCACACCCGGTCATGACGTCGAAGGACGCGTATTGGGTATGCAGGTGCGGCCACGCTGGCCCTTGCAAGACCTGCGTTAGAAAAACCTTAGCTCGAGTCTTTGTTGAAGCCGACGGGTTTTTCTTTGCCCTGAAAAAGGTCTTGAAAGTTGCGCCGATGGCGAACAAGGAGAAGTAGGCTCATGGCAACAATGGCCCACCAGAGCGGATCTAAAACAATGACTGCGGGATCGGGTTGGTCGGCCGGGTTCTGGCTGAGCGAGCCATAGCCAAGACCAAGCAAGGGTAGAAGAGGTGCAGCCAGGGCGGCAGAAAGGGCCGAAAGCGAGGAAATTCGGCTTACGCCAAAGACCAAGAGCCAGACGGCAAGGCTTGCTACTCCAAGCAAAGGCGACAAACCGAGCAAAACACCCAAGGCTGTTGCCACACCCTTACCCCCTTTAAACTGGAAAAAAACGGGGAAGAGGTGGCCAAGAAAAACAGCAATGGCGGCAACGGCCAGCCATTCATTGGCCTCTTCCACGGAGGCCGCGCCAGGAAGCAAAAGGGCATGAAAGACCATGATGGCCAACCAGCCCTTGGCCGCATCACCAATAAGGGTTAAGGCGGCGGCGCGCTTGTCCCCCGTTCGCAACATATTGGTTGCCCCAGGGTTGCCCGAGCCGTAGCTTCGGGGGTCGCTAAGGCCACGCAGTCGACTTACCAAAATGGCAAAGGAGACCGAGCCCAGGAGGTAAGAAATAAGAAAGGTTGCAGAAAGACCGGACATGAGTTCTGTAATAGTAGCGTCAGCTTAAGGCGCTCTCTAAGTTAAGCCGCAGCGTTAGGCCCAGTCACCGGCCTGCCACCACTGCAAGGCCCTTTGTTCAAGGGCAGCCGAGCTTATGGTCGAGGGGTCAAGACGATGAAGGTCCTGAAAGCTGCGCAGCCAGGTGATCTGACGCTTGGCAAGCTGACGGCTTGCCGCAATGCCTGCCTCAATAAAGGCCGGTTCGCTTTGTTCGCCATTTAGGTGCGACCAGGCCTGTCGATAGCCCACCGCGCGCATGCTCGGATGCAGCGGAGAAAGCCCGGGCCTTTTACGAAGTTGGCAGACCTCCTCAAGCAAGCCCTGGTCAAGCATGGCCATAAACCTCTGCTCGATCCGACGGTGCAGCCAGGCCCGGTCCTCGGGTTGCAACGCCAGAACGCGAAGCCCCGTGGCGGTCAATGCATGGTCCCTTTCCTCGGGCTCTGACTTCGACTGGCTCTTGCGAATCCAGTCGCTCAGGCTGATGCCCGTATGCAAGAAGACCTCCAGTGCCCTTGAAATACGCTGCGCGTCGTTCGGGTTGAGACGCTGCGCTGTCAGCGGGTCGTGATTTTGAAGCTCGGCATGCATGGCAGGCCATCCCAGATCTTTAGCCTTCGCGGCTAGGGCCTGACGCAGCGAAATCGGTGCGGAAGGAAGATCATCAAGCCCATTTAAAAGCGCCTTGAAATAAAGCATGGTGCCGCCCACAACCAAAGGGCGATTGCCACGGCCTCGAATGGCCTGAATGGCGCCTTTGGCCTGATCCAAGAACTGGGCAACAGAAAAGACCTGCTCCGGTTCAAGAATGTCAATAAGGTGGTGTGGCGTCCGCGCACGCTCGGCAGGGGTGGGCTTGGCCGTACCGATGTCCATCGCCTTGTAGATAAGCGCGGAATCCATACTCACGATCTCAACGGCCTGCCCTCCATGATTTAGGCTTGCTGCCTGTGCAAGCCAGAGCGCAAGCCCCGACTTGCCGCTTGCGGTAGGGCCAATTAGGCAGTCCACCAGGGCGGGCTTCACCATGGTGCGCGCTGACCCACCGGCCTACTGCCCTCGCAGAAAAAAACGATCAAGCGTCTGCAGGTCAAGCTGCACCCAGGTGGGTCGACCATGGTTGCACTGATCGGCTCGCTCGGTACGCTCCATATCACGCAGAAGGGCATTCATCTCGGGAATGGAGAGCCTTCGATTGGCCCGAACCGCTCCATGGCATGCCATGGTGGCAAGCAATGCATTGCGCTTTTCTTCCATCAGGCTTGAGAGACCATGCTGGGCAAGCTCGGCCAAGGTTTGGCGTACCAAGGGCTCCACCTGGGCCTGAGCAAGCAGCACTGGCAGGCCACGAACGGCCATGCTCTGATCGGAAAGGACCGACAAGGAGAAGCCCAGGTCGTTCAAGAGGCCTTGCTGAGTCTGTAAGGTTTCAAGCTCAAGGGCAGAGGCCTGAAGGGCCAGCGGCTCAAGCAGTTGCTGCATGGACCCGGACGGCATGGCCTTAAGTCGCTCGTAAACAATGCGCTCGTGGGCGGCATGCATATCAACCAGAATAAGCCCCTGGGCGTTCTGGGCAAGAATAAAGATGCCATGCAACTGGGCAAGGGCAAAGCCCAAAGGATGATCGGCATCAGCAGCCACACCCGATTGCATCGCGGCATCGAAGGCACTGAAAGAAGCGGCAGGCGCATTCACCCGCCAGACCGACGAGGACAAGGAAGCGGCAGAGCCAGGGCCCGATGAGACAAGACCAAGGGCCGACTGACTTGGGGTTGGCCGCATGGGGTTTACCGACGTTACGACGGGCTGACCTGGCCCAATAGAGCTAACCGCCGTGACTGTGTCAGTGGCATAGCCAGATGGGCTTGCGGCCCCCACCTGCCCTGATGCAAGGCTTTGGCGGCAGGCCTGAACAACAGCCTGATAGACCGCCTGCGACTCGCGAAAGCGAACTTCCGCCTTGGCTGGATGCACATTGACATCTACGCGATCGCTTTCGATATCAATGAACACGGCAAACCGTGGCTGCCGGTCGCTATGCAGCAGGTCGGCATAGACCGATCGCATGGCATGGGCAAGCATGCGATCGCGGATGGGGCGACCGTTCACATAAAAATACTGACGGTCAGCTGCATGGGAGGCCTCGGTGGGCCTTTGCAAAAAGGCATGAATGGTCATGGGCCCATGCGCCTGATGGCAGACGGCCATGGTTGCAGGATCGATGTCAAACAGGCGAGCGACGCGCTCGACATGGTCTTGCGCAGGAAGACTGAGCAAGAGCTTGTCGTTATGGCGAAACTGCCAGCGAACCTGCGGATGGGCAAGGGCCGCGCGCTGAAAGGCCTCACGGCAGTGGTTGAGTTCCGTGGCGGGGGTTTTTAAAAAACGCCGGCGGGCTGGAATGGTGTGAAAAAGACCAAGCACCTCCACCATGGTGCCCTGGCCTCCGGCAGCTGGTGCCACCTGCCATTGGCCCGTTCGGTTCGAGATGCTGCTGGCATGCTCGGCCTCTGGCGTGCGGCTGGTGATGGTGAGCTCGGCAACGGACCCCACCGAGGCCAAGGCTTCGCCACGAAAGCCATGGCTGCGCACCACAAGCAGATCGTCAAGGCTACGAATTTTGCTCGTCGCGTGTTGCTGCACAGCCAGTAAAAGGTCGTCGGACGCAATGCCATGCCCATCATCACGAATGCGTATTGCACGAATACCGCCGTCCTCAAGGATCAGCTCAATCTGGGTTGCCTTTGCATCAAGGGCATTTTCAAGGAGCTCCTTCACCACAGAGGCAGGCCGTTCAACAACCTCGCCTGCTGCAATTTGGCTTACAAGGTTCTCGGGAAGAAGCGCGATGCGTGCCATGAAGTTTGAGGAAATGAGCAGTGCTTAGGCTTAACTTGCCAGACCACGCTTGGCAAGGGGCGGGTTCTGCGCCAGGTAGGCCTGAATGCCTTTGAAAACAGCCTCTGCCACATCGCGCTGGTAACGAGGGTCACGCAGTTTCTTCTCTTCTTCGGGGTTGCTTATGAAGGCGGTTTCAACAAGGATTGAGGGAATATCAGGCGCACGAAGAACTGCGAAGTTGGCCTGCTCCACCTGAGGCTTGTGAAGCTCATTCACCCGACCGATCTGAGAGAGCACCGCCTCGCCCAATTTACGCGAGTCTTTAATTTGCGCTGCCGTTGACATGTTTAAGAGGGTCTGCGCAACCAGGTCATCCGCATTACCCACCTCGACACCGCCAATAAGGTCGGCCTCGTTTTCTTTATTGGCCATGTAACGGGCTGCGGCGCTTGAGGCTCCGCGTTCGGATAAGGCAAAAACGGAAGCCCCTTTTACAGTTGGCGAGACCCAGGCGTCGGCATGAATCGAGACGAATAGATCGGCTTGAACCTGACGGGCGCGACGCACACGTCGGGCCAGGGGAACAAAGTAATCGCCATCGCGCGTCAAAAAGGCGCGCATGTTGGGGGTGGTATCAATTCGGCGTTTAAGCTCGCGGGCAATCCGCAAGACCACGTCTTTTTCTCTGGTGCCTCGACGACCCACGGCACCAGGATCCTCACCACCATGCCCTGCATCAAGGGCAATGGTCACCACCCGGGGCGGAGAGGAACGACGCGCCTGGGCCGAAGCCGTGGGGTCTGACATACCAGGCGCACTGGCAATGGAGCCCGCCTGATCGGAAGGCAAGGCCTTCATTGCAGCGCCGGGGGTGGGCATCGCCAAAGAGCCTGTCGAGGCAGTCGGGCCGGTTGAGTTCGTTGATGCGGTCGGGCCTGTTGAGCCCGCTTCGCCCGTTGCGCCCGGCATCCCAGGGGCCTCGGATTGCCTTGGCGACTGCGCGAGTTGCGAGGCCTGCTCGATCTGCTCGTACTGTTTTAAGAAGGCTAGAAGTGGATCCGGCTCAACCAAGGGATAAAGATCGATAACCAGGCGATGCCGGTATTGGGCAATAGGCGGAAGACTAAAGACCTTGGGGCGAATCTCACCCTGCTTAAGGTCAAAGACAAGGCGCACAACGTTCTTACTAAACTGGCCTACGCGCACTGAGTCAATGTAAGGGTCGTTGGGCTGAACAGCAGCCAGCAGCTCGCGCAGCCGTGGGTCAAGCACCATGTCCTGAATGTCCACCACCAAGCGATCGGGCCGGGTGAGCTTGAAGGTCTCGTAACGAATTCGGGATGTGTCGTGCTCGATGGCCACCCGTGTGTAGTCCTCCGCGGGCCAGATGCGCACAGCAACCAGCTCCAGGGCACGGGCTGACTCTGGTGATGCCGAGAGCCCCAGAAAAAAAGCTGTCGCAGAAAGCCCTGTGGGGCCGAGCACCGAAGCCCCCGGGGCGATGACCTGAGGAAGCAGGCAGGCCGCTGGAAGGGCCAAAAGACTGCGCCGTGTCTGAAACGAGGAAAGGCTGGGCGAATTGTTCTGAAGGCCTTGGTCTTGCCGAAGTTCTTGGTCTGGCTGAAAGCCTTGCAAAACCGTCTCAAACCGCTTTTGCTGATCGGCCTGCGCAAAACGAAACTGAAGACGACGCGGTCCCTGTGGCGCTTCAAGGGATTCCCAGTCCATTGCGATATCAAGATCGGCCAGGGGAAGTCCTTGCGCCTTTTCTGGCCACTCCACCAGGCAAACCGTGGACTCCACAAGGCAGTCGCGCAACCCTGCAATGCGCCAGGCCCTAGGGTCATCGAGCCGATAAAAATCAAGGTGCGCGGCCGATGTGCTGGGGCTCAGTTCATAGGTTTCGGCCACTGAAAAACTTGGGCTCTTAATGCGCCCGGTCACACCAAGGGATTGAAGGACAGCGCGTGCCAGGCTTGTCTTACCCACACCAAGCCCCCCGCGCAGGTAGACCCGTTGCAGGCCACCTTCGTGCACCATACGTGCAAGGGCCTGACCCAGTATGGTCAGGCCTTGAGCATCCACGGCATTGAACTCCCTGGCCGGCCGGTCAACAATCACATCATGTCCCACGTTAAATCGTCCATTTCAACCCCTCATGCTAACCCGAGCCTGGTGCAAGTTCAGAACGCGCTTGAAGCCCTTGGACTGCTCGACCTCGGACTTGTTTCACTTCAAGAGGGCCTTTTGGATGCGGAATTAGAAAGGCTCTACCAATGGCTTGGAGAAGAAAAGCAGGGTGACATGCGCTACATGGCCCGCTCCCCCGATCAACGCGCTGACCCCAATCACCTGCTGCCAGGCGCCCAGACAGCCCTTGTGGTGGGCCTACCTTATCTGCCGCAAGCCGGTCCGCAGTGGCGTGCCGAGGAAGAGCATGCGCTAGAAGACCCCGCGCGTGCTGTTGTCTCAGTCTATGCCCGAGGCCGCGACTACCACAAGGTCTTGCGAGGGCGCCTAGGGCAGCTCGCCGAATTCATGGCGAAGGCCTGGCAGCGGCCTGTTACTGACTTTCGTGCCTGTGTCGACTCCGCACCCCTGATGGAGGTGGCGCTTGCGGCGAAGGCCCAAAGAGGCTGGCAGGGCAAGAACACCTTGCTGCTTACGCGCGCCCAAGGCTCGATGATTTTTCTGGGAGTGCTTTTAACCCGGCTCTCCGGCGAAGAGCTTCGTGGGGGCCGAACCGAGAGGACCGTTCATGCAGAGCAAAGCCCTGCTGGCCATTGCGGTAGCTGCACCGACTGCCTAACAGCCTGCCCCACCCAGGCCTTTGTTGGCCCCTACCAGCTCGACGCCAGGCGCTGTATTTCCTACCTCACCATTGAACATAAGGGTGACATTGAAGAGTCATTGCGACCGCTGATGGGCAATCGGGTTTATGGCTGCGATGACTGCCAGCGGGTCTGCCCCTGGAACCGGTTCGCCCAGAAGGCAACCCTGCCCGACTTTGCGGCGCGCCATGGCCTTGATGCAGCAAGCCTTGCGGATCTCTTTGGCTGGACCGATGAAGAATTCAACGATCGGCATCAGGGCAGCGCCATTCGGCGTATCGGTCATGCCCGATGGCTTCGTAACCTAGCCGTTGGCCTGGGCAACGCCCTGCGTCAGCCGCTTTCAAGCCCCGAGCGAAAGGCCATTCTTAAAGCCCTTGAGGCACGCCGCGGCCGTTGCACTGCCATGGTGAACCGCCATATTGAGTGGGCCCTTGCCCAAGACCTGAAAGCAGAGCAAGGTCGCAACCCAATCCCACCCCGTCCCAATGCGCAATAGCTTAGGCATGAAATTACGCACGAAGTTACCCACGAGGTTGCGCACCCGGTTGCGTGAGGACTTGCTCATGCCCTTACTTACGAGGGCTTGCTCATGATGCCGTCCATCGAGCCCATCGAGGCCTTCTGCCATGCCCTTTTGCTCGAAGAGGGGCTTTCAGCCAACAGTCTTCAGGCCTATCGGCGCGACCTTCATCAGCTTGCTGCATGGGCTGCCGATTCGACCCATGACCTTGGAGACGACTGCCGTGCCATTGAGGCCCTAAGCGAGGCGGCGCTGCAGAGCTTTCTTGCTGCAAGCTTTCGTAAGGTGCGGCCGGCCACCAGCAATCGCAGGCTGTCATGCTTTCGTCGGTTCTACGGCTGGCTGGTTCGCGAAGGGCGGCGTGCCGACGACCCCACGGCATGCCTAAAGGCAGCCCGTCAGGCCCGCAGGCTGCCGCTGACCGCCGCAGAAGACCAGGTCGAGGCACTCCTCGCAGCACCCCTTCTGAAGAATCCCGAGGCCGCGCTGGCCCTTCGTGATAAGGCCATGCTTGAACTGCTCTATGCCACCGGGCTGCGTGTCTCGGAGCTTATTGGTCTAAGCCTTTCACGGCTAAGCCTAACCGAGGGCATTCTTCGAGTCACAGGAAAAGGAAACAAGGACCGGCTTGTGCCCTTTGGGGATGAGGCAGGGCATTGGCTATCGACCTATCTTAAGGGGCCGCGCGCCTTGATTCTAAGGGGCAGGATGTCCGAGATAGTTTTTGTGACCGAGCGGGGCGAGGCAATGAGCCGCCAGTATTTCTGGATGCTTGTAAAACGCTACACCCAGCAGGCAGGCCTTAGCATCGCCTTATCACCCCATGCCCTGCGCCATGCCTTTGCAAGTCATCTGCTCAATCATGGCGCCGACCTTCGGGTGGTGCAGATGCTCTTGGGCCACTCCGACATCTCAACCACGCAGATTTACACCCATGTTGCTCAGGCAAGGCTGAAGGTTTTGCATGCCCAGCATCATCCGCGAGGCTAAAACGATCTTGCGAATTAACGAATAACGGTGGCAGGCTCGCTGGCCGACTGTGCTGTTATTTCACCCATGGCATAGACCCGCTCACCGGCCGCGGTAAGGGTTGCCGCTATGACCTCGGCCTGCTCAGCGGCCACCACCAGCACCATGCCAATGCCCGCATTAAAGACCCTGTGCATTTCATCGGTCTCAATACCGCCCTGGTCTTGCACCCAGTGCATGACCGAAGGCATCGGCCAGGAACCCGCCTCGAGCGCTGCCTTAAGGCCCTTGGGCAGAACCCTTGGAACATTACCAACAAGGCCACCACCCGTGATGTGGGCCATGGCGTGAATGGCTGACTGGTGCGCACGCAGCGCTTCAAGCACAGGCTTGACATAGATACGGGTGGGCGCCAAGAGCAGATCGGAAAGGGGCCGGGTCTCATCAAGCGACCAGCTGCAGGGAAGCTCAACCCCCGCCAGGCTTTTTGGTGAAATCTCTCCAAGCGCCTTTTCCAAGACTGCCCGAACCAAGGAATAACCGTTGCTATGAAAGCCACTGGAGGCAAGGCCAAGCACGCGGTCCCCCGACTGAACCCGCTGACCAGTGAGCATCTGAGCCTTTTCAACGACACCGACTGCAAAGCCCGCAAGGTCGTACTCACCCTCGGCATACATACCGGGCATCTCGGCGGTTTCGCCCCCAATAAGCGCGCAGCCCGCCATCTCGCAGCCCTTGGCAATCCCTGCCACCACCGATGCTCCCGTGTCGACCGAGAGCCGGCCCGTTGCAAAGTAGTCGAGAAAGAACAGGGGTTCAGCACCCTGCACCAGGATGTCGTTAACGCTCATGCCCACCAGGTCAATGCCAATGGTGTCGTGCCGATTCAGTGCGAAGGCAAGCTTAAGCTTGGTGCCCACCCCGTCGGTGCCCGAGACAAGTACAGGCTCCTTGTAGCCCTTGGGCATTTCAAAAAGCGCTCCAAAGCCACCAATGCCAGCAAGCACCTCAGGCCGCAGTGTGGCCTTGGCCAGAGGCTTGATACGGTCAACGAGGGCGTCACCCGCCTCGATGTCGACACCGGCTTGTTTGTAGTTCAGAGCTGCTGATTTGGCGTTCATGACAATGCACCCGAAAATGACCATTCTATGGCAGACGACCTTCTATCCCAGCAGCCCCTTGCGCTCATGACCGCCCCGCAGCCCTCGCTTGACCGTGGGGTTACTGGAGCCAACGCAGAGGCGTTGCTCTGGCTCGAGCGTTTTTGTCAGCCCGAGCAGCCCATGGTCGTTGCAAAGTCCCGGCAGGCGGGCTCTGGCCTTGCTGGGGGCCTTGCGGCCACAAGCCTTTACCTCTGGGGGCCGCCGGGTTCGGGGAAAAGCTTCTGGACACAGGCCTGGGCGCAAGCGTCTGCGGCCTGCCATTACGTGGACCTTCAAGACAGCGACGAGGCGCTTGCCTTCATACATCTCATGGACCAGGCACGTGCAAAAACCTGGCTGCTTGACAACCTTCACAAGGCTGTTGAGGGCGAAAGGCTTGAGGCGGCCCTCTTTAAACTTTTTGTTCGCAGTGCGGAGACCCATGAAAGGCTTGTAGTGACTGCTGACTGTCCGCCCTTGCAAAGCCTTCTGATGCGGGAAGACCTGCGAACGCGGCTTGGCCAGGGTCTTATTTTTGAACTCCAAGAGCTCTCGGATTCTGAAAAGCTTCAGGCCTTGCGCAACCGTGCCTTTGAGCTAGGATGGATGAACCAGCCCAGCCGGCCCGACTACGACAGCCTCTTTCGATTCATGCTCGAGCGCCTTCCCCGAGGGCTTGACCGCCTCACGGCTTTAATGGATGCAGCCGACTCCCGAGCCCTGGCTTTGAAAAAGCCAATTGGGCTTAACCTTATACGAAGCCTTCTGGAAGGGCCCGTTAAAAATGCCTCTGTCTAACTCTTCACCGCCTTTGAAGCTTGCCCTTTTTGACCTTGATCACACGCTCTTGCCCATTGACAGCGATGTCAGTTGGGCCAATGAGCTTGCCAGGCTGGGTCTAGTTGACCCGCAATGGCATAGGCGCCGAAATGACGAATTCTACGAGCAGTACAAAGCGGGTGTTCTTGATATTGACGCCTTTTTGGCCTTTCAGCTTGGCCCGCTTGGCGAGCATCCCCGGCATCAGCTTGAGGCCTGGCGCGACGATTTCCTTCAACGCGTCATCTTTCCCCAGATGCTTGATACGGCGAGGGCACTGGTGCGCAGGCATCAGGACGAGGGCAGCCTCTGCGCGGTCGTCACGGCCACCAACGACTTTATTACCCGGCCCATCGCCCAGGCCTTTGGTATTGACCAGCTCATTGCCACAGAGGTGGAGACCGATGCCAGGGGTGAGTTCACCGGCAGACACAAGGGACTGCCAAGCTTTCGAGAGGGCAAGGTGACCCGAGTGGCCCAGTGGCTTGCGTTGAAAGGCCTTGGACTAGAGGACTTCGAGGTGTCCTGGTTTTACAGTGACTCCATGAATGACCTGCCCTTGCTTGCCAGGGTAAGCCATCCGGTTGCAACCAACCCTGATGAACGACTTCGCGCCCATGCCATGGCCCAGGGCTGGCCCATTCTTAATCTCTTCAAATCCCCAGAGGCTTGATACTCTTAGCCTCGTGATTCGTAAACTCCTCCGCTCCCTTGCAAGGTTTGCCCCCGGGCATGCCCACGGCCGGGGCCATGCACGCGGTCATGATCCTAAAATTCATAAGGCCTCGCAGATTGGAATTGACCGTAGGCTCGTGTCTTCAGGAGCGATTCGAACGGTCGAGGGCCTGCAGCAGGCGGGCTACAAGGCCTTTGTTGTGGGGGGAGCCGTGCGCGATCTCATGCTTGGACTTCGGCCAAAGGACTTTGATGTAGCTACCGATGCAACACCCGAGGACGTTCAGCATATTTTTCGCCGTGCACGAATGATTGGAAAACGTTTTCGTCTGGTGCATGTCCTCTTCGGGCCCGAGACCATTGAGGTCTCAACCTTTCGGGCGGCCGCAGGCGAGGACCACGAGACCGATGCCCATGGCCGGGTCTTGCGTGACAACACCTTTGGCGAGCAGCACGAGGATGCAGCCCGTCGCGACCTCAGCATCAATGCCCTTTACTACGATCCATTAAGCGACACGGTTCTGGACTATCACCACGGGGTGGAAGACCTGCAGGCGCGTCGCATTCGAATTATTGGTCAGCCCGATCGTCGCTACAGGGAAGACCCTGTGCGTATGCTTCGGGTCGTGCGGTTTGCTGCCAAGCTTCAGTTTGACCTCGAGTCAAAGACCACCGAGCCCATTGCCGATCTGGCCGACCTCATTCTGAACGTGCCACAGGCAAGGCTCTTTGACGAAATGATTAAGCTCTTGCAGTCTGGTCAGGCCTTCTCCGGGCTGCAACAACTGCGTCGCTATGGTCTGCATCATGGCTGCCTGCCACTTGTTGACATGGTCCTCGAGCCCGAAGGCAGTGAGAAGGAAAAGCAGCAGGCCCTTTCTTTTGTCAAGCTTGCCCTTGAGCGCACCGACCAACGGGTTCAGCAGGGTAAGCCCATCTCGGTGGGCTTTTTGTTCGCAAGCCTTCTCTGGTGCCCCGTCTACCGACACTGGAAGCAGCTTGAGGCCCAGGGCAGTAAGGCCGTTCCTGCCCTGCATGAGGCCATTGACCAGGTCATCGATCAGCAGCTTGATCGGCTCTCCATTCAAAAACGAGTAGTGGCCGATCTGCGCGAGATCTGGATGCTTCAGCCCCGGTTCGAGAAACGCAACGGCCAGGCGCCCTTTCGGCTACTCAGTCATCTTCGCTTTCGAGCGGGCTACGACTTTCTTCTACTTCGCGAGGCCGTAGGCCAGGCACCCGAGGGGCTTGGCGCCTGGTGGACCGAGTTTCTTGAGGCTGAAGGGGAAGAGCACCGCGCCGAGCTTGTTCACAAAACCAGTGCACGTCGTGTAAGCCCGCGTTCCTCCCGGTCTGAATCCGACGCACCCGAACAGACAGAGTCGCTCGACGGTCCTGCCACTGCTGATGCGCAGGAAAAGTCTGGGCGTCCCCGGCGCCGACGCAGATCCAGGTCTGCAGGTCAGGCACAGGGCGGAGCTGAGGGTGATAGGGGCGATGGGGGATCAGAGCCATGAGGCTTGCTGTTCTTGCCCTTGGGGCCAACCTTCCTTTTGCAGATAGTCCGGCACAGACCACCCTGCAGCTGGTTATGAAGGAACTTCAAGGGCTTGAGAGCAGCCGGGTTCTTGCCAGTTCAAGACTTTGGCGTTCGGCACCGGTTATGGCTGAGGGGCCAATGTTCTTTAACGCCTGCAGTCTGGTTGAAACCTCGCTTGAACCGCTGCCACTGCTCGAAAAGCTTCTTGCCCTGGAGAATAAGTGGGGCCGTGTCCGTGGGCCCAAGCCCAGCCATGCGCGGGCTGCTGCGCGTACGCTTGACCTCGA
The DNA here is from genome assembly GCA_945901825.1 of Bordetella parapertussis. Taxonomy (GTDB): domain Bacteria; phylum Pseudomonadota; class Gammaproteobacteria; order Burkholderiales; family Burkholderiaceae_A; genus Hahnella. Next base: position 98,405 of record CAMDMC010000003.1, read on the forward strand.
TCTAATTTGGATGGAAGGTACGGTTGTGGACAGCCCAAGGCTGTCTCTGCCGCATCCCCGTGCCTGCAGCCGGGGCTTTGTGCTGGGGCCGCTTCTTGATCTTGATCCATGGCTTGGCGGGCGCTTAACACTTCCCCACCCTCTCACGGGCGAGCCCCGTTGCCCCGAAGACCTCTGGCTGCTTCTGCCTGAGGCAGCGCGAAACGATAGCCAGCCCACTGCCGAGCCCATCAACCCCGTGGAGAAGGCGGCATGAGGCCCGACTGGTGCCAGCGCTTTCGCTCGATTGTCTTTGAGGGACCCATTGGGGTAGGCAAGAGCAGCCTGGCACTGAAGTTTGCAGAGCGGTTTGGCTATCGCCCCCTGCTTGAGGCTCCCGAGGCCAACCCGTTTTTGTCGCGGTTTTACCGAGACAGCGCCCGCTTCGCCTTTCCCACACAGTTGTTTTTTCTATTTCAACGTATCGATCAGCTGCGTGAAGTCTCGCAGCGTGACCTCTTCAATGAGTTCATGGTGTCTGACTTTATGCTTGAGAAGGACCCTCTCTTTGCCCGTCTCACTCTGTCGGATGACGAGCTCGCCTTGTACCAGACCATCTATGAATCGCTTCGACCCCAGGCCCCCACGCCCGATCTTGTAATTGTTCTGCAGGCCTCTGCCGAGCAGTTGGTGAATCGCATTTCTCAGCGGGGCATCCCTATGGAGCAGGGCATGTCCCATGACTATCTGCGGGAGTTGTCCGAAGCCTACACCGACTTCTTTCATCGCTACGAGGATGCCCCCTTACTTATTGTGAACACAGCCGCACTCAACCCCATTGACCGGGAAGATGACTTTGAGGCCTTGGTGCAGCAGATTGTTCAGCTGCGCGGTCGTCGCACCTATTTCAATTTGAATGTCTAGATGAAAATTGTTCACACCATCGCCGAGCTGCGGGCCCAGCTTCGAGGCCAGCTGCGCACGGCTTTTGTTCCCACCATGGGCAATCTGCATGAGGGGCATTTGTCTCTTATGCGTGTGGCAGCTAAAAATGGGGACCCTGTTGTCGCCTCTATTTTTGTTAACCGACTTCAATTCGCACCCCATGAGGACTTCGACCGCTACCCGCGAACCCTACAAGAGGATGCGAGAAAGCTTGAGGCCGAGGGCGTGTATGTTCTTTTTGCACCCGATGAGAAGGAGCTTTATCCCGAGCCCCAAGAGTTTCGGGTCCATCCGCCAGAGAATCTCGGCGATATTCTTGAGGGTGAGTTTCGTCCGGGGTTTTTTGTGGGTGTCACAACCGTTGTCCTGAAACTTTTTCAGTGCGTAAGCCCCCAAGTGGCGGTCTTTGGCAAGAAGGATTATCAGCAACAGATGATTATTCGGCGCATGTGCCAGCAGTTTGCCTTGCCCACGACCATCGTCTCTGCCCCCACCATTCGCGACGAGGATGGCCTTGCCCTCTCGTCGCGCAACCAGTACCTCTCAGGGCAGCAACGGCAAGAGGCACCCTGGCTTTACCGGCGTCTTACCCAGACCGCCGATCAGCTTCGCCAGATGCTGGCTGATCAGTCGCTTAGCCTTGAGGGTATTGCCCAGCTCCAAGGCCAGGCTCAGGCCGAGCTAAAAGCCCGTGGATGGGTACCGGACTACTTTGCAATACGCAGACAGAACGACTTGAAACCCTTGGAGCAGGACGACCTTCTGAAGGGTTCGCAAGGCACCGAACAAACGCAAATGGTGGTTCTTGCCGCCGCCCAGCTTGGGCAGACGCGGCTTATTGACAACCTGGAGGTGGATCTTGATTAACGAATAAAGGCCGCCACAAGAACACTGACCAGAAAGACAATTCCCATCACCAAAAGCAGAGGCTTACGCGGTTTTTCTTGATCGGTGTTCATAAGACGCCCTTTAGAAGTCTGCCCATCTCGGAGGGATCCTTGGTGGTCTTAATTCCACAGGCCTGCATAATTTCAAGCTTGGCCTGGGCCGTATCGGCACCACCGGAGATGAGCGCCCCGGCATGCCCCATGCGCTTTCCGGGAGGTGCGGTGACACCCGCAATAAAGCCAATAATGGGCTTTTTCATGTTGTCTTTGGCCCACTGAGCAGCGTTGACCTCGTCAGGCCCGCCAATTTCACCAATCATTATTACGGCCTCGGTCTCCGGGTCGTCGTTAAACATCTTCAAGACATCGATATGCTTGATGCCATTAACAGGATCCCCGCCAATGCCCACGGCAGAGGACTGACCAAGACCAAGTTCAGTAACCTGGCCAACTGCTTCGTAAGTGAGGGTACCCGACCTTGAGACGATGCCAATACGGCCTTTGCGATGAATGTGCCCAGGCATGATGCCGATTTTGATTTCCTCTGGCGTGATGAGGCCAGGACAATTCGGGCCAAGCAACAAGGTTTTGCTGTTCGCGGCCTTCATCTGATTTCGAACCAGCATCATGTCGCGAACGGGAATGCCTTCGGTAATGCAAATGACCAGATCAAGCTCTGCCTGAACGGCCTCCCAAATGGCCTCGGCCGCACCGGCTGGCGGCACGTAAATAACCGAAACGGTTGCGCCCGACTGGGCCTTGGCCTCTTTAACCGAGGCGTAAATGGGAATGCCCTCGAAGTCTTCGCCTGCACGTTTGGGGTTCACACCCGCAACAAAACAGTTTTTGCCATTGGCATAGTCGCGGCACATTCGGGTGTGGAACTGACCCGTCTTGCCGGTAATGCCCTGAGTAATGACTTTGGTGTCTTTATTGATAAGAATTGACATGGTTATTTCGTTCCTGTTCAGCGCGCCGCGGCCACGACTTTTTCGGCGGCCTCACCCATGGTGTTGGCCGAAATAATGGGCAGACCGGAGTCGGCCAGAATCTTCTTGCCCTGGTCCTCGTTGGTGCCCTTCATGCGAACCACCAAGGGCACTTTGAGCCCAACGGCTTTGGAGGCCGATACTACCCCTTCGGCAATCACGTCGCAACGCATAATGCCGCCAAAGATGTTCACAAGAATGGCCTCAACCTTGGGGTTGCCAAGCATGATCTTGAAGGCCTCGGTCACCTTCTCGGTGGTGGCACCACCGCCGACATCAAGAAAGTTGGCGGGCTCGCCACCAAAAAGCTTAATGGTGTCCATGGTGGCCATGGCAAGGCCGGCACCATTAACAAGGCAGCCAATGTTGCCGTCAAGCTGAATGTAGGCAAGATCAAATTTACTGGCCTCAATTTCTGCCGGGTCCTCTTCGTCAAGGTCGCGAAATTCGACAATCTCTGGGTGCCGAAACAAGGCGTTGGAATCAAAGTTCCACTTCGCATCGAGCGCAATGACCTTGCCATCGCCGGTAAGAATAAGTGGGTTGATCTCTGCAAGGGAGGCATCGGTTTCCCAGAAGGCCTTGTAGAGGCCTTGAATAGCCTGGCGCGCCTGGGCAATGGATGCAGGTGGAACGCCGATGGCCGCAGCGAGCTCGTCAACCTGCGCGTCGGTGCAGCCCTGCAAAGGATCAACATAGGTCTTGTGAATCTTCTCGGGCTGCGTCTCCGCAACATGTTCAATATCCATGCCGCCCTCGGAAGAACCCATGATGCAGACCTTCTGGGTCACACGATCGGTGACCACAGCAAGGTAAAGCTCTTTCTGAATATCGGCCCCCTCTTCAATAAGCAGGCGCCGAACCTTTTGTCCTTCAGGGCCTGTCTGGTGGGTGACAAGCTGCATACCTAGAATTTGGCTGGCATGGCTACGGACATCATCGAGGGACTTGGCAAGCTTAACCCCACCACCCTTGCCACGACCACCCGCATGTATTTGGGCCTTCACAACCCAGACAGGCCCTCCAAGCGTTTTCGCGGCCTCAACCGCCTCATCGACACTGAAACAGGCCACGCCTCGCGGCACTGCAACACCGTAACGGCGCAGGATATCTTTACCCTGGTATTCGTGAATTTTCATTGGTTTAACTCCCCTCGAGCAAAAAAATGGTACCACGCGGACTTTAACGATCCGGTTTGCCCGCGGGTTAGGCCGCGTGGGATGGGGGAGTGCCTCTGAGCTTAGGGCGACTGACTATCGCCGAGCGAAAAACGACGGACCTCAAGCCACCGATAGACCTCGGGGGAGAATCCACGAGAAACAAGAAACCGAATTTGTTTGGCCTTCTCGTAGGTATTAATAGGGGCTACGCCAAACTTCTTTGCCCAGACTGCAAAGGCGCGCTCATTCTCGGTCTGATGCAGGTGCTTCTTCTGCGTTTGAATGAGTTCGGGATCGAGGCCGTGCTGCTCGAGCTCGTAAAGCAGGCGTGCATGCCCAAACCTTGCCTGGCGCTGATGAACGAAGGCATCGGCAAAGCGAGCATTGGAAAGTAGCTTTTGGGCCTCGAGCTGGTTGAGAAGGTCTTCAAGGTCCTGTTCGGACTGCGCAAAGCCCGCAAGTTTTTTGTGAAGCTCTTTGCGGCTGTAGTCTCTACGGGCTAGGGCCGCTATGGCCCTAGCCTTAAGTGAAAGGGGTACTGCAGACCTAAGCGGCCTCGGCACGCGAGCCGTCTTTGGAAGTGTCACGGCCACGACGAACCGGCTTTTCAGTGGCCAAGGCGATGTCAGTAGGGTCGTCGGTGGTTGCACTGACCACCTTGAGCACCGGCGGTGCAAGCTCGGCCACCCCGTAATGCGCACGAACCTTGTTTTCGATTTCAACGGCGATCGCCGGATTCTGTCGAAGGAACTCACGCGAGTTGTCTTTTCCTTGGCCAATTTTTTCGCCGTTGTAGCTGTACCAAGCGCCCGACTTTTCAACCAGGTTGCACTCTACGCCAAGGTCGACAATTTCACCCTCGCGCGAGATGCCCTCGCCATAAAGAATATCGAACTCGGCCTGTTTAAAGGGCGGCGCAACCTTGTTCTTGACCACCTTCACGCGTGTTTCGGAGCCAATGACTTCATCGCCTTTTTTAAGTGAACCCACCCGACGGATATCGAGCCGAACCGAAGAATAAAACTTAAGGGCATTGCCCCCCGTGGTGGTCTCGGGGCTGCCAAACATGACCCCGATTTTCATACGAATCTGGTTAATGAAAATGACCATGGTGTTGGTGCGACTAATGGTGCCCGTGAGCTTGCGCAGCGCCTGAGACATAAGACGCGCCTGAAGGCCGGGCAGGGAGTCGCCCATATCGCCTTCAATTTCGGCCCGTGGGGTAAGGGCTGCCACCGAGTCGATGACCACGAGCTCGACCGAACCCGAACGCACCAAGGCATCCACAATTTCGAGCGCCTGCTCGCCGGTGTCGGGCTGAGAAATAAGGAGTTCGGTAAGGTTGACGCCCAGCTTTTGCGCGTACTGGCTGTCGAGGGCATGCTCGGCATCGACAAAGGCGCAGACCCCGCCAAGCTTTTGCATTTCGGCAATGACCTGAAGGGTGAGCGTGGTTTTACCGGAGGACTCGGGCCCATAGATTTCAACCACTCGGCCGCGCGGCAGGCCACCCACGCCCAGGGCGATGTCAAGGCCAAGTGAGCCCGTAGAGACGGTTTGAATGTCGGGCGCGACCTCGTTTTCGCCCATTTTCATAATGGAGCCTTTGCCGAATTGTTTTTCAATTTGGGCAATGGCAGCCGCGAGTGCCTTGGCTTTTTCAGCGCGGTTTTTGGTTTGAAGATCGTCCATGATGTCCTTTCAGAAAACGAGTCGGGTTGAGACGTACAATACTGTATAAAAAGTCAGTATTCAAGTGGGGTTTGATGGTAATTTTTTAGGGCGTTGCCGGTCTTGCGAGAAGATGGCCGAGGAGGCCCGCTAGGGCATACCATGCGGCCTGCTGTTGAATAGCCTTTCGGTCACCGGCAAAGCGCTGGCAGCTCGACCAGGTCTGCCTGGGTAGGCCCTGGGGATCACGCCTATCGAACTCAGCCCAGGCAAACCAGACCAGGCCCACAGGCTTTTCCTTGGACCCCCCCGTTGGCCCTGCAACCCCGGTAATTGCGGCGGTTAAGAAGGGCCCCGAGGGAAAAGAGGCATTGAAAGACAGCCCCTTGGCCAGGGGGCCCGCAAGCTGGCCAAGGCCCTCGGCCATGGCCAGCGCCACAGGCTCGCTCACCGCCCCGTGGGTCTCTAAGAACCCGGAGGGGACCTGCAATTGATGCATCTTCACGGCGTTGGAATAGCTCACCACGCCACCTTCAAACCATTGGCTTGAGCCCGCAATACGGGTGAGCCAGCTCGATGCAAGCCCACCGGTGCAGGATTCCGCGAGGGCAATTCGAGCCCCTGAGCGCTGGGCCGCCCATCCCAAGGACAGGCCAAGCAGATTCACTGCGCCCTCGTGAAAGGCCCATGGCGCAGGCCTGGGGGGCATGGGCCGAGTCATACAAGAACCCCGATGCGAACCAGGATGGCAATAACAAGCAGGGTAAGACCCGCGGCTGCAAGGTCATCGGCCATAACCCCGAAGCCACCTTTTAGCCTGCGATCGAGCCAGCCCACGGGAGGTGGCTTCAGGATGTCAAAGAATCGAAACAGAAAAAAGGCAAGCCCCGTTAAAACCCAGTCGTTAGGAGGAAAAGCAAGGCCTGAGGGGCCAAGGACACTGTCCGTTGCAAGATCGCGGGGAAGCACGAGTAGAACGAGCCAAAAGGCCCAGATCTCATCGATGACGATACTGGAATGGTCCTCCGTTCCCAGTGCCCGTGCTGTGCGCGCACAGGCCCAGACCGCAAGCGGAAAACTAATTAGCAAAATAAGCCAGAGGGTGGTGGTTGAGAAGAACTGCTCGAGCACTAAAAAACTCCCCCAGGCCCAGAGAGTGCCCGCGGTTCCTGGGCCCACGGGTGAGAGCCCAGAGCCCGCCCCAAGCGCGAAAAAATAGGCGGGATGCCGAAGGAAAATGGCCTGCGGTAGGGGAGGCAAGGACGACGTGGTCTCTGATTGTTCCAATTGCATTAGGTCTCTTGGTCACCCGCCGGATGAAAATGATTAAACCCCGCAAGTGCATCTTGGCTCAAAGAAAGGGCGTGGCCATCGAGCCCATACCATCGGCTCTGGGCCATGCCGGTGGACGCGGGCTGGCCCGCCGGGCAGGCTTGCCTAAGGTCCACTCTGCCAATGGGGGTAAGCCCAAGGTTGAGTTGCAAGGCAAGTGCCAGTATGGCGGGCCTTGCGGAAAGCGGCGCGGCGAAAAGAAGCTCGTATTCATCACCGCTGCGCGCCGCCAAAAGGCAGGCCTGCTGAAGGTCGAGCTCGTTACGTTTGACGGCCGCCTGCAATTCGGGGCCGAGGCACTGGCTAAGGGATTGAAGATGGACATGGGCGGTCAGATCGAGCCCCTGCGAGCGAGCCTGGGAGCGCTCAAGCAAGTGCCCAAGTTCGCTTGCAAGCCCATCGGAAATATCAATAGCCGCATGGGCAAGCTGATGGTTGCAAAGCGCCTGGCCCAGAGCCAGTCGGGGCTGCGGCCAGAGAAGCTTCTTCGCGCGGGGCTTGTGCTTGAGGGCATACAACCCATCCCCAAGGTCTCCCGATACCCATAGTTCATCGCCAGGCTGAAGACCCTCGCGTAACAGTGCCTGCCCCAGGGGCACAAGGCCCATGGCAGTTACCACCACGGCCTCTTCGGCCTGAACACTTACCGTGTCACCCCCCACAAGGCTAATGCCATGCTCAAGGGCAAGTGCATTGAGGCCTTTGGAAAAGGCCTCAAGCCAAGGCTTGCGAATGCCACGCAGGTGGAGATTAAGTGTGAAGGCCCAGGGCTTTGCGCCCATGGCGGCAAGGTCGGAAAGACTGACAGCCAAAGCCTTATGGCCCAGGGCGGTCGGATCGACATCAGAAAGGTAGTGCCGGTTCTCCACCAAGGAGTCGGTGGTCACCACAAGTTGCTGGCCCTGTGGCAAGGGGGCGAGCACGGCGGCATCGTCGCCAATACCAATGGCCTGCTTGTGACCTAGGCCATGGCCTTCTTGGGCTGCGCGCAAGCCTGCGAAATAAGTTTGTATAAGACCGAATTCATCCATGGGGCCTAAGCTCAGGGGCAAGTCGATCGAGAACACCGTTGATATAGCGATGGCCTTCGTTGCCCCCAAGGGATTTGGCAAGCTCAATGGCCTCGTTAATAACAACCCGGTAGGGCACCTCGGGGTGATGGCAAAGCTCGTAGACGCTGAGCAACAAAATGCCATGCTCAACGGGGGACAACTCGACAAGGGGGCGGTCCATGACCTTTGTTATGGACTCGCGCAAGGATTCAACATGGGTGACTGCACCAAAAAAGCAGTCTTTGAAATACTCCATGTCCGCCCCCTTGCCTTCTTCAGACTCCGTAACAACGAAGGCCTCAATTTCGCCAAGCGGTTGCTGAGCTAGGAGCCACTGATAAAGAGCCTGAACCGATAAGAGCCTTGAGAGACGGCGGGCACTTCGACTGCGTGAGTCAGGCCGCATCGTCGTCGTCCGCAGCAACCTCGTCGTCGATGGCAAGCATAAGGTTGGCCATCTCAACGGCAACAAGGCCTGCCTCGTGGCCTTTGATGTCAGCTCGTTCCTCGGCCTGCTCGTCGGTGTTGGTGGTAAGAACCCCATTGGCGATGGGAATACGAAAATCGAGCGAGACCCTTTGAATGCCCGCGGCCGACTGATCACTCACAAGCTCGAAGTGGTAGGTCTCTCCGCGAATGACAGCACCGAGCGCAACAAGCCCATCAAACTGGCCTGTCTCGGCAAGTTGAGCAAGGGCCAGTGGAATCTCAAGGGCTCCCGGCACCGAGACCACCGTAATGTCCGTGCCTGCAACACCCGCCTCGTTGAGCCCGCGAAGGCACGATGTCTCAAGCGCCTTGGTAATGGAAGGATTGAATCGAGCCACGACAAGTCCAATGCGCAGCCCTTCGCCATTGAGCTCAGGATCAATACGATAGGCGCTCGTCATAGTGCGGGTCTTTCAAATTGAGGGGAAGGGGAAAAGGCATGCACCATTAGTCGTGCAGACCGGCCTCGGGCTGGTAGCCCGTCACCTCGAGGCCAAAGCCTGCCATGCTTGGCATCTTACGGGGTCGGGCGAGCAGGCGCATTTTTCCAACCCCAACGTGACGAAGAATGGCTGCACCAAGGCCGTAGCTTCGAAGAGACTGACTTGAGACTGGCGAGGGCGGTACCGCCGAAATGGACCGACCGTTCATCTGGGCGAGAACAGTCTGAACCGAAGGTGCCGTGTTCAGTAGAACAAGAACCCCGCAGCCTGCCGACTCAATGGCCGCAAGCGCTGCGGGAATGGGCCAGCTGTGATTTGGGTTTTTGCTGTCAATCCAGTCAAGCAGACTGGCCGG
>CAMDMC010000004.1 GCA_945901825.1 Bordetella parapertussis
GAGACCGGTGGCTGCCCCCACACGGCTATTCGAGAAGACGCAAGTATTAATCTTGAGGCTGTGGACCGTATGGTGCAGAAGTTTCCTGACGTTGACATTGTTTTTGTTGAATCAGGGGGTGATAACCTGGCAGCAACCTTTAGCCCCGAATTATCTGACTTTACAATTTATGTCATTGATGTTGCCGGTGGCGAAAAGATTCCCCGCAAGGGTGGTCCTGGCATTACTCGCTCGGACTTTCTGGTAATCAATAAGGCTGATCTTGCTCCGCACGTTGGGGCCGATCTTGCAGTTATGAGGGCTGACACGGCAAGAATGCGGCCAAACTCTCCATGGTCGCTGTGTAATTTAAAGACTGGTGAGGGTGTTGACTCTGTGATTGAGGCCCTTGAAGGGGCGCTACACATCACAAGCCCATCCACTACTGGCCCTAGAAATAAGCGTCTCTAAGCTCAATCTAAACAAAAATTAGCCTCTGCCTTTGCAAGCATTTGTCGGTAGTAGGGCTCTAAGGCGTCCAAATCGCTTTTTGGAGCTTCATCCGATTGCTGTTTACGAATGCTAGAGGCCTCCGTCTTAAGAGCAAGCTCATCAATCAGCGTTAGTTCTCCATTTGTTACCACCTGCTGACCAGCAACAAAAACATGTCTCACCGAGCGACCATCTTCAGAAAAAACAAGCTGTCTTTGTAAGTCATTTAAAGGGCTTAGAGCAGTTCCCTTGAGGTCAAGAAGCACAATGTCAGCCTGGAAGCCCTCGCGCAAAAGCCCAATATTGGTAAGCCCTAGTGCCCGTGCGCCCCCCTGAAAGGCGTGGCCGAGAATTTCAGAGGCGCACGGCCACAAAGCCCAATTAGGCTGCCGAATTGTATGAATGAGACCTGTCATTTTCATGACATCAAAAACATTAACTCTGTCGTCCGACAAGGCTTCGTCCGTCCCTAAACATATTGGAATACCGGCATCACGCCATTTGTAATAGGGTGCAATACCGCTTCCGAGTCGTAGGTTACATATTGGATTATGAGCAATAGTGACGCCTGTCTTTGCTAATAAGTCGATATCGGAGTCGTCAATCCAGATAGCATGAATCACCACACTGTGTTCATGAAGAATGCCTCGATTGCCTGCAAATTGAACAAGAGACATACCAAGCACTTCGTCACCGAAGACTCTCTGTAGCTTTGTCTCTAGAATGTGCATATTGAAGGGCACCTTCTTTTCAATAGAGAGTGAATTGAGCCCTTGCATGTAGTCATCCGTAACCCGTTGAGGGGCCGAACACGAGACTGCCGCACGAATACGGCCGTCATGACTACCATGCCATTTTGAAAATAGATGACCATAGAGCGCTAACAATTCCTTCGATGACTGTCGAGGTGCTCTATCCATTCTCGCTTTAATATCAGCTGGCAATAAGTCTGGGAGGTACGGGTACTTCTCATACTCAGGCTTGTTCGGCTGATCGATTGCTATTGTGGCCCGCATACCTATGTCGGCATAAGCTTGCGCTATGGCATCAATGTTTTCATGGGTCACACATGGAACGTGATATGCATCATCCATGACCGTCGTAATACCATTTTTCAACATTTCCGCAGCGCCAAGTAAAGTACAGATCCGCGTGATAAAGGGGTCTGGAATCTCTGCCGCGAGTGGAGGAACCTCGTGGAGCATAAAGATCTCCAAGGGTAACCCGGGAAGAGACCCCTTTAGCAAATTTCCAGGCGAGTGAAAGTGTGCATTGATTAGGCCAGGCATGGCCAAGTAACCTTGGGCATCCACCACTCGAGAAGCGCCCAGTGAACGCCTCAAGGGATAGCCAATTTCCTTGATCACTCCGTTATCAACAAGAATATCGGCTCGCCTCGTTTCAGCCGCTGTATCTGCGGGGTCCTCGAGAACCTGGGCTCCTTGAATAATGAATGACTCGCCGGACACCTTGACTTTTTCTCTCTTCGAATAGGGCCAAGGCCGCCAGTTAGTCAAGGCCCAAGTAGGCTTTTCTCATATGAGGATCATTTAAAAGATCGCTTGCCTTACCCGTTAGACCAATCTGACCGTTCTCTAAGACATAGCCACGATCTGAAATGGATAACGTTTGCGAGACGTTCTGCTCAACAATAAGAATCGTCGTTCCATCTTGCTTGATTTTTTCAATTGCCTGAAACATCTCAGAAACCATAATGGGTGCAAGACCAAGGGATGGCTCGTCAAGGAGTAAAAGCTTCGGATTACCCATGAGGGATCTACCGATGGCAACCATCTGCTGCTCACCACCTGACATCGTGCTGGCGATCTGGCCTGAACGCTGTTTGAGCTTTGGAAAGACGCCGTAGACGCGATCAATACGACGCCGTACCTCCCGACCATCTGAGCAGAGATAAGCACCAATTCGTAAATTTTCATCCACTGTCATTTCAGGAAAAAGCTTGCGGCCCTCTGGACATTGAATGACACCCTTACCAACTCGTTCTTCTGCACTAAGCGTATGAATGGGCATTCCATCTAACTCGATGGAGCCACCTTTCTGGTTGACGAGGCCAGATAGCGTATTAATGAGTGTGCTCTTTCCCGCGCCGTTCGGACCAACAATAGCAACAAGCTCGCCCACCTCAACGAAAATAGAGACATTCCATAACACCTGCAGATCGCCATAGGCAGCGCTTAAACCGTTCACTCTAAGCATCGAGCGTTGCCTTCCCGAAGTAGGCCTCAACCACTTCTGGTCGCGAGAGGACTTCTTTTGCCTCGCAGCCTTCGGCCAAAAGCGCACCATGGTGAATGACGTACAGCTTTTCTGATAGGGCCACGACAGCGCGCATTAAGTGCTCAACGACCACAATCGTTATGCCTTGCGAGCGAATCTCCTGAATCATCTCAACGGCCTGGTCCACCTCAACGGGCCTCAGACCCGCCATAACCTCGTCAAGTAAGAGAATCTGTGGCCTAGAGGCCAGAGCACGCGCAATTTCCAGGCGTTTGCGTCCCGGGATTCCCAGGGATCCACTAAGCTTGTTACTTTCTTCAGAAAGGCCAACCATTCGCAAAACCTCGTTAGCCTGCTCCTTGGCCCGCTCCAAAGAGCAACTCGTGCCGTCTGACTCTGGTTTTAACGCGCCGAGCGCCACGTTATCTAACACGGTCATGTCTTCAAAAGACTGGACGATCTGAAAAGTACGGGCAATTCCTAAGCGTGCAATTTCAAAAGGCCGTTTACCTGTGACGTCAACCCCATTAAGCAAGACAGACCCCTCCTCGGGCCTGTAGAAGCCCGATACACAGGAAAATGTCGTTGTCTTACCCGATCCGTTCGGGCCAACAATACCCACGATCTGCCCAGCATCAACGGTCATGTTGATGCGGTCAACCGCAGTTAAGCCACCGAAGCGTTTGGTCACATTCCGTAACTCGAGAAGAGGTTGCGTTGCACTCATTCCTTAGCCTCAGGGGTCTTCGGAACAGACCCATAGCGACGCTTATGCCACTGCTCAATGTAGAAGGCAATACCTTTGGGCAAGGTGAGGCAGCTGATCATTAACAACGCACCATAAAGCACTAAATACAGCGCATCGGCCTCACCCCCAAAAATACCTCTCAACACATCTTGTAACGGCTTAAGCGCTGCTGCCCCAAGCACCGGACCAATAATGGTTAGGCGCCCACCCAAGACTGCCCCTAAAAGCATCTCAAAATTCGTGGCAAGACTGAAAACCTGTTTGGGGTCAATGAAGGTCACGAACTGGGAATAAAAGGCTCCAACGCTCCCCCCGAGCCCGCCCGCGACAATAATGGCCTGGATTTTTGTCTTAACGGGATTAATACCAAGTGCCTCTGCCGCGCGGCTATTTTGTCGAACTGCAGACAGCCTAAAGCCAAACTTAGAGCGCTGAATACGATAACTAATAAACACAATAGCCAGGAGCAATGCCAAGGCAATGAGTAAGTAGGGTTTGCGACTGACAAAAGCCATCATCAGCCAGTCGTCTTTGACGATCGTAATGTAGATACCAGTGGCTCGACCGAAGTAATCAGAATTAAGAAGCAACACCTTCAGCACCTGTGACACCCCCACCGTGAACATGGCGAAGTAGTCCTCTGACAGCTCGTACCGTAAGGTTACCGCTGCAATCAACCAGCCTAAGAGCGCCGCAACACCGCCGGCTATAAAAATGTTAAACCAGGGGCTAATGCCGTACTTGGTAAGCAGAATGCCGTTGGTGTAGGCTCCAACGCCGTAAAAGCTAATAAAACCCAGAAGTAAGAGCCCGCCGAGGCCTCCTGCAATCGACCAGCTAGCAGCCACTGCAGCATAAATAGTAGCCAGAACAAGTATCTGAATTAAGTAGTCGGAACTCGAGGTAACACCTAAAAGGGCTATACAAGCAATGAAAACTGCCGTGACAATTAACTGCCAGTCGAGCCAATTCGATAGCCTCATGACATCCGACCTCGAAAAATACCTTTAGGCAGAAAAAGTAATACGACTACAAAGACCGAGAGGCTTGCAAACTGCCTCATGGATGCACCAAAGAACATGCCGCCCAAGGCCTCAGCCAGGCCGATGATAAGCCCCCCAACGAGTGCGCCCAGAAAGTTTCCCATCGTGCCTAAAACAACAATAACAAAGGCCGCAAGAATGAAATAGTCGGTACCGAAAGTTGGATTAACGAAAAAAGCGGGGGAAATAAGTGCGCCGGACAATGCAGCAAGTCCAGTCCCAAAACCAAAGGTTAGCAGGTTGATTCGGCTAACCTTGATTCCCATAAGGCGAGCAGCCACTGGGTTTTGAGCTGCCGCGCGCATGGCGTTTCCCAGGCGGGTGTACTTCAAGATCCACCAGGCAGCAGCAGCCACTGCAATGGCCAACCCTGCCGCAATGAGTCGTACGTAATTCAACGAAACTTCACCTGCTGCAATTGGAAAATCAAGCGTATGTCGGGCCCAGGGTAGCTTCACCACCTGATTGTTCGGCCCCCAAATCAACTGCATAGCACCCACCATAAAAATGGACAGGCCTATCGTAATAAGCATCTGGTTGATTTGCGGATAATGCAGTGCAGGTCGAATAACCAACTGCTGAGCGATAGCACCCAGAATAAAGACAATTGCAAAAATAAATGGGGCTGCGGCATACGGAGAGAGCCCCAGAGTTTGGAAAGCCGTAATGGCGAGAAACATCCCCAAGGTAAGAAATTCAGCGTGGGCAAAATTCACAATCTTCATAACGCCATAAATGAGCGTTAGGCCGCAGGCAACCAGTGCGTAGATACCACCCTGCAATAAGCCAAGGAGGAGAAGCTGGACTACCAAGTCAGTCGTCATGAGGGGGCTTAAATAAACTGGGGTAGAAACTAAGATCGAACCAGCCGGCGCATCTGCGTACTTAGCTTTAAGACCCCAGCTAACCGAGTGAGACGGTTAGCTGGGAGAAGGCTGGACTACCGGGGGGCAGGCACAGGCCAAGACGCCTCGGCGACCTTGAGGGCATTGGGCCACACAACACGAGCACCGGCCCTTTGAATCTGGGCTCCAATAAGCAGCGAATTCGGCATCATCCCTTTTGCATCGAAGTTAATCTTCTCGTACATGAATGTTGCGGGGCCGGAGGTGATGTTGGTCTTAGCGAGTGCATCTCTTATTTTGGCTCCCTCAGGGGATGCTGCACGCTCAAGAGCGTCAGCCAGAATGTAGACAGCGGCATAGGTGGTGTTTGCATTTCCGAGCATGTCCTTACCGGTTCGCTTTTTGAACCGCTCGTTAAGCTCCTTGGAGCCCGGCCTGTTGATATCTGGGAACCAATCGTTTAAAACAACCATTCCTTCGGCAAGCGAGCCCAGGTTCTGAACAACGGTGGGGTTCGTGTACCCGCCACCACATCCAACCCATCCGAGCTTCGGCCAGTACTTGAGCTCTTTGAGTTGTTGGAAAAGCAATGTAATTGAAGAAGGCTCGCCGGCTGCAAACACAACATCGGGGTTCTGGCTCTTCAGAGCAACAATGATGTCCTCAAACGACGTTGGATTCGAAGGAAAGATATTGTCTTTTGCAAGTTCTAGTCCTGAGGGTCCGAGATGAGCGGCGAAAGCCTTACCGACAACGTTCCCAAAAAAGTTGTTCTCCCGAACCAGACTAACTGTCTTGACGGGCTTTTTGGCTTTGGCTGATAGGTCCTTAACCATCTGAGCCCCGTTAATGGCAAACTGGGAAAAGTGAGGAACTGTCTTAAATACGTAAGACAGGCCACGTTCTGTAATTTCATCGGCCAGTGCATTCGGCACGACGTAGGGTACCTTCGCACGCTCTGCAATGACTGACGAGGAAATGGTGGCGCCGGATGAATAAGCTCCCATAATTGCCGAAACCTTCTCGCTGGAAATCATACGATTAGTCTCGGTATTGGCCTCGTCTGGAGAGGACGAGTTCCCGTATACAGGAACAATCTTCGCCCCCAAACTCTTGATACCGCCTTTACCGTTGATCTCTTCAATCGCCATGTCAATCGCAGACTTAATGAGTTGCCCAGACTCAGCAAACCCTCCGGTTAAAGGAAGAAGAAATCCAACTTTCACTTCCTTGGTTTGTGCCAGTGCTAGGGACGGTAGCGCTGCACCTGCGGCAGTTGCACCGATGGTAGCGACAGCAGAACGTCGGGAAGGGTTTTGGGGTGAACGTGCCGAAGTGGTCATTAATGAGCTCCTTATTAACGAGTGGGACAATGATCGAAGTATCTACCATTGCCATGTGGATTGTCGATAAAACATAGGGAAAACGATTCCAAAGTAGTGCCTTGATGACCTATAAAGGTGCGATCTAGCACTTAAACGGTGCAAAAATGCGGGCTCGTATACTATTTCACTGGCTTACACCGGGTATAGTGCAAGAAGAAGGCCAAAGTCATTTTGTGAACAGGAATACAAAGGAATGTCCGCCTCAATAATTTCCATTCCCCCCGCAAAAAAAAGTACCACCGATCTCGCTGACCAGATGTATGCAGAGATTTACCACGCCGTCATGGGAATGAAGCTTGCGCCCAAGACCAAACTGACAGAGCGTGATCTCTGCGAGATATACCGACTACCCCGCCATCAGGTCCGACAAGTACTTGCAAAACTCGAGTCCGATGGGCTTGTTGATATTCATGCAAACAGGGGAGCATTTATCGCGAATCCCTCTGAAATAGAGGCACGAGAGATGTTTGAGGTAAGGGTTATCCTCGAGTCTGCAGTGCTTGAAAGCATCGTTCCAGCATTATCAGACCGTGCCTTGCAACAACTCTCCGAAATGGTCAACGACGAGCGCACTGCGTTTAAAAATGGGCAACGCGAGGCTTGGGTCAAACTCTCTGCCGAATTTCATATTGCGCTTGCAAGACTCACCGATAACCAAACGCTCGTATCCGCAATCACAAAGTATGTCACTCGCACAACGCTCTTAATTTCGTCCTCGCATCCAGCTACCGCCGGCAGTTGCTCGTTTGACGAGCATCTCGAAATCTTAGAGGCGATGAAAAGACGAGATACTGCAGCGGCCATTGCGGTGATGCGATCGCACCTCAGACATTGCGAAAAACGAACGCCCTGCAAACCAACCCCATTAGGGCTGCGATCCGTTCTTGGTAAAGACTAATGCCTGGGATGTTGTCGTTGTAGGCGCAGGCGCGGCTGGACTCTTCTGTGCAGCCTTGGCTGGACAAAGGGGGCTACGGGTTCTCGTAATCGACCATGCAAAAACCCTTGGGGAAAAAATTCGTATTAGTGGGGGAGGCCGGTGTAACTTCACGAATTGTCATTCAGGCCCTTCCAATTTTCTTTGCCAGAGTCCTGAGTTCGTCAATGCAGTCCTTCAAAGGTACCAACCCAACGACTTCATCGCGCTTGTAAAAAAGCATGGCATTGCCTTCCACGAGAAGCATCGGGGGCAACTTTTCTGCAACGATTCATCCAAGGCAATCGTTGAAATGCTCATGGCCGAGTGCCAAAAGGGTAAGGTCAGTCTGCACCATCCCGTAACCGTGCATTCGGTATGCGCTCTGCAGGGCCCGGGCTTTGCAATGTGTACGCAAGCCGAACAGGTTGATGAGGTCCCTGCGACTGCGACTGCAGCTCATTTTCCGCCCGAGGCGACGCAGTCAGACCTCTGGAGACTTCAGACCACGGACGGTGCCATTCAGACACGTCAACTTGTGGTGGCAACAGGTGGTCTGCCTGTTCCAGCCATTGGAGCCTCTGCGTGGGGGCTTGAACTTGCACGTCAAATGGGTCTTGCCGTAACGCCTGTTCGGCCTGGCCTCGTCCCCCTTGCGCTTGATCCTAAAGATCAGCAAGGGTTCGAGTCACTCGCAGGCCTGAGCATGGCCGTCGAAATTCAAGCAGGTCAGCCCTCTGTTAAGACTCAAGGCCCTCCGGTAACGCAACACCCAAACGCAAATCAGAGCTACGGGCAGGCGGCTTTTCATGAAGACCTGCTCTTTACCCATAAGGGTCTCTCAGGCCCAGCGGTGTTGCAGGCAAGTAACTACTGGCAGCCTGGTGAATCGATTTCTATTAACTGGCTTATCGATAGTGAAGCCAACCTCGTCTTTGACGAATCACGCCACGGCGGAAAACGCGTTGATAATTTATTGGGTCAGATCATGCCTCAGCGGCTCGCCCAGGCTTTCGCAGAAAAACTCGAGTTGGGCGAACGACGCTGGGCAGAGATTGGTAAAAAGGATCGCGCCCGGGTCATCGACCTACTGACGAACTGGCAGGTTAAGCCAACCGGAAGTCTAGGCTGGAAGAAGGCCGAGGTAATGTTAGGTGGCGTCAGCACCGAAGAAATTGACCCCCAGACCATGATGGCAAAACGCCATAAAGGCCTGCACTTCATTGGCGAATGCCTTGATGTCACCGGTCATCTAGGAGGACATAATTTTCAGTGGGCATGGGCAAGCGGGTTTGTTTGTGCCCAAGCCCTTTCGTAACACTTTCTTATTGCTTGCCAGCCTAAGGACGCGCTAAAAATCAAACTGTTTCTGTGGGCTCTCGTTTACGTTTACATCACGCCTTGATTTGTTAATCCTGCCTGTAGATGAACGCTTACGGCTGCCATGTTTCTCGAACACAGCCCTCGCCTCCTCTGTTGCCTGAGCACTTTTTCTTAAAGACCAAAGCCTCTCCCGAGCCAGACGTGCCGCCTGAGCATGATCAACGACCGGGTTGGGGTAGGAACCCGTTTCAAGCTCGGGAATCCAACGCCGAATAAAAACCTGTTGGGGGTCTTGATCGAGACCCTGCTTAACAGGGTTATAGATACGAATGGTGTTAATACCTGTTGTTCCGCTTTGCATCTGAATCTGGGGCCAATGAATGCCTGGCTCGTAGTCAACAAAATAGCGTGCCAAATGCCTGCCGGTCTCACGCCAGTGCAGCCACAAATGTTGACTGGCAAACGAAATAAGCAGGGCCCGCATCCGAAAGTTGATCCAGCCGTAATGCCTCAGGTAACGCATACAAGCGTCAACGAAAGGTAAGCCTGTTGTACCGTTTGACCAGGCCTCATGAAGGCGGTGTTGCTCGGAGTCAAAAGCCCCCTCGTTACGCAGACCTCTTGTTGAAGAATGCAAGCAGCGAAACTCCATCTCAGGCTCGGATTCAAGCTTCTGAATAAAGTGGCAACGCCAGTGCAGTCGACTCTCAAAACTGCGAAGGCTTAGAAGCATGGCAGAACGACCTGGGCTTGAAGCGTCATTGCGCCAGTCCTCGGCGGCTGCCCACGCCGCTTGAACCACCTCTCGTATCGAGAGCACACCCCAGGTCAGGTAAGGTGAGATTCTTGAACAGGAAACTTCTGCCGTAAGGGGGCTGCTCATCTGGGATCGGTAATAAAGGCCACGGCCCGCCAAAAATTCCTGCAGGTGCTTCAAGCCTAGGCGACGACCACCCTGCAGCCGCCCCGGGCAGTCATCTTCCTTGGCCAGGCTCGCCCAGGACGCAAGTGCGTTGTGGTGAAAGCAGTCTGGAAGATTACTTAAAACGGCGCTGAACAACGGCCCTAAGGGATTAAAGTTGGGTACTGGCAGGCACGAGGCCTGCATCCTCTCGGCCCAAGTTTTCTGCCAGGTATCGCGGTTTTTCAGGCATCGCACCACATTGTTCTGCGGCAGCTCAAGCCAGGGAGTCTGAGTTGTTTGGCACCAGCCACGCACCCGACGATCCCGTGCATAGCTCTCCCAGTTACCGGTCTCCTCATGACTATGCAGGCAGAAGGGGCCCAGGGCTTGTCGAAGCTGTCCGAGTAGATCTGGCATTTCCCCGCACGCAACCAAAAGACGTAGGCCGGCGTTCTGACAGGCCAACTGGAACTCAGTAAGGCAGTCTCGGTAAAAAGCGGCATGTCGCCCACTACTGTCAGCAAGGCCCCAGAGTGATGGCTCGTAGACAACCAAGCCCAGTACTGAGCCCCGCGCGACAGCAGCCTGGAGTGCATAATGATCTTCAAGACGAAGATCACGCTTGAACCACACCAGCTGGATGGTCTGTCCCGAATTGGGCAGGGTGAATTCAGGTTTTTCCACAGATGATCATGCTACTGTGATTTCAGGAAAAACATCCCTAGCATCTGACTAGGCATAGGATTAGCAAATGACCATCCCCTTGGTAGACAAGCCAAAAAGTGACACTGAATTACTTACGGTTCTTTACGACGGCGATTGCCCTTTGTGCCGTCGCGAAATTGCCCATGTCCAAAGGCTTGCAGCATCGAACCCGGATACGAAACTATGTTTTACGAACATTGGGGCCTCGGTCGATAACAATGTTCACCCCGCGGGCGAACGCGAGCTTCTTCTAGCCCGCTTTCACGTTGAAAAATCCGACGGAACCCGTCTTAGTGGAGCCCAGGCCTTCGTTGCGATGTGGTCGCGTCTTCCGGGTTGGCGTTTACTTGCTCGGGTTGCTCAATTACCTGGTGCAACGGGCATGCTGGAAGTTTTATACAAAGGCTTCCTAAAACTACGACCGGGCCTCCAAACCCTTGCTCACCGACTTGAGAAGTCCGCCAAAGTCTAGTTAGCGGAAGTTGATGAAGCACAGCAAGAGCCAAGGTCCTAAAATTGTAGGGCATTTTTCCCTAGTTGCCCTTGGGATGGCTCTTATCACGGCCGGTTGCGTGGTAAGAACCCAAGACTTTCATTGCGCGCTTGAAGAAGACGCGAACAAGAATTTTGAACTTCGTATGACGCCAACGTCGCTCGATCTAGACTCGATCAACTACAGTTTTGTGGAGGAACAAGGTGCAAAACGCATTTACGAGAACAAGGCACTTAATCAGCGTGTCACTTTTGATCTCGCCAGCACTAAACTAGAGCAATCGCAAGACCCCAAGAAACAATGGACTTGCAAACGTTATGAACCATATTAATTTGAAAGGAACGCTATGCGACACGCCACGCAACCTATGAAGAACCGACGTCTAACCCTGCAGTCACTGGGTGCACTCGTATTAGCCGCGAACCTACCTCTTCCTGCTGCTTCACAAGCATTAGCAGCCAAGCCCTTGGTTGAGGTCTGGAAGTCACCCACCTGCGGCTGTTGCAAAGACTGGATGACGCATCTTGAAAAAAATGGCTTTCAGACAAAAGCCTACGACCTGGGCAACACTGCAAAGCGAAAAGAATTGGGTCTGCCAATATCGCTCGGTTCGTGCCACACCGCCATGGTGAATGGCTATGTTATTGAAGGGCATGTTCCAGCCAGCGAAATTCATCGGTTGCTTAAAGAGAAGCCCGTGGCACTTGGTCTTACGGTTCCCCAAATGCCCATCGGAAGCCCGGGCATGGACGGTTCGGAGTATGGCGGACAGAAAGACAAATACGACGTCTTACTGGTTACCCGTAGCCTTACGGTGAAACGCTTTGCAAGCTATCACGGCACCGAGCGACTGAAGAGCTTTTCGGTTTAGTGGGAGATGTCTTTACTGCCCGATGGCATTAAAACTAAAAATTCCTGGGTAGCCAAACAAACCAGCAGCTCCCCCCGTATGAAGAAAAATAATATTCTCTGATTTTTTGAAAAAGCCTTTTCGAATTAAATCGATGAGGCCAGCCATTCCCTTTCCCGAATAAACGGGGTCCAACACAATTCCCTCGTACTCTGCTACGAGCGTCAATGCTTCAACCATTGACTCCGTGGGTAGTCCGTAGCCTGCACCCACGTAGTCACAGTTCGCAACCACATCCTCAGGCTGAATAACCCCCGGATGACCCAACAGCTCTGCCGTTCGCACAGCAAGCTGAAAAACATTTGCTTCCTGCTGTTGCTTGGGCGCTCGAACGCCAATACCCAACACCGGGATGCTACTGCGCAATAGCTTAAATCCTGCCACCAGACCCGCCTGGGTACCCGCACTTCCCGTGGCCATAACAAGATGATCAACGGAGAGCCTCTCCTGCGTGCACTGATAGGAGATTTCGAAGGCGGCATTGACATACCCAAGGGCGCCAATTTCATTGGACCCACCCCCGGGAATAACATAGGGCCTCTTGCCCTGTGACTGCAGGCTTGCAGCCAACTCCAGCAGTGCCGCATTCATATCGGTACCACCCGGTCGAACAGACACATTCGCGCCATGTAAGCGGTCTAAAAGCACATTTCCATTCAATCGGTAGCTTTCATCCTTAAAGCCAGTACGATCTTCTAGCAAGATCTCACAGCCAAGACCCAAACGCGCAGCCGCCGCAGCGGTCTGACGCGCATGATTTGACTGCGTTGCTCCTTGAGTAAGCACAAGATCTGCTTTTTGGCCCAGGGCTTCAGCCATTAAAAACTCTAACTTTCTTGTCTTGTTACCACCCGATGAAAGGCCGGTGCAGTCATCGCGCTTAATCCACAACTGAGGGCCGCCCAGTAAAGCGCTAAGCCGGGGCATAGGCTCAAGAGGGGTGGGTAAATGGCCAAGTTTCAGTCGGGGAAATTGAGTGAGATCCATAGTTATCGCAGGTTGGTAGGGCATAAAGAGGAACAGCAACAACCCCATTCAATGCAAATTCACTCAATTAATCAAATGCAAAAATTACCGGATACAATGCAATTAATGCATCAACAGGCGGCGGGCGGCTTATGGAACTCAAGTGGCTTGAAGATTTTCTAGCCTTATTACAGACGCGCAACTTCACATCCGCCGCACAGCTTCGCAACATCTCTCAGCCGGCCTTCTCTCGACGAATACAGTCATTGGAGGCCTGGATGGGAACAGACCTTTTAGATCGCACGAAGAAACAAGTGAAGCCCTCCGATGCGGCGCTCCAATATCGCGAAGAGCTTCAACAAGTTGTTTCCAAGCTCTATCAACTAAGGTCGAAGATTCAATCGAGCCAACTGAATCAGGTAAGTTTCACCGTTGCTGCACAACACAGCTTGCTTGCTGCCCCTTCTCTACCAACGGTTTTAAGAGAGCTTGCAGCCCACATACAGAATTTAGAACTAAGCGTTCGCTCAGACGATTCCGAGGGATGCCATTCTCTTCTTAGCCGAGGCGAGGCCGATTTAATTTTCCTCTACGAGCACTTGCAGGACGTTGGTCTTGCGCCGAGTTCAGCTTTGAAGTCCTTTGAAGTGGGATACGACAGGCTTATTTTTGTCTGCTCCAGAGATCTCCACCGCGCTTTACGAAAACAACCTGCTTCACCCATTTACCCCTTGCTTGTCTATCCAGAATCGAGTTTCTTAGGCCGCGTCATCCGAAAAAGAGAGTTGGGTACTCTGTCATCGAAGTACGGAACACAGATTCGATGCGAAAGCGCCTTTGCCCCTGCTCTTAAAGAAATGACACTCGCTGGAACGGGTATGGCCTGGCTACCCGAAAGCTTAGTGATTAATGAACTTGGATCGGGAGAGTTAATTAACCTTAGCAGGCTCAGTCGACCCATTGCTCTTAAGATCATGGGCTATCAACTCACCTCACCCGGCAACAGACTTCGTGAAGATGTGGTTGCTTTTTTTGAAAAGAGATCGTCAAAGTGAACGATGAAATTGTCTGTCTTCAGGCGCAGTCTATTCTTACGATGAATAAGAGGAAGCCGCTAGCAACGCATATCGCGCTTCGAAACGACAAAATACTGGCCATTGGTAACGAGGCAGACTGCCGGAAGGCAGGGGCCACTCGATTAATTGATGCCTTTCACCAAGGTTTTATTCTCCCCGGATTCGTTGAAGGACACTCTCATGCAATGGAAGGAACAATTTGGGAGTTTGTTTACTGTGGCTTTGACACCCGAACCAACCCCCAGGGTCAAAAGATCAAGGGAGCAGTCACTCTGCACGAGGTTTTAGAGAGACTTAAAGATAAACTTCATACGACGCCAGTAGAAAAGTTAACTGATGGCGTTGCGGGCTGGGGGTTCGATGCACTTGTGCTTGGTAACAACACCCTTACTCGACAAGAGCTTGACAATGTGTCAGGCGAGGTGCCGGTAGGCGTTATTCATCAAAGCCTACACATCGTCACGGCAAACTCAGCTCTACTTAGACGAATTGACCTCCTTAGGCCGAATATTTCTCACCCGGGTAGTCCACTGGGTGTAGATGGGCTTCCAACTGGAGAGCTCCGTGGACCAGACCTTTTATCTGCGGCATGTGGGTTCATAGGCCTACCCCAAGAACTTTTAAGTTGTGATCAACAAGGTCTCATTAACTTCAATGCGCTTTGTCGCTCAAAGGGCGTAACAACCGCAACAGATCTTGCAAATCCACTAACGGACAAAACAGTGGAGATGATGTTACGACAAGCAGATACGCCCGACTTTAGCATCACACTTGTATCACTACTTCGATCTCAAGGGCTTTCTGGGGAAGCCATGGTCAAGCGTGCTGCTGAACTCAAAGCAAGGTCATCAAAGAAAATTCGATTCGGAAAGATAAAGCTCGTTGTAGACGGATCTATTCAAGGGTTTACTGCCCGAATCAGATCTCCCGGGTACTTCAATGGTGCGCCGAATGGCTTGTGGTATCTCGACAAGAACCTATTACTTCAGGTTCTTTCTGAATCAATTCGACAAGGTATTCAGGTTCATATTCATACGAACGGCGACGAAGCAACTGAACTTGTAGTCAACTCCGTTGAACATACAATCACAACCCATCCAAACTGCCGTCATCGATTTGTTATTCAGCACTGTCAGATGGCTGATGCTGCACTTCTAGGCCGAATGTCTAGGCTTGGTATATCCGCCAATTTTTTTGCGAACCATCTGTATTTTTGGGGTGATCAGCACTGGAAATACACGGTTGGGCCAGAGCGTGCTGCTCGTTTGAATCCCTGTAGATCGGCTGCAGAACTTGGCATCGACTTCTCAATTCACTCCGATGCGCCAGTAACCCCCCTTGACCCCCTTTTTACAGCCTGGTGCTCCGTGGAACGCACTACGCGCTCAGGGCGCGTAATCGGCGAACAAGAGAGGCTCACAAGAGAACAGGCCTTGCAGGCAATTACCCTCGGTGCTGCTTACACACTGGAAATGGAAAATGAGATTGGCTCACTTGATGTCGGTAAACAAGCGGATCTGGTTGTTCTTAAGGAAAATCCCTTAGACCTTCATAGCGATCTTAGACAAATTCAGGTACTCAAAACAATCCACGCAAGCCAAATTCAATCGATCTTTTGAAGAGGGGTTAATTGGATGCAGGTTCTCCTGGTAACAGGTTTTCTTGGTTCAGGGAAAACGACTTTTATCAATAAGCTAATTCAGCCCCTACGTCGGAACGCGGGCTTGGCGATACTAGTAAACGATTTCGGTAAGGAGTCGGTCTCTGCAGAATATGGGTCATCTGGTGAACTAGAAGTCCGCTATCTGGAGAACGGTTGTGTTTGTTGTGCTATTGGTCCAAGTCTTGTAACCACAATAAAAAGCCTCACCAGCTTCGATAAAACAATCTCATCAGTCATCATCGAGCTCAACGGCATCGCACTTCCCGATCAAACAAAACAGACCCTTGGCCTAGTGAGAGAAATTGATAGGCAATCAACCTGCTGCGTGGTCAACGCATCTGACTTTCAGAGCTTCTTAAAAGACCCGTTCTACAAAGAGCTCTTGACTCAACAAGTGGCACAGTCCGACTTTATTTTTATAAACAGAATGGAAGGCGTGCTTGAAAATGAACTCAATCTTAGGCGTCTTCTAACTGCAATTAAGCCGAACGTCTCTTACCTTGAATCGGCCAAAACGTCACTGAACTATTTCTTTACACACGGTACCGCGCAGGCTCCATCTAGAGGCCCCCCTACCTCCTTATTCGAAACCGCTTTCGCGGAACTTAGGGTAAACCTTAGGCATGGAGACTCTCGCTACTTGCACCTAACAGTAGCGTTCCAGTTCTCAGGAACTGAAACCGATCTCGTAAATGAACTCTCGCGAACCACTGAGTCTGACTGTAAGCTTCTTCGGGCAAAGGTTTTGACCGTGGCCGATCCAAAGCAGCCACGGATGATTGCCCAATTTGCAGGCCAACGATGGAAAACCCCTAGGACTAAAGAGCAAGGCAGTTCCAACCCCCTCGGGAACACCCCTAAGACCTCTCTTCTTGGTGAAAGTTTGCTGGCGAGCGTCGTTCTGAGCGTAACTAATACGTCCATGCAACATCAAACCAAAGCGAATTTCTTGGAATGTATGAGAGGCAAAGTCCTGAATTTGTGCGAAATCTGAAAGGGAAAGTGCATTGCTACTCCAACTTAGTGCATCATGCACAAATTGCATTAAGAAGGCCTCATTTTGCATTTGACACTAACGCTCGTTAGGCACGAATCTAGTGGGGAAAATCCATTTAACACAGGAGTCAAGAGACCATGAGTACAAAAGAAAACCGAACCGAAACAGCAAGGCTTGATGAACGGCGATCTTTCTTAATCAAAACCGGAATAGCCGGAGGGGTCTATGCCTCTGCAGGACTTATTCCACTTGGCTCTGTAAGTTATGCAAAGTCGGGAGGAACACTGTCCATGTTGATTCAGCCCGAAGTTCCAACCCTTGCAAGTTACATGAGCACTTCAATGCCGGTTGGGCAGGCTGCCAGCAAGGTTTACGATGGTCTTCTTGAATACAACTTCGATCTAAGTCCACGTCCCTGCCTAGCAGAAAGTTACAGCATTTCAAAGGACGGTAAAACCATCACCTTCAAAATCCGCAAAGGTGTGACTTTCCACGATGGGAAGCCTCTTACGGCCGAGGATGCTCGTTACAGCATCATGGAAGTGCTTGCACAGATTCACCCACGCGGTAAAGGTAACTTTAGCCTCATCAGCTCAGCAGAAGTGCCTGACAGCCACACACTTGTTCTGAAACTGTCATCACCATCACCGTCAATGATCATGGCTTTTTCTGGCTATGAATCCCCAATTCTCCCCAAGCATTTGTTTGCAGGAACAGACATTAAAAATCATCCTAATGCGAATGCGCCGATAGGGACGGGTCCATTCAAATTTACGGAATGGAAACGAGGGCAGTTTATTCGCTTAGACAAGAACGAGAATTACTGGTCAGCCGGTGAACCTAAGATTGACCGTATCGTCATCAGTACCATCCCTGACTCATCAACGCGCTCTGCAGTTCTTGAAAAAGGGGAAGCCCACATTGCAGGATTCGGGGCGGTGCCATACAACGACGCAGCGCGTCTAGCAAAACTGCCCAGCCTGGAAGTGACTCGGCAAGGCTATGAGATGTTCTCCCCAATCGGAGAACTGGATTTCAACACGAGGGTGAAACCGTTTGACGATAAACGGGTACGGCAGGCAATCTCTTACGCAATCGATCGAAAGTTCATTGCTGAGAATGTCTGGTTTGGCTTTGCTCGCCCGGCTACCGGGCCGATTAGCTCGAACTTTAAGGCCTCAGGGCTCTACACCGATCAAGTAAAGCGTTACGACGTTCCAGATGCTATGCAAAGAGCTGAGAAATTGCTTGATCAAGCTGGTTATCCCAAAAAAGCGGGTGGCCAACGAATGGAGATTACGCTTGACGTGACACCTTATGGCGAGGAGTGGCAACGATTCGGGGAGTACGTTGCACAACGACTGGCAACGCTGGGTATTAAGGCCACAATTAGATACGAAGATGTAGCAACCTGGCTTAAGCGAACCTATACCGACTTCGACTTTCAGGTTACTGCAAACTGGTTGAATACATTTGCTGACCCTGTTCTTGGAGTCCATCGCCTGTATCACTCAGAAGAAATCATTCCTGGGACAGTCTTTAAGAATGCCGCTCGCTGGTCATCCCCCCGTACAGATCAACTCATGAATCTTGCGAAAGTAGAACCAGATCCAAAAAAACGGGCTGCCTACTACCACGAGTTCCAAAAGATTCTTACCGAGGAAGTGCCTGTGGCGTGGTGCGTGGAAATACTATTCCCAACTGTGACATCACGAAAGTTTAAAAAGTCGATTGACTCTGCGGTTGGGCTGGCGGGTAACTTCCGAAGTACGGTGTCTTAATAGCTAGTCGATTCATAGCAATAGAACGGTTGCGATCCTAATGACAGGGCCGCAACCGTTCTTCTCTTTCAGTTGCCAGCCTAAGGTTTCTGTCTTGTTTCGAGATCAACTTCCTCTTTGATGTTGAAAAAACGTCTTACATACGTTCTGAAGCGTCTGTTTCATGCCATTCCGGTTGTAGTCGGAATCGCATTACTCAACTTCCTTCTCGTTCATCTTGCACCTGGTAATCCTGCCGATGTTCTCGCCGGGGAAGCTGGCTCGGCCACGCCTGAGTACATGGCAATGTTAAGGGAGCAATTTGGTCTTGACCTGCCCCTCTATGTGCGGCTACTCGAGTACATGGGCAACCTATTCACGCTCGATCTTGGATTCTCCTGGCGTCACAACATGCCAGTATTTGATCTTATTGTGGACCGGCTTGGACCTACCCTTTTGCTAATGTTCTCCGCCCTACTTCTATCTGTTGGAGTCGGAATACTGTTGGGCCTACTTGCAGCTACTCAGGTTGGAAGATGGAAAGACACGTTAATTACTGTCCTTGGTATTGTTTCTTATGCAACACCTTTGTTTTGGGTCGGGTTGATGTTCATTCTCGTATTCTCACTCAAGCTTGACTGGCTTCCAGCGACGGGTATGGAAAATATCATCATGTTCTACGAGGGGTGGGATAGAGTAAAAGACATCGCCCTTCATCTCATTCTTCCAGCAGCAACGCTTTCTCTGTTCTACCTGGCCCTTTACACGCGATTAATGCGCGCCTCAATTTTGGAGCAATTTGGTTCCGACTATGTGGTTACAGCCCGTGCAAAGGGTGTTTCCGAGAATGGAATTATGTTCAAGCATGTCCTGCGTAACGCGTTATTGCCTGTTGTAACAATGGCGGGTTTCCAAGTTGGGGCCATGCTTGGTGGCTCGGTGGTGGTGGAAGCTGTTTTCGGCTGGCCTGGCCTAGGACAGCTAGCTTTTCAGACTTTGTTCGCAAGAGACTACAACCTACTTCTTGGAATCTTCTTTTTGTCGTCGGTACTCGTCGTTTTGATTAACCTAGGTGTCGATTTAATTTACACCGTCCTAGACCCAAGAATAGAGCTCGGTTAATGTCGGCAGCGGCTCCTGCAAGTTCTCCATCGAGTCCAACGTTTCGAAGACTTTTTTTTCGTAACAAGGGAGCAAGTGTCGGTCTTGTCATTTTTCTCGCTATTGTTTTTCTTGCAGTCACTGCGCCCATACTATTTCCGTTCGATCCTTTCTCAAATGTTGGAGATCCATTTGAGAAGCCTTTCTCAGCATTCTTGCTTGGCACCGATCAACTCGGACGTGATGTTGCTGCGGGCTTGGCTCATGGAGCCAGTACGTCGCTTCTACTTGCGCTTCTCGCAACCCTTGTTTCCTTATTTGTAGGCACCATGATTGGTTGTCTGTCAGGCTACTACGGTGGATGGGTGGATCAACTTCTTATGCGAATAACCGAGTTCTTTCAGACCATCCCATCGTTTGTATTTGCCATCGTTCTCGTCGCCATCATGCAGCCATCCATTGAAAGCATCGTTATTGCTATAGCAGTCGTAACCTGGCCACCTATTGCTCGCCTGGTTCGGGGGGAAATGCTAGCCATTCGTAGAAGAGAGTTTGTTGAGGCTTGTATATGCCTCGGCATGCGAGATGCACAAATAATTTTCAGGGAGATACTACCCAATATTCTCTCTCCAATTATTGTTACAGGCTCTTTGATGGTTGCAACGGCAATACTTATAGAAAGCGCCCTTGCTTTTTTGGGATTGGGAGACCCAAACATCATGAGCTGGGGTTTTATGATTGGAGCAGGGCGTAGCTTTTTACGTGACGCATGGTGGCTATGTGCAATTCCTGGGCTAGCAATACTACTTACGGTACTTAGCATCAACCTCATTGGTGAGGGCTTAAACGATGCCCTTAACCCACGACTTAGAAAGATGTGACCTGTGGGCAGTCCTTTTCTACTTAGCGTCAACGACCTTTCCGTTCGACTGCCCCAGACAGGAGACCGCGAGTTTGCGGTTCAAAGTGTCAGCTTCAATTTAAGCAAAGCTGAGACGCTTTGTGTTGTAGGGGAGTCCGGCTCTGGAAAATCAGTGATGGTCAAGGCCCTACTCAGACTTCTTCCCAAGAAGTTGCTTATCGCTAATGGAACAGCTCACTTTGAGAACAAAGACATTCTTGGGCTTCCAGAAAAAGAGATGCAGGCTTTCCGGGGTCGACGTATTGCAATGATCTTTCAAGAGCCTATGAGTGCGCTTAACCCCCTTCACTCTATTGGACGGCAAATTGAAGAAGTACTTTTGATACACGAGCCTCAGTGGACAAAGCAAATGAGACTCTCGAAAGTGCTCGAAATACTCGAGGCTGTGCAGCTTCCAAATCCAGACCTTATTTTTCATAGCTATCCACATCAATTGTCGGGCGGACAAAGACAAAGAGCCATGATTGCGATGGCTCTAATTCTGCGCCCAGACGTTTTAATTGCCGATGAACCAACAACTGCGCTAGATGTAACCACCCAAGCAGAGATTCTTAGGCTTATTAAGGAACTCCAGACACAAGAAGGGACCGGAGTTATTTTCATCACGCATGACATTGGGGTGGTGGCAGAGATTGGGGACGCAGCTCTGGTGATGAACAGCGGGAAAGTTGTCGAGCGTGGTTCAGTAAAGAAGGTTTTGACGACCCCCGAAGACAGCTATACACGAATGCTCATCTCGGCTGTACCTCGCCTCTCCCCAAGACCCGACAATCCCTCTTTAAGCGCGCAACCAATAAAAATCAGTACAAATGGCATTAATAAAACGTTTAAGTCATCATCACTTTTCAAACGGGGTCGCGTCGTTAAGGCAGTCGATGACGTGAGTTTTGAGTTGCGATCGGGGGAGACACTTGGAATCGTTGGCGAGTCGGGGTCTGGCAAATCGACACTCGCTCGATGCATAGTGAAGTTAATTAATATTGACTCAGGATCTATTTTTATAGACAACGAAAATATAACCACAAGGTCGAATAAGAGTCTTTTGCCCCTTCGGCGAAAAATGCAGATGGTCTTTCAAGATCCATATGGCTCTCTGAATCCAAGGCTTACCGTGGTCAAGATGATTGCTCAGGGCCCCCTCCTTCATGGTACCTCCGAGAAGGAGTCGATCGAAAAAGCGCTTGAGTTGCTCGAGCTTGTGGGTCTAGGTAGATCCTCCGCTAATCGCTATCCCAATGAGTTTTCAGGAGGGCAGCGCCAACGCATTGGCATTGCGAGAGCACTTGCCCTGAATCCCTCAATACTCGTTGCTGACGAACCAGTATCCGCTCTCGATGTCTCTGTTCAATCCCAGGTCTTGGCTTTGCTGGAAAAACTTAAAGCGACATTCGGTCTGACCATGCTTTTTGTAACCCACGATCTCCGAGTTGCAGCCCAGGTTTGCGACTCCATTCTGGTGATGCAGAAAGGAAGAGTGGTTGAATACGGCCGTACAAAGGATGTTTTTTATTCGCCTCAACATGTCTATACGCAGCAGTTGCTCGACGCCATTCCTGGGCGAGGATTCCCTCTCTGGGGTGACAACTAGAACACAACCCCGAAGGTGATGACGATGCGGTTTACAACTAATCAAGACATTAAGGCCCTATCTGCCCATCTTTCGGAAGGGACCATCACGTCTCGGGAGCTTACCGAGGCTTATCTTCGGCGCATTGATGTTTTTAATCCTAAGCTAGGCGCAGTCACCGAGCTCAATCAAAAGTCTGCCCTGCTTCAAGCCGAATCAATCGACCTCGCACGTAAGTCTGGCGTTCCTCTTGGAAGGCTGGCAGGTATCCCTGTGCTTGTTAAAGATCTCTATCACGTTGATGGTTATACAACCACTGCCGGATCGCGCCTTGATATCAGCGGGTTATTGCCGCCGGTCGAAGGGCCTTTTGTTAAACAGCTTAGACAGGCTGGCTGTATTCTTTTAGGAAAGACTCGAACCACTGAGTTCGCAATGGGTGGGGTCAATTTCACCCACACCATGCCCTGGAATCCCGCAGATATGGCCATTAAGCGCATGACAGGTGGCTCGAGTCACGGGTCTGCGGTTGCGATGGCCTCTGATTTATGTGGATTTTCTATAGGTTCGGATACGGGCGGCTCGGTTAGACAGCCTGCCGCGTTTACAGGCGTTGCAGGACTTAAAGTGAGGCGTGACTTCTGGTCGCCCAAGGGGGTATTTCCCCTCAGCTCAACACTCGATAGTCTGGGACTTTTTGCTAAATCTGCGCGCGATCTTCATTTTATTTTTGAAGAGTTAGAGTCGCAGCGAGTTCAGCTTAAAGAGGATCCAGGGTTTCTTTCCCAACGACCAGTAAGACTTGCCCTGCCCACTAATCACTTCTTTGACTATTGCACATCTGAAGTTCAAACCACATTTAATAATTGTGTCAGCGTACTCCAAAGAAATGGCTTTGAGGTTGTACCTATTGAAATACCGGAGGCCAGTGAAATAGACCCAGTATTCGGCGAATTAGTGCCTGCAGAGGCTCTTGCCTTCATTGGTCTCGACAAATTTAAAGCTGCCCAGGATGTCATCGACCCTATTGTCTGGCAGCGCGCATCTGTGGCGTTTGATTCCTCTGCAGTTAGCTACCTTCGAACGTTAAGGCGCTTTCACGAAATTATTGAGCTTGTTAGGCAGCGGTTAAAGTATTTCGATGGATGGATTTCCCCTACCGTTCCCACAACGGCACCGTTGGCAAGCAGCGTCACATCCGTCGAAGAGGCTGCCATGTTCAATCGCATTAATACAAGCAATGTCAGACCAGGAAATCTCTTCGATCATTGCGGCATTTCGATTCCTATAATAGAGCCAGCTTCCAACCTCCCGGCAGGCTTTCAATTAATGTCTGGAAGCCTCTCGGAGCATGAGCTTCTCAATCTCTCATGCAGGGTTGAAAGGGTGTTCAAGGACAATCGGCTTGGCTACTCTGTAGAACCAATCCAGTCGCCCTAACGTTCGCTGGCGCATTATTGCTCCAGTGCGTTTTGATCTTAGGCGCCTCATTGCCACATGGATAAGGGCCCATCAAACCGACGTAAATTGTTTACGTTGTTCTCTGATTTTTAACGCTAAGATCGTTAGGCTTAGCGAAAGGGTGATTAGGTTAGCAACAACAACCGGGGCACTCGCAATTAACACCCCATAAACAAGCCACAAAAAAACACCCAGGCTAAAAATACAATACATGGGCAGGGAAATTGCGCTGAGGTCTCGACTTCGCAAGCATTGGACAACCTGTGGAACAAAGGCCATGGTTGTGAGAAGCGCAGCAACGCTGCCTAGGAAATCTGCAAGCACCATACAAGTCGTTAAGTCAATGATCAAAGAATCGCAAGCCGGACTGTGCTCCAAAATCTTCGTCTAAGCAACTGATTTATCTAAATAAATTTATATAAATGAAAAATACCGGCCCGGAGTTTCTATCAACGGACGAAGCACTCACGACTCGGCTTGCTGCAGTTCAGGTCACGAATTACGGCAGAACAAGAAACCATCTCAACGGGTCGGTTACCTACTTGTCGCCCTATCTCACCCATGGGTTTTTATCTCTTTCTGAGGCTGTCGAGTCCATCCGAAGACATCAGGCGTTCGAACCCTCAGACAAGCTCTTCTCCGAGTTCGCCTGGCGAGCTTTTTTCCATCACGTCTGGAGCCATCTTGGCGATGACATCTTTCAAAGTATTAGGCCCGGCATTCAAAATGTGGATTACCGACACGAACTTCCGCGCGATGTCATCGAGGCACGTACAGGCCTCCCCGTCATCGACAAGGCGGTTCAAACGCTTTACGCGACAGGTTATCTGCACAACCATGCGCGCATGTGGCTAGCAAGCTACCTGGTACACCTGCGCCATATTCACTGGCGGGTGGGGGCCGATTGGCTTTATGGCCACCTTCTCGACGGCGACCTGGCCTCTAACCATCTTTCATGGCAATGGGTTGCCAGCACCTTTAGCGTCAAGCCCTACCTTTTCAACGCCGAGAATGTGGCTCGGTATGCACCCTCCGACTGGCACTGCCCGAGAAGTCTGCTTGATACAAGCTATGAGAACCTTGAAGCTATGGCCAGAGGCCATAACGAGGAAGCTCGGCAACGGTTTGATACCCGTCACTCCAGAAAGACCCAAGAATTAGACGTGACTGAAGTGCCCCAGCTTTATGCAGCACCCCTGGCCGAGATGCTTTTCAAAGACGTTCTGCAGAGCCCAATTGAAATCCAGAACTTTGTTCAGACTTTGGCGAAGGAGAACATCACCCAGCTTGAGCTCACTCATGCCTGGTCACTTCGCCGCGAGTCGCTCGCCTCAGATCTTCAAGTGGACCGCAGGAGAAGACTTGGTTTTATTCACCTTCCTTCCCGTGAAGCCTTGCCGTGGTCAGCCAAACGATGGCATTTTGTGATCGAACGTATGCACTCTGTCTGCGATGACGTATTTATAGGTGATATCACCGAGCTACTCTGCTTGCTACCCCGGGGCGTGGCACTTTTTTCCCAAAACTCACTGGGCTGCCTTGAGACTCAGAAACGACTCCTATCATTCAAACCAACCTGGGTAGAGGCTCCTAGAATGCTCAACGAACCACCAACCTTGTGCACCTCTTTCTCCCAGTTTGTCCGTAAAGCAAAACCTGCGCGTTCCGACTAATTCAGGTTAGTCCCCCAGAGTCTCACTAATGGAGTTCGCAGCCTGTCTCATTGCTGGTAGAAGGCCAATAAGATCGTCAATTGTTATTCGGCCAATAGGCGCCTGGGTGGCGATGGCAGCACAGACTTGACCTCCATAATAAACAGGAACTGCTAGTGCAATGACACCCATAAGATGCTCCTGTGCATTAATTGCAAAGCCCTTACGACGCACTTCTTCAACCTCGTCTCGAAGCACCTTGGCATCTGTAATGGTGTGTGGAGTAAGTGGACGCAGGTTTAATGAGGCAATCATTTGTTCTCGCCTACGCTTTGGAAGGTATCCCAGTAATAACTTTCCGCTTGCTGAAACATGAATAGGTACACGAGACCCAGGACCAAGATTTGCCCTCAGTAGCCACGAGGTCTCCACACGATCCAAATACAAAACCTCGCTGTCCACCATCGCGGCTAGGTTGCAAGTCTCCCCAATTTGCTCAACCAGAGCCTTTAAGATCCCGTGGCGTACCTGGTAGGCTGGCCCGTGCGTAAGTGCACGAATCGACAAGTGACGGACAACCTGGCCGAGAAAAATTTTCTTCGATCCTGGTAGTCGAGTGACGAATCCAGCCACCTCCAATTGCCTTATTAGACGGTGTGTTGTCTGCTTAGGAAGGTCAAGCGCCCTGGCAACATCAACCATCCCGCAACCCTCTTGAAAACCCGCAATCACCTCAAGAATTCGAAAGGCTCGAATTGCCGTGCTACTTGTCTTTAGGGTTTCCATTAGCTATTTGTTCATAAAACGGGACTTTTTTTTCCATATTTCCTATATTTTAACTTGTTTAAACCAAGCAGCACCCCATTCCAACGACAGATACATTAGGAGACACCACCATGGCCAATCAAGGTTTTAATTCGAATCGACGTCAGCTTGTTGCTGCCGGACTCTCAGCGCCACTCGTTATGGCGGCAGGCCAGACGCGGGCGGCGGCTTACCCCTCTCGGCCCATCGAACTCATCGTACCTTTTGGACCCGGTGGGGGAGCAGATCAAATGGGTCGAGCGGTGGCCTCCATGATCGAGGGGCCCCTAAAGGTTTCAGTTCCTGTCATTAATGTGCCAGGGGCTACGGGTAACACTGGAATGGTTAAGATGCTAACGAGTGCTGCCGACGGCTACAGCATGTGCATCCTGATCGGCGACACACTTGCAACAATCGCTAAAGGCGGACGTTGGAAAATTGAGGATACGGTTGCCGTAGGAATTCTCATGCAGCAGTCCACCGGACTTTTTGTTAAGTCAGACAGCCCCATCAAGAATTTTGACGATCTTTTAAATCAATCAAAGACGCGCGATATCAAAATCGCAACAGTTGGCCTTGGTAGCGCGGACGATCTTCATATTGGACAAATGAACGCGAAGGGATCTCGCTTCCGAGCGGTGCCCTACTCGAATCCAGGAGAGCGTTACTCAACCATTCTTGGTGGTCACACGGAAATACTTATTGAGCAGGGTGGGGACGTGAAGCGTTTCTTGGACTCGGGTCAGATGCGTCAGCTTGTTATTTTCTCCGACCAGGAAGACCCGAACTTTAAGGGTGTGCCTTTGGCTAAGGCTTCGGGCTTTAATCTGGCCATTAGCCAGTTCAGGTCCATTGTCATGAAAGCCGGTACCGACCCAAAGGCTGTGCAAATGGTCTCCGATGCCTTATCAAATGCCGCTAAGAGCGCAGAATTCAAAAAGTTTCTAGCCGACACGGCTTCTTTCCCGACGAGTTTCCTGCCGGCTAGTGAGGCAAATGCCTTTCTGAAGCGTGAAATGAAACTTTTGTCAGAAACCAAGTTTTAAAGCTGTTAACCTGAAGGCCCGACTCCTCTCAATAAGCTCTGGGTTTATTGAGAGGAGCCGATAATTTATTTCTATGCCCTCCACGCTCCAGTACCTACTGCCCCATTCCGCCCTTACTTTTATCGCCGGCTTCTTGCTATGGAATGCCCAGGGGATCCATGCCGATGCTGTTTTTGACGACCGGATATCTCCGGCTTTTTGGCCTCAAGCTATTTTATGGCTGTGGCTTGCGCTCTCCGCAGGCGAACTTTTAAAGCGCATCGTACAAATCATGCTTCGAGCCCGACACGCTCAGGTCGACAATGCCATTCAACTCAATGCACCAGCGTCGGGCGTGCTTCCCTGGGCTGCGGTTGGTCTAACCCTTATTCTTGGATACTCCTTTCTAGTCTCCTACCTGGGTTTCCCAATTGCCACGGCCGCATTTCTTTTTTGTTTTGCGTGGATCGGTGGCTACCGAAGATTCATTTTTTTATCGATTGCGTCTCTTCTTGGATCGGCCTTTCTCGTTTTGATTTTTATGAAAATTGCTTATATCTCACTCCCCCTCGGGAGTGGGGTTTTCAAAGAGATCAGCGTTTTCATGCTTAGGCTCTACGGAATCCAATAGTGGAAATTATCAATGCTCTGCTAGGAGGATTTGGCTCTGTTCTATCCCCCGTCAACTTTGCCGTACTAATTCTAGGCCTTGTTCTTGGTATGTTGGTTGCCGTGTTGCCGGGCCTTACGCTGGTGATGGGCGTGGTTTTAGCGCTTCCTTTTACTTACAAGATGGGCGTTGGCCCAGCGCTCATACTTTTATCTGCGATGTATGTTTCGGGTACTTACGGGGGAGCAATCACGTCGATTCTCTTCAAGATTCCTGGAGAGCCTATGGACGTCCCGCTTCTTTGGGACGGCTACACCATGACAAAACAAGGCCAGGCCTCTAAGGCGCTTGGCTACTCGCTGGTTGCTGCGCTTGTTGGTGGACTTTTCTCAAGTGTCGTGATGGTTGCGTTATCAGATCCAGTGGCTGATATTGCCCTTAAGTTCTCCTCGCCGGAATTTTTTGCAATCACGTTTTTTGGTCTCATTAGCGTTGTCGCTCTGGGAGGCCCTTCGGTTGTCAATTCACTTATTAGCCTGTGCCTGGGACTTCTTATTGCAAGTGTCGGTGTAGACGACACCTATGGCGCTGAGCGTTTAACCTTTGGCGTTCCCATTTTAATGGACGGCATTGACTACCTATTGGTGATGGTTGGCGCCTATGGAATTGGTGAGGTTCTGAACCGATTCGCAGATCGCTACAAATCGGAAACCGATGAGAAAGTGACTGCAACGGTCTATAAGACCAACCTTCCTAGCCTTAGCGAACTCCTTAAACGAAAGGCAGCATTTCTAAGGGCGAGTGTTACTGGCCTGCTGGTCGGACTGGTTCCAGGGGCAGGTGCGACCATCGCTTCTTTCGTGGCCTACGGCATTGAAAAGCAGTACGGTAAGAATGGGCATCGACTGGGAACGGGAGAACCAGACGGAATTATTGCTGCAAAGGGTGCTGCAACCAGTAGCGTTGGGGGAGCCATGATTCCACTTCTAACCCTTGGAATACCGGGAAGCGGAGCCACCGCAATTATCCTAGCGGCCTTCCTTCTTCACGGTATTCAGCCTGGCCCAGAGGTCTTTATAAACAACACTGAATTGGTTTACACCATTTTTGCCGCCATTATTGCCTCTGTTATTGGCATGTGCATAATTGGCTTTTTAGCAATCAAGCCACTTTGCAAAGTGCTTGAAGCACCCGAGGCTCTGATCTCCTCTTTTGTGATTGTCTTCTGCTTTGTGGGTGCTTTTGCCTCGCGCAATAACGTCACAGATCTTTACATCATCAGTATTTTCGGCCTGCTTGGCTTTTTGTTCGAGCGCTACAAGTTCCCCATTGCGCCTTTGGTTCTAGGTGCAATCTTAGGGCCTCACACCGAACGCGCTTTTGTCACAACCATGATTAGTTTCGACAACGATTGGACAGTCTTTTTTACAAGACCTATCAGTGGCGTCATTATGGTTTTCGCATTGCTAGCCCTAACCATGTCACTGTTCAAAAAGAATAAGGCATTATCAGGGGGTAGTTAAATACCGGGGCCATCTGTGCTCTGGAAAGAATCACAGAAAGCCTAGCCTCTATGCCGTTAATCACAATATCCGATGCCCAACTTGCCTTTGGACATCTCCCACTGTTATGGAACACCGGCTTCAGTCTGGAGGAAGGCGAGCGGATTGGCCTTATTGGGCGCAACGGCACAGGAAAATCATCTTTATTAAAGATCGTTGCAGGCCTTGAGCAACTCGATGACGGCAGGCGACAGATTGCTCAGAACCTGCGTCTTACCTATCTTGCACAAGAGCCAGCCCTTGCGGAGGATAAAACTGTTTTCGAAGTGGTGAGCGAGGGACTCCTTCCCGTTAAGGCACTTAGGAAAGAATTCGAAGACCTCAGCACAAGGCTGGCAGGACCTTCCGAAGGGTTATCCACTGCTCTGCATAACCGGCTTGACGAGCTTCAGAGCGCTATCGAGTCACTGGCGGGCTGGCAATGGGAGCAGCGGGTTGAAGAGACCATGGCGAGACTAGGCCTTGCCAGCAATGGCAAAATTCAAGGGCTCTCGGGTGGCCTTCGTAAAAGAGTTGCCCTTGCACAGTCCCTCGTAACCGCCCCTGACGTTCTTTTGCTTGATGAGCCAACCAATCATCTCGATCTGTCCTCCATTGAATGGCTTGAGGAGCTCTTGCTTGACTTTAAGGGCTCTATGCTCTTTGTGACCCACGACCGTCGCTTTCTCGATAGGCTGGCCAGCTCAATCCTTTGGCTCGATCGGGCAAGTCTAAAGAAGTACCCAGGTAACTACACCCGATTCGAGGAGCAGCGCGAAACCGAGCTTCAGGCGGAATCTGTCGCAGTCCAGAAAAGTGAGAAGCTACTCGCCCAAGAGGAGGTCTGGTCTCGCAAGGGTGTCGAGGCGCGTCGTACAAAAAGCGTGGCAAGGCTTACAAGGCTTCAGAATCTTCGGCAAGAACATGCCTCACGACGGCATGAGCCTGGTCAGGTTCAGCTTTCTCTTTCAGCGGGCGACCGCAGCGGCAAGCTGGTTGCAGAACTTCGTGATGTTACGAAGTCCTTCAATAGCAAGCCTGTTGTTCATGACTTCAGCACCACAGTCCTGCGGGGCGACAAAATTGGAATTATTGGGCCCAACGGCGCAGGGAAGTCTACCCTTCTAAAGCTGATACTTGGTGAGCTTGAGCCCGATGCGGGTCGCCTTCGACAGGGAACAAAGATACAGCTGGCCTACTTCGACCAGATGCGAACAGCGCTTGACCTTGAGGCGAGCCTTGAAAACACCATCTCCCCAGGAAGCGAGTGGATTGAGTGGAACGACCAGCGAAAACATGTCAAAAGTTACCTCGCCGACTTCCTCTTTCCGCCCGAGCGGGCGGCATCTCCAGTTAAAAGCCTCTCGGGAGGGGAACGTAATCGTCTGCTGCTTGCAAGGCTTTTTGCGCAGCCTGCCAACGTTTTGGTTTTAGATGAGCCGACGAACGACCTTGATATCGAGACCCTTGAGCTGCTGGAACAGCTTTTAGTGGACTATGCAGGAACCGTCTTCCTCGTTAGCCATGACCGCGCTTTTCTCGATCATGTGGTTACAAGCACCATTGCATTTGAGGGTGATGGACACTGGGTGGAGTACGAGGGGGGCTACGAGGACTATCTGGTTCAGAAATCCAGGCGACTGAAAGCTTTATCGGGTCAAGCATTAAGCCCAAGTTCGTTACCCAGAAACGGCCCGGAGCCTCCCCAGGAAGGTGTCAACGAGAAGAAATTAGAAAAAGCGACACCCATTAAGCCTTTAACTCGGCTAAGCAACAAAGAACGCGAGGCCCTTTCGAAACTGCCCGGTGACATTGAAGCCTTGGAGCAAGACATTGATGCCCTACAGCTGAAGCTTGCCGATCCAAACTTCTATAAGCAAGACCCTTCTGTGTTGGCGCAATACAAAGCTGAACTTGCTGCACGCGAAGAGTCGCTTGAGCGCGCGATGAGCCAGTGGGAGGTCTTACTTCAGAAAGAGGCGGATCTGAGGGGTTGAGGAAAATCTAGGCTAGCCCAACCTCTACACCTACACTGACAGGCAGCCTTACAAGAACTTCCGTTCCCTCGCCTTCCTTCGACATGACCTCAATCTCACCGTCGTGTAACTCGATAATTGCTTGAGTTAACCAAAGGCCAAGCCCCATCCCCGATCCCTTTGTCGAGGAGAAAGGCTCGAAAAGTACCTCCAACGTCTCCTTCGACATTCCCCTACCGGTATCCACAACCCTAATTTCAAAGACATTGTTTGAAAAGCTTACTGCCACAAGGACCCTGGATTCATCTAAGCTTGCCTCGACAGCATTTCGAATGACGTTGTGGAGCGCCTGACCTAATGCAATGGGATTGCCCAAAACCGGTGGCCAGGTTGTCTGCATATCACTGAAGCGATACTCAACATTCGCTCCATTCTCACGAAAAAGTCGGACAACTCCCCGCACTATTTGCCTTATGTTAACCAGCTTTCTCTCAATGGTTAATGAAGAAAAGAGCTCACGGAGCGTTCCAACAATATCACTGGATTTCTGGGCAAGGAGCGCAATGCTATCAACAAACTTTCGACGATCCTTTTCTGCCATCGAGTTTATGTCAGCGCTTTGCAGAGTCTGAGCAGTTGCCAAAAGCGCGGCCAGTGGCTGACTAAGCTCATGAATCGTTACCCCCGATATCACCCGTGCAGTGTATCCAGGGCCCTCTTTCAGTAAATCAAGTAGGTTGGAGTTCGACTGATTTTTACTTACTAGGGCTTTTTGCTTCGCCTGCTCCTCAATCGCGATCACCTTTTGCACAAAACCGATATTCATCAATATTACTGCTGAGGCATTTGCCACCATCAAGACGAGTTGATCGGCACCGAAACTGAAAACAGAATCCACCTCTGTGGCGACTATGAACAATGCTCTTAGAGCAATGGCTAAAAGAATCAGGCCAGATGCAAGCGCAATGAGTCTATACCCGGCAAGCAATGTGTCGCGAGCAAGACCACGGCAGACCCACAAGAGGTCTGCAATTGGAATGGCATGAAAAACAAGCACAACAAGAAGACGTAACGATTCGGACCCCGTTCTGACGGCGAGGTCAAAGCATAGTAAGAAAACCGGTGTTAAAACCAAGTAGAAGGTTAGGCGCTTGGTTCTCGTTGTTAAGCTTGGCTGGGAAAGGCAAACAACGCGCAGGGAAAGCCCAGCAATTATCAGAAGCTGAGCCAAGTGAAAGCTAATCCAGCCAGGCAGTGCTCCCCGAAAGCCCACCAAAACAATGCCAATGCCAATCGAAAGACCAGCAACACACCAGCAAACCACTCCGTGGTTCTTTACATCCTTCAGAACATAAAGAACAAGAAGAGGGGTTAGTAAAAATAAAAGGAACGAAAATAAATAGACGGTCTGTACGTCGATTGACATCTACGCTGCAAGCTTCTCTTCAACCTGACTTGAAAGTTGGGCTTTAATCGTCTTCAGAGTTTCAGGCATGCCCAAGGCAAGGGTTTCAAAAAGCACCTCATGAAGTTTGAATTCGTCCTTCCAGGCTGCAAGATCCACAGCACTAATTTGCGCAAACTGCTGCTCGGTAAAACCAAGGCCCGACCAGTCAATATCCTGATAGCGAGGCGAGTATCCAAAAACATGCTCTTCCGCTCCAGCCTTTTTCTCCAAACGCTGAAGCATCCACTTCAATACCCTCGCATTCTCACCAAACCCCGGCCAGACAAAACGGCCTGATGCATCTGTACGGAACCAGTTCACACAAAAAATGGCTGGAAGCTCCGCCCCCCGATTACGAAGACCCTGACCAAGTTTGAGCCAGTGGGAGAAGTAGTCGGCCATGTTGTAGCCGCAGAAGGGCAGCATGGCAAAGGGATCACGTCGAACAACACCTTGCTGCCCTGCTGCTGCAGCCGTTGTTTCAGAGCCCATCGTTGCAGCCATGTAAACCCCCTCTTCCCAGGATCGTGCCTGGGTTACTAAGGGTACTGTGGTGGAACGTCTGCCTCCGAAAATAAAGGCATCCAGGGGAACCCCCTCGGGATCATCCCAGGACGTGTCAAGCACCGGGTTCTGGGTGGCTGCAACAGTGAAGCGGGCATTCGGATGAGCAGCCTTGCGCCCATTGGCCTTGCCTGACTCGGGCGTCCAGTCACGTCCCTGCCAATCAAGGCAATGGCTCGGTGGGTCGTCGGTAAGACCCTCCCACCAGACATCGCCATCGTCGGTAAGTGCAACATTGGTAAAAATAGCATCTCGACCAAGCGAGGCGACACAATTCGGATTCGTCTTTTCCCCTGTACCAGGGGCAACACCAAAATAACCCGCCTCAGGGTTGATTGCCCTTAGTCGCCCGTTGACGTCGGGCTTGATCCATGCAATGTCGTCTCCGATGGTTGTCACTTTCCAACCGTTAGCGTCAAGCCCCTGTGGAGGAATGAGCATGGCGAAGTTCGTCTTACCGCAGGCCGATGGAAAGGCCGCAGCAAGGTGGTACTTCTTACCCCAAGGGGCCTGAATACCGAGAATAAGCATATGCTCGGCAAGCCAGCCAAGGCCATCGTCTTTAGCGGCCTGCCGGCCCATGGACGACGCAATTCGAAGGGCAAAACACTTCTTACCCAAAAGCGCGTTTCCACCATAGCCCGAACCAAAGGACCAGATTTCCCGGCTTTCGGGAAAGTGGACGATGTATTTCGTGTCGTTACAAGGCCATGGCACGTCGGCCTGACCACTGACTAAAGGGGCACCCACGGAATGAACGCAGGGAACAAACTCACCACGGTCACCCAAGTGCTGCATAACGGCACGACCCATACGGGTCATTAGACGCATGCTCACAACCACATAAGGAGAGTCGGTGAGCTCAACACCAATATGGGCGATTGGAGACCCAATGGGGCCCATTGAAAACGGAACGACATACATAGTGCGGCCACGCATACAGCCTTGGAAGAGGCCGTTAAGGGTTCTGCGCATTTCACTCGGGTGGACCCAGTTGTTGGTGGGACCGGCCTCTTCTTTGGTCTGACTGCAGACAAAGGTTCGGTCCTCCACCCGTGCGACATCCGATGGATCGGACCAGGCCAAATAGGAATTGGGGCGCTTTACTGAATTCAAGCGGCGTAGGGTTCCTGCCTGAACCATAAGCTCGAAAAGTTGGTCTGTCTCTTCTTGAGAGCCATCGCACCAGACGATTCGATCGGGCTGCGCTTGCAGCGCAATTTGGGTAACCCAGTCCTCAAGCGCTTTGTGCGATACAGCGTAGCTTGAGGTCTGATGGATGTCGGCCACGTGCGTACTCCTTAAATGTTTCGAGCAAATGAATTTTGGTAAGGTGTATTTTGACGCATGGACACCCTGGAGTGCCTGTTTAGACCCCCGAGAAATCCCTGATGATCGACGAGAGCCGCCGCTTACAGCTTCTTGTTGAGCCGATGGGCAATCTCGCCAACAATCCCTCGCCGAAAAGCCAAGACGCAGACGATAAAGATAATGCCCAGAATAATCGTGCTCCAACCTCCAAAGTTCGCGAGGTAGTTGTTTAGGTTGACCACAATCGCCGCTCCCACCACAGGGCCCCAGAGGGTGCCAATTCCACCAAGAATTGTCATGAGCACAACCTCACCCGAGGTATGCCAGTGGACATCTGACAGCGAGGCCAACTGAAGAACCAAGCACTTTAAGGAACCTGCAAGACCGGCTAGACCAGCCGACAAGGTAAAGGCAAGACGCTTATAGCGGTCGACATCGTAGCCCAGAGAAATAGCCCTTGGCTCGTTTTCTCGGATGGACTTGAGAACCTGCCCAAACGGCGAATAAACCACTCTCTTAACGAAAAAAAACGCCAGTGCAAAAACCACTAAAGTGAAGTAGTACATCGGAGTTGAATCGCTTAGATCGATAAAACCGAAAAGCAGTCCTCGCGGCACACCTTGGATGCCGTCTTCACCGTTTGTGAACGGAAGTTGATTCGCAAGGAAGGCAATAATTTGCGCCAAGGCCAGGGTGATCATCGCAAAGTAGATACCTTGCCTACGGGTTGCCAGGGAGCCAAAGACATAGCCAAGCACCGTCGATACCAACACCCCCGCAAGAATGCTGATCTCGGTTGTGAACTGCCACTCCTTAATAACGTGAGACGTTACGTAGGCCGATGCGCCAAAGAAAGCAGCGTGTCCGAAAGACAGAAGACCCGCATAGCCAAGCAATAAATTAAGCGACATCGCAAAAATGGCGAAGCAAAAGACCTTCATTAAGAACAGATCGTAGAAAAACGATTGCAATGGCACTAAGGCCAACAATGCAATGACGATGACCGCCAGCCTGTCGACTTTGAAGATGGCAGTCACGACTAGAAAGCCTTAAGGAAAGACCGCGTCATTTATCGAACTTTCCCAAAGAGACCAGCAGGTTTCAGAAGTAGTACAAG
Organism: Bordetella parapertussis; assembly: GCA_945901825.1. Taxonomy (GTDB): domain Bacteria; phylum Pseudomonadota; class Gammaproteobacteria; order Burkholderiales; family Burkholderiaceae_A; genus Hahnella. The sequence continues at coordinate 35,542 of CAMDMC010000004.1, forward strand.
AACCATAATGACGAAGATCGATACGGACGAGGCCTCTGGGTAGAAGACTTTCGTAAGGCCCTCGATAACACCAAGGCCTAAACCCGTAATAATGGACCCTGCAATCGACCCCATGCCCCCAATAACAACGACGGCAAACACCACAATAATAAGGTTTGAACCCATGATGGCGGTTACTTGGTAAATCGGGGCCGCAAGTACGCCTGCAAAAGCAGCCAAGGCGCATCCTGCCCCGTAGGTTAGGGTAACGATAAGAGGCACGTTAACCCCAAAACTCTGTAAAAGTTTCGGGTTTTCTGTTCCTGCTCTTAGCAAGGACCCTAGCTTGGTTCGCTCAATCACGTACCAGGTGAGGAAACAAACCAGAAGAGCAACCACAAGAACCCAAAGTCGGTAGTAGGGTAGATACAGACCCGAGACCCGAAGACCACCCTCTAACAGTTCCGGCACGGGGTAGGAATCCCCAAGTACGCCATACCAATGTCGAAACATACCCTCGATGACAAGGGCGCAACCAAATGTAAGTAAAAGCCCATAAAGATGGTCAAGATGGTAAAGCCGCTTAAGCATCGTCTTTTCCAGGCCAATGGATAAAAGTCCAACTAATACCGGCGCAAGGAACAGCATTACAAAGTAGCTAATTTCAAGGCCGTCTTCTAAGCCAAGCCAGTACCCAAGCTGGGTGAGACCAATCCAGGCAAACATCGCTCCCAGCATGTACTGGGCACCGTGGGTGAAGTTGATAACGTTGAGCAGTCCGAAAATCACGGCCAGACCGAGGCTGAGCATTGCATAGAAAGACCCATTAATAAGGCCAATAAGCAGTTGCGCAACCAGTGCCTGAGGCGTGATTCCCAGAAGCTCAAACATAAACGTTTCCTAAAGTTCTAACCCAGGTTCTTATTTCTGAACAAGCTTGCACTTGGACTCGGAAAGAGGAAGCGTGGCGTCCTTCGCTGCAATGACTTTAATCACCTTTGCGACGTCATTCTTGTTCTTCGACTCCTTGGGCGACTTCACCTGAAGCAGATACATATCGTGCTCAAACTTTCCATCTGCACGGATCTTGCCCTTGAACAGGCCGTCGTCAATCTCAATCGAACGTAGATGCTTCATAACCGCCGTTGCATCATCTGTCTTGGTTACCTCAATAGCCTTCAGGTACTGCATGGTGGCTGAGTAAACACCCGCCTGAACTGAAGTAGGTGCTTTGCCTTTGAACTCTTTCATGAACCGCTGGGCAAACTTGCGGTTTGATTCGTTGTAATCCCAGTACCAACCAACCGTAAACGACATGCCGCTGGTCTGCTTAAGACCCAAAGCCTGGACATCGGAAATAAACATAAGTAACGGCACAACGGTTTGCTTGGAACCCATAATGCCAAGTTCAGCAGCCTGCTTCACCGAGCCAATGGTGTCGCCACCTGCATTTGCAAGCGCAATAACCTGGGCACCCGAAGACTGGGCCTGAGCCATGAAACTTGAGAAATCTTGACTGGAAATTGGATGCTTAACCCCACCCATCACTTTTCCACCATTTGCTAGGATAACTTCGGTGGTATCGCGCTCAAGCGTGTGCCCAAACGCATAATCTGCCGTAACAAAAAACCAGTCTTTCTTACCCGTATCAACCACGGCTTTGCCCGTGCCCCTTGACAAGGCATAGGTGTCGTACACGTAGTGAATGTTTGTAGCAGTGCATTTCTCGTTCGTGATGGGAAGTGAGGCCGCTCCCGTGACAATCGAAATTTTGCCCTTTTGATCGGCAACTTCCATTGCAGCAAGTGCTGCCGCCGTGGAGACATTACCGATAATCATGTCGGCCTTATCTTTCTCAAAAAGCTCACGAGCCTTCGAGCCAGAAAGATCCGCTTTCGACTGTGTGTCTGCCGTCAATATCGTAATTTTCTTACCAAGGACCTTTCCGCCGAAGTCTTTCACAGCCATCTTGGCTGCCGCCACAGCGCCGGGCCCTTCAATGTCCGAGTAAATTGCAGACAAGTCGGTAAGAACGCCGATTCTTACTTCATCGTCGGTCAGACCTGCTGCATAAGAAGACCCTGAGAAAGCAACCAGACTGGCCGCTACTACGTTTGCAATCATACTTCTCTTCATTTTATTTCTCCTGTTTATAAATAAACTACACACCCAATAACTCGACCAACTCATCCTTACTTTCTTCGAGCCCCTCTTTGGCGACTGTTTTAACCACCTGCCCGTGCTCAATCACGTAATTGCGGTCAGCCAACCTAGAGGCGAAGCGGAAGTTCTGCTCAACAAGAACAATGGTGAACCCACGGTCTCGCAGAGTACGAACGACTTCGTCGAGTTTTTGGACGATCACTGGGGCAAGCCCTTCGGTAATTTCATCAAGCAGTAGAAGATCGGCACCCGTCCGTAATATCCGGGCAATGGCAAGCATCTGCTGCTCTCCGCCTGAGAGGCGCCCTCCGGGGCTGTTTCGGCGCTCAAGCAGGTTAGGAAACATCTGGTAAATCTCTGACAAGTCAAGGCCCTTACCCTCTCCAACCTTCGGAGGTAGCAGCAGGTTTTGCTCGCAGGTCAGGCTCGTAAAAATTCCTCGTTCCTCGGGGCAGTAACCAATTCCAAGTTGCGCCACTTCATGAGTGGCCATGCCGAGTACATTTTTCCCGTTAATTTTTATTTCACCCGTACGCTGCCCTGTAAGTCCGAGAATCGCGCGCAGGGTAGTGGTGCGTCCGGCTCCGTTTCGGCCAAGCAGGCAGATGATTTCTCCTCTACTAACCGACAAGTTCACGCCGTGCAGTACATGAGACTCCCCGTACCAGGCATGAAGATTATTAATTTCTAAGTAGGGTTCTGACATATTGGAAAATTCTAGTGGCCGGCGAGCTCGGTGTCTGAAGACCCCATGTAGGCCTCCATAACCTGCGGGTCGTTTGAAACCACCTCGTAGGGGCCTTCGGCAATAACTTCTCCTCGCTGTAAAACGCTTATGGTGTCTGCAATTTTTGCGACCACCTTCATGTTGTGCTCCACCATGACAACCGTTCGTCCTTGAGACACCTTTTTTATAAGCTCGGTCACTCGGTCAACATCCTCGTGGCCCATGCCCTGAGTAGGCTCATCAAGCAACATAACCTCTGGGTTCATTGCCACGGTTGTCGCAATTTCCAGGGCTCGTTTGCGTCCATAAGGAAGGTTAACTGCAAGCTCGTCTGAGAACTCTTGCAGTCCAACCTGTTCGAGCGCAGCCATGGATCGCTCGTTAAGAACTTCAAGGCTTTTTTCACTCTTCCAGAAATGCATTGAACTGCCCAGCAATCGTTGCAGACCTATCCTGACATTCTCGAGCGCTGTCATGTGAGGAAAAACTGCTGAAATCTGAAAGGAGCGAATAACACCCTCACGCGCAATCTGAGAAGGTGAAAGAGACGTTATGTCCTCACCATTTAAAAAAATCGAACCACTTGTAGGGGGGTGAAATTTCGTTATGAGGTTAAAACACGTACTTTTGCCCGCCCCGTTTGGACCGATGATGGCGTGAATGCTGTGCCTTTTCACCTTAAGGTTGACATCGTTCACAGCCACGAAGCCCAAAAATTCTTTGCAAAGATGCCGGGTTTCTAGAATAAGGTCGGGTGTTGTAGACATTCCCTTATTAAAACCCATCACCGTTCTCGCCCGCTTGCCGATAGATGAGGGGAAACCCTTGAAACAGCCGCTTTCCTATCGCATTACCCTTTATTACCATGGTCTCACTAGGTGCTTTACTCTTACAAAACCGTCTTAGGCGTGAGCTTTTTGAAAATTGGAAAGGCTTATGCTGCAGTGCAACTTTTTCTCTACTCTTTCAACTTAATCTCTAAAACCCTCGATTAGGCAAACAAGACATCAGCATCCTATGTCACCACTCCCGACAACCCGTAGTTAAGAGAACGTTATGACCAGTCAATCAAGTAAAGAGGGCAAGCTACCCGCCGACCATATGTACAGCAAAGGCCTAGAGGCCAACGACGCAAATCACGTTGCCATGTCGCCAATCTCCTACATTGCCCGGGCGGCCGCTGTTTACCCTAGTAAGCCTGCGGTAGCGCACGGCCAATTGCTGCACACCTGGAAAGATGTATTCGATCGATCAAGCCGACTTGCCTCAGCCTTGCAGAAAAAAGGGGTCAGCCTTGGCGATACGGTGGCCGTAATGCTTCCCAATGTGCCGGCAATGGTAGAGGCACACTTTGGCGTGCCTATGGCTGGCGCCGTTTTAAACAGTTTGAACACCCGGCTTGATGCTCAGGCAATCGCTTTCATGCTCAACCATGGCGAGGCAAAGCTGGTAATCACCGACCCCGAGTTTTCAAAGACCATGCGCGAAGCCCTGAAAATTCTTAAGAATGAGTTCGGTCGGTCGCCCCATGTTGTCGACGCCTTGGATGAAGAATTCCTTCCATCCGGAGAACAGGTTGGCTCTCAGACCTATGAGGAGTTTCTGCAAGAAGGCGATGCTACTTTTGCAGTGACACTACCTCAAGATGAGTGGCAGAGCATTTGTCTCAACTACACATCTGGAACCACAGGCGACCCTAAGGGTGTCGTCTACAGCCACAGAGGTGCCGCGACGAATGCCATTTCAAATATCCTCGAGTGGGACATGCCAAGGCACCCTGTCTACCTGTGGACCTTACCTATGTTTCACTGCAATGGCTGGTGCTTCCCCTGGACGATTGCTGCTCGGGCTGGCATTAATGTCTGCCTTCGAAAGGTTGAAGCTCAAACCATTTTCGATCTGATGCGCAAACACCGTGTAACTCACTACTGCGCGGCACCCATCGTCCACAATTTACTTATCAATGCACCTCCTGAGGCAAAAAACAACTTGCCTAGGGGAATAAAAGCCATGGTTGCTGGTGCTGCTCCACCTGCTGCCATGATTGAGGGAATGGAGGCTATGGGCATTGAAATTACTCATGTCTATGGTTTAACCGAAGTCTATGGGCCGGCCTCCGTCTGCGTGAAACATGCCGAATGGAACGACCTGCCTGTCCCGGATCGTGCAAAGCTGAACGCGCGCCAAGGCGTGCGATATCACCTGCAGGAGTCGATTGCGGTTCTTGACCCCGAAACGATGACGCCGGTGCCCGCCGACGGCGAGACAATCGGCGAGATTATGTTTCGTGGAAACATCACAATGAAGGGGTACCTCAAAAACCCGAAGGCAACCTCCGAGGCGTTCAAAGGGGGCTGGTTTCACTCGGGCGATCTTGCTGTCATGCACCCCGATGGCTACGTAAAAATTAAAGATCGGAGTAAAGACATTATTATTTCGGGCGGTGAAAACATCTCGTCCATCGAACTTGAGGATGTCTTGTACCGACATCCGTCCGTACTTGCAGTTGCTGTGGTGGCCAAGCCCGACCCCAAATGGGGTGAAGTAGCATGTGCGTTTATCGAGCTAAAACCTGGTGCCAAGGCAGATGCTCAGGAGATGCTCGGCTTTTGTAAGAAATCCCTTGCGGGGTTCAAGGTGCCACGGGCGTATGTTTTCGGCGAGCTTCCGAAGACATCGACGGGCAAGATCCAGAAGTTTGAGCTTAGGAAGCAAACCGGTGCAGTGGAGGCTATTGATGTCTAACTTAATTCAACAAGCTATTTCCCCAGGCCTAGTAAGAATCTTGCTTAATCGACCCGAGGCCTTCAATTCGTTAAGTGAAGGTCTTTTGGATGAACTGCAAGAAAGCCTCAGAGAAATTTCAAATAACAACGACATACGAGTCGTCATTCTCGCGGCCAGTGGGAAGGCTTTTTGTGCGGGACACGACCTTAAAGAGATGATGCAAGCACCCTCGGAAGTTTACTATCAGTCTCTTTTTAGAAAATGCACTGAAATGATGCTCACCGTGCAGGGTATGCCCCAGCCTGTTATTGCCCAGGTTCAGGGCGTCGCCACTGCCGCAGGCTGCCAGCTCGTTGCCATGTGCGACCTCGCTGTTGCCAGCGAAGACGCAAAATTTGCTGTATCCGGGATTAACCTTGGGCTTTTCTGCTCGACGCCTGGTGTTGCCCTTTCAAGAAACCTACTACGAAAACACGCACTTGAATTGCTTCTTACCGGAGAGTTCTTAAGCGCTGCTGATGCTCGAGAAAAAGGACTGGTTAATCGGGTTGTGCCAGCTGAGCAGCTTGAGGAGCAGACCATTGCCTTGGCAAAGACCATACTTAACAAACCCATCGAAGCTGTAAGGCTCGGCAAGCAACTTTTTTACCGGCAAATTGAACAACCCATCCGTGAGGCCTACGAGGACGCAGGGTCTGTAATGGCCTGCAACATGATGGATAAGGATGCTCTTGAGGGTGTTCAGGCCTTTATTGACAAAAGAAGACCGGCCTGGTCAGCCACACAATAATTCTTATCGTGCTTAGAGGCTTATTTTTCTAGAAATACCCTAAGGCAGAAAGCTCCAGAGCGCTAGGTCGTGTGCAAGTTCCAATTCAACTTGAGATAACTCTTCGCCCTCTGAAACTTTATGACGGATCTCCTCGCTTGGGAGGGCTTGAGAGGCCATGGCAAGCCTTAAGGCGTTTGCAATTACCAACACCTGATACTTCAGTCTGCCAGTTACCTGATCGCTCTGGGCCACCTCTTGGCGAAGCAATCGCCAGGCCTCCCGTAAAAGGGTATTGAACTCTGGAAGGTGCGCAAGAGCACGAGCGTTATCTGGGCTGTTATGAGAGACCGGACGATAACGAGGCGTTGGGAAGGGCTCTATTGCACGACCCAGATAGTGCTCAACCACAGGCTGAACAATGCTGGCGGTCATTAAGCCGGTAATCATTAATTCCAAGGTTTCGTCCTTGGTGGAGAGCGCACGCTCGCCCTGCTGAGAGGCAATAATCGCCCACCGCAGATGAGCAAAGCGCTGCCAGAAACTCAGCTCGGTAATCCAGGTCTCATCAAAGCTGGGCATGCTTGAGCGGTATCCCATTAAAAGGGGCTCTAAAGGCAGGAAGCCCGCTACCGGATGGGAGCCACCAAAACGCCAGCAAGGGGCTGTAAGCCAGCCGAGATCGGACATGGGGTCGCCCCAGTTGGCAAACTCCCAATCGAGCACAGCTTTAAACAGACCATGACTCGAGGAGCTTATCTGATTGGCAATTGGCGCCGCCCCCTTGACCTCTGACACCGGAGGCAAGCTCAACATAAGGTTGCCCAACCTAAAATCGTTGTGGCAAAGCACTGCGGGCCTCTTACTCGTAAAGCGACTGGCCTCTTCACAGATGCGCTCTAGAGCAAATTTCAGATAACTAGGCGGCGATTGAACCTGGTTAAAACCCTCTTGAAGCGTTTGAATGCTTGCGGAGATTCCATTGAAGGGCCGCCCCCCAAACAGAGGGGCCTGCTCATTATTCAAACACGAGGCAATTTTTTCGCTATGAATCGCACCAAGAACCCTTCCAAGCTGACCCGAAAGGTCTTCTAACGGCTGCTCGGGCAAAGAACCGAACGATTTTAAAATCAGACGAGGGTCTGTGATCCCCTCACACCAATGGAAAAAACTTGCCAGAGTTTGATCAGCCTCAACCATCGCAACGGGCTCGGGAACCGGTACACCCGCACGGAACATAAGCTGAACGAGTTGAAATTCTTGTTCGCGACGAAGCGTTCCCGGAACCGGGGAGCCCCTACCCCTGCGCATCACCAGGTCGGTAAGAGAACCATCGTCTAGCTGCAGTTGAAGACGGTCATTGCGATTAATCGCACCCCCCGAAAGCTTCTGAACTTTCACTATCGAGGCGTTACGAAAACTCGGCCTTACGTCTGCAAGCTGGCTTAATAAAAACGTAATCGACCCATCAACCTCAGTCATTCCCTCGACCCCAGGTGAAAAAGGCGGGGCCTTGTCCCTGATAAGCTTTACTAATAATCATCTGATGAACTTCGGTTGCACCGTCAACAAGCTTGGCCTGTCGGGCGTAACGGTAAATCCACTCTAGGACAGTATCTTTACTGTAGCCAAGTGCACCACAAAGCTGTATTGCTGTATCAGCCGCTAAATGCAATGTCTCGGCCACCTGAATCTTCGCCATGGAGATGTCCGGTCGAGCTTTTTGTCCTTCCTGCAACCTCCAGGCAGCCCGCATCGTTAACAACCGTCCCGTATCAATTGCCATGGCCACTCGACCCATCTGCATTTGAACGCTCTCACGTTCCGAGAGTTTTATTCCGAAGCCTTCTCTTTTTGAAATATAAGCCGAGGCGACTTCCATACATCGCTGAGCAAGACCCAACCAACGCATGCAGTGTGTAAGACGGGCAAGACCGAGGCGAATCTGGGTTACCTTAAGCCCCTGGCCCACGCCCATAAGCCGATTCTCATCGGGAATTTCTAGTCCGTTGAATTCCAGCTCACAATGCCCGCCATGCTCCTCGGGTCCCATAATTCCGATTCGCCGAATAATTGACCAGCCCGGGTCGTCTTTATGAAAAAGAAAGGCGGTAAGGCCATCCCGCGCACCCTCCCCCGTTTTTGCAATAAGAATGAAATGAGAGGCCACCTGGGCGCCGGTGATATACCACTTGCGCCCGTAAATACGCCAACGGTCGCCATGACGTTCGGCCCGCGTCTGAATCATGCCGGGGTCTGAGCCGCCACCCGGATGAGGTTCGGTCATTGCAAAGGAGGAGCGCACTTCGCCTTTAACAATAGGAAGAAGCCAACGTGCCTGCTGATCTTTGGTTCCAACCTTGGCCAAGACGGTCATGTTGCCGTCATCCGGCGCTGCACAGTTAAAACAGACAGGCCCAAAAATAGAGCGATTCATTCTTTCGTAGAGCAATGCCTGACCAACTGGAGTGAGACCCAAGCCACCGAACTCTTTTGGGAGTTGAGGAGAGAAAAGACCAAGGGCTTTTACCTCCTGGCGAACCTTCGCGAGAAGGTCTTCCTTAATATTCTCGTGGCTGTCAAAGCTTAAGGGGTCCTCCTCAAGGGGAAGTAGCCTAGCCTCTACAAATTCATCGACCGCCTTCATTAAGGGCAGAACATCGGAGGGACTATCAAAGTTCATGACTATCCTTTTGTTATTTTCTAAAGTCCTGCGCTCATTCCGCCATCTACAGCAAGAACGGCTCCAGTCATATAAGAATTACCGGGATCAAGCAGACACAATAAAGGCACATCAAGATCAGACAGTTCGCCGAACCGACGCAAAGGCGTTTTCTTTTTAATCTGCTCTCCAGCCGGGCCGTCAAGCACATCTGCATTCATGTCAGTTCGAATATAGCCAGGTGCAAGGGCATTCACACGAATCTTCTGTGGGGCCAATTCGATTGCCGATGACCGGGTGTACTGAATAACAGCCGCCTTCGAAGCAGAATAGGTAGAGACATGCTTCAGTGGCCGAATACCCAAAACCGAAGCAATATTCACAATAACGCCACCCCCGTTAACAATTAAATGTGGGGCAATCAATCGGGTCATGGACATAAGCCCAAGCAGGTTGATTTTCATGATCTCTAATTCACCCAACGGGTCGGATTCAAGCAGAGGAGCAGTTGAGGCAAGCCCCGCATTGTTAACAAGGGCGTAAATAGGGCGAGGGGAGGTCGAACTCGTATGCAACTTTGAATTCAATGCGCCTGCCAATGCTAAAGGGTCTTTAAGATCGGCTTCTATGAATTCACTGACAACGCCCGCAGGGGGTGCTCGGCGCGAAACACCAATAACCTGTGCACCCTTGGCCATTAGCATTTTGCAAAAATGCAGCCCAAGCCCCGATGAGGCCCCAGTGACTAAAATGGTTTTGTCTAAAAAAAGTTGTGTGCTCATGTATGCAATGATAGAGCCTACCGAGCGTCATTAAGAACAAGTTTTTGCTCGTACAACAAGGAATTTAAGAACCGATGGACCCCCTTTGGAACCCCCGCAAGGCCGTCCCAGACAGCGAGGCCATTATTGCGCGTTTTACCGATCTCAGCGGCTGGGTCCGGTCACATGTTTCTTGCAAGATCGACCAGGCCTATGGGGTGCACCCAAGGCAATCCTTCGATATCTTTTTACCATCTGGGCCATTAGAAGGTCTCCATGTTTTTATTCATGGCGGATTCTGGATGAGTCGCGACAAATCGACATTTAGCTTTCTTGCAGCGTCATACCTCCAGAAACAATGGGCCTTTGCCATTCCGAGTTTTCCCCTTATGCCCGCCTCAAGAATTCAGGAGATGGTCGCCTGCGTAAAGGGGGCATGCGAAACAATTTGGAAGCAATACGCAGGCCCATCGAAAGCTATCCCCTGGACCATTTCTGGGCACTCTTCTGGGGCACACTTGGTTGCTCGTGCCATTTTGGGCAGTGATCCGATGTCAATCCCTGTGCCGGCCAGTGTCGCCCTCATTTCAGGCGCCTATGACCTGGAAACGGTCCGGCAGTCGGAGGTAAATGATCTGCTGAAACTTTCCCAGGCTGAAGTCAACCAACAGTGCGCCCTGCAGCAACCTTGCCGACTCATTTCCTCAAAAGCCAAGCTTTTCGTTGGGGCAAGGGAACCGGCAAGCTGGACAGAGCAGTCCGATAAGCTGGCAATGAATCTTAAGCGCTCTGGCTACGCTGATTGCGTTTTACCCGTCAGCCTTGCGGGTCACGATCACTTCAGCATATTGGAGCCTCTTGCCCAACCGCAGTCGGAAATTGGTCGACAGATTCTTAATCTCAATTAAGACGCTAAGGAAGTGAGATCTAAATGAAAACATTAAGGTACTCAGCACCAGCAATCCAAGACCTACCCAACGATATCAAAGCTCGAATTCTAGAGGTTCAAGAAAAAATTGGGTTTGTCCCAAACGTCTTTCTTGCCCTTGCATATCGCCCTGCGGAATGGCGGGCTTTCTTCGCCTACCACGATGCTTTGATGACACCCGAGACCCTTGGGCGTGTATCTGGTCTTACAAAGGGTGAGCGGGAGATGATCGTAACAACGACCAGTGCTTTGAATCAGTGCCTTTACTGCGTAGTGGCGCACGGCGCCATTCTTCGAATCTATGAAAAAAATCCACTTATCGCGGATCAACTGTCCATCAATTACCGGAAGGCAGATCTCAGCCAGCGACAAATCCGAATGCTCGAGTTCGCAATAAAGATCTGCGAGAAGGCCCATGAGGTCGTTGAGTCGGACTTCCAAACGCTTTATGACGTGGGTTTCAATGATGAGGACATTTGGGATATTGCTGCCATTACGGCGTTTTTTGGGATGAGTAACCGAATGGCAAACTTTACTGGTATGCAACCCAATCCCGAGTTCTATGCGATGGGGAGAACACCCAAGCCTCGAAGTGAAAGCTAATCAGTCTAGAACTATGTGTAAATCACCAGTAAAACTCTGAGCTTCCTGGGCTTAACAAGAAAACAACTCTTCCAATAGAACTTCGTTGGGGTTCCTTATAACCCCTCTTTCTGTAATTAAGGCGGTTACCAGCTCAGCCGGTGTGATGTCAAAAGCCGGGTTGCGAACCTTAACGCCCCTTGCAGCCCATTGAACCCCCGCATGGCCAAGCACCTCGTCTGCCGCACGCTCTTCAATGGGAATCGCTGCTCCATTAGGAATGCTCATGTCAATGGTTGAAAGCGGGCAGGCCACGTAAAAGGGAATGCTGTGCCGATGCGCAAGCACGGCCACCATGTAGGTGCCAATTTTGTTGGCAACATCCCCATTGCGAGCCACACGGTCGGTTCCAACCACCACGGCATCAACACAGCCTGTTGCCATAAGGTGACCGGCCATGCCATCTGAAATTAAAGTGGTGGGTATGCCCTCTTGCACCATCTCCCAGGCGGTTAACCGTGCCCCCTGAAGAAAGGGGCGCGTCTCGTCGGCAATCACTTCAATTTTCTTACCCATGGATACGGCCGATCGGAAAACACCCAGTGCAGTGCCATGGCCGGCTGTAGCAAGCGCGCCCGCATTGCAGTGGGTGAGAACACGATCGCCGTCTCTCAAAAGCGCTGCGCCGTGCGCTCCCATGGCCTTGTTAACGGCAATGTCTTCGTCAAAGACAGCATGGGCTTCAACCAGAAGGGCCTGGGCCAGCACATTCGGCGCTTGGTTTCCAAGCGAGGCCAAGTGCGCCTTCATGCGATTCAAGGCCCAAAACAAGTTCACAGCGGTCGGCCGGCTGGCTGCTAAGACTTCAAAGGCCTTCGTCATCCCAGCATGAAAGTCGTCTAAAGACCGACTATTTAACGCGAAGGCTTCAAGCGCTACCCCATAGGCAGCTGCGCAGCCTATGGCCGGAGCGCCACGCACCACCATCAACCGAATGCCTTGTGCCACCTCCTCGGCTGTTCGGTAGGCGAGGTAGCGAAATTCCGACGGCAAGACACGTTGATCAATCATCTCCAAATGATCGTCAGCCCAACGCAGGGTCTGCACACTTGTTTTCATGCTAGTGCCCGTCGAACTCGCAGAGGGTAAAAACCTTTTGCCCCATGGCCTCAAGCCGAGCCCGCCCCCCTAACTCAGGAAGATCAATAGCAAAGCAACACTCCACCACCTGGGCCTGTAGAGCAAGCAATAACTTGACGGCTGCCTCGGCCGTTCCACCCGTGGCAATAAGATCGTCCACCAGAAGCACCCGCTCGCCTTTTGCAATGGCATCGGTATGCACCTCAATGACGTCGGTTCCGTACTCCAAGTCATATTCTTGAGCAATGGTCTTCGAGGGCAGCTTGCCCTTTTTTCGAATGGGAACGAACCCCACGCCGAGCATGTAGGCAATCGGTGCGCCAAGAATAAAGCCTCGTGACTCAATGCCTGCAACCTTCTGAATGTTCATACCGTTGTAGCGGTTAACAAACTCGTCGACAGCAGCACGAAGCCCTACCGCATCCTTGAGAAGCGTGGTGATATCGCGAAACAGGATGCCCTGCTTGGGGTGATTCGGAATGGTGCGAATGAGTGAGGCAATTGGCATAACAAACCCTTAATAAAGACAGGCAAGCTAGGATGTCTTTTTGTAACCGTAATCACGAAATTGTTCAAAGACCTGCTGCATCTGCGCCTGCGATAAAAGAACAGGCTCCCCGAACTGCTTGGAAGCCAAGTATTGCTGGGCAAGCGTTTCAACCTCTTGAGCAAGGTTAAGGGCCTGGTTTAAATCGTTGCCCAAGGCAATCACGCCATGATTGGCCATCAGACAGGCCTTGCGATTCTCAAGAGCTTCAAGCGCAGCGTTCGAGAGCTCCTGGGTTCCAAAAAGTGCATAGGGCGCGCATCGAATGTCAGCACCTCCTGCCACGGCAACCATGTAATGAAAGGCTGGAATACCCTGGCGCAGGCAGGCAAGAGCCGTCGCAGCCACCGAGTGGGTATGCACCACCGCGCCGACATCGGGCCGTGCCTGCAAAATATCCCGGTGAAAGCGCCATTCGGACGAGGGCTTACCTTCTCCGACCACATCGCCACCCGTATCCATAAGCACCATGGCATCAGGGGTCATGGCTTCTAAGGGCATGCCAGAAGGCGTTACCAAAAACCTGTTGGCTTGTGGGCAACGCACGGAACAATTCCCAGCGGTGCCCTGGTTTAAGCCCCTGCGGATCATCTCTGCATAGGTCTGAACAAGGGCTTCTCGAAGGTCTCTTTGCTGCATCGACATGACGATTCGCGCTTTGTAATGTTTCAGAAGTCTTATCGCTTAAGCACCCCAAACCTTCAGGGGCTATAGCACCCGACCGGCCACCGCCGAGAGCTTCTGTAAAAGGCCCGGGTCCCTGCGCTCGGGCGCAGTGATAAGGGCGTAGGACAGACTGGTTCGACAGGAGCAGTCTTTGGCATGGTTGTCATTCTGAACCCTTGGGCTTACCGACTTTACAAGCGAACGCCCCTTTTCGGCATTGGATGAAAGCACACCAATAATCTGATCCACGGTGACATGGTCATGGTCAGGGTGCCAACAATCGTAGTCCGTCACCATCGCAACACTGGCGTAACAAAGCTCGGCCTCGCGGGCAAGCTTGGCCTCGGGCATGTTTGTCATTCCTATAACGTCGCAGCCCCATGATCGGTAGAGCTCGGATTCGGCAAGGCTTGAGAACTGGGGGCCCTCCATGACAAGGTAGGTGCCGCCGCGCACCACAGGCAGGTCTAGCTGCCTAGCCGCCTCTTGAAGATGGTCGCCCAGCCGACTGCAGACAGGGTGCGCCATTGAGACATGCGCCACGCAGCCTGAGCCAAAGAATGACTTCTGCCGGTTAAAGGTGCGATCGATAAACTGGTCAACAATCACAAAGGTTCCCGGTGCGAGGTTTTCTTTTAATGAGCCTACTGCACTGATCGAGAGAACATCTGTAACTCCCGAGCGCTTTAAGGCATCAATATTGGCGCGGTAGTTAATGTCGGAGGGCGAAAGAACATGACCGCGCCCATGACGGGGCAGAAAGACCAGTTGAAGGCCATTGAGCTCGCCAAACAAGAGTTCGTCAGAAGCCTTTCCAAAAGACGACTCCACAGCCCGCCAATGCTTATTCTGCAGACCATCAATGTCATAAACGCCACTGCCCCCAATGACGCCAAGAATCGCGTGACTCTCCATAACGAACTCCTTACGAAATCGTCTCTTACTGTCTCACAAACAAGCCCCTAAGTAATTGCCAAGTGCAGAGGCTGCGGACTCATCATCAAAAACTCCATGGCCAGGCCAGAGCGTAACTCCTCTTCGGTCCACTCGGTCCAGCTTAGCCATTCCAGCCAGGCATTCAAGTCGTAGCAAGGTGTCTGCTCTAAGAACTCAAGGGGTTGGGATATTGCACTTGCCATGCTGTCTGGTCCAGTCCAAACAGGAATACCTTTCATTGCTGCTCCCACCGAGGCGGTGCTGCTCCAATTTAATACGTAGTGAGAAATAAGCAGGTCATCGATGAAGGCAGGATTGCGGCTCCGCTCAACGCCCTGCCCCTTGAAACAATCCAGATCTAACCGAATTGAAAATCTCGGATGAGGCCTTACAACAATGGGCCGATCTGAGTGCTGACGAATAAGCGGAACAATTGACTCAAGCCAAACCTGACTGCTCGGCATACCTGCCCAGAGGTCGCTACTCTCGTTTTGAAGGCAGATCAAGACATTGGGCTCACGTGGCTTCCATTTTTTTGCTCGTATCATCGCGGGGAATCGACGTATTCCAGTCGCCTCGGGCGAGAAATAACAATCTTTACCAAGGCCATTAAATGCAATCTTCCAGGTCTTTCCGCGTTCAATGGCCCCCACATCGAGAACAAGCACGGGAATTTTCTTCTTTCGAGCAAGATCCCAGAACTTCTTGTTCGCAACCATCTTCCCGCCCCAAAGCAAACTCCAAATCACCCAGACATTTGCCTTTTTGTGGCTGTCTACTTCTTGTAGGCCGAGCTTTTCCAAACCCTGGCAGAAGGCGGAAAATATTCGAAGTGAGGAACCGCCGCTAAATGTGCGCCGGAAACAATAAAACCGAAGGTCATGAGCATACTGCCAGTTCACAGAGGTCAAGCCAGACACCTATCTCGGAATCACGGCGCAATAAAGGCAACTGTCCGCCAAAGCTTTGCACTCTCCTTGCCCTGCAAAATGCCGTTGACATCGCACGATGCACAGGCGTTGAGATCGGCTCGGTTACCCAGCAGCAGCTGCTTGCGCGTGGCAAGGAAACTTTCACTCATCCATAAATCAGAAAACGCAGATTTATGAATATTTCCGACCGATTTAAAATTTCGTGACCAGTCATTGCAACAAAGACCCAAATCACCATTCCAGTCCACAAACGCCTTGTACATGGGCATGAAACACGGCCGCTTTACGGTTACTTTCCCAAGAAGCCCTCCTCGGTTGTTGAACTGAAACACGGACACCAACGCAGACTCACCGGTGTCGTGGTGATTTCGAATCCGCCAGGCAACCTTTGACTGCGATAAAAGCTGGTTCATGGCAATAACCTGGTCTGTCCCGTCATAACAGTCAACAATCAACGACTTAAGGCCTGCCTCATGCAACTGGTCAACCGTTACCTGACCCGAGCTAAGCCTATCTCCGTTGGTAATGATCTCAACATGAAATCGGTGCGAGAAGGTCTCTATGAGCTTCAGAATGTCGGGGTTAAGCAAAGGCTCCCCATAGCCTGTAATGTGGATTTCGCCGTTAAAACCGTCTGAATGAAGCTGGTCTGACAGCAGACTTGCAGTCTCAACCGTCATGTGCAGCTTGCGGTTTGGATAGACCTCCGGGTCGTGACGAGGACAAAAGCTGCAGGTTCGGTTGCAGAGCTCGGTGGGGTTAATCTCAACCGTTGCTAACCCTAAGAGCTTTGGATTCTCAATGGAAACCTTGGCGAGCCTGGCTGCTCTGAGTCGCTGGTGCTCCTCGGGGTTAAAAAGCTCCGGCTTCATTACGAATCCCCACATCCCTGCTGAGAACGACGATGGGTCAAGTGCCAAACATTCGACATGGGCGACTCGGAATAGTCTTTAAAACATGGGGAGCCCAGCGTGTAGTGGAGCAGGTGAGCATGGTCATTATCTGGGTATTCCGTGGTCAGCCAGTTCCACTCCAGGGGTAGCCGTCCCACCTCTTCGTCCTCTAGCCAACTGAATCGATGAAGAAATGCACCTGACTGATCAGAGACAAAACCTGGTGTTAAACAGCGGTTCTTCGGATGTGCACAGTTCCACAGAATAAGACTTGACCAATTCTTACGCGGGTAGTCTTCATTGACGTTGCCAAGGTACTTACGCTGATGTTTGGTTTTGTAGTCATGCGGCACAACCATGACTGCGTAGCTGTCATCGCGAAGCGCCCAGAGCTCTCCAACATCGCGTAGGCAAACCATGTCGCTGTCAGCGTAAATAGCCCATCCCTCATAGTTGAAGAGACACGGTGTCAAAAAACGGGAGTAGATAAATGAATTGCTTGCGTCCTTGTGGGTCTCCCTATAAAGCGAGGCGAGGCCGGCTAAGACCAGCGGTGTGAAGGCTACAGGCTGGGAGCTTTTCTCAAGGATGCTTTGACAAAAAACGTGATAAGAAATGGCCTCTTGCTGATCAAAGCCAATGGCAATGGGGATCATCGCACGGCCTTAGCCGAGGAAAGCAAGACATACTCTTCTCGCAGGGTGCCGCAGAACTTCGGGTGGATGCGTCGAGGCGTAGCCATTTGCACGCTTAGCAGCCCGCCGATACCCCCCGAAAACGCCCAAATATCGACAAATCCCTCATTGAGCGTTTTATGCTTCCACGTATGACCGGCCACCCAAAGAAACTCCCCTTGCCGAATTCGCGGCCAGAGCATTTCAGGCAACTGAATCGAGAGTTCACCCCAAGCCTCTAGCGAGGGCAGCTTAATTGTGACCGTCATTCAAAACGACCCTCAACCTGAGGAACTTTTTTGGGGGAATAAACAGATCGAAGTGTAGTAAATCAACTTTAAGACCGCAACAAAATTTGTGGCAATGCAATTTCCAAATTAATCCATTTGCATTAATGGTTTATGGCATTTTTATGTCAGGAAGCGGTCGTCCACAACCTGTTCTTTGGGGCATGGCCAAGCTGAACTTCCTTTACTATTGAACCCATGCATGTCTTTCACAAAATCCAACGAGTCCCCAATGGTTGCAGTCGCCGAGCCGACCTCGACTAAGGTTATCTCTCCTACTGCTTGCGTTGTGGGCTTGGGCTACATCGGGTTACCGACGGCTGCACTTTTAGCAAGTAAAAATTATGTTGTGGTGGGGGTTGATTCAAACCCTCTGGTTGTTCACACCATTAACCAGGGTCGCATTCATATTGTCGAACCTGAGCTTGAAGTCTTGGTGAGTCACGTGACAAGCCACTCCTTCTTGCAAGCAACAATGCAGCCCCTACCTGCACCCGTATTCATGATCTGTGTGCCCACCCCTCTTGGGGCTGATCAAGCTCCGGACATGCGATACGTCGAGTCCGCTCTTAAGTCGATTGCGCCGGTTCTAAAGCCTGGGGACCTTGTTATTATCGAATCGAGTTCCCCTGTGGGAACGACTCGAAAAGCCGCCAAGCAGCTGCAGACCCTGCGGCCCGACCTCAATTTTCCCTGCACTGAAGGTAACGAAAAACGCAAGGATCTACCCAATATTTTTCTTGCCTACTGCCCCGAACGTGCACTTCCCGGCAAGCTGCTTCCGGAAATTACTCATAACGACAGAGTGATTGGAGGCCTGACCGAGGCATGCGGCCAGAAGGCCAAAGAGTTTTATGGCCTCTTCATTGAAGGCGAATGCTTTCTTACAACCGCAGAAACCGCGGAGCTTTGTAAACTTACCGAAAACAGCTTTCGTGACGTCAATATTGCCTTTGCCAATGAACTCTCAATGGTCTGCGATCGTCTTGGCGTTAATGTCTGGGAGTTAATCCGATTGGCCAATCGGCACCCACGGGTGAACATTCTGCAACCCGGCCCCGGCGTTGGAGGCCACTGTATAGCAGTCGACCCCTGGTTTATTGTTCACTCTGCGCCGAGAGAAACAGCGCTTATCCAAACTGCACGGGCCGTCAACCAGCATAAAACCCAGTGGGTGGTCTCAAAAATTCTAGAACGTATCGAAAAACAAGACAAAGATCCATCGGGCCAGGCTAACGGTAGGCATTCAGCGACACCCGCCGTTATTGCCCTTCTTGGACTGTCTTTTAAGGCGGACATTGACGACCTACGCGAAAGCCCAGCCATTGAAATTGCGCTAGAGCTCGTTAAGTATGGAAAGGCCAATTTGTGGGTGGTCGAGCCGAATATTCAAGCGCTTCCCGATTGCCTCAAGGGAAAGGCAGAGCTTAAAGACCTTGAGGCTGCCTATGAGAATGCCGATTTAAACGTACTACTTGTGGATCATTGGCAGTTCAAACATGCCCAGCCCGAGGAACATAAAGTTCTCGACTTTAAGGGGCTCTGGCATGTTGGTCGCTCGCACTTAGCCCACTAGGCTGTTCTTTCAGAGGCCCGTTGTCGTCGAGCAACCTCTTTGTAAAGAACTGCATAACGCGAGTGAATCTCGGCAAGTGCGTCAATAAGTCGCGTGCTTTCAGGAAGAAAGCCAAGAGCCCCTTCGATGGTGGCCAAAGCCAGATCGAGTCGCTCTTGATGTGTATAAAGGGTGGCAAGATTGACATAGGCTTCAGCCAGGCGTCGGGCGTCGGCCGAGCTTAGTTGATCAACCCTCGGTTCAAGCTTTTGAATAATGGCTTGACTCTTCTTTAGGTTCAACAAGGGCGCCACGACTCTATGCGTTCTTATAAATAAGAAGTTAACAACCGACAACCGCTCGCTTAACTGCCAGCAATCTGTAAAACACCAATGCCACACTGCTTTGACTCACCCGTCGGGGTTCGGGGTAGATAGTCAACCTTACGGAAAATGTCCCAGGCCACCCAGTGACCCGCAGCCATTAATTCTGCCCAGAGCTTTACAGGTCCGGAAGAATACTCGGCATGGTCATGATGCGTGTCGTGAAAACAGACAAAACCGGGGCGATCCACCACATCCTTCCAGATCTCCCAGTCGGCTTTCACGCCCTTATAGGAATGACTTCCGTCAATGAAAAGAATATTAGGGCGACGGCCGCCCGATTTCTCGAGCATGGCCTGAACAGTCTCAGGCGAGGCGCTGTTGCCATAAATGTCTGCTGGAGCATCGGGCGAGATATCAATGCCCAAGTAGTCAGCCTTCAAAATCTCTGTCCAAAACCGTTTTTGATGCCCACCCATGGTTCCAATTTCAACAATAAAGGGCTTAGCAAGCCCACTGCAAATCCAAAGGCATTCCAGAAACTCTTCCGGTATTTGGTGAGGCCGCTTGGAAGGGAGCCATCGCTTACCCTGTTCTTTTTCGCTCTGATCTTCATACCAAAGGTCCCAAAAAGCCTTCTCTAGTTCTTGTCTTGTCATGAAAATAAGCTCCTGATTTGTGACTGCCAGCGTTCTCTTAAAGGCTCTTCCCGAAAATTCTCGAAAGCGTAACGATGAATCGCCTCGTGGTTGAATCCATCACGAAGCAGGCGATTCACAATGGGTACTGCCTCTTGCATGCTCGGCGTTGACATGGCGTGCCCACGGTGAACGCCCATCGGGCTTGGCATCTCAAATGCCCCGTCATGAGCCTCGAACTCCCATGCATTAAGGTTCAAGGTAAAACGTCCAGCGCTAATAACGTCGAAATTACTTCGGCCCCAGTCGTAATCGCCGGTTAGCCTAACCATTCCTCGTACCTCCGAGAGAATCTCTGAAAACTTGCACCTACCTAAGGCCTTAATGTTGGGATGCAGAGGCAGACCCTTTACAGGTGCATGCTTGTTGCTTATTACCCAAATCTCGGTACCTTCATTGGCAACAGAACGCATGACCCGGTGAATCTCTTGATCCATGCCATCGCAATAGGCCCAGTCAGGCTTCCAATACCACAGCACTCTAGGCTTACTGGGCAGCGGCGGAGCGGTTGGCTCAAGGTGCACTGGGTAGGGCCGGTAGATGTGGCCAGCCGGAATGCCCGCCTGCGAGAGCGCAACGGCCGATGTGTTGCAATTCGTCCAGACACCTAAATGCCCGTCAAGCTTCAGCCGGGCTTTGGTATAGGCCAGATTAGCCAGCGAGCGCCTAACCGAGAGACCCGTGAGATATGTTATGCGTGGTATCGGAAGAGGACGAAAGTCGTTGTTAAGTATGGCTCCGTCATAGTCGGACCAGTTAGGCTCGTGCTGGCAGACATCAACCCGAATATCGCCGTGGTTCAGAATCTCGGCAATGCGCTCAATGCTGCCTTTAATTGATTTGACCCAAGGGAATAAGGCGAGTTTCAAAGGCTTGGTCATGAAGCGTAGCCCTTGCCCTTGGCGCCCTTAAAGTGCAAAAGAATGGCGCCATTGCCCTCTTTTCTGGCCGACCATTCCTGCCTAGAAAGGTCTTTAACTGTCCCTGGGGCCTCATCGTTCATAGTCTGAAGCATTTGATTCAAAGAGGCCTGGTCACAAAACCAGTTTGGCTTCCATTGGTTCTGAATATAAAAACTATCACGGGTTTGCGCCAAGGCATGGCCACTGGGGGTACGGCCAAGCTCGTAGGTGCGTTTAATCCATTCCAGCATAAAAATCCTTGCAAAGTCGTGATCATCTTCTCGAAGAAAAACCACGGAACTTAAGTAATTCTGTGCGACACCATAGATACGCACCATGTCTTTGTCGCCACGACGGTTAATAGCGGCCACTTTCCAAACACCATCCCAGAGATCTTCAGGAACCCGAGATACAAGCCGTTGATCCGCATCAACCAGCGCCACGGCACCTTTACAAAGAGCCTCGTCAATTGCCTCAAGACAGCGCATCATGGCATAGCCATAAAAGTTACGCCCTTCACCCTTCTGTGGAAGTGGGACAGAGAGAGCTTCGTAGTTCAGCGCCTTGCAACTCCTTAGCATGTCATCGGCCAGATCTTGAAACGGACCTGGCGTTGCGTAGGTAATGAACGTGACATGCATTAGCAGTTATCTCTCAAATTTTTTACTTGGCTGCTTAAACGGCAACACGCTTGTACAAATCGGAAAGTCGATCAGTGAACTGATCAAGGCAATACTCTTTTTGCAGAAATGACCAGTCGGGGTTCATTCGTCGTGCTTTCCTGTAACCGGCAACAAGGTCATCGAGTTCGTTTGTTGCTATGCCCCAATGATCTTTCCAGACAGCCTCACTCGAACCTGCCTTGTAACCCAAGATAGGGGTTCGGGCCGCAACGGGGTCAAATGCCTTGTTCGGCCAGCAACTCATCGCATAATTGTGACGAACAGAATCTACGCCACGATCGTTATAGCCTATGAAGCTCACCTCAAACTCAGAAATTACCGCTACGAGTTTATCTGCAGCAACCGGTCGATGCACGATACAGCCTGGTAGTTGTCTGTAGAACTGTGCAACCGTATTTTGCTTTGTCCGTTTTGGAAAAATATGGACGTCAATATTGGCCTTGCAAAGTTCTCGCCACTGCGGCCAGTAAAACCGATAGCCGGTTCCTGAATCTTGCGCACCGGGGCTCGCCACAAGTCCGCCGTAATACATCACGCCCTTACGACGCGGCCTGCTTGAACGCGGACGCATCTCAGACTTCAGCGGAGCGTTAGGAATAAACGTAAGGGTCTTAGCGGGTGCAATTCTTTGAAGCCACTGGGCGTGCTCGGGGCTTGTAATTACAATCTCGGTTCCAGGATGATTCATCACCCAGGGCTCGGTTGGATCTTCAATACCCCGCAAGCTTGAAATATCGTGCCGATGCAGAACAACGGACCTACCCTTTAGCTGTGTGAGCAATTCGGCAGCAGCCGCCGTTGAGTCACAAAAAACATGAATAACGTTAAATTGGCGAAGCTGCTTTGCTAGAACCTCTATGTGCGTGGCACTCCACTTATGACAGCGTTCACCAGACAGACCATCTTGCATCTGTATGGGATTCACCATAAACAACTCAACAGAGCCTGCACCATAGAGTTGCTCTGCAAGGCGCCAGATTTTTACGCGACAGGCCGAGAAGTCATTGGCAACAAGCGCGATTTTCATGCTGACAAGGGCTTTAGGAGACCAACTGCTCTGTTGCTAGCTTCACACGACCTCGATGCTTAACGATACTGCCGACAATAAGCTCCGATGCATTGCCACTTCCATACAAGGTGGGTGCCCTGCACATGGCTTGGTAAACCCTGCGGCTTGACAAAAGCCGTTCCGACTCGCGAACGATAAGCTCGGGGTCTGTTCCAACGAGTCGAGTGACACCTGCTCGCAGGCCTTCCGGGCGCTCAGTTTTTTCCCGCATAACCAGTACAGGGCGGCCCATACAGGGCGCTTCCTCTTGAACACCACCGGAGTCCGTTAGCACGAAATAGCAACGATCCATAAGGTAGACAAAGTCAGGGTAATCCAACGGCTCCACCAGAAACACATTCGACGTACCAGCCAACAGACGATGAACAGGGTCTCGAACCAGTGGGTTGGGGTGCACGGGGTAGACAACCTGAACATCATCACGCTGAGCGAGCCTTTTGATTGCATCGCAAATCTGCTTAAGCCCATCACCAAAGTTTTCACGCCGATGACCGGTTACAAGAATCATCCTGCAGTTATCTTGCAAGAAAGGATAGCGACGCGCCAGCCGCACTTTAAGGCTTCGGTGCTGATCAATTCGAGCCCTAATTTGGTAGAGCGCATCCACAACTGTATTGCCGGTGACAAAAATGGCTTGGTCGGAGACGCCTTCTCGCAAGAGATTCTGCCGAGCCTGTTCGGTTGGCGAAAAATGAAGTTTTGCAAGCCGTCCAATTAATGAACGATTTCCTTCTTCGGGCCATGGTGCGTCTAAAGAGCCCGTTCGCAGACCCGCCTCAATGTGTGCAACCGGAATGCGCGCATAGAACGCTGAAAGGGCTGCAGCAAAACCCGACGTCGTGTCCCCATGAACAAGAACAAGATCGAAGGCGTGCGTCGAAAACAATTTACGCATACCGAGCAAAATACGTTGTGTGATGTCGGTAAGGTCTTGGCCCTTACGCATGACGCGCAAGTCAAAGTCGGCTGTAAGCCCAAAGAGCTTAAGAATTGGGTTGACGATGTCACGATGCTGCCCAGTAAGGCAGACATACGACTGCACACCATCTTCTAAACCCAGCCGTTGAATAACGGGGGCAAGTTTGATTGCTTCAGGCCGAGTGCCAATTACTGTGAGTACACGCAAAAGACCGCCAGTAGGGTTGTTTTTAAGGGCAATCAATTAAATCAAGGTTTTATTGCAAAAATAATTCTTCAACGTCAGGCAGTTAACGGGAAAGATGGGGTTATGTCAAATAAGGGCCTTCCCTAATACGCGTCGTCCGACAGGTCACAGAAGGTCACGCTAGGCTGTTGTCACTCAGAGCAAGCTGAAACGCTGTCAGGTAATCGTCTTGCTACACTCCAAAGAATGATTAAACTGGCTGCCAATCTTGACTGGCTTTGGAAAGAGCACCCTCTGCAGGCACGTGTGGAGTCGGCGTCAAAGGCTGGGTTTCATTATTTGGAGTCGTTGAATCCCTATGCACAAGACATTCAGCTTTGGAGAGATCTTTTAAAGACTCACCAGCTTGAGCTTGTTTTAATTAATACACCGCCCGGATCCAGCGCCAATGAAAAGGTCAAGGGGCTTGCTGCCTGGCCATCGAAGCAGACAGAGTTTCGTTCTTGTTTTACGGTAGCGCTTGATTATGCTCGTGCACTGAATACACCACTTGTGCACGCAACAGCGGGGCCTGTCTTAACCGGCGTCGACTGGCAATCCCAGCAGGACAGCTACATTCAAAACCTTCAATGGGCTTGTGAACGGGCGGCACTGCAAGGCGTAACGGTCACTATTGAGCCATTGAGCCCCAGGGATGTTCCCGGCTCGTTCATGGCAGGCCTACCGCATGCTCTGCAGACCATGCAATGGGTGGGCCGTGCAAACCTTAAACTGCAGTTCGACCTCTACCACCAACAGATCCTGCATGGCGACATTATTTCGAAGCTTAGAGAACACCTCGGTGTGATTGGCCATATCCAAATTGCTGGTGTGCCCGATCGCACTGAGCCCAACCTTGGCGAGCTAAGTACCGATCGTGTTCTTTCTGAACTCAGCGTCCTTGGCTATTGCGGCTTTATTGGCTGCGAATACAGGCCCTCAGGCTCAACTCCAGAAGAAGGCCTTGCCTGGGCAAAGCCCTACTTATAGGCAAGCTTATTTTCCGAAGCATTTTGTAATAACCAAAAACTTTTCATAAGGTGCATCCCTAATGAGTTCCTCAACTTCTCAAAAAGTAGCTCTGGTCACAGGTGGCGGTACAGGCATCGGGCGCGCAAGTGCAATGGCGCTCCAGGCTTCGGGCTTTCACGTTGTTATTACAGGGCGACGTCAAGACGCACTTGAAGAAACCATAAGCCTAGCCCAAGGCCATGGCCTCGAGATGCTCGCAGTGGTTGCCGATGTAAGCCAAGGCGAGGCGGTAAAAAGCCTGTTTGCAGAGATTAAGTCCCGGTTTGGCCGACTCGACCTGCTTTTTAATAACGCGGGCATTGGGGCCCCAAGAGTGCCGATCGAAGAACTCTCCGAAGGCGACTGGCGCAAAACGGTCGACATCAACCTCACGGGCTCTTTTTTATGTGCACAGGCGGCCTTTGCGTTAATGAAGTCGCAAGACCCACAAGGCGGGCGCATTATTAACAACGGCTCCATTTCAGCCTATACGCCGCGGCCCAACACATGGGCTTATACCTCTACCAAGCATGCGGTAAGTGGCCTAACAAAATGCATTGCACTCGATGGCCGCCCGTTTAAAATTGCCGCCTCACAGCTTGACATAGGGAATGCGGAAACTGCCATTGGCGAGCGGTTCAAATTGGGGGTCCCACAAGCCAATGGTCAAGTTATGGTCGAGCCCACCATTGACCCCAAACACTGCGGTGAGGCCGTAGCCTATATGGCTGGCCTTCCCCTTGATACCAACGTGCTGAATATGACACTTATGGCAACGAACATGCCCTTTGTGGGCCGCGGCTAAAAGTAAGTACCAAATTAAAAAAACCAAGGACGCTTGTCCAAATGCCGGTAAGAAGTTCCAGAATAAGGGGCCAGAAATAGAACAGAGCCCCAACGACACCCACCACAAGAATCACAACACCCAAAGCAATTGCCAAAAGCGTTTGCAGGTAGTCGCGTAGTAGTGCGGCAATTAGAAGCTTGGTGTCAGCCAGCCCTTTAAGCAGCAGGTTTGCCAATAAAGACCAGGGCAGAAAGGCCGTAACGAACGTGGCTAAGAGTGCAAAACGCCAAAAACTTAGCTCAAGATAAGGATTCGGTGGCTCCTGCTGATCGACATCTTTCTGCAGGGGTTCCAACGGGCCTGGGGTCTCGTTATTCATACTAGACAGTTTAATTCCGAACCCGCTACCAGACCAACACTTGCCAAGAGCTTATAGATAAAGAGACCTGCCTGAAAGGTCAATAGCCTAACAGCGCGCACACCAGAGACGCTCCTTCCTCTTGCCATTGAAAAAGGAAGGCTCGCCATGAAACCTCGTGAAAAACTTCTTAGTCTTGGCGCGGTGGGACTCACCGATGCAGAACTACTGGCTGTTTTGTTGCAGACCGGAACACCCAAAAGGAATGTCATGCTGGTTGCCCAAGAGCTCTTGGATCACCTGGGTGGGCTGCCGGCCGTCTTATCTGCACCCTTTGTTCAGATCTCAAAGACGCTGGGCGTAGGTCTTGCAAAGTACTCGATTCTTCAGGCCGCCTCGGAAATAAGCCGCCGGACAGCCCGAAACCAGCTTACCAAACAGCCCATAGCAACCCCCTTGGAATTAGCCGGTTGGCTAACCGCCCACCTTTCTGGCTTGCCTCATGAGGTATTTGGCGCTGCCTTCCTGGACAGCCGAAACCGGCTTCTTGGCATCGAGAACCTTTTTCGAGGAAGCCTCACGCAGACCAGCGTCTACCCAAGAGAGATCGTGGCTCGAGCCCTTCAGCTTAATGCCGCCAAGGTTGTTATTTTCCACAACCACCCTTCAGGTGTGGCCGAGCCAAGCTATGCAGATCAACAACTTACATCACGCCTACGAGGACTTTTGGCGCAACTCGACCTCGTGCTGTGGGACCACCTTTTAGTCGCAGGCGACCGGGTTATTTCAATTGACCCACAGGTTTGACGAAGGGGCTTGGAAAGCATATAGTTAAGGGCTTTTCTAGTGGCCAGTGGCGCTAAACTTCGTCACATCACACGCACAATTAATTTTTTTATTATCAGGAATTCGTTATGGCTCGCGTATGCCAAGTTACAGGCAAGAAACCCATGGTTGGGAACAACGTGTCCCACGCCAACAACAAGACCAAGCGTCGGTTCCTTCCCAATCTCCACTATCGCCGCTTCTGGCTTGAGAGTGAAGGACGTTGGGTTCGACTGCGTGTCTCCAATGCCGCAGTTAGAACAATCACGAAAAACGGTATTGAGTCAGTGCTTGCTGACCTTCGGGCCCGCGGCGAAGTCTAATACGCTCGCTCTACTGTCCCCTTAGGAGAACCATATGGCCAAGTCCGGTCGAGAAAAAATCAAGCTTGAGTCCACCGAAGGAACAGGCCATTTCTACACCACAACCAAGAACAAAAAGACCATGCCTGAAAAAATGGAGATCAAAAAGTTTGATCCCGTGGCTCGCAAGCATGTGATGTATAAAGAAGCAAAAATAAAGTAACCCCCTTAAAGAGCGCGTGTAAAGTACGCTCATTAATTAATCAACGTTGGTGTTGGTAGCGTATTTAGCTAATTTCAAGCGGTGCAAGGGAGTTTTTTTAAACTAGGAGATCCAATGAGTATTTCTAGACGAACCTTTTTATTTCAATCGGCAGCAGTTGGTTCCTCCGTTGCCGTGCTTAGCCTCTCAAATGCTCAGGCCTCAGCGCCTATGGTGTCCGAGACTGACCCACAGGCCAAAGCAGTAAACTACGTCGCCGACGCGAAAAAATCGGATAAGGCAAAGCCAGGGCAGCTTTGCTCGAACTGCGCCCTCTACCAGGGCGGCGCTGCTAAGGCCGGGGGTTGTGCCATTTTCGCAGGCAAGCAGGTTGCCGGCGCGGGCTGGTGTTCGGCCTGGGCGAAGAAAGCAGGCTAAGCGGTGGGGCTAGGTTTTGAATAAGCCTGTAACTGTCTAGTCAAGGCCCCTCGTCGACTTCCCTCGGAGGTTAGCCGAGGGGCCTTAAATCAAATTGTGCGTAAGTCATTCACAACCCGCACCTTCTTAGTCTTTATCTCTTTAGGTCTTGGGCTTTACGCCTGGGGAAGTGCAAGCGCCTTTAGCCTACCCGTTCATCGCCCCGTTCCGGGGGGCGTGGCCATTTTGGAACTTGGTGAGCCGTCGGATTGGGAAAGCCCGCCTCAGGCTTTTTTCCAAGAAAAGCGGGTCCTTACTGTTTTACACAATAACCAGTGGAAAGCAGTGGTTGGCATTTCACTGGATCATCCTTTGGGCAAGGCCACTGTTACGGTTCGTAACGCAGAGCAATACAAGCCTCTGCCTATCACCACCCCACCCTCCTTAAACAAAAAAGTTAGCTCGGCCGCGTTTGAGAAGAGCTTTGAAGTGGGAGGTAAAGACTATGCGGCCCAGTATCTAACTGTGGCCCCTAAACATGTCGAACTCTCTGAAACCAACCTACGGCGGGTGAGGACGGAGCAACCGAT
Organism: Bordetella parapertussis; assembly: GCA_945901825.1. Classification (GTDB taxonomy): domain Bacteria; phylum Pseudomonadota; class Gammaproteobacteria; order Burkholderiales; family Burkholderiaceae_A; genus Hahnella. The sequence goes on from CAMDMC010000004.1 coordinate 63,781, forward strand.
TATCCGAGCGGCATTTGAAGCTTTCAGTAAAACAGTTCCATCAACCTTTGAAATGATCACGCCCGTCGTTGGGCCAAAGTCAAGTTCCTTCGGACTGCGCCGCTTCTTCAATAACCAGCCGCGGCGGCCTCACTCGGGAATGGACATAGCCGCCCCAACAGGAACACCGGTCGTCGCCCCAGCTTCCGGAAAAGTAATTGAAACCGGCGACTACTTCTTCAATGGGAAGACAATTTTTATCGATCATGGCCAAGGTCTAATCACCATGTTTTGTCACTTGGACAGCATTGAGGTGGAAAAGGGACAGGCGGTTTTACCTGGCGACCGCGTTGCAACAGTTGGGGCAACCGGCCGAGTGACGGGCCCGCACCTTCACTGGAGTATTGCCTTAAACGGTGCTCTGGTCGACCCCGCACTTTTCTTAGCTCAGAACTAAGAAACTTAACCTTTTTTAAAGATTGTGGTTGGGCACCCAAACTGCGACTCGGTTGAGGCGGATTCAGGGCTTCCATCTTGGCACTTGTAGACGCAGCTGCGCATATTGTTACGAACGCTTTGTTCGCTCAAATGACAGGTGATCTCGGTATTCTTAGGCTTATTGACCGTTTTATGCACATTGGACGCAGTGTCACACCCGGCGAGAAAAACCGCCAATACAACAGGGGCAAGGAGGATCTTCATAGTTATGAGACCCCGCTATGCCTCCAGAGTTCCTCCTTTAATAACTGGCCGCCTCCCTCCCCACTGGGCCTGCGCATTAGGGGGCGCACAGGGAGGGCCTACTGGCGTGAGAGCCTTACCGAGCCACCCGTGCCCACAAGCCTTACTTTATCGCCTGCTCGAATGCTTTGATCGTCCTCTTGAACAATGGCAATTAAAGGCCCCGATTCAAGCCGCACAGTAATTTCAACACCTGGCACCTTATTGGCCTGCTCTTCAATGGCCTGCCCCGCGATGCCTCCAAGCACAGCACCCAGCACAGCACCCACCTGGCCTGATCGACCATCGCCAACCGAACGGCCTGCAATGCCACCCACGGCGCCACCCGCCACCACACCAACTCCTTTGCTGTCACGCTGTATGGTGACAGGACGGATACTTTCCACAGTACCGAAGCGAACTGCCTGTTCAACCGAAGACTCGCCTGCGCGATAGACACTGGCAGACCGACTCTGCGTTGCGCAGCCATTTAGAACAACAACACCAACAAGGAGCAAGGCAAGCATAGTGGCTCGTGCGCCGTGTGTTTCAAGGCGTGCGTGAGCGGCGGATGCAGATGGGGATGCGAGCATGGCTGTATTTTTTCCTAAAGAAGAACGTTTGACCTTAACCTAGGTTAGGCAACTTACAAACCGTAAGCCCTTATTATTGTTCATAACCAAGAAGTTAACACTAGTATGCAAAGGGGCTGTGTTTTTGACAAGTCATTCTGATGACCTTCTGCCTGACCGGCGAAAGTTAAGGGTAAGGGTCTGGGATCTCCCCACACGCCTGTTTCATTGGCTTTTATTGGCGGGTGTTGTTACTGCATTTATTTCAGTCAAGCTTGGTGGCAATGCCATGGTCTGGCACGGTCGGGCTGGAACCTTTGTGCTCAGTCTTCTTATCTTCCGGCTACTCTGGGGCTTTATAGGAAGTCCAACGGCACGGTTTCAATCGTTTCTTAAGGGGCCAAGAACCGTTTGGCGTTACATTCAAGGCCAGACCTCTGGGACCCCTGGGCACCTTGGGACCCCTGGGAGCCTTGGGCAGTCATCGATTGGGCATAACCCCCTTGGAGCTTTATCTGTCGTAGCCTTGCTTGGTCTTTTCTTTTTTCAGACCTTAACGGGCCTGGGCGCAAGCGATGATATTTTCTTTGACGGCCCTCTTGCGAAGGACCTTGGCTCCGACACCGTAAGCCTACTAACAAGCCTGCATAAATCAACCGAGCCCCTCCTGCTTGGGCTTGTTGCCCTGCATGTGGCAGCCATTATTTTCTACCGCCTAGTGAAGAAAACGGACCTTGTTCAGCCCATGATTACGGGCGTTAAGGTTCTAAAGACCGACGCAGAAAAACCCTTGCCCCTAGAGACTTCAGACGCCAAAGAACTGGGCATTACCGAGAGCCCAGGTCTTTGGTTCAAGGCGCTTACCTGCTGGTTTATAGCACTTGCACTTGTTATGAGTTTGGGCTGACCGTCACTGGCAGTCCGGTTACCTTGCCCGATACTGAAGGCTTAAAAAAACGCCTCTCGGGGGGGTGTTGTATCCGCCTGCAATTTCATAGTGCTCGTCTGTCACATTCTCAAACAATAGCCTTGCAGTCCATTCGGAGTTCAGTTGGCGCGCGAGGTACAGATTTGCAACGGTGAAGGAGTCAAGACGCTGCTCGGAGAAATCTGAGTTTCTTCTAGTACCGCTCCAGTTCACCCTGAGTCCTAAAGAAAGCGGGCCGATATCTTTGCGAAGCTCAACAGACCCGTAATTTTTGGCACGCCTTGCCTGCTGAATATTTAACGTTGTATTAATTGGATCTTGGGAGGTGTAGGCCATCTTAAGCGCGTAGCCGCGAAATAAAACCTGCCCCAAAGCTTCGAACCCCTGGTTATCGACGTTCTGATTACCGAACGTGAAGAGGTTCGGATCGTAGTAAATGGCATCCTTTGAACGGGTATCGAAGTAAACAACTCGAAAGACGGCCTGCGCTCGTCTGTATTCAAGGCCATATTCAGAGGTTTTACTCAACTCAGGCTTTAACGTTGGAGTACCTAGAAACTCAGCCGGAGCAGGGGCCCTGAATCCAAGCGAGTGTGTCGTTGTAATACGGTACGGACCAAAAAGCCTGTACCCGAATCCGAGTAAATAGCTCATCTCGTCATAGTTATGCGAAACGCCTTGGATTCTTCCGGCGTCAACCTGGTCACGCCGAATACTTGCTTGAATCCCAAGCCGGTCAATTTTCTTGTCAAGACCTATGAAGTAGCCTGAGGAATCTCTGTAGTTCGTCGCATTTGTATAGCCCAACAAAGAATAGCGCGAATCAGTGTGCGATAGACCAAAGGTCAGGTTAGACGTCGCGCCAAGTTCGTAGACATTCGACAAGGAATAGGTCTTAGACTCCCCCTCTTGTAACCCGTCGACATAGTCACCTGCCGTTCTCAGTTGTCCGTTTTTTAAGTCCCTGTACGTTAAGTTCGAATGACTGATCTCAAAGGTTGAGAAGAGTCCACGAATAACAGAGGTTTTCAAGTAGGCAGAGATGGTGTCGGTATCAGACTCTAAGGTGTCTTCATCGACAATGGAAAACATGTCGTAGTCGGTTTGGGCTTTGACACGATTGAACCGAAGGCCAACCTCACTTGCTGATGCTATTTTTTTACTGACCACCCCAGAGAAAGCGAGGCTTTCGTATCCGTCTTTGTCTAAGTTGGAATTTGGCGAGGATTTTGCGGAAAACCCGTTTGTCTGAAAGGTACTTGCTGCGATATTAAACTGCACATCTTCCAGAGATCCCCCGTAGCCCGCAGACAGCTCTCGGGTGTTTCTTGCGCCAAAGCCTAGTAACCCGTAGCCCTTAGGCCGCCCTGAATGCCCAACCCGGGTCGTTATGCTAATAACTCCCCCTATCGCGGCCTCACCATACATAGCACTGGCGTTCCCTCTTAAAATTTCGACCCGCTCAACATGACTTAACGGGATATCTGTGAGATTTATAGAGCCTATGTTGTCCACATGCGCCTTCACGCCGTCAATAATGACCACAACGTTTTTACTGTCGGCTCCACGCAAGAAGATACTCGTTGTAGTTCCAGGCCCTCCATTTCGACCGAATTCAAATCCAGGCTCACCTGTTAACAAGTCCACCAAGCTTTTGGCTTGTGACCGATCAAGCTCATCGCGACCAACAACGGTTACCGATGAAAGGGTTTCGGATGCCAGTTGGCTGTAACCCCTCGCCGAAACAACAACAGGATCCAATTCCGCTACTAACTGGGCATAAAGCGGGGATGACAGGGCTGCAAGGAGCCCTGCAAGTAGTGGCCTAGCAATTTGCATAGTAAGACTCCATTGCTGCTCTTCACCCGAAGCAGCCATCAGTCGTTTACACCAATGGCCGGTCTCCAGGCTTAGGGCTGCACACAGAAAAACTGTGCGAGGAACGCGGCCTTCCCAGGTGACCCCAGTGACTGGCAAGATCGAAAACCGATTCTTGCAACGCGTACCATGCTACCCAACACTGTTTCGGGGAAAGCAACGGATTTGCACCGTCTTCCCGTTTAACCCGCTTTAATCGGGCACCAATTGATGGTGTCTAAACAAGCTTAGACCCTTAAAGTGTAACTAAACTCGAACATTTATCAAGTCAACTTAAAATGACACTTTCCGCTGCTGCCCTTTTGGGGCTTTTTGCGAGTGCCTTTCTAGCCGCAACACTATTGCCGGCCCAATCCGAGGCGGTTTTAGTAGGGCTATTGCTGGCTCATCCAGCCTCCGTTGCGGTGCTAATTGCCACAGCCAGCCTTGGCAACACCCTTGGGGCTATGGTGAACTGGCTTTTAGGCCTCAGCATTCAAAGATTTCGTGACAAGCGATGGTTTCCAGTCTCCGCGAGGCAGCTTGAGCGCGCTGAAAGGCACTACCGCCGCTTTGGTCGCTGGTCTCTCTTATTAAGCTGGATGCCTATCGTAGGTGACCCGCTTGTTTTAGTTGCTGGCGTTCTACGAGAAAAGTTCTGGATTGTCTTTCTGCTTACTGCGCTTGCAAAAACCGGGCGATACCTGGTGCTTGCGGCATTTACCTTGGCATGGCTAGACGCATAGGCTTAACCTCGTTACGCCTGCTGGCAAGTTCAGAAAGAAAGGCCTTTATTTCTGACATGTCCGGAATCGAACGCCCAGCCTCTTTCGACCTTTCATCCCACTGACGAAGCTTTACTGCGTCACGCCAAAAAGGATTTGCTTTAAAGCGACCTTGCTCGGCCTGTGTCATGGGACCGCCTTGTAACTCTAGGCTTCGAATCGAGTCGTCTGAAAGTTGACTCATGTAACTGCGATCGACACTAACCAAGTAACGCTTAGCGTCAACATGAAGAGCTACAGGCACACTTACTGATGAGTCAAAGACTCGTTCAAGAATGGCAGACCCAATTCTTTCGTGCTTGTCGTCAACACCTTGAAGCGTTGGTGACCCCGCCACCTGCTGAAAAAGATGCCCAAGATCATGAAAAAAGGCGGCAAGCTGCATCGATGCACTTGCATTAACTTTTGCAGCCCACTGCATGGACTGCCACGCATGTTCAATCTGATTCACAGGCTCGCCTGCATACTGCAACTGACCACTCTCTTCATACAGGCTCAGGAGATCATTCAAGTTATTAATTGGCATGGCGACTCCGCAATACACAGTTGGAAAAAACTTCACTAAAGGTAGAGCCTTTCTATGACAATGGTATGTTAGTGAGGTCCATTGTTATTTTTGAAAGAAAGAATCGTCATTCATGAATGAACCAAAGCTAACGAGCCTCTCCCATGGTGGGGGATGCGGCTGCAAAATTGCACCCGGAGTTCTCTCTGAAATACTAAAAGGCTCCTCAGCCATAACGATGCCGCCTGAGCTGCTGGTAGGTATTGATACGGCTGACGACGCAGCCGTTTATAAGCTCAACGACAGCCAGGCCCTGGTAGCCACAACAGACTTCTTTATGCCCATTGTTGATGACCCCTACGACTTTGGACGTATTGCGGCAACCAATGCCATCTCAGATGTCTACGCAATGGGCGGGCGGCCCATCATGGCCCTTGCGCTGGTGGGTATGCCCATCGATAAGCTTAGCCCTCAGACCATTGGTCGTATTCTGGAAGGAGGACGCTCGGTCTGCGCCCAGGCTGGAATTCCAGTGGCAGGTGGACACACCATTGATTCTGTGGAGGCTATTTATGGTCTTGTAGCCCTTGGGCTCGTGCACCCGAATCGAGTGCGTCGAAATGCCGATGCCAAACCAGGAGATCAGCTTATTCTTGGCAAGCCATTGGGTGTTGGCATTTACTCAGCTGCGCTGAAAAAGAACGCGCTCACTGAGGGCCTCTATAAAAAAATGATCGCAACAACAACCCAGCTCAATACTCCCGGCGCATTGCTTTCAGAGTTCGACGGAGTGCATGCCATAACCGACGTAACAGGCTTTGGACTTGCAGGTCATTGCCTCGAGCTCGCTAAGGGCTCCGGTCTTTCAGCGGTTATTCACTGGCCCTCGGTGCCGTTACTGCCCGAGGCACTTAGCCTTGCTAAGCAAGGCTTTATAACCGGTGCCTCAGGACGAAACTGGGAGGGCTACGGAGCGCTTATTCGCATGCCCGAGGCCTTGGGTCCAATCGAGCGTGCCCTTTTGTCCGACCCACAGACCAGTGGTGGTCTTCTGGTTTCATGTTCCCCCGAAGCGGTGCCCCAGGTACTTCAATGCATGATGCAGGAGGGGTTTGATCCAGCCGTTATTGGCGAATGCCAGCCGGGGCCTGCGGGAGTTTCTATAACGCTTTAAGCTAGAAGCGATCAGGGTGACTCGCCTGAACAGCCGAATGCGCCATAGCATTTTCAAAAACACCCAAGGTTAAGGGAATATTCAGGCTTGCAAGCGCAAGCCCCATGCGTGGCGCATTTACCAGTTGAGGAATAAGACAGCAATCGGCAAGCCCAAGTGTGTCTCCCCATGAGTAAATCGAAGGGGGTAAGCCTTGCCTCTTTCGAAAGAGGCGAAGCCCGTCGAGCCTTTTCTCGTAGGCTTTTAGCCCCTCGGTAATCCAGTGGTTGTACCAGTCTGACCGAGTACCGGCATCAAGCTCTAAAGGACGAGATAAATAACGCATGACGCGCAGGTTGTTTAATGGATGGAGGTCACAGGCAATGGCCTGGGCCAGCGATCGCACATGCGCGCGATGCAAAGCGTCCTGAGGAATAAGAGCCTGCTGTGGAAATCGTTCTTCAAGAAACTCAATAATTGCCATTGACTGCCCAAGATGAATAGGCGCTTCTTTATTTTCATCTCCTGTGATCTCAAGCAGTGGCACCAGCCCGTCCGGACTTAACACCTCGTAATACTCTGGGTGACTCTCGCGCTTCATCAGATCAATACGAATGGATTCATAGTTCAACCCCTTCAAAGCTAGAGCAATGCGAACCCTAAACGAGGGGCCTGACTGGGGGAAGTGGTAAAGCCGAATGGCCATGGGCGTCTCCTAAGACCTGCTATGCTGAATTGTTATGATGCGTCGCAATCTTATTCTGCTTGCCCTTTGCCAGGGCCTGTTTCTTACGAACAATGTTTTGTTTTTGGCTGTCAATGGGCTTGTTGGGCTTACGATGGCTCCCATGGGTTGGTTAGCCACCCTTCCCATTATGGCGTATGTGGTTGGAGGGGCTGCATCCACTGGGCTTGTTGCCAAGACTCAGAGGCAGTTAGGTCGCAAGCGCTCGTTTGAACTTGGAATTTGGGTCGCCATTGGTTCAGCGGTGCTATGTGTGATGGCTGTCTGGTTCCGACAGTTCTGGTTGTTGGTACTGGCAACCTTTGTAGCAGGCTTTTATCAGGCCAACGGGCAGCTCTACCGATTTGCCGCTGCCGAGCTTGCCAGCCCTGAACTTCGAGACAAGGCGGTCTCTTGGGTCTTGGCGGGCGGACTTCTTGGGGCGGTCGCAGGCCCCAACCTGGCCTCTTACACCAAAGACCTGTTTGAGATTGACTTTGCGGGCTCGTATTTGTCACTCATCTTTGTGGGCATTCTTGCACTTCTCCTTATGCATCGCATTCAATTTTCTGACGATGCTAAAGCCATGAAGCAGCCCAGTCATTTAAATACCGCCGGTACGAATGCCTCCTTTAATCAAACCTCCAAAGATCCATCGCCAGCATTAGGCCAGGCAGCCACGCCAGAGCCCACAAGCCGCAATCTTAGCGAAATTATGCGCCAGCCCATTTTTATCATCTCTGCGCTTGGGGCCTCGTTTGGCTATGGTGTGATGAACCTGTTAATGGCTGCGACCCCACTGGCTATGCAGATCTGTGGTCTTCCCTTTAGCGATGCTGCATTCGTTCTTGAATGGCATGTTATTGGAATGTTCGCCCCTGGCTTTTTCACAGGCCATCTTATCCAGCGCTTCGGAGCCGGAAAAATTATGCTTACCGGGGCTTTTCTAAACTTGGTTTGTATCGGTATTGCGCTCTCGGGTACCGAGCTCTACCAATTCACACTTGCCCTTTTTGTGCTTGGTGTGGGCTGGAATTTCTTGTTCACTGCAAGCACAAGCTTGTCCTTGCAGGCCTATCATCCTGCCGAACGCGACAAAGCCCAGGGTGCCATTAACTTCTGGGTGTTTTTTGTGATGGGCCTGTCATCGCTTGGGTCGGGGGCGCTCGTGACATCACAAGGCTGGCAGATTCTTAATATGGTGTCCTTACTTCCTATGATGGTGCTTTTGGTTGCACTCGCTGTTTATTTTTTAAAGTACCGCCCACAAACCGCCACCTAGAAACCTAGGAAGGCCAGGTCTTAACAGACTCTTACCCCTTGGCGCCATACCTGGCAGACAACAGGGGTTGACGCTGAAAGTCGCCGAACCCGAATAAGGTCGGCCCGCTTACCCAGGGCAATGCTCCCTCGATCGGTAAGCCCCACCATATCAGCTGGATTCTTAGTGACAATTTGGGTGGCAGCAGGTACCGAGATTTCAAGCTCATCCACTAGGCGAAAAACCGCATCCAACAGACTCGAAGGGACATAGTCGCTCGACAGCCCGTCAAGAAGTCCCGCCCTTGCAACGTCCTTTGCCGACACATTGCCCGAATGAGAACCTCCTAAAACAATATTGGGTGCTCCCATAATGTTCTTCAGGCCTAAGTCGCGCGCCCTTTGAGCCGCCTGAAGTGTGGTTGGAAACTCTGAGATGGCAATGCCTTCGGAATGGGCCTGCTCCACATGGTCAATATCGGTATCGTCATGCGAGGCCACCGGAAGCTGACGATCTCGGCATTCCCTAAGAATACGATCGCGTTGCTGCTGGGCATAGATAGCCTGGGCAGAAAGCCCATCGGTAAGTAACTTTTCGAACTGCTCTTCTGAGAAGCGGCCGTGCCGTTCCATGTACTGCCGATATTTGCTTAAGTCACGCCACTGGCGTTGCCCCGGCGTGTGATCCATAACAGAGACGAGACGCACCATGGTGTGGTCGACCCATTTCTCAAAGTACTCGCAGGCATCGGGGTTCGTGAGTTCACAACGCAGATGAAGAAAATGATGGGCTCGGGTGGTCGGTAAGGCGCTTAGCGTTTCAATGGCCTCAAGGCTTGCCTTCAGGAACTTGCCCCGAGCGTTTCGGTCCTGTGACTCATCGCCTAGAACCACTGCATCGAAAACCGTTGTGATCCCAGCTGCTACAAGCTGAGCATCGTGAATAAAGAACGCCGACGTACCAGGCCAGAAAACGCCCGGTCTTGGCATCATGTGCTTCTCGAGATTGTCGGTATGCAGCTCGACAAGACCAGGCATAAGCCAATCACCCCCGCAGTCCACCGCATCTCTAACAGACGAGAGGCCTGGTTGAATGTCTGAAATTTGTCCATCTGGGTTAACAACAAGGCTGCCATGAATCACCTCGTTGGGCATCACCATCATTGCATTGGTAAAGACTGTCTGCATCAACCTAACTCTCCTTTTCGGACTGCAGTCGCACCACCCGTGCCTGCAGACCGCTCTCAATGGCCTCACTATGAAAAGCGCCGACAAGGCAACAGCCTTGCTCCTTCAACTCATTTAATAAACCTAAAACCCTTTTCGCATTCTCAGGGTCAAGGGCTGCCGTTGGCTCATCGAGAAGAAGGAGCCGCCGTGGATGCACCAGGCTACTTGCCAGCGCAACCGCCAGATTAACGCGCTGCTGCTCACCCCCTGAAAAAGTTCTTGGGGCGACCTGCCAAAGCGATGCTGGAATAGCAAGCCTACGAAGAAGGTCTTTCGCCTGCTGTTCGGCAAGGGTCTCAGAGAGTCCCTCACCAAGAAAAGGTTCGGTAACGAGCCGAAGACAGCCCACCCGCGGAACGGGCCGAAAGAACTGGCTGACCATGGCAATGTCGAGCCTACGGAGTAAAAGCCAGCCCGAGGCATCAAGCTGCGCCAGATCGATCAGCTCGCCCGATGACTTCCTTAACAGAACACGGCTACCCTCCCCCAGTCGATAGCTTCCATAAAGGCACCGAAGCAGGCTGCTTTTCCCAGTTCCTGAGGGACTACGCAGACTGACGCACTCGCCCTCAAAGGCCTGAAGCCCAAGACCCTTAAAGACAGTAATGCGCTGAGACCCTTGTGCATGAATCACGAATTCCTTGTTCAGCGATTCGATGTCTAAGACTGGCATGGTCACTGGCTTGAGTACCTAAAGAAGGGATGAGGCGACAAGCTGTTGGGTGTAAGCATGCTGGGGGTCTTCAAGCACCTGATCGGCAAGTCCCGCCTCCACGAGCTCGCCATTAAGCATGACCAAGATTCGGTCAGCAAGCATGCGTGCAACCCCTAGGTCATGGGTAACAAGAATCATGCTCAGACCCAATTGCGCTCGAAGTGTGTTGAGAAGGTCAAGTAGACGGGCCTGCACAGAGACATCAAGACCTGTGGTGGGCTCATCCATAAATAAAAGACGCGGGCTCGAGATAAGGTTGGCAATAAGACGTAAGCGCTGTTGCATACCACCTGAGAAAACTCTGGGCGATTCATCCATTCGCCTTGGGTCAAGTTCCACCCTTTGCATCCAGCTAGCAACCTCCGCACGAATCTTTCCGTAGTGACGATACCCGTTCACCATGAGGCGCTCGCTTACATGCCCACCGGCCGATACATGGGGACGCAATGCTTCATGACCGTGCTGCTGCAGAAAACCCCATTCGGTTCGCGAGAGCCTACGACGGTCTCGCTCTGAGAGGGTTTGTAGGTTCACCCAGCCCTGTCTGCTTTGATAACTAAGCCTGCCCGAATCGATGGACTGACGGCCTGCAAGCATGGACAACAAGGTGGACTTCCCAGATCCCGACTCACCGACAATTACAAGCGTTTCCCCAACGCCCAGGTCCAGGCTTAGGTTGTCCACGGCTCTTAGACGGCCAAAAGACTTGCATACACCCTCGGCCCTCAGAATGAGCGACGGGTCAACATTCATTGGGCTAAACCCTTTGCTCGAGCATCCGCTTGAACCTTGTCCTCACAGGCATCGGTGTCCGAGCATATAAACAGGCGTCCGCCTTCATCGTCTGCCACCATCTCGTCTAAAAAATGGTTGGTGGAACCACATCGCGCACAGGCCACCGACCAACGTTGAACTTCGAAAGGATAATCCTCGAAATCAAGCGAGCGAATCTTGGTGTAGGGCGGAACGGCATAGACCCGCTTTTCCCTTCCTGCGCCAAAGAGCATAAGGGCTGGACTGCAATGAAGCTTGGGGTTGTCGAACTTCGGGATAGGCGATGGCGACATAAGCTGGCGCCCGTCAACCATCACGGGATAGTCGTAGCTGGTTGCAATCTCGTCGTGCTGCGCAATGTCCTCGTAAAGACGAAGTTGCATCGCGCCATAGTCTTGTAAGGCATGCATTCGCAGGCACTCAAGGGCCCGTGGCTCAATCCACCGCAGAGGCTCTGGAATGGGCACTTGGAAGACAAGAATCTGACCAGCCTTCAAGGGCTTTTCTGGGATGCGGTGGCGCGTTTGAATGATGCTGGCCTGCTCGGTCTTTGTGGTGGTGGCTACACCGGTGGTCTTTGCAAAGAACCTGCGGATATTCACCGCATTGGTGGTGTCGTCAGCGCCTTGGTCAATCACTTTCAAGCAGTCATTGGGTCCAATCACGGCAGCCGTCACTTGAATACCCCCTGTGCCCCATCCATAGGGTAATGGCATTTCACGGCCCGCAAAAGGCACCTGATGTCCAGGAATGGCAATGGCTTTTAACAGTGCCCGGCGAATAAGTCGCTTGGTCTGCTCGTCAAGGTAGGCAAACGGGAGTTCATGCAGACGGGGGGTGGCAGTCATTCTTCTTGATCTTTTCCTGGAATCGGAGGCGGTGCACCTGTCGGCGACCGCTTTTCCCGAATGCGTCTTAAAAGACTTAGCTCGGACTGAAAGTCAACATAATGCGGAAGCTTAAGATGCTGGACGAAGCCGCTTGCCTCCACGTTGTCGGCGTGGGCAAGAACAAACTCAAGGTCTTGTGCGGGAGCTCCGGTAGGCTCCCCAAGGGATTCAGATTGCAGGGCCCGGTCAACCAAGGCCATCGCCATAGCTTTTCGCTCTGCCCTTCCCGGAGCAAGGCCATAGCCGGTGGTGAACCGCCCCTCCTGGGGCTCAGCAGGACGCGAGGAATCACTTGCGTTGGGCAAGGCCATGAACTGCGTGATCATTTCGCACTCTGTAAGTAAGAGTTCGCCAATACCGACGGGCTCGTCGCTTTCAACCGTAGGGTCGATGAAGGACAACGGTACTGTCACCGGTGTAAAGCCGCAGCGGATCTCGCCAACAAATGGGTGAGTCGAACCAAAGCCCCGCTGGGTCGAGTAGCCCAGTGCAAGAAGAAAGCCCTCATCGGCGCGGGCAAGGCCCTGAAGCCAGGCTTCGCGAAGCATCGGAAACTTCATAGGGGACTGCGTGAGATCGGGGATGGTGTTAGCGGTTCCCCGATCGTCTGCTAACTGTTCTTTAGATGCGGAATTGGGCTTTGCCTCGGGCAACGGCTCAAGCAGACCTTCTAAGCGCAGGAACTGGCTAACACGGCCAAGCTCAGGGTAACAAACTTCCTGCTCTTCCTTGGACTGTCCAGCTGCTAGAGCTTCTGAACTCGGACTGCCTGCAGTCGCGATCAAATCAGCAAGCCCAGACACCTCACCAAACGGTGCAGGCTCCATGAGAAGACGCTGACTGTAATCGGCTGTGGGACCAAGAATCTGTCCGCCAGGAACATCTTTGAAGATCGCAGAGATTCGTCGCTGCACCTGCATAAAACCTGTCTGCAGCGGCAGGGCACGTCCAATACGCTCAAGGCTAGTACGAAAGGCACGCAGAAGGAAAATAGCCTCAACAAGGTCACCCTGAGCACGCCGAATCGCCAAGGCAGCAAGCTCAGGGTCTAGCAGATTGCCCTCGGCCATTACGCGATCTACAGCAAGGCCAAGCTGCTGAATAACCTGAATATCGTTAATTTCTTCTTGACTTAGGTCTGCGCTGCGCCAGCGCTCAAAGGCATCGAGCGAGGCCTCAATGGCCTGCTCACCACCCTTTACCGCAACATACATTCCTAGGTCTGCCCAGTGAATGCCCTGGCGGGCTGGCGAGAAAAATGCAGGCGCGTACTACGAGGCAGGGCCAAAACCCTCGCCTCGTGAATAAATACAATGTCGATACCTAAAGGGTAAAGGCTCTGCTGCTGTCTACGCCAGTTCCAGAAAAGACTCGACAGACCAAGGTCGTTCATCTGGCGCTCATCAGAAATGCCTGGGCCTTCAAGCAAAAGACTCAGGCTTTGTGAGGAATCGCTACTGATATGACTAAACGTATTGTCCAGGGTCACAACCAGTGTGGATGAGGTCTCGGGCGCGAGTTCCTCCCCCACTTTAAGAGAGCCAAGAAAACTTAGAAGCTGATCATCCCGCTCCTTAAAGCGCAGACTTTCCGCATTCAAGAAAATAAAGTCTGCCTTCGCAGCGCTTTGAATACTCGCTCCAGAATAGAACCGGATTGCCTCATTGGTCTGTGGAAAATCTTTGCTGTAGAAACTTACCTCGCTGTCAAGCAAGGCTAAGGCAAGGCTCAAAAGCCCAGCAGGCTCGTTAGGTATGGGCTCGGCTGTAAGAACAAGCGACTGCCACAGCCCGGGCTCGGCCATGGCAGACATCAGGGCGCGAAAAGTTGCCTGACTGTCGGTAACAGGGTCACGAAAACCTGCACGCATGCTAGGTCCCACTTCCCAGACCAGCAAGTTGATCACCCGACGCATCGGCCTCACGAGCAAGTGTAAAAAACTGCACCTTGGTCAGTTCAGCCTGCGCACTGCGCAGAGTTTGGCGCTCGGCCAATGCCTGACCAAGGCAATTGAGAATAGCCTGACCAACGGTTCTTGCCCAGTTCGCCTCTTGCATAAGGGCATCGAAAAAGGCCACGTTTTTCGCATGCTCAAGCTGACGACCCAAGACCATACTGTGGCCAATAAGCCCTGTTCTGTGACGAAGACTGCAACGAGTCGCAGTGGCTTCACTAAAAATAAAGGGGCCGCCCAGACCGTCAACCCGGGCGGGAAGCTGCAACAGACAGACCTCAGGACCCCGCAAGGTTGTGGCCTGGTGCATGTCCTGGCTAAAGCCATGGCAGTGGGCCCCTAGCAGGTTGTGAAACAGATCGGCCTGGGCAGAGGCGCAGAGACCAAGCCATTGAGCACGCGTAAAAGAGGAAGCAGTCATGAAAAACGATCGAAAACCTACAGAAACCTTACCTAGTGAAATTGCAGCCTAGATAAGCATGGCACGAATCCGTGCAGAGATGAAATCAATAATGGAGACCGACGCCACAAGAATAATAAGCAGGGCACAGGTCTCGGCGTACTGAAAGCCTCTCATAATTTCCCAGAGAATCTGTCCGATGCCACCTGCGCCCACAATCCCTAATACAGACGCACCACGCACGTTCGCCTCAAAACGATAGAGCGTGTAGCTTATCCACAAGGGTAAGACCTGAGGAATGACCCCATAAATAATTTCCTCAACTTGGTTTGCACCGGTAGCACGAATGCCTTCCACAGGCTGAGGATCAATGGACTCAACCGCCTCCGAGAAGAGCTTGGCCAAGGTACCGGTTGTTGAGATAAACAAGGCCAGCACACCTGCAAAGGGTCCAAGCCCAACGGCAACAATAAAGAGCAGGGCAAAGACAAGCTCGTTGACTGCACGAAAGGTATCCATCAGACGGCGCATGGGCTGATGAATCCAGACCGGTGAAATATTTTCAGCGCTTAACAAACCACAAGGAATGGCAAGGACCACAGCAAGGGCCGTGCCCCAGACCGCTATTTTAATTGTGACGATCATCTCGTCAACGTAGACCCGCCAGTCGTTGAAGTTAGGTGGGAAAAAGTCATCGAGGAAGGTCGCCATATTCTGCGAGTCTTCGATGAGCGACATGGGCCGCATATCGGCACCTTCCCAGGAGCCCACCAACAAGGCCACGAGGACGGCAAAAAACAGCATTCCGGCGTAAGACTTTGGCCGAGCGGTGTATGCAAGCGAGGCTTTTTCGCGCATTAAGGGGTTCATCGACACGTCTTGCATGCTTGAGCCTTTAGCCGTTTTAAAAAGAAGACGCCCGGGGAAACCCACGGGCGTTTCTTAAGTAGAGGAGCTACCTTATTTCTTAATGGCTTTAGCGCGTGCATCAAGGGCAGCAAGCTGCTTTTCAATCTCGGCGAGCTGTTTTGTCTTATCCGATGCAGAAAGCTTCGTGTCGTTTTCGATCTTGCGCTTGTCCTTGAAGAGCTCAAGCTGGCGGATTGGAATAAGCTGGTCGTTGGAGGAATCCACGAAGCCTTTCCACTCATGGGGCTTTAAGATTTCGCGCTGACGATCACCTTCTGCTCCGGAGGCCTGACCGTAGGTCATGAAGAAGCTTTTAATTTTCTTCTTGGTATCGGCATCGAGATCTTGACGGTAGACCAAGGGGTCTCCAGGAATAAGGGGCGAGCGCCAGATTTCTCTTAGGTTTGCATGCGCATCGGGCTTATTTTGTTGCAGACGTGTCCAGCTTTCAGTATTGAAAGTGGCAACGTCCACCTGCTTATTGGCAACTGCCAGGGCATTGTTCTCGTGGCTTGCCGTGGTTACAACTTTGAAGGACTGCTTGGGGTCTACGTTATTCAAAGCAAAGACGTAGTAGGCAGGAACAAGAAAGCCCGAGGTTGAATTGGGATCACCATTACCAAATCGAATGTTCTTCGAGTCTTTTAAAACATCCTGCATGTTTTTGTAAGGAAGATCTTTGTGGGTGATCAGTAAAGAGTAGTAGCCCATAGAGCCGTCAAGGGCAACTGTCTGCACAAAAATCTCACCGCTTGAGCGATCCACGGCCTGCATGGCAGCTTTATTGCCATACCAGGCTACTTGGACTTTATTGAAGCGCATGGCCTCAATAACGCCCGCATAATCCGAGGCGTAAAAGCCCTTTACAGGAATGCCAATGGCCTTCTCCATATCGGCAAGTAAAGGGTCAAACATCTTCTTTTGAATGCTTGAGGCCTCTGTCGAGATGATGCCAAAAACAATTTCCTTCGGCTTTGCAGCAAAGCTAACGACACTGGTTAAAAGTCCAGCGGCAAGACCTGCTGCCATAAGGCTACGACGCAAAACGTTCATACAGACTCCTGTTGTGGGTGGTTGAGGTTTAAGACACGAGAAACGGCTGCGGCCCAATCGGAACTCCGTTGGTTGCAGGAAAAGAGCTTTCGGAAGACGCGACAGAGGCTTGTGCCCCTTGGATGGCGAGATCGTCAAAAACCAGATCGGAATCTGCGCCGTAGAGTTCACGCAGTTGCTGCTCAGTTAGGCTTGCCGAGGGACCGTCGTAAACTACGCGCCCCTCCCTTAGGGCTACGACGCGCTGGCAGTACTTCAGGGCAACGGCAACCTGATGCAGTGAGACAACGACCGTGCAACCTTTCTGGTTGAGGTCAACCAGAAGTTCCATAACGAGTCTTGATGATTCCGGGTCGAGGCTAGCGATGGGCTCGTCGGCGAGAATCAGTTCTGCCCCCTGCGCGATCGCCCTTGCAATGGCCACTCGCTGTTGCTGCCCGCCCGATAGCAGGCGGGCCCGCTTAAATGCGTGATCTTGAATACCAACCTGGTCAAGCGCTTCAAGTGCCCTAAGCTTCGTCTCTCGCGAAAACTGGCCGGTCAAAGAGCGCCACCAGGGGGTCGCGTAGACGGACCCAACACAAACGTTTGTAATGACCTTAAGCCGTGAAACAAGGTTGAACTGCTGGAAGATGGTTGCAATCTGCCCTCGAATGGCGCGTGTCTGAGGGCTGAGACGTCCTTCTTTTTGAAGGATTCGGCCATTGATTTCCACCAGCCCATCGGAATCTTTGTCCGCACGGTGAAGGCCACTGATGACCCGCATTAGGGTTGACTTACCAGAACCAGACGCACCAAGCAGGGCAACCATTTCACCCTTTTGAATTTGGAGGTTAATCCCGTCAAGGGCCCTGCAACGATGCTGGCCTGCAGAGACAAACGTCTTTTGAACGTTGCCTAGCCTAATAAAAGGAGCGGACGTGTTGGTCATACGACAATGGTGGATTGTCCATATGACGAAGACTTGAAGGATCTGTGACGAAAAGGTTTCAATAGCCTACTTGACTTTTAGCACTGGCCTCTAAGCCACTGGCATAGATCATTTTCTTTGCCACCAGAGCCTTATGCAGGCGCGACCCAAAGGCCCGAATAATCACTAAACCTTCATGTATCACTGGTTTAATGACAGTCATGAAAAGGCAACCAAAGTGAAAAAAGGCTTTTATGCCGTTATCTCTGCCCAGTTCTTTTCATCGCTGGCCGACAACGCACTTCTGATTGCCACCATTGCACTACTTGTCGAGCTAGCATCCCCCGACTGGATGCATCCACTACTGAAGCTCTTTTTCACGGTCTCTTACGTTCTTCTTGCGCCTTTTGTGGGTGCTTTCGCTGACGCAATGCCCAAAGGACGAGCAATGTTCATTGGTAACCTTGTGAAAATCTCAGGAGGTGTGCTTGCCTTTGTGGGTGTTCATCCTCTGCTTGCCTATGGCCTCGTTGGACTGGGGGCGGCAGCCTACTCTCCTGCGAAGTACGGCATCCTCACCGAACTCCTCCCACCGAGTCAGCTGGTTGCAGCCAATGGATGGATTGAAGGCACCACGGTGAGCTCCATTATTCTGGGAACGATGCTGGGCGGGATATTAATAACACCCCTTGTTTCTAGCTTTCTTATAGAACTTATGCCTCTCATTCAATCGCCAGCCCAGGCCGCGCTTGTGGTGGTTGCTGGTCTCTATGGCATTGCTGCACTTCTGAACCTGCGCATTCCCAGTACAGGTGCACAATACAGACAACGAGGGTTTCATCCGGTTGTGATGACCCGAATGTTCTGGTTGGCCAACAAAAGGCTTTGGACGGATAAGCTTGGGCAGATCTCACTGGCCGTCACGACCCTCTTCTGGGGGGCAGGTGCCACCTTGCAATTCATCGTGCTTCGCTGGGCAGAGCATCAGCTAGGAATGACCCTGGATCAGGCTGCGATACTTCAAGGTGTCGTAGCCATTGGCATTGCTGTTGGAGCCATTTCCGCTGCAAAAAGCATTCGGCTTCAAGACTCTTGCCGTGTTCTTGTTCTTGGCGCCTTAATGGGTATCTTCGTGCCTGGCATGATCTTCGTGTTCGACACCTACGTGGCCATTGCACTGTTGGCGTTTATTGGAATGCTTGCGGGGTTTTTTGTTGTACCCATGAACGCCCTGCTTCAACACCGAGGTCACGTAACCTTGTCTGCAGGCCGGTCTATTGCCGTGCAGAATTTCAATGAGAACCTAAACGTACTTCTCATGCTTGCCATTTATGCGGGTCTTCTACACCTCAATGTACCCATTAATGTCGTGATCGTAATGTTTGGCGCCTTTGTTGCACTGGCCATGCTGCTTGTTATGGTCTGGTACAGGAACAACAGGAAAAACCACGACCTCGCGGCGCTTATTCAGTCCCACTAGGTGACTGTCGGGCAGATACAAGCTGCGCGCTGTAGCAATACCGGCCCCAATGCCACTGGCGAAGAAGGTATCCCGTGTGCCTAAGGCTATCGATGACCTCAGGCTGAGGGTAGACCTCAAACCGATTCAAAAATTTCAGAACCCAACCTTGCAGGGGTTTAACCCATGACTGAAGGTCACCGAAATCAACAACATGAATGGCACCGTCGGGCTCAAGCATTGAAGTCGCATTACGCAGAGCGTCGACAGGGCTTGGCATCATCGAGAGTGAGTAAGGGAAAAGAACTGCAGCCACGGGTAGTTGTGGCTTGTAGGACTCGGCATAGCCATGGGCAAGCTCTATTTGCTGACTTAGCCCCTGACGGTTTACTTTCTGCTGCGCAATCTCCAGCATGGCCATCGAGGCATCCACACCAATAAGATGAAGATCAGGGCGCCTGCGGGCAAGACGAATAAGGTTACGCCCCGTGCCACAGCCCATTTCAAGGACGGTCGCCCCGTGAACCGGGTTCAATTCATCGACCAGGCGGTCGCGGCCAAGAAGAAAAAACGGACGGGAAATGTCGTAAACGTAGCGCGTCCACCTGTAGACGTCGTCCATGCGACGACCATGACTATCAAGGCTATTCAAATTAGACGTTTCGCACCATCAGATGAAAGCCTCCGTAAATGGCCGAGCGGTCTTCAAGATGCAATGCCTGAGAGATTTCCTGCCTGTACGCCCAGCCTGCGAGATTCTCGGTACTCAAACGATTAAGAAGAATATTCTCCTCGCCTGCTGTACGAAAAATGACGCGGGCTGTTGGTGTGGCTGTTCGGTTAATTTCAGCCCAGAGTGCGTTGAGCTGCTGATCATCCATCCAGTCTTGAGCATCAAGCAAGACGTAAGCATCAACCGATGCAACCGACTGCTCTTTTAGAAAGCTTGTTGCAATTTTTCTGTAGATGGCCACGTTATCAACACGGTCACGAAGATGTTGATAATGTTGCTGTTGCAGGTACCTGGGAATGGCGACCGACTGCGCGGTGTCATAACACCGGCCAAAAGCCTGCCAGGCGAAGTAATTGCTTGAGAGATCAAAATCGCAGGCAAGACGCCGCAGACGATCGTGCAGGACATGCGCCATAGTGGGCGCATCGCCTTGCAACTTTTGGAACTGAGCTGCGGGAATACCAAGGCCATAAAGCGCCAGCGGGCTCTGAAGCGCCTTTCTTACTATTGGCTTTTTAAGCAGCCTGCCCATGCTTGAATCAAAAATCTCCGCCTGCTGTTCTTTGTTCTCAGCGCGAAAGATCTCTCTGGGGTCAACACCCAAAAGACGCGCAAGAAAATGGCTTACGCCAATAAAGCGGCCCAGAACGCCCTTCGTATAAAAGTTTGTATTGAAAGCCTCGATGCGACGCTTCAGTGGGGCACGCTTTTCCCAGTAGCCACGGCTTGCGGCATCGAGGTGCGGAGCAATACGCTCAAAATACCTTGCGGTATTTTCTGGCCGATTCGCATGCCCAAAAAAATCAAAGAAATCCTCGTGCCTGTCAAACCCCCGTATGGAGGCATGCTTTAGCCGGTTAAGCGCGATATGCGCCTTGCTAAGGTCAAGCGCCGAAATGCGAACATCGGCAGCAGTAAGCATGTTTAAGAGGTTGCAGCCACCCGAGGCGATGGCAACAACATGCTCCCCATCTTTTAACTCAAGGGCTTTGAGATCAACCTCGGGATCTTCCCAAATTTGAGGGTAGACCAGGTGATTAAACAAGGCTGCAAATAAGCGGTCGGAGAGTCTAAGCTTCTTGTCGTTCTGGGCCTCTCCAAGCACTGCATCAACTGCTATTGAGTTTGACATCGTCACCGAGCGGGTTCCCCTTGGTCAGGTTAAGGCGGCTGCCTAGGCTCAGAATGACCTAGAAAGATGACATTTCTGTGACGTGTAGAAAAACCAGGCACGAAAAGGAATACGGCAAGTTAACGAGCGAAGGGTACTTCGTTGGCTGAATAATTACGGCCTGGGCTTGGTTATAGAAATGTAGCCTGGACACCAGAGACCACTGAGGGGCTTGCCTGGTAAAAGCCTTCTGGCTCTAGGCTGCGTCAAGCAGACGTTCTTCGACTGAGCGTTCGGTGGTTTTATGTAGGGGCTGCGCCCACTGGAGGCGGGTTGTTTCAAGCATTGCTTCGGAAGCCTCTTGAATAGCTTCTTGAACAGCGGTTCGTACCTGAACGCTTTGGGAGGAAAGCGGTCGCAAGGTCGACTGCCTCGACAAAATCTCATTTGTAAACTCGGACGTAACAAGAACTATGGTCGATCCTCCCTTCTAATAATGTTTTGGACGACTGGCTCACGAAATAGTTCCAGATTCTGCACAAGACTGCACTAGGGGAAACTACGAAGGCAACAAATGCTTCACAAATTGAAGAAGTACTTTTCTTTCGTAAGAAGGTCTAAAAAGTGCGCGTCGAGTATGCATTTGTTCAAGCAGTAGGCCATACAGACCCTCGCCGGTTGCATGGCTTTCTTGGCATTCATAAACCAGGTCTTCAAGCTGCTGCACATTTCCATACTCAAAGTAGCCTAGGTAGTCCTCACCAAGCATGCCAACGTTGCCTGGCACTTTTGAGGCAAGCACTGGCGTACCCGACATCGCCGCCTCAAGAATGGCATGCGCCCCACCCTCTAGCCGACTTGGATGAACAAGGAGATGGGCATCGCGAGTGCGGCTTCGCGTGGCTCTGTAACTAAGGGCGCCCTGCCAGAAAAAGACCTTTGACTGCGCCGCGAGGCGGCTTGCACGCTCTCCGAGTTCGGGGTCAATGACACCTCCTAAAAGCTCAAGTCGGATGCCTTGTGCCTCATCAAAGCGCTGGGCAAGCTGCATGAAGGTCTCAGGTGACTTCTCAGACCGAAGATGCCCCACCATGCGCAGCGTGAACGGAGCGGGCTTCACAGCCCGCGGCTTCCAGGCCGAGCATGACTGATAGATAACAGCTGCCTTTGATTGAAATTGAGCAGGCAAGGCCTCAATGCCCTTATTCTGAAGAACCAAAAGTGCGGTCGATAACCGAAGAGACTCCAGGGACACAGGGTCTTGTCGAATGTCAGGGTAAAGGTCTGTGCCAGTCAGCACGGTCACAACAGGCCTTGACGGGAAAGTGCTTGACCAGGCCTCAATGCTCTCGGCCGATCGCCTTGCATGCAAAGCAATGAGTAGCCTGGGGTTGTCAACCGCCTTTTGTGAGCACGACCACGACGCCGCAAGATGAACGTCGTACCGCGAGGAGAGAAAACCCGCCCAACGCTCTGCCGTGCGCCAGTTACCGTTATTGGCCTCTTTCAAGGCGGGGGTGACTATGACAACCGCTTCTCGCATCTTTGGTCTTATCATCTTGGTTATGCAACTCGACGCCCTTGAGTGGAAGGCACGCAATCCTTCTAAAGACGAGCTTCATTCTGCCATGCAAGCCACGCGTCATCGAACACTTACCGCTGCCCAGACTTATTGGGACACGCTAGGAGATGACCTGTTTATTCCTTGCCAGCCGCAGCTTAACCCCCCTCGTTGGGAGCTTGGCCACATCGGTTGGTTTTATGACTGGTGGATTGCTCGTAACCCCCAGTACGCTCAAGGCCTTCGGGCGGACCCCGAGGCCAGGCGCATGCCCGCCCGGCAGGCCTCTAAAGGTCGCAATGCGGACGACCTTTACAACTCCAGCGATATTCATCATTCAGCCCGTTGGACCATCGCACTGCCCACCATTGAAGAGACCCTTGGTGACCTTGAGGAGAGCATGGAAGAAACCCTTGCCTGTCTTGAAGAAGTAGAGAATTACACGGATCCACTCTACTTTTTTAGGCTCTCGGTTTTGCACGAAGGCATGCATTCCGAAGCCTCCGTTTATATGGCCCAAAGCCTTGGAATTCCACTGGGTGAGGGCTGGCGGGAGCTTGTTTGGGGTGAAGACTCTGCTTACAAACGCGCCTGCATGTCACCCGGCACTGGGTTTAACCCTAGCCCGCCTGCTCCAACGCAAGTTCGCCTAACCCGGTCTGAGTCTTGGAAGCTTGGCTTCAAAGGTGAGGGCTTTGCCTTTGACAACGAATGTCCTAACCAGGCTGTGCAGCTCCAACCTTTTGAAGTGGACTCAAAACCTGTTTCCTGGGAAGACTTTCTGGCCTTTATTGAAGACGACGGCTACAAGCGCAAAGAGCTCTGGACCCTTGATGGGTGGTCGTGGTTGAACACCCAGGCAAACCAAAATACTGAAGAAAAGGCGGCACCTCGCTACCTTCACTACCAGAATGGAACTTGGTTCCACCAACGCTTCGGACACGTTGAGCCCTTAACTCTTACTGCGGTTGCCTGCCACATTACCTTTTTCGAGGCCGAGGCCTGGTGCCGCTGGAAGAATCGCCGACTCCCCAGCGAAGCAGAATGGGAGTGGGCAGCGTTTCAGGCGGGTTTGCAGTTTGGTGACGTCTGGGAGTGGACATCAAGCCCGTTTCTACCGCTTTGCGCCATAGCGGACTTTAAGTGCCACCCTTACCGCGACTACTCCTATCCATGGTTTGACGGCCGGCCCGTTCTGAAAGGCCACAGCCAGGTAACTCCGCTGCTTCTTCGGCATCGAAAGTTCCGAAACTTCTTTACCCCTGAACGCAACGATATTTTTTCGGGATTTCGATCAGCAAAAAGTCTGGGCTAGGCCCTTGCCCAGAAAAGGCTAAACCAGCCTTTGGGGTCGGTGAAATGCTGTGTCTGGTGAAATCCCGCATCGGCGAGAATTCTGATGAAGCTATCCGGATCCCACTTGTAGGAGTTTTCGGTATGAATGGTCTGGCCTGGCTGAAATAACCTCTCTCCCTCAGGCCAGCGCACGAGCTGCTCAACTGCTGACTGCAGGTGCATCTCGATACGCGATTGCGAGGCATTAAAGAAGGCTTGATGCGCCCAGCTCTGGGGCGAAAAATTCGTTGCAAACCGTTCGTTAACGTGCAAAAGCATGGAGCGGTTAAAGGCGGCTGTCAGACCAAGCGCATCGTCATAGGCGGGCTCAAGAACAGAAGGGTCCTTCACCCGGTCTACGCCAATAAGCAGCCCACTCCCCTCGCCGCCTTCTCTGCAAATTGCATGCACCTGTTTTAATAGCTCAAGCGCCTCGTTGGCCGAAAAGTTACCAATGCTTGAGCCCGGATAAAAGGCAATGCGAGGTAAACGATTTGCATGGCTGGCAATAAGCCACTGGTGCACCTCAACAGGAAGTTGCAGCTGCCTTGAGAAGTCGCAGCCCAAACCCGCCACCTGTACGCCTGGATTGTCTTGACTCACCACGCGAAGTGCACGCGCTAAGTGGTCGACTGAAATATCAATGGCTAAATACGCCTGCGTCTTAAACCACGACAACAAAGGCGACGCCTTCGCACAATCGCCTGCGCCAAGATCAATAAAAAGAGCGTCTTCGGGTAGGTGGGCCCTTAGGCTTTCTTCGTTCTGCTCAAAAATAAGCTGCTCGGTTCGGCAGGGGTAGTATTCATGAAGCAGCGTAATGGCATCAAATAGCCTTGAGCCCAGGCTTGAATAGAAATACTTCGATGAAATTCTTGCTTGGGAGTTTAATAAGGCTGCGTAGAACTCATGTGCCTCATTTTCCATGCAATGAACGTCAGCAAAAGAAAAAATGGGAATGCTCGACCTTTCATGCATAGGCCTGAGTATAACGTGACAAACGCGGCTTACAGGGCCTGCCTTCGTAGCCTTTAGGCCAGGACAAAGCCCCAGACAACAACCGCGTTAATGATGGCGCCAAGAACAGCGGCACTGCCCATATCTTTTACTTTCTTGGAGAGGGGGTTGTTCTCGGTCGAGATGCGATCGATGGTTTTTTCAATGGCCGTATTTAAGAGTTCCACAACAACCACCAGAATAAGAACACTAATTAAAAGCGCTCGTGAGAGCCCATCTTCGCGAAGGTAAAGAGCTAAAACGGTAAACAAGGGTAGAAGGGCAAACTCAACCTTTACTGCCTCTTCAGAGTTCCAGGCCGCCCCAAACCCTTCAATGGAATAGACCAACGCGGAGACCAGTCGGCGGCGTGCAAGATGATAGATTCCCCTGAACATAGGCAACTTTCCTTTCCCTTGGAAGAACTCAGTTTAGCCTTCTGGCGCACCCGATTGAGACCATTCACAAATTCTTCATATGAATGACACCTTGTCGTCACCCTCCACGGTCATCCTTTGTATCCGTGGATCCCAAAGACATTCCCGACGAAACGCTTGCTGAAATCCCCGAAGCCGAGGTGCGTCACTATCGGGCCATCTGGATCTCCGATATCCATCTTGGAACGTCGGGTTGTAAGGCCGATTTTCTACTTGATTTTCTGCGAGTCAACGAGTCAGACCAGTTGTACTTGGTTGGCGACATTGTTGATGGCTGGCAGCTTAAGCGCGGTTGGTACTGGAAGCAGTCTCACAACGATGTCGTTCAAAAGGTTTTGCGCAAGGCCCGAAAAGGCACCAAGGTAACCTACATTGTTGGGAACCATGACGAGGTCCTTCGCGAGTTCCTAGGCCTTCGATTCGGTGAAATACTTATCGAGAATGAGGCCGTGCACGAGCTTCGCGACGGCAGGCGCCTCTGGGTAACCCATGGCGACCTCTTTGACGGTGTTATTCAGTATGCGAAGTGGCTTGCCTACCTTGGTGACACCGCTTACACAATGGCACTTAAGGTTAACGACCATTTCAACTACCTGCGCCACAAGATGGGGATGTCCTACTGGTCGTTGTCCCAGTATCTAAAGCACCGTGTCAAGAATGCAGTTTCGTTCATTACCGCATTTGAAGAGGCTCTCACTACCGAAGCACGACGACGGGGCTATGACGGGGTTGTCTGCGGCCATATTCATCGCCCGGAAATTCGCGAAATTGACGGCACCTTGTATTGCAATGACGGCGACTGGGTTGAGAGTTTGTCAGCCTTGGTTGAAACCCACGAGGGCGAACTCAAGCTCGTCTACTGGCCGCACCGCCGTTTCGAGAAAGAACTGAAGTCCAAGAAAGAAGCGAAAGCCTATGCCCAGCCCAGTACCGTTTAAGAAGCTTGTGATCGTCACAGATGCCTGGCATCCCCAGGTCAACGGTGTTGTTCGCACTCTGGGCAATACCAAGGCTGGCCTTGAGGCCATGGGCCTTATGGTGGAACTGATTACCCCCGACCAGTTCCGTTCAACACCCTGCCCGAGCTACCCAGAGATACAGCTTGCTTTAACGACAAGTCGAACCGTTGAAAAGCGTATTCGAGCCCTGGCGCCCGATGCCCTTCATATCGCCACCGAGGGTCCGTTGGGTTGGGCAGCACGCAAGGCAGCCATTCGAAACCGGTGGCAGTTTACAACCGCCTTTCACACGCGGTTTCCGGAATACGTCAATGCACGAACGGGTATTCCGGTAAGCTGGCTTTATGCCTTATTCCGGAAGTTTCACAGCGCGTCGTCGGCTGTGCTTGCTCCGACCCAGGCCATCATTCACGATCTACGACACTGGCGGTTCAAAAATGTTGTGCACTGGTCTCGCGGGGTGGATCATTCCATTTTTTATCCGCGCCATGAGCAGACAGCTATGCCCCGAAAGGAAAACCCCGTTTTTGTTTATGTGGGTAGGCTGGCCGTAGAAAAAAATATTCAGGCATTCCTAGATCTCGACCTTCCAGGCCAGAAATGGGTCGCTGGTGAGGGGCCTATGGAAAAGGACCTAAAAGCCCGCTACCCCACGATTCGATGGATTGGGGTTTTGCCGCAGTCCGAGCTAGCCGACGTGTACAGCCAGGCCGATGTGTTTGTGTTCCCAAGTCTTACAGACACCTTTGGGCTTGTTATGGTTGAAGCCATGGCCTGTGGCCTGCCTGTCGCAGCCTTTCCGGTACCCGGCCCCATTGACGTGGTCTCTGACTCGGGAGCAGGCGCACTTAATGAGGACCTGCGCCAGGCCTGCCTTGACTGCCTTGACATTCCAAGGAAAAAGGCTCTTGAACATGCCCAGATTTTTACCTGGGCTAACGCCTGTCATCAGTTTGCGCAGGCACTTGTTCCTATGGTGAAAACTCTAGGGCTGGCAGACAAGCCACAAGCTGTTGGAAGCTCGGAATCGCCGGCTCCTGTATCGAAGTGATGCCGGTGTAATAAACTTCCCCCTATGGACGGTAAGACGCTCGTAGGGGTAGACGATTCATCTGGACTGGCTTTCGGGCAAGCCCACACTATTATTTACCTTGAAGACAATCATCTGGTGCGAGAGGGCATCGCAACCATGCTTCGCTTTGCCGGTTACCGCGTTGTCGACTTCGCGTCGGTCACCGATGTTTTGGCGGCCTCCAATGACCTTTTAAACCCCGCCCATGGGCCGGTGCTCGCCATTTTTGACATGCGCCTTAACGAGCGAAACTCTGGGCTTGACGTCTTTCGACAACTTAAGAAACGCACACCCCATCTTGCAGGTATTTTTTTATCGGGTGAATCGAAAGTAAGTGAGGCCATTGATGCGATGAAGGCCGGTGCCTTCGACTTTCTGCTAAAGCCAGTTGGACGGACACAATTGCTTGAAACGGTCGAACGGTGTTTCAAGCACCTGGAAATTAGCGCGGGCAACACGCCAGGCGAAAGACATGCGGATATACGGATGTTTAGTACTCTCACACGGCGAGAGAACGATGTACTTTTGCTAGTGCTTAAAGGCCAACGGGGACGCGAGATTGCACGCAGCCTCTCCATCAGCGAGAGAACCGTCAAGATGCATCGGGGTAACGTTATGAAGAAGCTAGGTGCCCGTAGCCTTGCTCAGCTTGCCGCTATGCATCAGCGCTACCTCCTTCGGAATGAATCGAAAAACACGGCGAAAGTGAACTAAGGTACGTATTGGTAGGCCCTGGCTTTACTTATGCTCCCAGCATGTCCATAGGAAAGCACCAAAGTAACGCAGCCAAGCCCGTCGACTGGCTGAAACTATCTGAACAGCTTCGTGAGTTTCGCGGACGAAGCCGCTGCGGCTTGGCAGAAGTTGCCAGGCTTACGGGTATACCCGTACAACAACTGGCCTGGCTTGAGGGCGGGCTTATTCGGCCCCTTGAGTCAGCTGCCGAACTGCATCGACTCATTCCAAGGCTAGAATTGCTTCTAACGCAGCCTGAGGATAAGAAAGAGCACTTCGTACCTCGATTTCTGCGCGGTTAGTGTGCTCGAATGAGACGCGTCATTGGCCAACTGGTCCTTTTTCTTATAAGTCGTTGGGGGCTTTTGTTTATTCTTTGTCTTTTGGGGTTACTTGCATTTCTTCGTCTTCTAAGCCCCTTTAATGGCCCAAGTTAACCTCAGCCCAAGTCTTACCCTTCTTATTGTTCTTGTTGTCTGTATTCAGCTTGTCTTACCACTTGGAACCTACCTTGTTTTTCATAAGCGTCATACGCAGACATCAAGGCTTTGGTTCGTAGCCATCTCGCTGCTCTACCTTGGCATTATTCTCACCTCTTTAAGACCATGGCTCTCGTCTTATCTTGCGTACAGCATTAACTGGATGCTCTCGGGTATTGCCTTGCCACTTATTATTGAAGTCTTTCGCCTTGAATTAGGTCGCCCAGCTTTCTCTAAATTGTTCTATGGAGCTTGGGTGGTTATCTGGCTTGCTTTTATAAATAGCCTTTACGTGCTTGGCCTAAGTCAACCCTGGGGCTTCGTTGCCGTGAGTCTTTTGTTTCCCGCAGCCTGCGGCCTCTTAATTAAACTGCTTCTTGAGCTTCAGAAAAAAATACCAAGCCAGGGCATCAACCTACTTCTTATAGCCATGCTTCTCTATGGCTTATCGCCCTTATTTAGGCTCACCGATTTTTTTATTTCAGGGGAGCCAGGGCGGCTTGATGTTTTTAGTTTCGGGTTTTCAGCCAATGTTCTTACAGTGAGCTTTGTAGTCGGTACATTGTTTTTGTGCCTGGGTTACTGGGGCTATGCGCTTGAGAAGTCCCGCCTTGAACAGGCTTTATCGAAAGACCGAGAAGAGCTCGCACTCAAAGAGAACCTTGATATTAAGCGCCTCTTGTCGGAACGTAACCGACTGCTTATGCTTAACTCCCGCATCTCGGGTATCTCAATGCTCTCCTCTTTTTCTGCCTTACTCGTCCATGACCTTAGTAACCTATTACAGGCTTTTAAGCTTAATCTCGAGAACGCAAAGGCGAATCTCAGCTACCAGGGCAAGTCCAAGCGCGAAAACCAAGAAAGCCCATCGTCAAGCCCACACGGAAACCTTCGGAAAGATCTCCAACAGCTTGAAACCATTTCAGACAACATCGATGCCATGCTTCAGGGGCTTCGGCGGCTCATTTTGCAGGGGGAAACCCTTACTACACCGGTTTGCGTACAAAGTCTTGTTGAGTCAATAGAGCCCATTGCTCGTCATGAGGCAAAGACCCAGGCCATAGAACTTACCGTGCAAAATCAGATCCGCTCCACACCTCAGGTTGAGGCTGATGAGGTTATGCTCTTTCGAATACTAATGAACTTTTTGTTGAACTCCATGCAGGCGCTTCAGGGACAGACCTCTAAACCGCCAAGGGTGTCTTTGGTTGTTACGGAAGAGCAAGACATGCGAGACCAGCGAACAGTTTTGATTCGAATTGAGGACAACGGCCCCGGGTACCCAGACGACATACTAAGTAACGTCGGAGATGTTCTAGGCTCCAATAAGCAAGATGGACTCGGCCTTGGCCTGCTCCTTTCAAAAAACCTAGTTGAGCTCTGGGGTGGTTCAGTAACACTTTCCAATCGAAATCCAGGGGCAATTGGAGAGATTCGGCTAAGGGCTATTCGGACGTCTGCAACATACTCGTCCTGATATATACTCAAGAGTCTCACTTATAAGGATTCTTTTGGTGGTTACGCTAGCTAATTTAGTTGTTACCTCTCCAAGCTGGGACGATGAAGTTGATCCCCTAGCAGATTCCCTTGCCAATCTCGGAAAGAAGTTCTGGGTTGAGGTCTTTTTGTCTCCAAAACAGTTATTGAGGGTATCGCCTTCGCCAGTTCAAAAAGCCATGGTGCGCGAGTTAGAGGACTGGGACGACCTTACAGATGCC
Organism: Bordetella parapertussis; assembly: GCA_945901825.1. Lineage (GTDB taxonomy): Bacteria > Pseudomonadota > Gammaproteobacteria > Burkholderiales > Burkholderiaceae_A > Hahnella. The sequence goes on from CAMDMC010000004.1 coordinate 93,694, forward strand.
CGACCGCTTATTCTTGTTGCCACCAGTCCTCAAGCAGCAAGGGCTTATGCAAAAATAGAGCCTCTTGTTTCAAGCCTCCAAAAACGTAAAACCCGGCTCAAATACGCTGCAGTCGGAGATGACACAGCGCTCGAGTTTGTTTACTCGTTGTTTGAGTCAGGTATTGTTAGGCTTAAAGTGGAAGACATCTTAAAACCATCCGTATCGGGGCATATCGATAAGCTCGCAGATAGCCTTATTGAAAAGCTTAAACCCGGCACGATGGTAGCCTTGCTTGAGGCACGCGGTGATCGGGGCGATTTTGCTCAACGGTTAGTGGCCGGGGGGTTACGGGTCACACGTCTTCCAGTTTTTTCAAGAGAGAACCAAGACCTTGTAACTTTGCCGAAATCCGATAACCCGTGGTGGTTCTTAATTACATCGTCGGCATACCTAAAGTCGCTGGCGGACGACATAAATGCACATAAGATTGATCCGAATTCTGTGCATTGGATTGGCAATGTCATGTCACTAAAGGCAGCAGTCTCACAAGTCGCCCCTGAAGCCCGCTACCACATGGTTGAGAACTTCATCCCTGAGCGTATTTTGGAAACAATATCCAAGTATTGATAACAGGCCCTCAGGCCTGTCGGAGTCTGTAAAACGCCATGTTTTCAATGTTCTTTGACCAATCGGAAAAGCAACTTGCAAAAGCAAAGTCAGAGTTCGAATACGCTCGTGACTTACACGGCGATAGCCGTGAAAAAAGGGCTGTTCGGGTTCGAGCTGCTATGCGGTGCAAACTTGTTCTTGACAAGATCTTTATTGAGGCAGCGCAAATGGAGGCGGTGTTTCAAGAGGAATCCATGATTGCAGCCGCAGCTGGCGAAGACCCACCCCAGAAACTCGAGGAAACCGCGAAAGAATCCATTTGCTATCAAGTGGTGAAGTCGCTCAATGGGCACACGATTGGATACGTACCCCAGCCGTACGCTGGTGAAATGGCCGAGCTGGGTGCGCAGTTCGAGAAAAGTATTATCAATTCTCGTCAGGCAATCGAGGTCGCCCAGAAGATTGCCGATCGGCTGGCGGATGAACTTAAGATGGACCTTTACCTAATTCAACCTATAGAGCCCCTGAGCTTTATGCGTGAGAAGCTCGATGAGTTTGACGCCATGCGGCAAGGCTTGCCTGGGTCCTCTGAACCCGGCGCCGATGAAACGTTTAAGCCCGATTCCTCATCAACGAAAACCAGC
>CAMDMC010000005.1 GCA_945901825.1 Bordetella parapertussis
GGTTTGAACTTGCCAAAACCACCTGCATCAGAGGCCCTGTTCTTTATTCAACCTACGCACGAATGCTCGCCTAGGGCAGGCTAACCTCAAGCCGGTCAGAGTCGGCCATAAGCTGAGCCTGAAGCGCCAGAAGCTGCAACATGCCGTCACGGGCAAGGCCTATACACTGGTCAAGCTCATTGCGATGAAAGGCCCGCCCCTCCGCGGTGGCCTGCAGTTCCACAAAACCGCCGCTTGCAAGCATGGCAAGGTTCATATCCGCCTCGCAGCCCGAGTCTTCCTCGTAGTTCAGATCAAGCAGCGCTCTGCCCTCGTGGAGCCCGACGGAGATCGCCGCAACCGACTCCTTAAATGCCTTGTGAAGGCCGGCCCGGTCGGGTTCTGAAAGGTCACTGGAGGCCGCAGCGCGGGTTATTGCATCGAAGACCGCAAGGCTTGCACCGGTGACGCTTGCCGTACGGGTGCCACCGTCGGCCTGGATGACATCGCAGTCCACGGTGATGGTTCGCTCGCCTAACAAGGAGAGGTCTACAGCCGCCCGCAGACACCGCCCAATAAGACGTTGAATCTCCATGGTTCGACCAGACTGCTTGCCTTTTGCTGCCTCGCGGTCCGAGCGTGTGTGGGTGGACCTTGGGAGCATTCCGTACTCCGAGGTCACCCAGCCCTTGCCTGAGCCCCTTAAAAAGCCTGGCACCTTGTTCTCGATGCTTGCGTTACAAATTACCTGGGTATGACCAAAGCAGACAAGCACCGAGCCCTCGGCGTATCGGGTGAAGCGTCTCTGAAGTCGCACAGGACGGAGTTGATGGGGTTGGCGTCCGTCGTGGCGGGGCTTGGAATCGCTCATAAATACTCTCTCGTCAAAAAAAGGGGCCCAAGCCAGCCTAAGTCAACGAGCCCGAGGGGATAGAAACGTAGAATACCGAGTTATGTTTATTTTAAGTATGACCGGCTACGGTATTGCCCGCTGCGAAACGCCACACGGCATTCTTAGCGCCGAGATTCGATCGGTGAATAACCGTTTTTTCGAGCTTAGCCTTCGCATCCCCGACGAGCTGCGCGGGCTCGAGCCATTTTTCCGGGAGCGGCTTGCAAGCCAGTCGCCTCGGGGCAAATGCGAGCTGCGAATTAGCCTGCTGCGAGCCCCAAACAATCAGCCCGAGACAAGCCTTCTTGATAAAGAACGACTGCAGGCACTCATGGCGCTTTCAAGGGCCCTTGAAGAAGACTACCCCGGCCAATGGCGGCCGATGTCTCTTGCCGAAGTCTTGAATCTTCCAGGTGTAAGCACCCGCGACGGGGCGGACCCGGAGTCGCTTGAGACCGAGGTACGTGACTGCTTTAACCTCGCACTAGAGGCCTTTGTGAGTAGTCGAAGTCAAGAAGGCCTCCAGCTTGCCCAAGTTATTGAGCAGCGGGGCAGGCAACTTGAGTTGTTGGTCGCATCTGCAAGGCAGACCCTACCCCAGGCCCTGGCTCAGCAGCGCGAAAAGATTCGGCAACGTGTTCAAGAGGCCTTCCAGGGCATGGTCGATCAGCCAAGCGTTTCAGAAAGCGGTTATGGCGTTATTGAGGAGAGAATACGGCAGGAGGCTCACCTTGCTGCCGGCCGAGCCGATATCGCCGAGGAACTCGACCGCCTCCAGGCGCACCTTGAAAAACTTCAGCTTCTCTTAAAGTCGCAAGGCACCGAGCCCAAAGGAAAACGTTTCGATTTCCTCTGCCAAGAACTGCACCGCGAGGCCAATACGCTTGGAGCAAAATCCATTCAAATTGAGCTCACCGAGATCAGCCTTGAGATGAAGCTGCTCATCGAGCAAATTAAGGAACAGGTTCAGAACATTCAATGACGCAAAAGGCCATTTCCAAAGGGCGACTCATTGTCATTTCAGCGCCGTCTGGGGCTGGTAAGACAAGCCTTATTAGCGCCTTGCTAAAGACCCATGGCGCGCGCCTGCAACTTTCTGTCTCCACCACAACCCGCCCTCCCCGTCCTGGCGAAGAGCACGGCAAGGACTATTTTTTTTGCGAGAAAGACGTTTTTGCTAAACGTATTGAGGACGGCGCGTTTCTTGAGTGGGCGTTTGTGCATGGAAACTATTACGGCACCTCACAGCAATGGATTGAAGAGCAGCTCGCCCGAGGCGGATTTGTGCTCTTAGAGATTGACTGGCAGGGCGCCCAGCAGATCAGAGCTCAGTTCCCAAGAGAGCAGGTGGTCTCGATTTTTATTCGTCCCCCAACCGTGGAGGCCCTGCGCCAGCGGCTGATTGATCGCGGCAAGGACAGCGTCGAGGTCATTGAAGAACGCCTAAGGGCGGCGAAAGAAGAGCTGACGCATGCGGACGAATTCGATTATGTTATTATGAATCAAGAGTTTGCGACCGCCCTGCGGGACCTAAGTCAGCTCGTATCCCAAGTTGTTTCCACCCCTGCATAAAGGTGCTTAACATGGCTCGAATCACCGTTGAAGACTGCCTCGATCGGATTGAAAATCGTTTTGAGCTCACCCTTGCTGCAACCTATCGGGCGCGCCAGTTGGCGCAAGGCGCCACGCCAAAGGTCGATGCCCGCGACAAGCCTACAGTTATCGCGCTAAGAGAAATTGCGGCCGGACACATTGGTCGCGAGATGCTGCGCAAGGTGCCCATGTAAGGCGCCATGCCCTTCAACACACTCTAGGTCCATGAGGCGGCTATGGCTAAAAGCCTTACCCCTTCCGAACAGAGCGTGCAGGTTATCTCTGTTGGACCTCTGCTTGAAAAAGCATCTTATTTAAACGATCTAGAAAAGGCTAGGCTGGTCGAATCGTTTCGGTTTAGCGATGCGGCCCACCTTGGACAGTCGCGCCAGTCGGGTGACCCTTACATTTCGCACCCTCTTGCGGTGGCCGAGATCTGCTGCGGCTGGCGGCTGGACGTTGACGCCCTCATGGCTGCACTGCTGCATGACACGGTTGAAGACTGCGGCATTGCCTCAAGTGATATTCAAGAGAAATTCGGCTCCCCAGTGTCCATGCTGGTGGACGGGCTTACAAAGCTTGATCAGTTAAGTTTTAAGAACCGGGAGGAGGCGCAGGCCGAGAACTTCCGCAAAATGCTGCTCTCGATGGCCGACGACGTGCGAGTCATTCTGATTAAGCTTGCAGACCGCCTTCACAACATGCGCACACTCGAGGCCACATCCCCAGTTAAGCGCCGTCGTATCGCCCAAGAAACACTCGATATCTATGCACCCATTGCTCATCGGCTCGGCCTTAATGAAATTTTTCGTGAGTTTGAAGACCTCTGCTTCGAAAGCCTCTACCCCATTCGTTCTCGTGTTCTGCGTAAAGCCTTAAACGCCGCCAAGGGCAACCGCCGCGAAATGGTGGGCCGCCTTGAGAACCTTGTGCGCGAGCAATTACCAAAGTTTGGGCTTCAGGCCGAGATCAGTGGGCGGGAGAAAAGCCTCTTTTCAGTTTATCGCAAGATGCAGGAAAAGCACCTAAGCTTTGCAGAGGTGTTGGACCTTTACGGCTTTCGTATTCATGTGAGCACCATCCCCGAATGCTATCTGGCACTTGGGGCAATGCATGCCTTGTTCAAGCCCGCCCCTGGCCGTTTCAAAGACTACATTGCGCTGCCCAAGTCCAACGGGTATCAGTCCCTGCATACCGTTGTTCTAAGCGATCTTGGTACACCCTTGGAGTTTCAGATTCGTACCCATGACATGCATCATGTTGCCGAGGCTGGCGTTGCAGCCCACTGGCTTTATAAGGAACATGACGACGGAGTCACGCCTTTGCAGCGTAAGGCCCACGAGTGGATGCAGTCGCTTCTTAGCGTGCAGTCGCGCGACCCCAAAGAGTTTCTCGACCATATCAAAATCGACCTCTTCCCCGATGTAATTTATGTCTTCACACCCAAGGGCGAAATACGCGAACTGCCCAAAGGCTCAACGCCCATCGACTTTGCCTACATGGTGCACTCCGATGTCGGAAACCGTTGCACGGGGGTGCTTATTAATAACGATGTGAAGCCACTGGATACCGAACTGCGCAACGGCGATATGGTTCGTATCATCTCGCAGCCCTCAGCCACGCCACATCCCGGCTGGCTTGGCTTCGTAAAAACCGCAAGGGCTCGGGCCCAGATTCGACATCATCTAAAAACCAGCACCCGCGAGCGCTCCATTGCCTTCGGTCGTCGACTGCTTGATACGGCCTTAAAAGACATTGGTGGTCAGGGCCTGGACGATCCACGCCTGAACTGGTCCGCTTTTTTCCACGAGATTCCTGCCAATGACCAAGAAGAATTGTTGGAGTCGATTGGTCTTGGCCATCTGCTTGCTAATGTGGCGGCGAGACGGCTCTTTGGCCTGGTGGAGGCCGACCAGGTGGAGGAAGGTGGCGCCTCCTTGGCTCAGCGACGCGCCCGACTTTTGCCGGGTGCAGCACAGGCTCTTATGGTCTCAATGGAACACCTGACGCAGCCCCAGAGCTCGGGCATCAGTGTGAATGGATCGGAGGGCACTGCGGTTCAGTATGCAAGCTGCTGCTTTCCTATCGCAGGCGATAACGCCTGCGGCCATATGCGCGGGGGCGCCGGGCTTTTAATTCATCGCACAAGCTGTGGCTTTTCACGCAGGCAAAGGCCCAAAGACCCTCTTCGCTGGGCAAACGTGATTTGGGGCGACCCGCTTTATAGAACCTTTCAGACGCAACTGCATATTGAGGCCAAAGACTCCCCCGGCGTGCTTGCCAAGGTGGCCGCAGCCATATCGGCCAGTGAAGCCAATATCAACGACCTTTCCATTGAACCCCATGGGGGCGGCTTTGCCGTGCTCAAACTTTTACTGGAGGTGCGATCGCGTCAGCATCTGGCCGACGTACTGCGCAGGGTTCGCCAGACAGCGGTTGTTCTTAAGGCCTCACGGGTACTGCGGTCAGACCGAAAAAACCCTAGCAGCCCGCAATCATCATTCGATTAATAAGCAAGGAGCCCGAGGTTTTGGCGCCTCGACAATAGAGGTCATCACCCATGGCCTCAATACCCGAGAACATCTCAAGCAGGTTACCTGCAATAGTGATTTCTTCCACCGGGTACTGAAGTTCACCATTCTCGACCCAATAGCCAAAGGCACCGCGGGAGTAATCGCCCGTGAGTGGATTGACCCCCTGGCCCATCACCTCAGTAACCAATAGACCTCGGTGCATCTTTCGAACCAGAGCAGAGAGCCCCCCCTTAACCAGCAGAGAAGGCGTCTCGGTTTTTAAAAGAAGGTTGTGGGAGCCCCCGGCATTGCCTGTAGGGCTCATACCAAGCTTGCGAGCTGTGTAACTGGAGAGAAAATAGGCTTGCACCTTACCCGCGTCAACCACCTTACGCGCCTGCACCTGAACTCCCTCGTCATCAAAGGGTGAGCTGCCGTTGCCTGCAAGCTGAAACGGATCTTCAAGCAGGCTAAACCCGTTGGGAAGAACCTGGCGTCCAAGGCTATCGACAAGAAAACTTGCCTTGCGGTACAAGGCCGAGCCTGAAAGCGCATGAACCAGACTTCCTATAAGGCCGACCGCAAGGGGTGCCTCGAAGATCACCGGGACGGACTGGGTTGAAATCTGCTTTGCACCAAGACGAGCCAGGGCGCGACGCGCAGCATACTGGCCAATAAGCCTGGGGGCAGCAAGGTCGCTGGAGCGGCGACTGCTTGAATACCAGTCGTCGCGCTGCATGACAGCACCTTTTTGTGCAATGGGTGAGACCGAGATGCCATGACGACTGTAGGCATAGCCCCCTACAAAGCCATGGCTATTGGCCATGGAAAACTGGCCGTGGCTTGCCGAAACCGAGGCGCCATCGGAGTTTTTTATAACTGGACTGACCGCCCGGGCGGCAGACTCGGCCTCAAGCGCGAGCTTGACGGCCTTTGGGGCAGTAATGGCCCAGGGGTGAAAAAGTTTGAGGTCGCGGTGCGGCCCTTTCGCAAGCTTATCGGGGTCTGGAAGCCCGGCGCATTCGTCTTCTGCCGTAAACCTTGCGATGTCCAAGGCCTTGCCCACTGAGTCTCTCAGTGCTGCGTCCGAGAGGTCGGAGCTTGAGGCATGGCCTTTACGTTGACCCATATACACCGTCACCGACATTCCCCGGTCTCGGGTCTGCTCAAGGGTGTCGATGTCGCCCATGCGCACCGTCACCGAGAGCCCCGCGCTCTCGGACACCTCCGAGGACGCCTGCGTGGCACCTGCCTCGGTGGCCATCTGAACAACCTTCTGGCTAAGCTCGTGAAGGTCCGCTAATTGGTAATGGAAGAGTTGATTTGCCATAGCGGTGATAGTAGCAGGGCAGCCTTGCTAAACTTCATGCCCATGCCCATTGAAAACACCACAGCACGCATCGGCCTTGTCTCCATCAGTGACAGGGCAAGCCAAGGTATCTACGAGGACGAGGGTCTTCCGTCGTTAAAGGCCTGGCTGGGCAGGGCCATAGGCTCGCCCTGGCAGCCCATTGAAAGGCTCATTCCCGATGAGCGAGCCCTCATTGCCCAGACACTAATTGAGCTTTGCGATAACCAGGGTTGCTGCCTGGTGCTCACCACGGGTGGCACCGGTCCCGCACCACGCGACATCACCCCCGAGGCTACCCTGGATGTTGCAGACCGAGAGCTGCCGGGCTTCGGCGAGCAGATGCGGCAGATTTCGCTTGCCTTTGTCCCCACCGCCATTTTGTCGCGCCAGACGGCTGTTATTCGAGGTCGCAGCCTTATCGTGAACCTGCCTGGCCGCCCGCGCGCCATTGAAGAAACCCTTGAAGGCCTGCGCGACAAAGCCACCGGTGAACTCAAAGTTCCAGGAATTTTTGCAGCCATTCCTTATGGGGTAGACCTGGTTGGGGGCCCAGCCATTCAGACCAACGAAGACGTCTGCAAGGCCTTTCGGCCCAAACGATAGATACGCCTGAGGCCTACGCGCCAGCGGCTAAGAATGTCTGGATACGAAGCAGGCCTTCCTGCAGAACAGGCTCGGACTTCGGAAAAGAGACCCTCACCATGGTCTGGGCCTTTTCATCCGTAAAGTCGCGACCGGGCGCCATAAGCACCCCGGCATGGTCACAGAGTTCTTCACAGAATCGGAAGCTGTCGTCGGTTAGCTCCGAGACATCAAAAAACCCGTAAAAGCCTCCGACGGGCTGAACAGGCAGTCGGAATCCAAGGGCCTGCAGGCCTGGCAATAAGACCTTGGACTGCCTAAGAAACTGTTCACGATAGCCATCAGCGATTCGACGCGTCTCTGGACTAAATGCGGCAATGGCCGCCTGCTGAGAAAGAAAAGGGGGGGAGATGAAAAGGTTCTGGGCGAGACGCTCCATAACCCCAACAAGCGCCTCGGGAATCACCACCCAACCAAGCCGCCAGCCTGTCATGGCATAGGTCTTTGAAAAGCTATTCACCGAGATGATGTCATGGCTTACGCTCAAGGCTGATCGAAGCGGACCCTGGAGGCTTAGCCGCAGGTAGATCTCATCCATAATTAGCCAGCCACCCTTTGACCGAACCCATTGGGCAATGGCCTGAATGCTTTCAAGATCAACAGTAGCACCCGTTGGATTTGCCGGGCTGGCAAGAAGGACCGCCCGCGTCTTTGGCCCCCAGGCCTTCTGAATGGCCTCAAGCCGTGGCTGATAGTTGTGTTCTGCATGCGTGACCAAAGGCTTGGGAATCGCCCCAACGGCAAGGGCAAACTGCCGGTTGCAGGGGTAGCCTGGGTCGGTCACCAAGAGCTCATCGCCCGCAGAAAGAACCGCAGCAAGGCTTAGCAGTAGACCGGCCGAAGCCCCAGCGGTGACCCCGACCCGATGCATAGGCACATGGATTTGATCTCGGTCTTGGTAGTCCTGGGCAATGGCCTGGCGAAGGGCATCAAGCCCTAGGGCATGGGTATAACGAATACGGTTTTCATTAAGGGCCTCATGTGCGGCTCTCACGATGGGTTCGGGCGTTGGGAAGTCGGGCTCACCGACCACCATGCTTACCACCTCTGGCACACCGGCTGGTCGCCGCTGCGCCCTGGCCATGATCTCCATGACATAAAACGGACGAATGGCTTCAGCCCGACTCATCATCATGAATAAAGCCTCCGGTCTTGAGCCCCCATAGGCTTTCGTCTCAAAGGCCCGCTTGGCTGATAACCCAAGGCTCTACCCGCTTCTAGGCTGCCTCGCGAGCCGCACGACGTCGCTCGTGCTCAACCAGATAGCGCTTGCGTAAACGAATGCTCGTTGGCGTGATTTCAACAAGCTCATCATCGGCTATGAACTCCACAGCCTTCTCTAAAGTAAGCTCGATGGGCGTGACAAGATCGATATGCTCGTCCTTGCCGGAGGCTCGCACGTTGGTGAGTTTCTTTTCGCGCACCGGATTGACAACAAGATCGTTCTCACGCGAGTGAATTCCAATGATCATCCCCTCATAAAGCTTCTCACCGGGCGAGACAAACATGCGGCCGCGTTCCTGAAGTTTCCAAAGCGCATAGGCCACAGCCTCGCCGTCATCCTGCGAAATAAGTACACCGTTGCGTCGATCGGCAAGCTCACCCCGATAGGGGCCGTAGTCGTCAAAGACATGGCTCATGACACCTGTTCCGCGGGTCGTGGTTAAAAACTCGCCTTGAAATCCAATAAGGCCTCGCGCTGGAATTCGGTAGTCGAGTCGTACACGGCCCTTCTCATCGGGAACCATGTCAAGCAGATCGCCCTTTCGAAGGCCTAGGTTCTCCATGACCGGGCCCTGGTGCTCTTGTTCGACATCCACCGTTAGGGTCTCGAAGGGCTCGAGCCTCTCGCCATTGGCGTCTTGACGGTAGACCACCTTAGGCCTTGAGACCGCAAGCTCGTAGCCTTCACGACGCATGTTCTCAAGCAGGATCGTCAGGTGAAGCTCGCCTCGACCCGAGACAGAGAAACTGTCGGTGTCACTTCCAAATACCACCCGAAGCGCCACATTGGCCTTAAGCTCGCGCTCCAGGCGCTCTCGAATCTGGCGACTCGTTATGAACTTCCCCTCGCGGCCGGCAAGCGGTGAACTGTTCACCATGAAGTTCATCGTGAGCGTGGGTTCATCCACTGTAAGCATTTCAAAGGCTTCCATTCGCTCGGGTGAGCAGACGGTCGTACCAATATTGAGCTCGTCAATGCCTGTAATAAGAATGATGTCACCAGCCTCAGCCTTTTCGACCGGCGCCCTCTCAAGGCCCTGAAACTTTAGGATCTGATTGATCTTCGCCTTCTTAGGGCTGCCATTGGGCCCGTCCTGAAAGATAACTTCTTGCAAAGGCTTAAGGCTTCCCCGAGCCAGTCGGCCAATACCAATTTTTCCCACATAGCTGTTGTAGTCAAGCGAGCAGATCTGAAGCCGGGCAGGCCCATTAAGGTCGTCTTCGCGCACGGGCACATGGGAGAGCACCATTTCAAAGAGGGGCTTAAGGTCTGGCCCTGTTTCTTTGTGGTTCAGAGTGGCAAAACCTTGAAGCGCAGAGGCATAGACAACGGGAAAATCAAGCTGCTCTTCGGTGGCTCCTAGGCGGTCAAAGAGGTCAAAGGTCTGACTTACAACCCAGTCGGGTCGGGCTCCTGGGCGGTCAATTTTATTGACCACAACAATAGGCTTGAGCCCCAGGGCAAGCGCCTTCTTTGTAACAAAGCGTGTCTGAGGCATGGGCCCTTCAACCGCATCCACAAGCAGTAAGACGCCGTCAACCATCGACAGCACGCGCTCCACCTCGCCTCCGAAGTCAGCATGGCCAGGGGTGTCAACAATATTAATGTGAGTACCCTCGTAGTTCACCGCACAGTTCTTGGCAAGGATGGTGATGCCACGCTCTTTTTCAAGGTCATTGGAGTCCATTACTCGCTCGGTCATCGCCTGATTCTGGCGAAAGGTACCCGAATGCTGAAGCAGCTTGTCAACCAGGGTGGTCTTGCCGTGGTCGACGTGGGCAATAATGGCAATGTTTCGGAGTTGTCGCATCAAACACCTTTCTTATTCATGAGAGTCCGGCGCGATAAGTCGCACCGGCTGTAAGAGGCCAGCCTTCAAGCTGGCAATTCCAAGAAATTCATCGGTCTCCGAGTAGACTCGGAAGGAGACCTTCCCAAGATTGTCGTCCTGCTCCGTGACAACTGCGGGACGCCCTGTAGGGCAGGTATCTTGGGCGTTGTTAGAGCCGATCAACCAAGGCAGCGCCTGACCATGCCTAAACTTTTGAGCCTGTGCCTCGGTAAGCTGCAGCCTTGGCCAGGCCTGCGCCATGTGGTCGGCGGGAAGCAGATGGCCTGTAAGGGTCTCCGGCAAGGCCTGACTCAGCGTATCGAGCGTTACAGCATTCTGCAGGGTAAGACTTCCAGACCTTGTTCTGCGCAGTCCAATAAGGTGCGCCCCGCAACCCGCCCGCTCGCCGAGCGTTTCTGCAAGGCTACGAATGTAGGTGCCTTTTGAACAGGCGATTCGCATGCGAACAACCGGCAACTGGCAGTCGAGAAGCTCGGCCTTATGGATACAAATACGCCTTGGTTTTCGGTCAATCACAATACCCCGGCGGGCATAGTCGTAAAGAGGCTTCCCTTGGTGCTTAAGCGCCGAGTACATTGGGGGCATCTGGTCTTGTTCGCCCTGCAGGCCCTCCACCAGAGCCTGCAGTTGCACGGGAGAAACCTTGACGGGCTTTTGTTCAATGGAATCGCCCTCGACATCCCCGGTTGTTGTTGTTACCCCCAGCATAACGGTTGCCTCGTATTCCTTATCGGCATCAAGGCCAAGCTGTGAAAACTTGGTGGCCTCACCCAAAAGAATAGGAAGAAGACCCGTGGCCATGGGATCAAGGGTTCCACTGTGGCCACCCTTTAACGCCCTAAACAAATACTTCACCCGACCCAGGACCTGGTTCGAACTAAGCCCCTTGGGCTTATCAACAAGAACCACACCGTCGACTCGACGGCGCTCGACACGAGTGGATGCTGCACAGGCCGTCATACCAAAAATACCCTAGGCCTTCGTCGCATCGGGAAGTGGCGCAGCAGACTCTTGACCATTGTTTGCAAGGTCGATGAGCCGACTGAGATGGGCGCCCTGAGCGATGGAGTCGTCGAAAACAAAATGAAGCTCGGGGGCGCTGTAAATACCAAGAAGCTTTCCCAGTCGAGTGCGCAGGAATCCCTTTGCATGGCTAAGGCCCTTTTCCGTGCGCTCCTTTTGCTCAGCGGAGTCGGGAAGCACTGAGTAATAGACCCAGGCATGCGATAAATCGGAGGAGACCTCAACTTCTGTAACCGTCACGAACCCCACCCGTGGGTCTTTCAACTCAAGGCGAAGGAGCTGCGCAATGTCTTTTTGAATCTGATCGGCGACGCGAAACCCCCGACCCGAACCAGGACTAGAGCGTCCTCGCGATTTCTTGGATTTCGAAGACTTCAAGCTGATCCCCCTCCTGAATATCGTCGTACCCCTTTAGGGTGAGGCCGCACTCAAAACCCTCCTTCACTTCCTTGGCGTCGTCTTTAAAGCGCTTGAGAGAATCGAGGTCGCCTGTCCAAATAACGGTGTTGTCGCGCAGCAGCCGAACATGGGCGCCACGTCTCACAATGCCTTCCAGAACCATGCAGCCAGCAATATTTCCAAGCTTGGAGACCTTAAAGACCTGGCGAATTTCAACCATGCCCAGTGTCTGCTCACGACGCTCGGGCGCAAGCATGCCCTGCATTGCGTTCCTTACGTCATCGACCGCGTCATAAATAATGTTGTAGTACCGAAGATCGACGCCATTTGATTCGGCAAGCTTGCGTGACGAGACATCGGCCCGCACATTGAAACCAATGACGACGGCCTTTGAGGCAATGGCAAGGTTGACGTCGGACTCGGTGATGGCACCAACAGCCGCATGAACAACGTTGACGCGCACTTCTTCGGTTGAGAGTTTCTGCATGGCAGACGATAAGGCCTCTTGCGAGCCCTGAACATCGGATTTAACAATAAGCGCAAGAATTTTCGCGCCCTCGCCCATGTTCTCAAAAATATTCTCAAGCTTCGCAGCCTGCTGTTTGGCAAGCCGCACATCACGAAACTTGCCCTGACGGAACAGCGCAATTTCACGGGCCTTGCGTTCATCGCCAAGAACAAGCATTTCATCACCGGCCAAGGGAACATCGGTAAGACCAAGAATTTCGGCTGGTATGGAAGGGCCGGCCGTGTCAATCTGTCGGCCATTTTCATCGAGCATGGCGCGTACGCGACCAAAGGAGCTTCCCGCAAGCAAGATATCCCCCTTGCGCAGCGTGCCTGACTGCACAAGCACGGTTGCCACAGGCCCACGCCCCTTGTCGATGCGTGCCTCAATAACAAGGCCCTTGGCCATTGAGGTCTTCGACGCCTTAAGCTCCAAAACCTCGGCCTGCAGCAGAACATTTTCAAGCAGCTCGTCGATACCCTGGCCCGTTTTTGCCGATACGGCAACAAATGGGGACTCGCCTCCAAACTCCTCGGGGACTACCTCTTCGGCCACCAGCTCGCTTTTTAGTCGGTCGGTGTTGGCCTCGGGTTTATCGATCTTGTTCATGGCAACGACAATGGGTACACCGGCAGCCTTCGCATGCGCAATGGCCTCTTTGGTCTGAGGCATGACGCCATCGTCAGCCGCTACAACCAGAATGACGATGTCGGTGGCATTGGCACCTCGTGCACGCATCGCCGTAAAGGCCTCGTGACCCGGGGTGTCAAGGAAGGTGATGACCCCGCGCGGTGTCTCGACGTGGTAGGCGCCAATGTGCTGAGTAATTCCACCGGCTTCGCCATCGGCGACTTTTGCGCGTCGAATACTGTCGAGCAGAGACGTCTTACCGTGATCGACGTGGCCCATGATGGTGACGACTGGCGGACGTGGAAGTAACTCATCGGCCTGGTGGTCCATTGGGCTGTCGTCAACAAGAAGCGCCTCCGGGTCGTCAAGCTTGGCTGCAAAGGCCTTATGGCCCATTTCTTCAACAACAATCATGGCGGTCTCTTGGTCGAGAACCTGATTAATTGTCACCATCTGGCCCATGGTCATAAGGGTCTTCACCACCTCGGCCCCTTTTACCGACATCTTGTGCGCAAGGTCGGCAACTGAGATGGTCTCGGGAATATGCACCTCGCGAATAACGGGCTCGGTCGGTGCAACAAAGCTTGATGCCTTCTGGCTGTCTGCTGAGTTTCGTTGCCTGGCACGAGGCCCTGAACGCCAGTTTGAAGTGCCGCCAGAGGCATCGCCTCGCGTCTTCAATGCACGACGCTTTTGCGCATCTTCTTGCCATGTCGAGGCAAGCTGGGCCGACTTCAGGGATTTTTCGGACTTCTTGTCTTTTGGTTTGTCAGAGGACTCTTCTCCAGGCTTTTTGGGGGCCTTGGAGAGCGTCATGGTCTTGTTCTCGGTCGCGTCCTTTTCTTTTGCGTCTTTGGCAGCGGGCTTTTCTGGCTCCGCCTTCGCGGTGGCCGCGAGCTTTCCATTGCGGGCTGCTTCCATAAGCTTATTTATGGCAGCCACCTCATCTTCAACAGCCCTGCGTGCCTCGGTTGCCTGCTGGCCTGCGACCTCGCTTGCCGTGACCTTACGAACCTTTGACTTCTTCGACGCCGCGGCCTCGGCGGCCTCGGCTGATTCGTCTACTGGAGAGGGAGTGGGCCCGGTCGCCTCTGCCACGGCATCGACCTCTTGCGAGACTGGGGCGCTGGCCTTTTGTTCCAGTGCAGCAAGCCTCGCAGCCCGTTCGGCCTCCTCTTTCGCCTTGGCCAGTTGCTCCTCTTCCTGCCTTTCGAGCAGGGCGCGTTGACGCAGTGATTCGGCCTCGCGACCTTGAACCTCTTGCTCCGAGAGCACAGGTACGGCATCGCCCGAAGGCTTATCTGCCGGCTCCTGCTCGTCACGCTTCACGAATACGCGCTTTTTACGCACCTCGACCTGGATGGTTCGCGACTTGCCCGAGGGATCGGCCTGCCGAATCTCAGAGGTCTGACGCTTGGTAATAGTGATCTTGCGGCGAGGCGCGTCTGCGCTTCCACCATGCGCCTTGCGCAGTGCCTCAAGAAGCTTCTCCTTATCGGACTCCGAGAGAAGGTCGGCGCCAGAAGACTTATCAACGCCTGCTGTTTTGAGTTGCTCAAGCAGAACGTCTACATCAAGTTTTAATTCAGCAGCAAATGTTTCTACACGACTAGTGGCCATGGACGGGGGTACCTCCTTCAGCAGATGAATCAGCTGGCTCATCAAACCAGTGTTCACGTGCTTTCATAATGAGCGCGGCAGACTCTTCATCGGATAGGCCGGAAATTTCGGAGAGCTCATCGGTTGCAAGCTCTGCGAGTTCATCACGACTGAAGATCTTCGCATCGGCAAGACGACTGGCAAGGTCGTGGGTCATGCCCTCAAGGTCAAGAAGGTCCGTTGATGTCGTACCGAGCTTCTCCTCTTTAACGATCTCTTCTGTAAGCAGTGCATTTCGGGCGCGTGTGCGCAACTCGTTGACTGTGGTCTCATCGAAGTCTTCAATTTCAAGCATCTCGGAGATAGGTACATAGGCCACCTCTTCAAGGCTTGCGAAGCCCTCTGCCACTAAAACCTCGGCCACCTCCTGATCGACATCGAGCTTTTCCATAAACGAGGCCAAGAGGGTCTGACGCTCTTTCTCGGTTCGCTCAGCCGATTCGTCAGAAGTCATGATGTTGATCTGCCAGCCCGTTAGCTCGGATGCGAGGCGCACGTTCTGTCCGCCGCGGCCAATTGCCACAGCGAGCTCGGCCTCGTCCACGACAACATCCATGGCGTGACGCTCTTCGTCCACCACGATTGAACTTACATTGGCAGGCGCTAAGGCTCCAATAACAAACTGGGCCGGGTCGTCGGACCAGAGAACGATGTCGACCCGCTCACCCGCGAGCTCATGGGTAACTGCCTGCACGCGACTTCCTCGAACTCCAACGCAGGTGCCGATGGGATCGATACGCCGGTCACTGGTGAAGACACCAATTTTTGCCCGAATGCCCGGGTCTCGGGCGGCAGACTTAATCTGCATAAGACCCTGCTCAATTTCAGGAACCTCAAGCTCAAAGAGTTTCATGATGAACTCGGGGGCTGTGCGGGAGAGGATGATTTGAGGCCCACGAACCGTTCGATCAATTCGTAGCATGTAGGCGCGTACACGATCGCCCGGACGAAGATTTTCTTTGGGAATCATTTGATCGCGGGGCAGCCGCGCTTCTATTTTTCCGGCTTCAACAATGGCATCACCGCGCTCTAGTCGCTTGATGGTGCCGTTAATAACAACCTCGCCGCGCTCAAGAAAGTCTTTAAGAATTTGATCGCGCTCGGCCTCACGGATTTTCTGCAAGATAACCTGCTTGGCGGCCTGCGCGCCAATACGACCAAAGGGAACAGCCTCCATCTCGACCTCGATGTAATCACCGACCTCGATGTCTTCGATTTCTTTGCGGGCCTCGGTAAGGATGGTTTGAATGTCGTGATCTTCGAGCTCACCATCGGGCACAACCAGCCAGCGCCGGAAGGCATCGTAGTCTCCCGACTCGCGATCAATTGCTACGCGGACATCGACCTCATCAGTAAACTGTTTCTTAGTGGCCGAGGCAAGCGCAGACTCGAGCGCCAGAAAAACAAGCTCGCGCTCGACGTTCTTCTCGCGAGCAAGTGCATCGGCCAACATTAGGATCTCGCGGCTCATGGCCTTCTCTCCTTAAAAGGTAATTGCGGCACAAGCCGTGCCAGATCAATATCGGAGACGAGAAAGTCAAGCTGCTGCTCGCTGCCGTCATCCGCCTGAAAAATTAAAAAAAAGCGCTCATCTTGATGGGAGGCCATACTGGCATTACTGGCTGTTGGAACAAAATCCTCAGCAGGGGCAAGCTGGCCCTGAAAATTCTTTCGGCCAGATACGCCCTGGCGAAGCTTTAACTTGACTTCGCAGCCAAGAAACTGCCGAAAATGCTTAGCCTTAGTGAGCCTGCGATCCATCCCGGGGGAGGAGACTTCGAGACGTTGAAAATCAATCCCCATTACGGGTAGCCCGTGAATCAGGTGGTTCGAGACGCGCTCGCAGTCTTGTACGTTAATAAGCCGATCGGCCTCGGGCATATCGATGTAGACCCGCAGCAACCCACCCGACGAGTGTTCAATATCAATGACCTCGTAGCCGAGGTCTGCCGCCAGGGACTCAATGGCCTGGAGGTCGGACGAGACGGCGGTTGAGGACTGATTCATGAAACCCTTTATGCAATCGGTAAGCCTGAAAATCAAAAAAAAATGGGCTCTGTGGAGCCCATTTCTTCTCGAAACACCCAAAGTCTACTTAATTTGGGCGAGATTGGCAATCATCAGGCTGTTAAAAATCAGTATGTGAAACGCCAAGATTAGCCCGATGGGCCCTTACGCCTCGCCCCAAGGCGAGAATGGTTCTTCTTCGGACCGCCTCGTCCCGCACCGGCCGGTGGGCCGTTTCGCTGAGGTGCCGAGAGCGTGGACGTTGGTTTGGTTGAGCCCCAGGTGGTCTGAAGGGGGTTCGGGCGTTTGGCACCCTGCTTGTGCTTAACGGGTCCGGCAAGTTGCGACAAATGGGCATTGGGGCCGGAGGGCTGCCAGTCGTCGTCAGGATGGTGCTGGGGGGGTTCGTCCATCTCAAGAGGATGGTCACCGGGCTTGGAGCGACGATCTTCAGCACCACGGGGCTCTGGCCGCGGGGGCTTGATGCTGCGATTGCCCTGTGAGTTTGCAACAGGACCGGGCCGGGCGCGACCTGCCCGTCGCCCAGCAGACCCCGATGAGACCGGGAGTTTAAGTCCAACCGAGGCCATCAGTGCTTTCACAAGCTCGTCTGTAAGTTCTGCCGACTGCCCGCGCCGAAGTGTTGATGGCAGTGCAATACTGCCGTAGCGAACCCGCAATAGACGGCTCACTGTAAGTCCTACCGCCTCAAACATGCGACGCACCTCGCGGTTACGTCCCTCTCGAATCACCACACGGTACCAACGGTTAGCCCCTTCGCCGCCAGCAGGCTCAAGCTTGTCAAACATTGCAGATGGCCCGTCTCCGAGGTCCACGCCTTGAAGCAGTCGCTGCTCGGCCTCCGGCAATAACTCCCCAAGTACGCGAACGGCATATTCTCGCTCCACCTCTGAGCGTGGGTGCATTAGCCGATTCGCAAGCTCGCCCGAGGTTGTAAAAAGAAGCAGGCCCTCTGTGGGGACATCAAGCCTTCCGACTGTTATCCAACGGCCAACCTTTGCGGGCGGCAAGCGTTTAAAGACCGTGACCCGTTGCTGCGGATCCGAGCGGGTGACAATTTCACCGGCAGGCTTGTGATAGGCCAGTACGCGCACCGGGGGTGGCGTCACCCGAATACGAATGGGCTTACCGTTTACCTTGACCTGATCGCGGTGCGAAATGCGTTGACCAATATGCGCGGGCGTTCCGTTGACCGAGACCCTGCCGGCAAGAATGAGCTCTTCCATTTCCCTTCGGGAGCCGACCCCCGCATCGGCCAATACCTTGTGAAGCTTGGGTGGGTCGTAATCAAGGCTAGAAGGCTTGGCAAGAAAACTTGCCTCGGCCGCCTCGGGGAGTTCTTTAACAAAGCTCGGTAGCTCCGCATCGGCCACCGGGTCACCTGCAAGAAGCTGCTCAACCTCATCGGGCAACCCGTCATCCAAGTAATCGGCTGCGGTCTCATCGTCCTGAGAGGACTGAGCATTATCCTGCTGGGCATCCGACCAGTCGTTGGGCTCAAATTGGGGGTCATGCAGTTCGTTGTTCGACATAAGGCTTTTGGCTTCCTAAGGGCGTACTAGTTACTAAGTACTGCGTGGTGCTAACTGGGCTCTTGCGAAGCCTGCAGAAGCATCTGACTTGCGGCCTCGGACCAGCCCTCTTCGAGGGCTGGAAGCTCCTCAAGTGAACGCAGACCGAGGTCATCCAGAAACTGACGGGTGGTGCCGTAGAGCGATGGCCGGCCAGGTGCGTCGCGCTGACCAATTACCTCGACCCAGCCCCGGTCCTCAAGCGACTTCATGGCGGTGGAAGCAACCACAACGCCGCGAATGTCCTCGATATCGCTTCGGGTTACGGGCTGACGGTAGGCGATGATTGCAAGTGTCTCTAAAGCGGCGCGTGAATATTTCGGGGGCTTTTCATTGCGCAGCCTGTCGAAATAAACGGTCATCTCGGGCCGGGTTTGAAACCGCCATCCCGAGGCCAGGGGCACGAGTTCCAAAGAACGTGCCGACCAATCACGACGAAGGTCGTCAAGCAAAAGCCTTAAGGTCTCCTCATCGATCTCCTCTTCAAAGAGACGTGACAAAGACGCAATAGGTAGAGGATCGTGGCTCGTTAGCAGGGCTGCTTCGAGCACGCGCTTAGCCTGCTCAGTATTCATGTCTTAACTTAAGAATGGCGGAGAGAGGGGGATTCGAACCCCCGATAGGCGATTAACCTATACACGCTTTCCAGGCGTGCGACTTAAACCACTCATCCATCTCTCCGCAGTCCATCGGGACCCCCGCCTTCGCAAAGGCTTCGCGAGGAACAGACTTCGTGCGGAGCGAGGGAAAACGGCAGTGTAACTCAGACCTGCGCCGCTCGCCAGTCGGGCCCTACGAGCCACAGACAGTGCGAGCCGATGATCAGCACGGTCTTTTTCGAAAAGCTCGGAAAAGGCCTGACCACCCGCCCCCCTAGATAGGCTGCTTGAGCTGCTCAAGAATGGCCGGGTTTTCAAGCGTTGATACGTCTTGTGTAATTTCCTCTCCTTTGGCCAGCGTGCGTAGCAGTCGGCGCATAATTTTCCCCGAGCGAGTCTTAGGCAAGTTATCGCCAAAGCGAATCTCTTTCGGCTTGGCAATCGGGCCAATTTCTTTGCCCACCCAGTTGCGAAGTTCGGTTGCTAGGGCCTTTGCCGCATCGCCCGTGGGCCGCGACTGCTTTAGAACCACGAAGACCACAATGGCCTCACCCGTTGTCTCATCCGGTCGCCCCACCGCTGCAGCTTCGGCCACCAAGGGGTTCGCAACCAAGGCTGACTCAATCTCCATGGTGCCCATACGGTGCCCGGAGACATTCAGGACATCGTCGATTCGGCCCATGATCGTGAAGTAACCCGTGTCCTTGTCGCGAATGGAGCCATCGCCCGCGAGGTAGAGACGGCCGCCAAGTTCGTCGGGGTAGTAGGCCTTCTTAAAGCGGTCCGGGTCTCCCCAGATGGTGCGAATCATGGAGGGCCATGGCTTTTTTATAACCAAGATGCCACCCTGACCATTAGGAAGGTCGTTACCCGTTTCATCCACGATGGCGGCGTGAACGCCCGGAAATGGCAAGGTGCAAGAACCGGGAACAAGTGGCGTGGCGCCAGGCATTGGCGTAATAACATGACCGCCCGTCTCCGTCTGCCAGAAGGTGTCCACAATGGGACAGCGACCGCCCCCAATGTTGTTGTGGTACCAGACCCAGGCTTCTGGATTAATGGGCTCGCCCACAGAGCCCAAGAGCCGAAGTGAATCGAGTTTGTATTTTGTTGGATGGCACTCAGGGCTCGCCTCACCTGCTTTAATAAGTGAACGAATGGCGGTTGGCGCGGTATAGAAGATAGAGACCTTATGGTCTTGAATCATCCTCCAGAACCGCCCGGCATCGGGGTAGGTTGGAACACCTTCGAAGACGACCTGGGTGGCGCCCGTGGCCAGGGGGCCATAGGCAATGTAGGTGTGGCCTGTCACCCAGCCGATGTCGGCCGTGCACCAGAAAATGTCTTCAGCACGAATATCAAACGTGAACTGCATGGTGAGAATGGCGTGCAGCAGATAGCCCGCCGTGGAGTGCTGAACGCCCTTTGGCTTGCCGGTTGAACCCGATGTGTAAAGAATGAACAAGGGATGCTCAGACTCAACCCACTCCGGCTCGCACGAGGTCGCCTGCCCCTTCACAAGATCGGCCATGGTTATGTCACGACCTGCCGTCATGGGCACTGAGCCGCCGGTGCGCTGATAGACAATCACATGGCGCACGGCCTCGCAGCCACCCATACCGAAGGCCTCGTCCACCGCGGGCTTCAGAGCAATAGCCTTACCCCCACGGCACTGCTCATCGGCTGTAATAATTAAACTTGCACCTGCATCGACAACGCGCTCCTGAAGACTCTTTGCCGAGAAACCACCAAAAACCACCGAATGAATGACGCCAAGACGGGCGCAGGCCTGCATGGCGGCGATGCCCTCAACCGACATCGGCATGTAGATAAGCGCCCTGTCGCCCTTTTTGTAGCCCAAGGACTTAATACCGTTAGCCAGCTGACAGACCTGGTCGTGCAGAGCCTGGTAGCTCACATGCGTGACCTTGCCGTCGTCGGCCTCGAAAATTACCGCTGTTTTACTCGCGTTACCGTTTTGCAGGTTCCGATCGAGGCAGTTGTACGAGGCATTGAGCAGCCCGTCATCAAACCATTTGTAGAACGGCGCCTGCGACTCATCAAGCGCCCGAGTGAAGGGCTTGTGCCAGAGCAGCTCTGACTGAGCAAACCTGGCCCAGTAGCCTGCGTAGTCTTTATCGGCCTCGGCGCAGAGATTGTTGTAGGCCTGCATACTTGGGATTCGAGCTTTAGCCGCGAAATTGGCGGGGGGGTTAAAAATGCGGTCCTCGTGCATGACGGACTCAATTTGGCTTGATGACATCCAGAGCTCCTCCTAAGTCGAGATAAATAATAGTTTTGATAACGTAGTGAGATTAATTTACGCCATTTTGAGGAGTGCGTCACACCATGAAGCCCATCGCCCAGAACGATTTCATTCAGAGCATTGCCGATAGCTTTCAATTCATTAGCTACTACCATCCCACCGATTTCGTGCAGGCGCTCGGTCGTGCTTACGAGAAGGAGCAAAACCCGGCTGCA
This sequence comes from Bordetella parapertussis, assembly GCA_945901825.1. Lineage (GTDB taxonomy): Bacteria > Pseudomonadota > Gammaproteobacteria > Burkholderiales > Burkholderiaceae_A > Hahnella. The sequence goes on from CAMDMC010000005.1 coordinate 20,946, forward strand.
AAAGACGCTCTGGGTCAGATTCTGACGAACAGTCGTATGAGTGCTGAAGGGCATCGCCCTCTCTGCCAAGACACGGGGATTGCGACCGTTTTCCTTAAGGTGGGTATGCACCTGCGCTGGGAAGGTGCCACCATGAGCGTGACCGATATGGTCAATGAAGGTGTGCGCCGCGCCTACAACAACACCGAGAATCCCCTTCGTGCCTCTGTTCTCGCCCAGCCAGCGGGCCTTCGAAAAAACACCAAAGACAACACCCCCGCTGTCATTCACTACGAGATTGTTGAAGGCAGCGAGATCGAGGTTATTTGCGCGGCCAAGGGCGGGGGTAGCGAGGCCAAGGCCAAGCTCGGCATGCTTAACCCCAGCGACAGCGTCCTCGACTGGGTGGTCAAAATGGTGCCCACCATGGGCGCGGGCTGGTGCCCACCCGGAATTCTGGGTATTGGTATTGGCGGAACCCCAGAAAAAGCAGCACTGCTTGCCAAAGAGTCACTCATGGAACCTGTTGACATGAATGAGCTTTTGGCGCGCGGTGCGGCGACCGATATTGAAAAGCTAAGGGTCGCCATCTACGAGGCCGTCAACAAACTCGGTATCGGCGCGCAAGGCCTTGGCGGTCTCACCACCGTGCTTGATGTGAAGATCATGGACTACCCAACCCATGCAGCAAACCTTCCGGTCGCAATCATTCCAAACTGCGCAGCAACACGGCATATTCACTTCACCCTCGACGGCTCAGGCCCTGCCGTATTAACGCCACCAAGGCTTGCCGACTGGCCCAAGGTGAACTGGACCCCCGACACCAAGCTTTCAACGCGCGTGGACCTCAACAGCCTGACCCCCAACGAGGTGCGAAGCTGGAAGCCCGGACAGCGACTCTTGCTTTCGGGGAAACTTTTGACTGGCCGGGATGCTGCTCACAAGCGAATCTGCGACATGCTTGCCAAAGGGGAGAAGCTACCTGTAGACCTCACCAATCGCGTCATCTATTACGTGGGGCCCGTGGACCCAATTGCAGGCGAGGCCGTAGGCCCAGCCGGCCCTACAACGGCCACTCGAATGGACAAGTTCACCGAGACCATGCTTGCGCAGACAGGATTGATTGCCATGGTGGGTAAGGCTGAACGCGGGCCTGTTGCTATTGAGGCCATCAAAAAACACTCTTCGGCCTATCTCGTGGCAGTCGGTGGCGCGGCCTACCTTGTTAGTAAGGCTATTCGCTCGGCCAAGGTTCTTGGCTTTGAAGATCTGGGTATGGAGGCCATTTACGAGTTCGAAGTCGAGGACATGCCCGTAACGGTGGGCGTCGATTCCCAAGGCATCTCAGTGCACGAGACAGGGCCTGCTGAGTGGCGTGTGCGCATTGAGGAGATCGCTAGGGCGGGGGCCAGCGCGAGCGCCATTGCCTAGAGGTTATTCGGTTCTGCCCGCAGGTCCTGCCAAAAGCCGGGGCTGAACCAAGACCTTCGCCTTTAGGACGTCTTTCTTAAAAACTGATGAACAACCCGAATCTGCTCGGGTGTTACCAGGCTTGGGGCATGCCCTGCGCCTGGTATTTCAACAAGCCTGGCTTTGGGGCCGCGCTGGGTCATTGCAATGGCCACCTCGGCAGGCAGAAGGTCGCTGTGTTCGCCGCGCAGTAGAAGCGTTGGGCAACGAATGGCCTCGTACAACGGCCAGAGTGTCATGGGCGCTGCCTGAGCATTCGCGGCACCCGCAGCATCCCCAGCAACCGAGGTAAAAAGGGCCTTAAACGGCTCCGAAATTTTAAGGTCGTAGTTCACTGTCCACTTGCCGTCCGGGCGTTGACGAACGGCAGGTTCGGTAAGTAGCCTCCATTGCTCGTCCGTGTGAGCACCAAAACTCACCATGCGCACGCGCATCGCCATACAGGCCTCGTCGCACGACGACGCCTCTATGGATTCTCCAACATAGTCGGCAATACGCGACAGGGCCCTATAAGGAATCTCAGCGCCCACATCGTTTAGCACCAGCCTTTCAATGGAACACCCATGCTCAGCAAGATCTTTAAAGAAGGCCCCCAGGATCGACATGGCAATGAGACCGCCCATGGAGGTACCCACCCAAGACACAGGCCCAAGATGAAGCTGGCGAACCATGGCCAACATGTCCTGACAGTACTGATCAATACGGTAGTACTGAGGGTCGTTGAGCCAGTCGGAGTTGCCCCGGCCAACAATGTCTGGGGCTAATACACGCATGCCGTCCGCAGAAAGGGCCTGTGCAAGCGCTTGAAAATCGCCTGAGTTGCGGGTGAGGCCATGCACACAGACCACCACGGGACCCGTCTGACCCACGCCCCATTCCCGAACCATCATGGCGTGGCTGCCTGAAGGGCTTTGACACTGAATTGTGTGTTGCTGCATTGAGTTGCTCATTTTTGGCTATTCTCTCGGTCTGACATCGAAAGGATACTGGTATGAAAATGCTTGCAGGAAAAAAAGCCTTGGTGACGGGTTCAACAAGCGGAATTGGTCTGGCTATGGCAAGTGCCCTCGCCGATGAGGGGGCGGATATTTACCTCAACGGCTTTGGAGAGGCTGCGAGTATTGAGGCAATTAAGAAAGGCCTGCAAGCAAAGTCTGTGTCGGTGGATTACTTCGCCGCCGACATGTCAAAGCCCGATGAAATTATGGCCATGATGGCCGATATCGAGTCACGCCATGGTGGTGTCGATATTCTTGTTAATAATGCCGGTATTCAGCATGTCAGCCCCATCGATAGCTTTGATCCCAAGCTCTGGGACTCCATTCTTGCAATTAACCTCAGTTCGGCTTTCCACACCATTCGTGCCGCCCTTCCGGGCATGAAAGCGCGTGGCTTTGGCCGTATTGTCAACATTGCCTCTGTACATGGCCTTGTCGCCTCCGCAAATAAAAGTGCCTATGTCGCAGCCAAGCACGGGCTTGTTGGTCTCACAAAAACCGTTGCACTTGAGACAGCCTCAACGCCTGTTACCTGCAATGCCATCTGTCCGGGCTGGGTGCTGACACCCCTAGTTCAGAAACAGGTGGATGCTCGCATGGCCAATGAGGGGCTAAGCCTTGAAGAGGCGAAGCATGTTCTTTTAATTGAAAAGCAGCCTTCAGGGGAGTTCGTTCAGCCCGAACAACTTGCAAGCCTTGCGGTCTACCTCTGCTCACCCCAGGCAAGCCAGGTACGAGGTGCCGCCTGGAACATGGATGGGGGCTGGGCCGCGCAGTAGGTCTGCATTAATGTCTGCTCCTGCTCGGTTGTGGCGCCCAAGGGCCGAGGGCGATGCCATAGGCGCCTGCGCTCCTTGCGTGCGCAGGCAAACAAAGGTTCGCCTTGAGGAGACCAGTTCAGGCGAAGCGCACCAAGAAGGTCGGTACGCAAAAGGACAACTTCTTCGGTCGTAAGCCGATCAATCACATCGGGATGGGGATGACCAAACCGATTGCGATAGCCCGACTGGGTAATGGCGGCCTTTGGTCGAAGCCTCTTCAGAAGCAGCCGACTTGTGGAGCCACGACTGCCGTGGTGGGGGGCCATCATCACTAAAGGCGTGTTGCCACGGCTTGATGAAGCCTGGTGCAGCCAAGGCATGCGTTCGGCCATCTCGTCTTCAATAGCCACCGGAATGTCCCCCGTTAACAACAGTCGACGCCCTTGAGCATCGACAACCTCTAGAACACAGGAATCCTCATTTGCGCCGGGGGTCCATTGCGTAGACGGGGCTTCAAAGGGATAAAGAAAACGAAACCAGACCCCGTCCCAGACCCAGGAACGGCCCAGCCGACAGAAGGTTGTATCGAGGCCTTGCACCTGATAGCTCGTGTAAACATGGATTGGGCGGTGCGACACGAAAAGATCGGCAAGACCCGAGGAATGATCATCGTCACGATGCGAGATAACCAGGGCATCAAGCCTGCGAATGCCCTGCGCAAAAAGCTGAGGAATGACCACGCGCTGGGCAGAATTCGATGTTCCGTGGCTTGGTCCCGTGTCATAAACGAGGCTATGGTTACGGGTCTGCACCACCACCGAAGTGCCCTGCCCGACATCCAGAAAGCTTGCCTGAAACTCGCCCATTGAGGGCTTCGAGCCACTCGGTATGAAAAGGGCTAAAACACCAAGCGATGCAAGCCAGCGCAGCCGGCGCGAAGGATGTGTGAAGACGACAAATACCGAGACACAGCTAAGGACACTGGCCCAGACAGGTGGAGCATGCCAGGCCAACGACGCCCAGCTAAGCCCCGCTAAAAATTGCAAAAAATCGTAGAGCCAGACAAAGACAAGATGACCAACATACAAAAAGGCATGGATGTTAAAGAAGGCAAAGACGGACCCGAGCATCGCCAAGGGAGTCACCAGAAACGTAACAACGGGAATGGCAAGCGCATTGGCAATAGGGCCAATGACTGACAACTGTTGGAAGAGCGCGATGGTTAAAGGCGCAATACCCAGGGTGATGGCCAGCTGCGCCTTTACCGCAGCGCGCAGGCCTTGGGCTGAGCCCGAGAGCCCAAACAAAATGCCCACAGCAAAAAACGAAAGCCAGAAGCCCACCGACAGCGGAGCAATGGGATCAACCACAAGCACGGCTAATAGGGTGACCGCGAGAATCGCCCAGGATCGACTCTCAAGGCCGACAACCGCGGCAAGACTTGCAATGGTGACCATGGTGGCTGTGCGCTGGGCTGGAATGTTGAAGCCCGCAAGAAAGGCGTAAGCCACTGCCGCAAGGCTTGCCATAACGGCGGCGGCAACAGGGGCTGGAACCCGAAGAGCAGTTGAACTTCCCGAGCGGGCAAGCAGCCGCCAGGCCCAGGCCGTAAGAAACCTTGCAATCACTGCAAACATGGTCACATGCATGCCCGAGATCGACATAAGGTGCGAGACGCCCGTTACCGAGAAGACCTGCCATTGGTCCCGCGCAATGGAGCGCTGATCGCCCACAACCAGGCCCGCCATAATAGGAGCAAATTCTTCTTCAGCAAGCGAATCAAAAATGGCTGCCCGAATAGCATGCCGTAGACGATCCACTTGAGTGCTCAAGGCATCGGACCACGTAAGTTCGTAGCCCTGCTGAACCCTCACCGCAGATTTCACGCTACCTGTCGCCTGCATACGGTTTTCAAACATCCAGGTCTCAAAATCAAAGCCCGTAAAGTTCACGGGCCCTGATGCAGGCCGAAGTCGAAGCTCAGCTCTGTAACGGTCGCCTGGGGCAAGGCCTGCCGGGAGCTCGTTGCCCAGCCAGCTTAGGCTCGCATCAAAACGTTTGAAGGCCGGCCCTTCGGACCCAACTGCAGCAACCCGCGCCTGAAACTGCCACCGGGCGGGCCTTGCAGGGCCTGCCGGTTCAAAGACTGGAAGATCAAGTACCAGTAGGTCAACGACAACAGGCCCCTCAAACAGCTGGGCAGGTGGAGCCTGATCGAGGATGGCCTGAACACGAACACCGGTGTAGGCCGCAGCAAGAAGAAGCGAAGCCAGCAGAACAAAGACACCGAAGAACCGGCGCGTAGCGACAAGGCAGGCGAGAAAAAGGCTCGCAAGCGCAAGACCAAAAAGAGGTGCTGAAAGGTTGTGGGGGGCCCATTGCAAATAGCCCACAACGCCAAGCAGCACCGACAGCGCAAGGCCGTAGACACTGAGCAGCACGACAGTGAACTAGAAAAAAGTACTTAGACGGGGCAAGGCTCGTAAGGCATTTGCGCTTGAGGCTCTTCCAACATCCTCAATGCTGCAACCTCGAAGGCCCGCCATGCAATGCGCAATGCCTACGATCTCTTTGGGCTGATTCGGTTCGTCTTTCGCTAGCCATTCGGGCGAAATATCTGGACTGTCTGTCTCAAGCACCCAGTCATCCTCGGAGAGCCAAGAGGCAAGATGGCGAATGCGTAGGGCACGGGTGTAGGTCATTGCGCCACCAAAGCCTAAAACGATTCCCTGAGCGACATAGGCCTGAGCCTGCTTCTCGCTTCCATTAAAGGCATGGGCGATACCTTGGCGAATGCCAAAACGACGAAGACCGGCTACAACCTGGTCTTGAGCCTTGCGAACATGCAAGACAACGGGAAGCTCGTAATGACGAGCGAGGCGAAGTTGTTCAATAAAGAAATGGTTCATACGGTCCTGGCGCAGTCCTTGTTCGAAGAGATCAAGGCCAATCTCCCCCACGGCAAGAAGGCGTGGATCGGCGTGATGGGCCTCGAGCTGATTCTTAAGCAGCACCAGGGCCTGCTCTTCTAGACCATTGACCGAACAGGGGTGAAGTCCAAGGCAGTAGCCAACGCCTGGGAGCGAATGGGCAAGCTCACGAACAGCCTCGAAGTTACTGGGTTCGACAGCCGGAACAACAATGACACCCACGCCCTGCTGGCGAGCCTGCTCAGCCTGCTGCGCCGGCTGGGGTAGAAAATCGAGATGGCAATGGGTATCGACAAACATGGTTGCCGCCTAACAAAAACTAGGCCTGCAAAGGGCTGGTCGCGGGAAGGCTGGTCATGGCAAAACGCTGATCGCAACGGTTTGCGAAGTGCAGGTCATGGGTGACGATAACCAAACCCGCCTTCGCCTCGCGACAACGATCAACAAGTAGCTCAAACACCCGCTCAGCAGTATCGCGATCGAGGTTACCCGTTGGCTCATCGGCAAGGACAAGCGAGGGCGCGTTAACAAGCGCACGTGCAATGGCGACGCGCTGACGCTCACCACCCGAGAGCCTGGAGGGAGGGTGGTCAAGCCGGCTTTCCAGACCAACCCGCCCAAGCCAGTCACTCGCCTGCTTCATGGCCGTTAGCCTTGGCTCTCGGCGAATTAGCAGGGGCATGGCCACATTCTCAAGTGCCGAGCATTCCTCAAGCAGATGATGGAACTGGTAGACAAAACCAAGCTTTTTGTTTCTTAGTAGCGTTCTCTGGGCATCTGTAAGCTCGTAGATGGACTGGCCCTCAATGAAGACCTGGCCCGATGTTGGTTTATCGAGGCCGCCAAGCAGATGCAGCAAGGTGCTCTTGCCAACCCCCGAGGGCCCAATAACGGCAAGGCTTTGGCCTGCCACAAGCTCCAGACTTAGATCTTCGAAAGGCACAACCTCGCGAGGGCCATCCGAATACCGACGGGTCAGGCCCACAGCACGAAGAACTGCGACACCCGGCAGGCCAGCCTCTTTAGTCATAGCGAAGGGCCTCGGCGGGATCAATAACCGAGGCACGCCAGCTGGGATAGAGCGTTGCCAAGAAGGAGAGAACCAGTGCGGTTGGGCCAATAGCCAGAACGTCTTGCCATTGAAGATCGGATGGCAGGCTTTCAATAAGGTAGATGCCCTTCGGTAGAAGCTGGAACCCGAAGGCATGCTCCACCGCCCCAACAATGGAGTCAATGTAGACAGCACCCAGCACCCCTAGCAAGAGCCCAAATCCCACACCCAGCAGCCCCAGAAAAGCCCCCTGAATAACAAAGATGGCCATCACAGAGCCTCGGCTTGCACCAACGGTTCTTAAAATGGCAATGTCGGAACGCTTGTCCATAACGGTCATGACCAACATGGAAACAAGATTGAATGCAGCCACAGCAATAATGAGCATCAAAATAATAAACATCATGCGCTTCTCAATTTGAACGGCTGCAAACCAGTTCCGATTCTCAAGCGTCCAGTCGCGCACGACGGCCCCGTTGGGCACTCTGGGCTCAAGCTCAATGCGCACAAAAGGAGCCTCATGCATATCCGACAGGCGAGCGCGCAGCCCCTCGGTCACCTGATTGCGAAAGAAACGGCTCGCATCGCTTTGATGAATAAAAACAAGTGAGGAGTCGTACTCGAAGTGACCCGAGCTAAAAAGCGCAACAAGCTGAAACGCCTTCATACGAGGTAAAACACCGGCCGGACCCGAGGCCGGGTCGGCGGTTACCACCATAACCGAATCTCCCAAGGAGAGATTCAAGGAAAGCGCAAGGTCACGGCCCATGACAAGGCCAAACCGGCCCGACTCAAGCGAGCTTAACTCACCTGCAACAAGCTGCCTTAGTGCTGGGCTTACCGCAGGCTCGGCGGCTGGATCAACGCCCCGTACCATCACTCCGCGAATCTGATCGCCGGCAGAAAGCATGGCCTGCCCTACAACGAAGGGGGCTGTGGCCAAAACCTTCGGATGGGAAGAAAGCGTTTGGCCTACAGCAGACCAGTCAACATTGCGCTCTGGCAGGCTTATGACCTCAAGGTGCGAGAGCACCCCAAGCATGCGGTCGCGCACCTCCTTCTGAAAACCATTCATCACAGAAAGAACGATGATTAGGGCGGCAACGCCAAGCGCAATTCCCACCGTGGCGAGCGCGGAAATAAAACTAACGAATCGGGAGCTGCGCCCCGAACGTATGTAACGAAGCCCTAAAAGTAGTTCGTACGGCATGGCCTGCAGTTTGCCATACTGAAGCGCATGACCCCTCCTTCCCCTGGCCCCAACCACAATCAAATAAAAAAACTCGCTCGCCTCATCGACCGGGCGGGTTCCATTCTTGTGGTTGACGCCGCTCTAATTAGTCCGTCCGAACGCGAGCAGATTGAGCGGGGGAGCCGTGGCGAAACGCCATGGCTTGATGCAATGGCCCAGTGGGACCCGCAGTTGCATGCCATGCTTGCCGAGCTAAGCTTGAAGTCGCTGGGCTGGGGCAGCCTTCAGCAGCCCCCCGAATACCCGAAACCCGCTTATGCGGAACTGTTTGAGGCCAGCCTTCGCGAACTTGGCCTGCTTACCCCGCAGCAGCAGCCGCCTTGGGCCTATTGGCAGGCCATGGCAGAAGGCCTTGCCCCCGAGCCCCAGAGGCACTGGATGGCCGTTGAGCCCTGCCAATGGCTTGTGTCAACCCAGCAGGTTCAGCTACGGCTGTGTCGCCCACATCAGCCACTGAGCCCCCAGCTTGTTGAAACAATTAAGGCTGCGCTTGATTGGCTCGACGCCAGCCTTGCCCTTAGCCCCTCGGGTCGTGCCTACCTTGGTTTTGAGAAGCCCTTCGACCTGCAATCGGCATGGCCCGAGACCTTGGAAGGGCTTGGAGCCGATGGCTTTCTGCCACAAGGCAGTCAGGCTGGCGACTGGCGACGGTTCGTGACCGAGCTTGAAATGGCCCTTGCCATGACCCCCGACTCAAGCAACACCCAAAGCCTTTGGCCCTGGGGCATGGGGGCGCCCTTGGCTCCCGGCTCCCCGGTTGCCTTCGAAAAGGAAACAGGCCGTGAAGAATCGGGCTCTGCACTCTTTCAGGCTGCTGACCTTACCAACGCACCCCTGCCGCTCCAGGGCCTGCACCAGTGGCTCGCGGGCCAGGGCCGGCGGGTCTTTATGCAGTGGCGAACTTTTAAGAAAGTGCAGAGCGTTGAGGAATGGCTTGCCGAATGGGCTTTAGTCTTGGCAGACATCCAGGTCTTAAGACGTCACTGCATGGCAGCCAACGGCCAGCCCGGAAGACCTTGGGCCGTGCTTTTACAGGACCAATGGTCGTATAAGCTTTATGTGCAGCCTGAGGGCAGGAACGGGCAAGCCAACCCAGCCTTTCCAAGTCGGGTCGGGCTAATTGAAAGTCTTCGCGGCCTAACCCAGAAACTCATCGCATCCCAGGGCGGCAAAGGCAAAAAGAACCATCCGCTGCTGAAGTTGCTTCAGCTTGCAAGCTGGGACGATCGAAATACAGGCTGAACCCATGAAGCACCAAGAGCGTCAGCTGAACCAAGATCTTTTCACAAGCCTTCTGGCCAGCGGCTGCCACGAGTTGTTGGCAAACTGTCTCGCACGTCGCAGCCTTCACTGCGCAGAGGACCAGGCCATTCAGCTTAGCCGGCTTCCACCCGCACGAGCCCTTAAAGACATGGAGGCTGCGAGTAAACGGGTGCTCCTGGCGATTGATCGCGCTGAACCCATTGTTGTTGTGGGCGACTACGATGCCGATGGCGCAACCGCCACTGCAACGCTAGTGCTTGGCCTTCGGCGTATGGGTGCTACCTGCCAGTTTGTTGTGCCCGATCGATTTCGTCTTGGCTACGGACTCTCGCGGGCACTTATTGAAGAACTACTTACACGAACCCGCAAAACCAACACCCCGCCTGGGCTCATCATTACCGTTGACAACGGCATTAACGCCATCGAGGCGGTGGCCTATGCGAAATCTGAAGGCCTTGAGGTGATTGTCACTGATCATCATCTTCCCGGGTCCCATCGACCCGACTGCCTCGTGGTGGATCCTCATCGCGAAGACTGCAGCTTCCCCTTTAAAACCATTGCTGGTGTTGGCCTTGCCTTCTATCTGCTTATTGCCGTCAGGACGCTTCTTGTTAAGACGAAGCCCGAGGCCCAGACGGTCCGAATTGATGATCTTCTTCCGCTTGTTGCCATGGGCACGGTCGCAGACCTTGTAAGGCTTTGCGCAGATAACCGTCGGCTTGTGCAGCAGGGCCTGGTTAGACTACGCCAAGGCATCGCGCCCGTAGGGCTTTTAGCCATGTTTGAAGCTGCAGGACGGGACGCAAGCCAGGCAGTCGCCAATGACTTCGGCTTTGCGATTGCTCCAATGCTCAATGCGGCCGGACGGTTAACCGAGATGTCACTTGGTATTTATTGCCTTATGGAAGCCGACCCAACACGTGCAAAGGCCATGGCTGAAGAACTGCGAGAGCTAAACCAGGCGCGCAAACGCATTCAACAAGAGCAGTCCGAGCAGGCCCTGGCCATGTCGCAGCTGATGCTTAACGAGGCTCCCGAATCCAATTTACTGGTCGTCAGTCATGCCGACTGGCACGAGGGCATTGTGGGTCTTATTGCGAGCCGGTTAAAAGAGCGCTGGGGGGTACCTGTATTTGCATTCGCGCCCTCCCGTGAGAACCCGGACCTTCTTAAGGGCTCGGGAAGATCGGTGGGTGGAATTCATCTTCGCGACTGCCTCGCCCGGGTCGATAGCCTTGAGCCAGGTCTCTTGGATCGTTTCGGAGGGCATGCCATGGCTGCAGGACTCACACTTGAACGAAACCGGCTCAAAGACTTCAACCAACGCTTTAATCAGGCTGTGAAGGAGTTGTACGAAAACTCAGGGGCTCTGCTTGCCAAGGGTTGCATTCTGACCGACGGAGAACTGCGGGCGGAGCAGCTCTGCCTCGAGAGCGCACTTGCCCTTGAAGATCAGGTCTGGGGTCAAGGCTTTGAGCCCCCTCTCTTCGAAAACCATTTTCAGGTCTTGCATCAACGATCCTTGAAAGAGCGTCATCAAAGGCTTCGCCTTGGCCTCATCACGAAAACGGGCGAGCCTTGGGCGGGTGAACCCCTTGAGGCCATTTGGTTTAATGCGCCACCTACGGTGGAGACCATGCTGCATCTTGCCTACCGCCTAGGCATTAACCGCTTCCGCGGCTGGCCCGAGCTGCAGCTTGAGATCGTCGCCGATCTCAGAAATGAGCAGTTACAATAAGAGCAATGGAAGCCGAAAAAAGAAACGCCCTCACCTCTCAGCTCGAGGACATCAAAACCCGCCTGACCGACCTTCGGAGGTTTCTTTGACTTCGATAAAAAGTCACAGCGTCTTGAAGAAGTTGTTCGTCTAAGCGAAGACCCCAGCATCTGGAGCGATCGAAAAAAATCGCTTGAACTTGGCCAAGAGCGTAAGGCTCTTGAGAACGTTGTAATCACGCTTCGTGAGCTCGAGGCAGACCTTTTGGCAAGCATCGAGCTTTTTGAACTTGCCCAAGACGAGCTTGACAACGAGACACTCGCCTCCGTTGCAGACGATGCCCTTCGCCTGGAATCAGGCGTAGCGGCCCTGGAATTTCGGCGCATGTTTTCCAACCCTGCTGACCCACTGAATTGCTTTGTTGATATTCAGGCTGGGGCGGGAGGTACCGAGGCCTGCGACTGGGCCTCCATGCTGCTGCGGCAATACCTTCGTTACTGTGAGAACAAGGGCTTTAAAACCGAACTGCTTGAGGAGTCTGAGGGGGATGTTGCGGGCATTAAGTCAGCCACCCTTAAGGTAAACGGCGACTATGCATTTGGCTTTCTGAGAACAGAAACAGGCGTGCACCGACTTGTTCGTAAATCGCCCTTCGATTCCAGCGGAGGTCGCCACACCTCGTTTGCCTCCCTTTTTGTCTACCCCGAGGTTGATGACTCGTTTGAAGTGGATATCAACCCCGCGGACGTTCGTATCGACACCTACAGAGCCTCGGGTGCGGGTGGTCAGCACATCAACAAGACCGACTCTGCCGTTCGCATGACCCACATTCCCACCGGAATTGTTGTGCAGTGTCAGAACGACCGATCGCAGCATCGAAACCGCGATGAGGCCTGGAAGATGCTGAAATCAAGGCTTTTTGAGCACGAGATGCGCAAACGCATGGCAGAGCAACAAAAACTTGAAGACAGCAAGACCGATGTAGGCTGGGGCCATCAGATTCGCAGTTACGTTCTTGATCAGTCCCGAATCAAAGACCTACGAACAGGCGTTGAAATTTCAAACACTCAGAAAGTTCTTGATGGTGACCTCGATCCTTTCATCGAGGCAAGCCTAAAACACGGGCTGTGAAGGTCCAGCCCAAAAGCATTTATTTATCCATAAAACGCCTGCAGCTTTTCTCCCCTGCCCCATTTCCTTCAGCCATTACCACTGCCACTGCCATTGCCCACCATGACCCAGCCCGCCCAGTCCGATAACCACGACCAGACCTCTTCAACCCCACAGGCTCAGGACGAAAACCAGCTCATAGCCGAGCGTCGTCAAAAGCTTGCGGCTATTCGTGCCAAGGGTGGGCCAGCCTTTCCGAACGATGCAAACCCAAGCCACCGTGCAGCCCAACTTCTTAAGAGCTACGAGAATCACTCCCGTGAGGACCTTGAGGCAACGCCCGTTCAGGTTGTGATTGCGGGGCGCGTGATGTTGAAGCGTGTTCAGGGAAAGGCCAGTTTTCTAACCCTTGCAGACAGCTCGGGGCGGCTTCAGCTGTACTTAAATGATGAAACGGTTGGGGAAGATAAACACGCCGAAGTCAAGCGCTACGACCTTGGCGATATTGTCGAGGCGGGTGGAGAGTTATTTAAAACCATGAAGGGCGAGCTTTCTGTGCGTTGCCGGTCCATTCGCCTACTTACGAAAAGCCTGCGACCTCTGCCGGACAAGTTTCATGGGCTTAGCGATACCGAGACGCGTTATCGCCAACGTTATGTTGATCTTCTTGTTAACGAGGGTACCCAGAAGACGTTTTTGGCACGCTCGGTGACGCTTACCAGCCTGCGTCAGTTCATGACCGAGCATCAGTTTTTGGAAGTAGAGACACCCATGCTGCATCCAATTCCAGGTGGTGCGGCCGCCAAACCCTTTATCACCCATCATAACGCCTTAAGCCAGGACATGTACCTTCGCATTGCGCCCGAGCTTTACCTTAAGCGGCTTATTGTGGGCGGTTTCGAGCGTGTCTTTGAGGTCAATCGCAACTTCCGAAATGAAGGGCTTAGCCCTCGCCATAATCCTGAGTTCACCATGATGGAGTTCTATGCGGCCTATACGAACTACCAATGGCTAATGGACTTCACAGAACAAATGCTGCGCCAAGTTTCGATGGCAGTTACGGGTTCGACCAGCATGCAGTACCAAGGTAAGTTGCTTGATTTCAGTAAACCATTTACCCGCCGCACCATTGTTCAGGCCATTGAAGAAAATGCACCTGAGGTTGCAGGCATTGACCTTCACAATGAAAACAGTCTTCGCCTGGAACTGCAGAAGCGAGGCGTCGACATAAAGGGGCCCGTTATGTCGCGTGCCGGCATTGGGGCTCTGCAGCTTGCTCTGTTTGAAGAGGTTGCGGAATCTCGGCTCTGGAACCCAACCTTTATAGTTGACTATCCGGTTGAGGTCTCCCCTCTTGCCCGTGCCTCCGATTCCAACCCCAGCATTACGGAAAGATTCGAGCTTTTCATTACAGGCCGCGAGATTGCAAACGGCTTTTCCGAGCTTAACGATGCCGAGGACCAGGCTGCTCGGTTTCAGGCTCAGGTAGAGGCAAAGGAGGCGGGTGATGAGGAGGCGATGTTCTATGACGCCGACTACATTCGGGCCCTAGAATACGGCATGCCCCCCACAGGCGGTTGCGGCATTGGCATTGACAGGCTCGTTATGCTTCTTACCGACAGCCCCAGCATTCGCGACGTAATTTTATTCCCGGCTCTAAAACGCGAGGACGCCTAAAGAGTTAGTGGTTCTCGCGGGCATGGTTAATGGTGTAGCGAGGCAGTTCAATCTCGAGGTCGGTTGTGAAAAGCTGCACCTGGCAAGAAAGCCTCGACTGAGATGTTAGACCCCAGGCGCGATCAAGAAGATCGTCCTCATCTTCGGTGGATGGCTCCAGAGACTGAAAGCCCTTACGCACAATGACGTGGCAGGTTGTACAGGCCCGAGACAGCTCGCAGGCATGCTCAATTTCAATATGATTTTTTAACAGCAGCCTGCAAAGGTTTTCACCCGGCTCCGCCTCAAGGCTCGCCCCGTCTGGGCAGATATCAGGGTGAGGAAGAATGGTTATTCGCGGCATACCTAGGCTTTACGAAAGATCCGACTAAAGGTTTTCAATGGACTGCCCGGTAAGGGCCTGGGAAACCGCCCGATTCATGCGGCGCTCGGCAAACGGATCGGCAAGCCCGCCAAGGCGTTCAGAGGCTGCTACCAAAGCCTCGCGATCTTGGGACGCACAAACCTTCCTAGCCTGGGTTACCTCGTTATCTAAGGTCTGCCTCTCCTGCTCACTTAGAAGATCGCCATCCTGCTCAAGGGCTGCGGAGATCGCCTCAAGAAGCTGTTCAAGATCAAGCAGAGCCTCTCGAACAGCTCGCTGTTGCATATCTTCGCGAGAATGAGCCACTGCCTGCTCGAGCATGCTGGCAATCTCGTCATCTGTAAGCCCGTACGAGGGGCGAACTTCAATTTGAGCCGAGACGCCTGAGCGTGTCTCAAGCGCTGAGACCTGCAAAAGCCCGTCCGCATCCACCTGGAAGGTGATTCGGATACGCGCGGCACCCGCCACCATGGGTGGAATACCCTTGAGTTCAAACCGGGCAAGCGAGCGACAGTCGGCGACAGTCTCACGCTCGCCCTGCACCACATGAATGGCCATTGACGTCTGCCCATCCTTGAAGGTTGTGAACTCTTGAGCGCGTGCCACCGGAATGGGCGTGTTGCGCGGAAGAATTCGCTCAGCAAGCCCTCCCATGGTCTCGATACCGAGGCTTAAGGCAAGTACATCAAGAAGCAGCCAACCGTCGCTGGCAAGGGCATTTCCTGCAAGAAGATGCGCCTGTGAGGCCGCCCCAAGCGCAACAACCTGATCGGGGTCGATGGTGTCTTTGAGGCAGTCACCAAACAAATGACGTACAGCCAGCCGAACATTGAGAAGCCGGCTTGACCCCCCCACCATGACCACACCCTGAACATCACTGGGATTAAGCCGAGCATCTTGAAGGGTCTGACGACAAGCGGCGAGCGCCCTTTCAACAAGCTCCATGGTTAGGCTGGCAAACCCCTTACGAGAGATTGCAAGCGTCAGCCTGGTCTGAGCATCGAGCTCGAAGACTTCCGAGATTTCTTTCGTATCGGAATCAAGCTCGAGTAAAGCCTCTTTGCTTGACCGCGCAAGCCCAAGCAGAGTACGCCACTGAGAATGCTCAAGCCTGTCTGGCGAGAGACCGTTAGCAGACAGCCATGCCTGGGCAAGCAGGCGGTCGAAGTCATCGCCGCCCAGCTGGGAATCACCCCCTGTTGCCACCACTTCAAAGACACCCTTGGTTAACTTAAGAACAGAAACGTCGAAGGTACCGCCACCGAGGTCGAAGACAACGTAGGTGCCCTCAGCGCCCGTCTCAAGGCCATAGGCCAAGGCTGCAGCCGTTGGCTCGTTAAGGAGCCGAAAGACATGAATACCCGCTAGCCGAGCCGCATCTTTGGTAGCCTGCCTCTGGGCATCGTCAAAATAGGCAGGCACAGTAATAACAGCACCCACAATTTCATCAGCCAAGGCCTTCTCAGCCGTGCGCCTTAGCACCTTAAGAATTTCAGCAGAGACTTCAACCGGCGACTGCAAACCCTGCACAGTTGGAATGAAAGGCATGCCCTTTGACTCGTCATCGGCCTGCAGTTCAAAGGGCAGACGAATAGCGCGAACGTCGGAGAGGCTACGGCCCATAATGCGTTTGACCGAGGAGACGATGGACCGGGTTGACTGACTTAAGGCATTGATATCGCCAACTGAAATAGCACCGTCAGCCTCGTAGACCACCACTGACGGCAGAATGAGACGGTTGTTTTCGTCCTTCAATACCTCGGGGGTGCCTGAACGAACCGCAGCAACCAGAGAGTTCGTCGTGCCAAGGTCTATGCCTACCGCAAGCCGTCGTTGATGAGGAAGGCTGGTTTCACCGGGTTCCGAAATTTGCAGAAGTGCCATATTAAGGGCCCTGGTGGGGTAAAGACTGTTCGAATCGTTCAAGGAACATAAGCGACTGAATGTTCTGCTTCACTGAATCCGCTGCGCTTTCTTGCACGGGAAATACGGAAAGAAGCACAGAAAGCTCGTTATGAATTTGACTAAGCTGGATACCAAGCTCGGCACGGAGCAGAACTGCGGCCTGGGCGTAGGCCTCTTGCCCCTGTGACTTCGCCTCATCAAGCTTCTCGCGCCAGGCCATTTGTTGCTCGAGAAAGGCAAGGGGAACTTTGGACGAAAGCTCCGGGTCGAGTTGAAAGCCCGAGAGCTCCATAAGGTAGAGAGCGCGTTTCAGCGGAGAAGAGAGCGTCTGGTAAGCCTCATTCACCCGTGTTGACATTTCCACTGCTAAACGCCGGGAGGAGCTAAGGCCTTGCGAGGCTACCTTGTCTGGGTGAACCACTGCCTGAAGGCGCTTCCATGATTCCTCAAGCGCCCGAGGCTCAAGACCGAAGCCTGGTGCGATACCAAAGAGCTCAAAAAAATTCTTTTGAAGCAGACCCGTAGAACTCACGCAGCTAGACCTGGAAAGACTCGCCGCAGCCGCACTCGCTCTTGACATTTGGGTTGTTGAATTTGAACCCCTCGTTCAACCCCTCACGGGCGAAGTCGAGCTCGGTGCCATCGATAAAAGGCAGACTCTTCGGGTCAACAAAGACAGTAACACCATGGCTTGCAAACGCAACGTCTTCTGCAATAGGGGTGTCAACGAACTCGAGCTTGTAGGCTAGGCCCGAGCAGCCTGTGGTGTGTATTCCCAGGCGAATACCCGCGCCCTTGCCTCGCCGCTCAATAAAACGGCTGACATGCTGCGCCGCCTTTTCAGTTAGTGAGATTGCCATGCTTTTTCTTGTAATCTTCAATGGCTGCCTTAATGGCATCCTCAGCAAGAATTGAACAATGGATTTTAACTGGGGGAAGGGAGAGCTCGCTTGCGATCTCGGTGTTTTTAAGTTCCATGGCCTGATCGAGCGTTTTACCCTTCACCCATTCGGTGACCAGCGATGAGGACGCAATGGCAGAGCCACAGCCGTAGGTTTTAAAGCGAGCATCCTGAATGACACCATTATCGCCAACACGAATCTGAAGTTTCATTACATCGCCGCATGCCGGGGCTCCGACCATTCCAGTACCAACGGTTGGATCGTCTTTGTCGAGTGACCCAACATTTCTTGGATTCTCGTAGTGATCAATCACCTTTTCACTGTATGCCATTGCAATCCCCTTGCGTGAATTAACTAGATAAGTAAGCCTGTGCCGGTAAAAAAGTTACGGTTCCTACGCCCTAGTGGGCGGCCCACTGGATGGTGCTGAGGTCAACACCCTCTTGCACCAACTCCCACAAAGGCGACATTTCACGAAGCTTCGCCACCTTCTCTTTAAGAAGTTCAATGGCAAAGTCAACATCGGCCTCGGTTGTGAAGCGACCAATTGAAAAACGAATGGACGAATGGGCAAGCTCATCGCTTCGGCCCAAAGCCCTAAGCACATACGAGGGCTCAAGGCTTGCACTGGTGCAGGCAGACCCAGAGGATACTGCAATGTCTTTAATTGCCATAAGCAGCGACTCACCCTCGACATAGTTAAAACTTACGTTGAGGTTATGCGGTACGCGGCGTTCGAGATCGCCGTTTAAATACACTGCATCGATGGTTGAGAGACCTGCCCAGAGCCGGTCGCGAAGCATTCGAATACGGTCGTTCTCAACGGCCATCTCCGTGCGTGCCAGTTCGAATGCAGCCCCCATACCAACAATTTGATGCGTAGGAAGCGTGCCGGAGCGCATGCCACGCTCGTGGCCACCACCGTGAATAAGAGGTTCAAGCCGAATACGCGGCTTACGCCGCACAAACAGAGCTCCCATGCCCTTTGGACCATAGGTTTTATGGGCAGAAAACGACATAAGGTCTACCTTGAGTTCGGCAAGATTAATAACCATCTTGCCTGTTGCCTGCGCACTGTCAACGTGAAGAATAATTCCGCGTTCACGACAGAATTCGCCGATCCGGGGGACGTCTTGAATGACTCCAATTTCGTTATTTACGAACATCACCGACACTAAAATGGTGTCTTTCCTGACGGCCTGCTCAAACACCTGAAAATCGATAAGCCCATCGTCTTGCACCTCAAGGTAAGTCACCTCAAAGCCCTCGCGCTCAAGCTCTCGGCAGGTATCGAGCGTTGCCTTGTGCTCGGTTTTGGCTGTGATGATGTGCCGCCCACGCTCTTTGTAGAAATGCGCGGCACCCTTAAGAGCCAAATTGATCGACTCGGTAGCGCCCGATGTCCAGACAATTTCCTTCGCGTCAGCGTTCACAAGCGCCGCCACCTGCCGACGTGCGTTTTCAACGGCCTCCTCAGCCCTCCAGCCAAACGCATGGCTACGCGAAGCAGGGTTACCAAATTCCTCCCTTAAGAAGGGAATCATCTGGTCCACAACCCGCTGATCTATGGGTGTTGTAGAGGAGTAATCGAGATAAATAGGGAGCTGCATTCAGTTTCCTTTGGGAATCAGGGATTGGCTACAGCGCTGGAAACAGAGTCGCGAGCCTTCGCCATGTGAGCAGAATCGCGCTCTTCACGAAAAAGCACATGCCGCGTCACACTGCCTTCGACAAGACCATGACTTTTTTGCTTTTGCTCGTCCACCAGGTCGTGCAAGGAGACGGAGTCTAGAAAATCAACCATGTGACGGTTCAGACTTGCCCAAAGCTCATGGGTCATGCAGACCTGATCTTCATGGCAGTTTTGTTTGCCGCCACACTGGGTGGCATCAAGCGGTTCATCCACCGCGTAAATGATGTCGGCCACGGTTATGTCTTTGGAGGAGCGGGCAAGCCGGTAACCACCACCCGGCCCACGCATGGACTCCACCAGTTCATGCCGTCGAAGCCGGCCAAAGAGCTGCTCGAGATAAGAAAGCGAGATCTTCTGACGCTGGCTAATTGCAGACAATGTCACCGGACCCTTTTCGTGACGAAGCCCCAAGTCAATCATTGCAGTGACGGCAAAACGACCTTTGGTTGTCAGACGCATAGCACTCTCTCCGTTTTATGAACCCAAAAAAGTTTTCAAACAAATCCGCAATTCCCGACCAATTTGGTAGGAGTATAGAGAACCTGATTGAAACACTCAACTATTGGGCATAAAAAACCCCGGGATAAGCCGGGGTTTTTAAAAGGGAGACTCTCTGCTGCCCCCACTAAACGCCACCCGCAGCCCGCTTAGGCTGCAGCCACCATGCTTGCCCGACGGCGGACCACTTCCATGAGGCCATTGCAGGCGTCCTCGATGTAATCGAGGGCCTGTTCAAAGCCTTGGGCCCCGCCGTGGTAAGGGTCGTTAATGGTTGCTGCCTCGTACTCGGTCGCAAAGCGCATAAGCAGCTGCAGCTTGTGCTGAAGCCCTCGGGGCGCTGTTCGTTGAAGCAAGGCCAGGTTATCCCAGTCCATGGCAAGGATGTAGTCGTATTCGCTGAAGTCGGCCATCTCCACCTTGCGGGCGGAGTGATCGGAGAGGTCGTAGCCACGCTTTTGCGAGGCTGATGTGGCCCTGGGGTCGGCCGCCTCGCCGACATGGAAGGCATGGGTACCGGCCGAATCGGCCTGCACAAGGTCGGACAAGCCTGAGGCCTTCACCATGGAATCGAATACAGCCTTCGCCATTGGCGAGCGGCAGATGTTGCCCATGCAGACAAAGAGAACACGGGTCTTGATGCCCAGCGACTTCGAAGGCTTGTTGAGGGAGGTCTCAACCTTTTTTGTTGTCGTCGAACGCGTCATTTTTCTAGGTTTCCTTATAGTTAAAAACTATGCGGCTCGCATGCCCGAGGCAGGAGGTGGCAGGTCTGCCGCACTGGGAGGTACTTCAACTTGATCACGGAGCGCACCGGCCCCGAACGCCCTTTGCTTGAGACGCGAGAGCTCATCACGAGCTTTCGCCGCCTTCTCAAACTCCAGGTTTCGAGCAAACTCGAGCATTTTCTTCTCGAGCTGCACGATTTCTTTTGCCAATGCCTTCTCAGACAAAGGCTCTGCAACATGATGATCGGCAAGGGCTGTAGCCGATGCACCGTCGCGTAACTCGGTCCCCGAGCGAACAATGCCATCGATAAGCTCGCGCACCTCTTTAATGACGGAGGTTGGAACGATGCCGTGAAGTAAATTGAACTCGGTCTGCTTTTGGCGCCGACGGTTCGTCTCTTCGATAGCCCTGTTCATGGAGTTTGTATGCCGGTCGGCATACAAAATAGCCTTGCCGTTTAAATTGCGAGCCGCTCGCCCAATGGTTTGAATGAGACTACGCTCGGATCGCAAAAAGCCCTCTTTATCGGCATCGAGAATGGCAACGAGGGAGACCTCGGGAAGATCGAGCCCCTCGCGCAGAAGATTAATACCAACCAGCACATCGAACTGACCAAGCCGAAGGTCGCGCAGTATTTCAACCCGCTCCACCGTATCGATGTCGGAATGCAGGTAGCGAACCGCTACCTGGTTCTCGGCCAGGTAGTCAGTGAGGTCTTCCGCCATTCGTTTGGTGAGGGTGGTTACCAGAACACGCTCGCGTCGCTCCACCCTCAGGCGAATCTCGGAGAGCAGATCATCCACCTGAGTTCGGGCGGGACGGACCTCGAGTTCGGGGTCGATCAGCCCAGTGGGCCGAACAAGCTGCTCAATGACAGCGCCTTCTGATTTCTGAAGCTCGTAGTCGGCCGGCGTGGCCGAAACAAAGATAGCCTGCCGAAGCTTGGGCTCGAACTCATCGAATCGGAGGGGGCGATTGTCGAGCGCCGACGGCAGCCGAAAGCCGTAATTCACAAGTGTTTCTTTACGCGAGCGATCGCCTCGGTACATGCCACCGAGCTGCCCAACCATGACATGGCTTTCATCAAGAAAAATGAGGGCGTCCGAGGGGAGGTAGTCGAGCAAGGTTGGGGGTGCCTCGCCGGGAGCAGCCCCAGAAAAGTGACGCGAGTAGTTCTCGATACCCTTACAGAACCCAAGTTCACCAAGCATTTCAAGGTCGAATCGGGTTCGCTGCTCGAGCCTTTGCGCCTCGACGAGCTTGCCGTCTTTAACAAACTCAGCCACCCGCTCGGAAAGTTCTTGTTTGATGGTCTCAATGGCCCGCAGCACAACCTCGCGCGGCGTCACGTAGTGGGACGACGGATAGACCACAAAACGGGTGACCTTTTGACGAATGCGCCCCGTAAGAGGATCGAAGAGCTGCAAGGACTCCACCTGATCGTCAAAAAGCTCAACACGTACCGCAAGCTCTGCATGCTCGGAGGGGAAGATATCGACGGTATCGCCACGTACCCGGAAGCTGCCGCGAACGAACTCCATGTCGTTGCGTCGGTATTGCATACGGACAAGTTGCGCAATGACTTCTCGCAGCGACAGTTTGTCGCCCGCGCGCAGGCCCAAGACCATGGCGTGATAGTCGGCAGGGTTTCCGATGCCATAAATGCAAGAGACGGTCGCCACGATGATGGTGTCACGCCGTTCGAGCAACGATTTTGTGGCCGAGAGGCGCATTTGCTCGATATGCTCGTTGATGGCGGAGTCTTTTTCAATAAAGAGATCGCGCTGAGGCACATAGGCTTCGGGCTGGTAGTAATCGTAATAGGACACGAAATACTCGACGGCATTCTTTGGAAAAAACTCGCGCATCTCAGAATAAAGTTGTGCGGCCAGGGTTTTATTGGGGGCCAAAATAAGGGCGGGGCGACCGAACTCGGCAATGACATTAGCCATGGTGAAAGTCTTGCCCGATCCCGTGACCCCCAGGAGGGTTTGGAAGACGAGCCCATCCCTCACCCCTTGGATAAGTGCATCAATGGCCTGGGGCTGGTCTCCGGAAGGACGAAACCCACTGACCAGATGAAACGGGCTAAGTGTTTGAACCGACATGCTAAACTTGATGAAATTCGCAGATAAAAGCGACGTGAATTGTTACAAAATCGTGATACAACTCTCGACCACGAGTCCTATTTTCGCTTGGCTTCTGCTAAATTTCCACGCTTTTTTTTTAAGCCCATTCCTTGACATTTCACTTCTCTTCTGATCATGCCTGCCCTCGCCCCCTCCCCCTCTCCCTTTGCCAGTGTTCAACAAGCAGCCCGCGACCCCATCCTGGGGCTTACCGAGGCTTTCCATAACGATTCCCGGCCCGTTAAAGTCAATCTAGGAGTCGGCGTCTACCTGACCGAGGCCGGTAAGGTTCCACTTCTTCAATGCGTCCACCAGGCTGAAGAGGCCCTTTCAGCGGCAGCCCTTGCTAAAAACTACCTTCCGATCGATGGGGCTCCGGTTTATAACAAGGCGGTTCGCGAACTGCTTTTCGGTTCCAACAGCCCACTGATTGCAACCAGCAGGGTTGTCACGGTTGAAACCTTGGGAGGAACAGGTGGCCTGAAGGTCGGTGCCGACTACCTAAGACGCCTACTGCCCCAGAGTCAGGTGGCAATTAGCAACCCCAGCTGGGAAAATCATCGCGCCATTTTTGAGATGGCGGGCTTTGAAGTGGTGAACTACCACTATTACGACCCCGTAAGGCGTGGCGTCGATTTCGATGCCATGTGCAGTAGTCTTTCAAGCCTTCCCCAGGGCACCATTGCGGTACTGCACGGCTGTTGCCACAACCCTACGGGCGCCGACCTTGAAGAGGCCCAGTGGGATAAGGTTATTAGCCTATGCGCCGAAAAAGGCTTATTCCCTTTTCTTGACATGGCCTACCAGGGTTTTTGGAAAGGGCTTGGGGACGACACGCTTGCGGTTCGAAAGTTTGCCGACTCCGGCCTCTCCTTTATGGTCTCCAACTCGTTCTCAAAATCTTTGTCGCTTTATGGGGAGCGTGTAGGCGCGCTGTCAATCGTTACCGGAAACGCTACCGAGACCGCCAACGTCCTTAGCCAGATTAAGCGCACCATTCGTACAAACTACTCAAACCCACCCACCCATGGTGGCGCGATTGTGGCATCCATTCTTAACAGCCCCGGCCTGCGAGCTCTCTGGGAAACTGAACTTACCGAGATGCGTGAGCGTATTCGCACAATGAGGCATGAGCTTGTCAAAGGCCTTGAGGCACTTAAGGTGAGCCAAGACTTTTCTTTCGTAACACGCCAAAACGGGATGTTTAGCTACTCGGGGCTTAAGGCCGACCAGGTTGAACTCCTTCAGACCCAATACGGCATTTACGCCCTTAGTACGGGACGCATTTGTGTTGCTGCCCTCAACAGTAAAAATGTTGGCTATGTCTGCGAGGCCATTGCAGAAGTGGTTAAGCAGTAAAGCTTTATCGTCAGTGATTCTTGCAAGACGGATCAAACTCCGTCTTGAGACGCGCTAACTTTTTTTCTTGCTCTGTCATGGGTGCGTCACTTGCTGCGACAGGGTCCGGGCAGTTAGGACGACTCTGGCTACAGCCAATGCCGACAAAAAAGACAACCGTACTTAGCAGAGATATGAGCAAGCGCATAATGAAATTATAAAAACATCCCGTAAGCCTGATGATATTAACCCTTCTGGGATTCGCCTTCGCGTTCGGACTTTTGGCAAGCCGACTTGGCCTTCCTCCCATGGTTGGCTTTCTTGCAGCAGGCTTCGCCTTTAATCAAGTTGGTCTTGAGACACCCCCTGAGATCAACTTTATTGCAGACCTGGGCATCACACTTTTACTCTTCACGATAGGACTCAAGCTCAATCTGAAGTCGCTTGCTGCGCCACGAATCTGGGCTGGAACCATGGTTCAAATGGTATTCACAGCAGGATTTTTTACACTGGTTCTTCTTCTTGGCCAGAAGCTTTACCCCATTGAGGGCCTTGCACTTACTGGGTTTGGCACAGGGTTAATTGCCTTTGGCCTTGCCTTTTCAAGCACTGTTTTTGTGGTCAAACTGCTGGAAGACCGCGGGGACGTTGGAACGCTTTATGGGCAGTTGGCCATTGGCCTTCTTATCATGCAAGACCTTGTGGCTGTTGTTTACCTTGCCTTTAGCGAGGCGCAATACCCAAGCCTATGGGCCTCGTCACTTCTTGCGCTACCTTTTGTTCGTCTCTTTCTACACAGGCTGCTTAACTTTGTGGGCCATGGAGAGCTTCTTATACTCACCGGGCTAGCACTTGCGACGATTGTTGGTTATTCGTACTTTCACGCCATTGGTATAAAAGGCGATCTTGGTGCCTTGGTACTTGGGGCGTTGCTGGCTAACCACCCTAAATCGTCAGAGCTCGCCCAGTCACTTTATGGCCTTAAAGAAATGATGCTGGTCGGCTTCTTTTTGTCGATTGGACTTCAGGGCCTTCCTAACAGCGACATTACGCTTGTGGCACTTATTCTTTGCCTTTTACTGCCCCTAAAAACCGCCATCTATTTTGGAGTCTTTGCCCTTAGTCGCCTCCCCCTTCGTATCAATGCCCTGGCAAGCCTTAGCCTTTCAAACTTTTCAGAGTTCGGTCTTATTCTTTGTGCGCTCGCGGCACGTCAAGGCCTCATCCCCATCGACTGGCTTATCGTGTTTGCTCTGGCACTAAGCCTTAGCTTTGTCCTGTCTGCAGTAACAAACGCAAAAAGTGAGGCGCTTTATCAGCGCTTTAAGTTTCTCGCCAAGCGCTTTGACTTTGAGAACAATGCCCTTAGAGATCAACGCAAGACCCTATTGGAGGCCGATATTTTGGTTGTTGGCATGGGACGCGTAGGAGCCGGGGCCTACGACGCGCTTACAACAACATTCAGCCACCAA
Organism: Bordetella parapertussis; assembly: GCA_945901825.1. Taxonomy (GTDB): domain Bacteria; phylum Pseudomonadota; class Gammaproteobacteria; order Burkholderiales; family Burkholderiaceae_A; genus Hahnella. The sequence continues at coordinate 46,184 of CAMDMC010000005.1, forward strand.
GTTATTGGGCTCGATCACAACCCCTTAAGGGTTAACGAGCATGAGGAGTTCGGCCGTAGGGTTCTGGTGGCTGATGCATCCGATACGGATCTCTGGGCCAACCTGCGCAAGTCCAAAAGATTACAGATGATTATTCTTGCCATGCCGAATCACCATAACAACATTGCTGCTGCCGAGCAGGTGCGGGCGCTTCATTTTGAAAGCCTGCTTGTTGCTGTGGCAAAGTTCCCAGAAGAGGTTGAGGAACTGGCCGCCCTTGGGGTTACGTCCTTTAATATGTATTCAGAGGCTGGGCTAGGACTTGCCCGCCATGCCCTTACCGAACTTCAACTGCGCGAGCCATGATCCCAACACACCGCCATACCAACGATGCCCCCACACCCACTGCATTAACCAGTCGCGCGTCTCAAGCCGTTCTCGAGCTTCAGTATGACGGCCACGGGCTCTTCGAACTAAGCTTTGAGTTTCTTCGCGTCTATTCGCCTTCAGCCGAGGTGCTTGGGCACGGCCCTGGCCAGGAGGTGCTTCAGACCGGCAAGCGCAAGGTACAAATTGTTGCCATTGAGCCTGTTGGCCATTACGCCATTAAGCCTAGCTTTTCCGACAACCATGACACTGGCATCTATTCGTGGTCTTACCTTTGGTGGCTATGTCAGAATCAAGAGGCGTTGTGGGCGCGCTACCTGGAAAGGTTGGAGGAGGCATCGGGCTCACGCGATTAATCTCGGCCAAGCCCTCCATCGCCGAAGACTAAGCCTGCATGGCGCAGGCTTAATGAAACACCCCAAAGGCCTTAAGTAAGCCAATTCCGCTGACAACCAAAAGTGCGGTGCCAAGCACCCGAAAAAAGGTACTCCCCTCGGCTTGAACCAGCCTCTGGTGAACGCGCTCGCCAACAATATGGCCTACAAAGGCGCAGGGTAGTAGCCACAGGTGATGAATAAGCTGCAAATTGATCCCCAACACAACAAACGAGGTCAGCTTAAGCGCTGTAAGAATCTGCCAATTAACAAAAAGAGTATTGCGGAGTTTTTCCTTGGCAACGTTCTGGGCGAAGGGCGGAATAATGAGCGGCGCGCCGGTGAGCGAACTGCCGCTTACATACCCCCCCAGGGCCAAAAGCCCTCGCTCGGTCCAGACACTTTTAATTTTGATGGGCTGATTCACAATGTAGCCAAGTGCGTAGGCCGAGATAATGACGAAAATAAAAATGGACATGACGTCGGCCGGTAGCGTCACAAGACCGACGATGCCAATTAATTTCGGAATAATCATGATCTTCATGGCAGACCATAGGTACTTCCAATCAATGCCTAGGGCCGCCGACAAAGATTTGTCCCCGCTGCTTGCCTGGGAGGTATTTACCGCTTTTCGATGCGCCTGCCAGTTATGCAGAAAGACAAGGCTTGAGAAAAAAATGAGGTGGGCCGCTATAAGGGGAAGAAAGACAAGCGGGTCATTCACAATAAGAAGTAAGAATGGAAGCGACAAAACGGCGCCTCCAAACCCTAGCCCCGTTCGTACAAAGCCACTCCAGGCAAAAATAAGGCCAATCGCGGCATACTGAAACAGGCTAAGATTTTCCATAGCCCACTATTATCGAACAAAAAAGCTAACTGGCTTTGCTTACAACCACTAAGACGCTACAGGGCGAGCGCTCTACAAGGGAAACGGAATTGGAGCCACTCCACCAACGAGCAATCCAGTTCTCTTTGTACTCGTGGCCAATCACAATAAGGTCGGCCTGAACCTGTTTTGCATACTCGGTAATCTCCGTGACCACGTCGCCCGATAGCAGGTGGCCCGTTGCCTTAAAACCGTGCTCAGCAAGCAGAGCCAAGCCAGAATCAAGAATGCGTTGCTGATCTTTCGCGCGATCCTCAATCGCTGTATCTGCGAAAACAGCCTCTCCATAGACACCAAGGCCCTCGTAGCCATTGGAGGCAACGGAGACGAGCTCAAGGTCGGAATCACGCCACTGGGCAATCTCTTTCGATTCGAGTAAGGCCCTTTGACCAACCTCGGATCCGTTGTAGGCAAGCAAGATCTTTTTGTACATGCTTAGAGGCTACACTTAACTAACCGCCTTTTGCTCTAGGGAAAGCCCCAAATCTTGCCAGGACCTTTTCTGATCGGACTCGTGAAGTCCTTGCTCATCGGCCGACTTCGGCGCGGACTGTTTCGGTATGCCCTGCCTATTGTTTTTACCGCCTTAAAGCGTTTATTGACCAAACGCTAGGCCTATCCCAAGGGATTCGAGCATGCCCGATTTTCTTCAGACTGTTCTTATTTTTGCGATTCCTGTTGTCCTAGCCATTACGCTTCATGAGGCTGCGCATGGCTACGCGGCAAAAGCGCTTGGCGACCCCACGGCCTACCTTCTGGGACGCGTCAGCCTAAACCCGTTACGGCATGTTGACCTCATTGGCACCATCGCTATGCCAATTGGCATTTTGTTGCTCACCCAGGGCCAGTTTCTCTTCGGATGGGCAAAGCCTGTGCCGGTGCAGTTTGGTCGTCTGCGCAACCCCAAGCGCGACATGATCCCCGTGGCCTTTGCTGGTCCCGCCATGAATTTCCTTCAGGCCTTTTGCTGGGGGCTACTCATGCTTGGGCTAATAAGTTTTGAGCTTGAACAAAGCATCGCCTTTAAAATCTGCCAGGCAGGTATTCTTGCAAACCTCATTATTTTTTGTTTCAACCTTCTGCCACTACCGCCTCTTGATGGTGGAAGGGTTCTGGTTGGGCTCGTGCCCACAAGGCTCGCCATTCAAATAAGTAGGCTCGAACCGTTTGGTATTTGGATTGTCCTTGCACTGCTTTTAACGGGGGTGCTCGGAACCTATTGGATGCTTCCGGCAATGGAGTTCAGCCGCGCTATCCTTCAGCTTCTTCTCATGCCATTTTCATGGCTGCTATCTGCTCCTTAGCTTCGCCCTGGCTGCGAACCACCCTATACTTTGACTCGACCAAAGCACATGGAGGTTAGAAATTCAAAATGATCAGAAAACAACTTAAAGGTGTGACTTTCGGTTTACTTATGGCTTGTCTTTTGCCACAAGGTCTTTCTGCCCAGCAGCTTGCCAGCGCCAAATCGGTGAAATGTCATCTGTCCGAAAGGCAAGAGAATCGGGATAAAAGCCGAACGGCCTGTATCTATAAATGCCCCAACGGCAAGAAGGAACGTGAGGTCATTCCAAAGGGCGCAAGCTGCCCAGGCTATCTTGACGTAGGCTCCTAGGCGGGCCTGTTTTATTTGATTAAGGCCTTCAGTACCGACCAGTTTGAACTGCCCCTGCCTGCCGGGCATCGCTTTCCAATGGCTAAGTACCGCATGCTCAAGGAATCGCTGCAGAGCTTTGCGGCCATTTCACTTGAAAACCCGCCTGCAGCAAGCGATGAGCAGCTCTGGCTATGCCACGACCCCGTGTATGTGGAACAGCTTTGCACCGGCGCGCTGGATGACAAGGCGATGAAGCGCATTGGCTTTCCCTGGTCGCCTGCAATGGTCGAGCGCTCAAGACGGTCTGTGGGTGCCACCATTGCAGCCTGCGAGGCAGCGTATTTCGGCGAGCCAAAGGTTGCTTTCAATTTGGCTGGTGGAACGCACCATGCCCACCGTGAGTTTGGCTCGGGCTACTGCTGTTTTAACGATGCCGCCGTTGCATGCTGTTGGATGCAAAACCGTTGGGGCCTTGGTCAGGTCACCATCATTGACCTTGATGTTCATCAGGGCGATGGTACCGCGGCCATTCTAGCGAGTCGGCCAAGCACCTTCACATGCTCGATTCACGGTGCGTCCAACTTTCCTTTTCGAAAGACTAGGTCGGACATTGATATTGCGCTTGCCGATGGCACTGGAGATGACGAGTATTTAAAAGCGCTTCATGGCCTCTTACAGACCTTAAGCAGTTTTCCAAAACACGATTTGCTCATTTACCTAGCTGGTGCAGACCCGTTGGAAAACGACAGGCTTGGCCGGCTCAGCCTAAGTATTGATGGGCTGCGCGCTCGAGACGAGGCTGTATTGGGTTTCGCAAAGGCGCGAGGCATTCCAATTGCCGTTGCCATGGCCGGGGGCTATGCCGAACCCATTGAACTTTCCGTAGAGGCGCACCGACAGACCTTTGAGTCTGCGGCCCGCCTTTTCTACAACGAGACTTAAGCCTTCAAAACCAGCTTATCGGCCTTGTTAGACCATTTAATGACGCACATCGCCAATGGCAACGAACTTCATTTCAAGGTAGTCGTCAATGCCATGGCTTGAGCCTTCTCGGCCAAGCCCACTTTGCTTAACACCACCAAAGGGCACGTGCTCGGTAGCAAGTATTCCAACATTTACACCCACCATGCCGTATTCAAGGGCCTCGCTGACCCGAAAGATACGACCAACATCACGGGCATAGAAATAACTGGCAAGCCCGTAGATCGTGTTGTTGGCAAGCGCTACCGCCTCTTGCTCGGTTTTAAACTTGAAAATGGGTGCGAAAGGGCCAAAGGTTTCTTCGGTGGCGCAAACCATGTTGGCAGTTGCATTTGCAAGCACCGTTGGCTGAAAGAAACGTCCTGAAATTCGCGCACCACCTGTTACAACCCGCCCCCCCTTTTGCTTGGCATCGTCCAAGTGACGCATCACCTTGTCAACGGCGGCATCTTCGATGAGTGGGCCCTGGTTAACACCCTCCTCAAAGCCATTGCCCACTTTTGCGGTTGCAACCTTGGCTGCAAACTTCTCAACAAAGGCATCGTAGACGCCTTCCTGCACGTAGAAGCGGTTGGCGCAGACACAGGTCTGACCTGCATTGCGGTACTTGCTTGCCCAGGCCCCTTCAACCGCACTATCAAGATCGGCATCGTCAAAGACAATAAAGGGCGCATTTCCCCCAAGCTCGAGGGAGAGCTTTTTAATGCTGGGCGCAGACTGCGCCATAAGGATACGGCCGACCTCGGTAGAGCCGGTAAAGCTAAGGTGGCGGACCGTTTCGGAGCCACAGAAGACCTTGCCTATGGCAATGCTGTTCTCTGCGTCAGCGGTAATGACCTGCAGCACGCCTGCGGGAATGCCAGCGCGTTGCGCCAGTTCGGCAACAGCCAGCGCGCTAAGGGGTGTCTGTTCGGCTGGCTTAATGACAACGGGGCAGCCCGCTGCCAGGGCCGGGGCCACCTTACGCGTAATCATGGCCAAGGGGAAGTTCCAAGGGGTAATGGCTGCACAAACACCTATGGGCTGACGCAGAACAAGTAGACGGCGATTATTGTCAAAGGTGGGAAGGGTCTCGCCATTAATGCGCTTTGCCTCCTCGGCAAACCACTCGACAAAACTTGCACCGTAGGCAACTTCGCCACGCGACTCTGCCAGCGGCTTACCATTCTCGGCGGTCATAAGACGAGCCAGGTCGTCTATGTTGGCCATAAGCAGCTCGTACCAACGGCGCAGAAGATTAGCCCGAGCCTTCGCCTGGGTTTCACGCCAAGAGGGCCAGGCGGCATTTGCGGTTTCAATGGCCTGCTCGGCCTGCTGCGCAGTGCAATTCGCCACCTTGCCAAGCTCCATACCCGTGGCAGGGTCGTTAACACTAAACTGCTGATGGCTGTCTGCCCACTGGCCCTTGAGGAAGGCTTGAGACTTCAGCAGACTTGGGTCTTTTAATAGACTTAAGGGGTTTGCTTTCATATCCACAACCAAGGTCTCCTATGTTTTGACCTCGTCATTGTATCCTTCACGAGTCATGCATTTTTACTCTCATCCCCGGTTCCGGGACCACTGCATGGGCCCAGGCCACCCCGAGTGCCCTGAGCGGCTTGTGGCCATTGAGCGAGCGCTTAAGACGCAGGCACTCTGGCCTCGACTCAACCATCGGCAAGCCAAGCCTGTTGACCTCAGCCTACTTAGACTGACGCACACCGAGGATCTCCTGAATCGGCTCGAATCACCCGTCTCCGATGGGGCCTACGCATTTATAGATCCCGATACCTGCATGAATACACAGACCTACGAGGCTATTCTTTTAGCCAGTGGAGCAGTTCTGCAGGCTATTGATGCGGTCATGGCCGGTGAATCACGCCATGCCTTTTGTGCCGTTCGTCCTCCTGGCCATCATGCCGAGCGAGAGTCCGCCATGGGCTTTTGTTTTGTGAATCACATTGCACTTGGCGCCTTGTATGCCCGACAGAAGCACGGAGTTGAGCGTGTTGCCGTCATCGACTTCGATGTGCATCACGGCAACGGCACCGAAGATATTCTCGCGAACGAAAAAGGTGTTTTGATGGTCTCATCGTTTCAACAAGGCATCTACCCGGGTTCAGGTACAAGACCTAAAGGGAAGAATATGGTGAATGTCCCGCTGCAGGCGGGCGCCGGTTCGCAGGCGATTCGCTTGATGCTAAAGAACCACTGGCTCCCCGCGCTGCAAGAGTTTCAGCCTCAACTCCTACTTATTTCGGCGGGGTTCGATGCTCACCGCGAGGACCCCTTAGCTGGCCTTGCCTGGACCGACGACGACTATGCCCTTATTACCGACGCGCTGGTTGGGCTTGCCGACACCTTCTGCCCCAATCGAATAGTAAGCAGCCTCGAGGGGGGGTACTGCCTTGATGCACTTGGCCGCAGCGTGGCAGCGCATATTGCTAGCTTACTTGGCCCCTCTCAAAAGGCAGTCTAATCGTGGCCGATGCCTGGGACCTGATCGCAGAAACGCGTATACAGAAAGCTGTTGAAAACGGTGAGTTGTCGAATTTGGCTGGTGAAGGCCAGGCTGTTGAGGTTACAGAAGACTTCTCCATTCCTTGGACAGTGCGCTGGCTGCTGCGTAAACCCATAAATTCAAAAGACGTATCGAGTGCTCAGTTTGAGGCAAAAGCTATTGCAGCAAGGGTTTCGAGGGGGCAGCTTCGACGCGCCCAGATTAACGAAATGATTCGCCAGGCCAGAAAAGCTACGGCTGTGAAATAACCAAGGCCCTCTTAATTGTTCGGGTCAGTCCTTGGTCTCCAAGCCATTCGCATTCCATATCGCCAGCCTGCTCCACACGAAAAGGAAACCGAATACTCGGGTCTGCACCCATACCCGGATGAAGGTCTGCTCGAAACACTTCCTTGCCATTGAATCGACAGACGAGCCTTCGAATAAGGTTCGCGGCTATGAGTTCTCCCCTTTCGGTTCGCCGAAAACCCGATTCCATGGGGTGGCGAATGATGGCATGCACTTCAACCACTGACCCCTGGGGTGCAGGCGACTGAAATTGCAAAACAGCGCGATGAGCAACGGGACCTACCACGTCTTTTCAACCTGCGCAGGCAGCGAGAGTGACAATGACCTGCTGGTACGAACACCAGAGATCGCCCGTGTTGGTGCGGGCAACTGCCCATACGGCCTGGGAATCCGCAAGCCGAATACGTGTTTCAACACGGGCCTCGGGCAGCTGCGGCCCAAGAAAGAAATTGGCAATAAACGGCGATGGATTGAGCTCTGAGAAGATACGCAGTTCTTCCACATGGTCGGATTCCGTCATGGGGCTCTCTACACGCACCGACATTCTCACCAAAAAGCCATTTTCAACAAGTGGCGGCAAGGAAAGATGGATCCGCCCGTACTGCAAGGGCTGGCCATTCGCCCAACTAAGAACCGCCTGGGGTATGTCCCTACCGGGCCCTGCCTGAGAGGCAAGCGCCGTTAGGCCCGAGCAGCCCCAGATGCTCAGACCGCCACCAACAGCAAGGGCGTTTTTAAAGAAGGCTCTGCGCTGCACTGTTTGAATTTCCCTCGCGTTCAGACAAGGGTAACGCCAAGATTCTTAAGCGGTACAGTGCGCAATCGACGACCCGTGGCCTGATAGAAAGCATTAAGAACTGCTGGGGCTGCAACCGAAATGGTTGGTTCTCCAACCCCACCCCAACTCGGTCCCCCACCTTGAAGAAGAATAGTCTCAACCGGTGGCATCTGCGCAAGTCGTACCGAGCCAAAGGAGTCAAAGTTGGTCTGTACGATGCGGCCATCCTTTACAGTGCACTCCTGCTCAAACAGGGCCGAAAGGCCATAGACAAACGAGCCCGAGACCTGCCGTTCGATCTGTGCCGGATTCACTGCATAGCCTGGGTCGGTTGCAGCAACAATGCGATGGATTTTTATTTTGTTACCGCCCGTGACCGAGAGCTCGCAGCCAGCTGCAACATAACTGCCGAACGAAAACTGCTGGGCAACACCCCGAAAGACACCCGCTTTGGGTTTTGATGACCAGTTCATACGCTCTGCGACGGCATTTAGAACAGCAAGGGTGCGCGGGCGATTTGCAGAGTACTTACGCCGAAACTCAAGCGGATCCATTCCCGTAACCTCTGCCATCTCGTCAACAAAGCACTCCATGAAAATAGCGTTTTGGTTTATGTTCACACCCCGCCAAAACCCAGGAGGTACATGGGTATTACGCATGGCATGGTCGATAACAATATTAGGGAAGTCGTAGCTAATAGCATGCTCGCCATCTTTGGCCACACCCTGAAAGACCAAGGGGTCCATGCCTTTGCTCTTTTCAACAATAGCGGGCCTGACAGCAGCAAGAATAGACTGACCAGACAACCGCATTTGAATACCTGTCAGCTCTTTCTTCTCGTTAAAGCTTGCCTTCATTTTCGCCATCATGATGGGGTGGTAGCGCCCCTGCGTCATGTCTTCCTCGCGAGACCAGATGAGCTTAATGGGCGTACCAGGCATTTGTTTAGCAACAAGTACCGCCTGGGTTGTGAAATCTTGAAAGGCGCCGCGTCGACCAAAGCCTCCCCCTAGGTTTACCTTCACAACATCGCATTGGGCTGCCGGCAACCCCGATGCTTCAATGACCGCGGCCATTGACGCCTGACCATCTTGGGTAGGCACCCATGCCTTGCAGGACGACGATGTCCAGAGCGCCGTTGCATTCATGGGCTCAAGAGGGGCGTGATTCAAAAATGGATAAAAGTAGCTTGCCTCGATGGTCTTCTTTGAGGCCTTCAACGCATTCTGGGCGTCTCCCTTTTGAAGGCCGACAAAGGCCTGCTTACTTGAAAGACCCTCCTCCAAGGACTTCAAGATGTCTGCCTGCTGAACCTTGGCATTGGGCCCTTCATTCCATGCGATGGGCAGTTTATCGATTGCCTTCTTGGCGTGCCAGTAGGTATCTGCAACAACAGCAACGGACCTGTTATCGACCTGGACAACCTTTTTTACACCAGGCATACCAATGACGGCAGAGGCCTCAAAGGACTTCACCGTTCCGCCAAAAACAGGGCACTGTCGAATGGTGGCTGTAAGCATTCCGGGCAGCTTGAGATCAATCGCGTAAATCTGAGCGCCGGTCACCTTGTCTGCCAGGCTGTCAAGCCGGTTCATCGACTTGCCAATAATCGTCCAGTCTTTCGGGTCTTTCAGTGCGATGGCTTTTGCGTCTGGAACGGGAAGTTGCGCTGCCTGGGTAGCGAGCGAGCCAAAACTTGCCTTACGCCCCGAAGGACGATGGGTAACGAAGCTTGTTCTTGCGAAACACTCCGCGACAGGCACGCTCCACTGATTTGCCGCTGCCTGAACGAGCATTTGTCTGGCGACTGCGCCGCCCCGACGAACATAATCCTCCGAGGTTCGAATACCCCGACTTCCCCCCGTGGAGAAGGAACCCCAGATGTCCTTGCGCCTAAGACTCTCACCGGGGCTTGGATACTCGACCTGCACCTTGGACCAATCGCACTCAAGCTCTTCAGCCAGGAGCTGGGCGAGCCCCGTAATGGTGCCCTGCCCCATCTCTGAACGAACAACCCGCACGATCACTCGGTCGTCGGGTTCTATGACCACCCAAGCGCCGATCTCAGGATGACTCGATTGGAGAGAGGTGGGCAAGACTGGCTCGGTGACGGGGGCTGCCGATAGCTTGGCCATACCCCAGGGAAGTTCCAGGCCAATGGCAAGACCGGAACTCACGGATGCCGCACCGACAACAAACTGACGACGCGATTGAACTGTATTGGAAGAAAGCAGCGTTTTCATAGCATTCCCCTTGGCTAGGCTTGGCCGACAGAGCGAATGGCTCGACGGACTTCTTGGTAGGTTCCGCAGCGGCAAATGTTAGTCATTGCGGCGTCAATATCTGCATCGGTTGGATTTGGATTCTTCTCGAGAAGCGCTGTTGCTGCCATGACCATACCGGACTGGCAGTAGCCACACTGAGGCGCCTGGTTTTCAACCCATGCCTTTTGAAGCTTGGTTAGCTGGCCCGAGCTGGCCAGAGCCTCAACCGTTCGAATGGATTTGCCTTGCACGGCAGAGACCGTAAGAGCGCAAGAACGGACAGCATCGCCATCGATAAGTACCGTGCACGAACCACACTGGGCAATACCACAGCCGTATTTCGTACCTGTAAGGCCAAGCTGCTCACGCAAGACCCAGAGCAGGGGTGTGTCGGGTTCAACCTTGACCGAGTGCGTCTTACCGTTGACGTTGAGTGAAATCATAAACACCTCCATGCGGGCTTAGTAGTAAGAGTATGAGTATACGAACCGAAGGCCATCCCTCTAAAGGCGAAGGGGAACTATGGCGTGAGAACCGTAGGGTAGGCCACCGGAAGGCTCTTTGGATAGTCTCGCGTGTAGTGCAGGCCACGACTTTCTTTACGCGACAAGGCACTTTCAACAATAAGCTGGGCGCAGTCAAGAAGATTACGAAGCTCAAGCAAATCCCGACTCACCTTAAAGTTAACGTAATAATCTTGAACCTCGTCTTGAAGCAGCTTAATACGATTCAGTGCGCGCTCAAGCCGTCGGTCGGTTCGTACAATACCCACATAGTTCCACATAAGTAACCGAAGCTCATCCCAGTTGTGGGCAATGACCACGGTCTCATCGGCATCTTCAACCATGCTTTCGTCCCAGGGCTTGACTTCATGCTGCATGACCTCGCCAAGGGCCGAAATGGCCTTGGCCGCCTGCCGGCCAACGACCACGCATTCGAGCAAGGAGTTGCTTGCAAGGCGATTGGCACCGTGCAGACCCGTACATGCGCACTCGCCCACTGCGAAAAGATTGGCAAGATCGGTCCGGCCCGACATGTCGGTGACAACGCCACCACAGGTGTAGTGGGCGGCTGGCACCACAGGAATGGGCTGGTTGGAAATATCAATTCCAAGTGCGAGGCAACGACTATGGATGGTTGGGAAATGCTCTTTGAGAAAGGCCTCTCCAAGATGGGTTGCATTCAGGTTGACGAAGTCAAGGCCATGGCGCTTCATCTCGAAGTCAATGGCTCTGGCAACAATATCGCGGGGCGCAAGCTCGGCGCGCGCGTCATGGCTTGGCATAAACCTTGTGCCATCGGGCAGTTCAAGCCAGGCGCCCTCGCCTCGCAGGGCCTCTGTAATTAAAAAGGTCCGTTCTTGCGGATGGTAAAGGCAGGTGGGGTGAAACTGAATGAACTCCATATTTGCAACACGACATCCGGCCCGCCATGCCATTGCAATGCCATCGCCTGTGGCTGTCTCGGGATTACTTGTGTAGCGATAGACCTTACCCGCGCCCCCTGTGGCCAGCACCACCGACGACGCTGGCATGGTTTCAACTCGCCCCGTTTGCAGGTTGAGTGCATAAACACCGTAACAAGTCTTCTCAAGGTGCTCTTCATTCGGGCTTAGCTGCTGTACCAGGTGTTTACTAAGTATGAGGTCTAGCGCCAGATGGTTTTCAAGCAGCGTGATGTTGGGGTGATTTTGAGCCTGCTCGAGCACTGCATCTTGAATGGCCTTACCCGTAGCATCGGCAGCATGAGCAATACGTCTGTGGCTATGACCCCCCTCTCGAACGAGATGAAGGCCCTTGGGGCCTTGCGGGTCTTCTGTAAAAGGAACCTGCTGATCAATAAGCCACTGAATGGCGTCTGCACTGTGGTTCGCAATTTCTCGGGCGACCGATTCTGCGACAAGCCCGGCCCCGGCCTCAAGCGTGTCAGCAACATGGGCCTCGATGTTATCGAGCTCATCGATGACCCCAACAATCCCACCCTGCGCCCAGGCGGTTGCGGACTCATTAAGGGAGCGTTTGGCTAAGACCACAACCCTGTGCGTCGCAGCAAGCTCAAGGGCAACGGTAAGGCCCGCAAGACCAGAGCCGACAACAATAACGGGCGATGCACTGGAGTTTTGCGAAGTCATAAAAAGATGACCACGAGCTATTGGTCTAGACCTGGTGATGCCACAGCGCCCTGTGCAATGCGTGCATCAACGTCTGCCTTCGAAAAACTAAACTCGGTAAGACTGTCAAAGGCATGCTTACTAGGCATTGGGGGAGCACTCGACTCGATAAGCCGAGTGTGGTTTGAAAACTTAATGGGGTAGCCTATACCCGGCACATGACCTGCGTTAATGTTATTCATACGATCGGTATCGGTATTAAAAAGATTGTCCATTTCCGCCCAGGGTCCCAGAACGCATCGGCGATGCACTCACGGACATGCTAGTTTGCCCCACATTAGCACCACACCCCCCCAGGCACTAGCTGGGATTCACTAAAACATTCATTGCAGCCTGCACGCCCCCTGGTTTAATCGGCACTCCATTCACCTGAAGTGCCATTTCAACTCCAGCTAAGGTGCCAAGCAAGGATAAGTCGTTGAAGTCGCCAAGATGCCCAATTCGGAAAACCCAGCCTGCCAATTTAGCAAGGCCGGTTCCCAAGGACATATTGAAACGCTCAAGCGTTGTACGTCGAAAGGCATCGGCATCGAAATAGCTGCCATCTGGTTTCTTGGCCATGACGACAGCCGTTAGAACGGGGCTGTAGCCTTTGGGATTCTGGCAAAAAACCTCGAGACCCCACGCCTCAACTGCAGCGCGGGTGGCGGTTGCATGTCGAATATGCCGCTTAAAGACGTTATCGAGCCCTTCTTCGTAGAGCATGTCAAGGGCTTCGGCAAGGCCGTAGAGCAGGTTGGTTGACGGTGTACTGGGCCAAAATCCCTTCTCGTTAGCCGCCAAGATTTCATCCCACGCCCAGTACGACTTAGGTAGAGCAGAAGAACGGCTTGCCGCAATGGCCTTGTCGCTTAACGCATTAAAGGAAATGCCCGGGGGCAACATAAGGCCCTTTTGAGAACCAGAAACGGTAACGTCTACTCCCCATTCATCATGTTGAAAATTAACAGATCCCATCGACGAGATGGTGTCCACCAGGAGCAAAGCAGGGTGCTTAGCATTGTCGAGAGCCGCTCGTACAGCAGGTATGTCGGCTGTAAGCCCTGTGGATGTCTCGTTATGAACAACGCAGACTGCCTTAATGGAGTGCGAGGAGTCTTGGCGAAGTCGTTCCTCAATTTGGTTTGCGTCAACTCCCTGCCTCCAGTCCCCCTCCATGACCTCGGGCTTTAGACCCATTCGTTCGGCAAGGCGCTTCCACAAAGCCGCGAAATGCCCAGCCTCGTACATAAGTACATGATCGCCGGGGTTAAGCACGTTAACAAGCGCAGCCTCCCAGGCCCCAGTGCCCGACGATGGGTAAATGACAACCGGGTTGCGAGTTCCAAAGACAGGGCGAATAGCCTGGAGAATTTTTAACCCAAGCTGCTGAAATTCAGGGCCTCGGTGGTCGATGGTTGGAAAGTCAATGGACCTTAAGACACGGTCGGGAACATTGCTTGGACCTGGAATTTGCAGAAAATGGCGGCCCTGACCCACCCGATTGAGGCCCGCCCCGGGATTGATTGCCTGAGGAAAATCGCGCTGCATGTGAAATAAACCCCTTGAAAAATTTGGTACCCGTAAATGGTATACGGTATACAAAATTTGGACTAACCATGTTGGGTGAGGTCTCTTACCTCAAATAATAGAAATCCTTACCAAGATGTGAGAGGCTCCCTTGAAGGCAAGAAAGGCTTCCTATAAGACTGCACAAGCTCCCAAGCAATTGTATGATGTATACAAATGAAAGAGCCACTGTCCAGCATTGACCCGATTAAGCGCGAAGGGCTGCATCAGGCCGTTGTAGTGCGGCTTAGAGAGGCTATTGTTGAAGGAAAAATATCCCCTGGCTCGCGTTTGAGTGAGCGACTGCTTTGCGAGCAAATGGGGGTGTCACGCACCCCCATGCGCGAGGCATTCAAGGTGCTTGCGGGAGAAAACCTTATTCATATTCTCCCCAACAAGGGCGCGGTGGTTCCTCGAATGTCCATTGAAGAGGTAATACAGACCTTCGAGGTCATTGCTGCCCTTGAGGGACTTTCTGGGCAGTTAGCCGCCCAAAGGGCAAGCCCCGAGCAGCTTCTTAAGGTTCAAAAACTTCAGTCAGACATGGAGGCGGCCCACCAACGGGGGAATTTATCGCGCTACTACAGCTTAAACTCCGACATTCATTCACTTATTGCTGAGGCCTCGCACAACCCTGTGCTCAAAGAAACCTACTGTGCCATCAACGCTCGGCTTCAGTCCTTAAGGTTTCGATCTAACCTGAATCAGTCGAAGTGGGATAAAGCCGTACGTGAGCATGCTCAGATTGCCCGTGCCTTTACGAGACGTAATGGCGAGAAGCTCGCGACCCTTTTAATAGCTCACCTGAAGGCCAAGTGCGACATCGTAGTGGACCTTTTAAAGGAAGAGCAGCTACAGAGCGACCAGACAAAATGAACGCCCCACAACGTCCCGATATATTTACCAACCCTAGGCATCCCCAGGAGCGGTCGAGCTCGCGTCTTGCAAAGCGACTAAGACGGGAGGTGCGTGGCGATATCCATTTTGATGAGGCCGCGCGTGGACGCTACAGCACCGATGCCTCTATTTATCAGATCATGCCCTTGGGTGTTGTGCTTCCAAAGACAGCTTTCGATCTGCAAATTGCGCTTGATATTGCCCGCGATGAGGGCGTTGCGGTGCTTCCTCGTGGCGCGGGAACCTCGCAGTGCGGCCAGACCGTTGGCGAGGCCTTGGTTATTGATACAAGTAAATACCTGTGCTCTTTAACCCACCTTGACACTGAGAACCAGGCCGCAGTTGTTCAGCCTGGTCTGGTGCTTGACCACCTCAATGCGCGGCTAAAACCCAAAGGGTTGTGGTTTCCTGTGGATGTCTCGACAGCAGCCCAGTGCACTCTGGGAGGTATGACCGGCAACAACTCATGCGGCTCACGGTCGCTTCATTACGGCAACATGGTGCATAACGTTCTGGGTATTGACGCCATTCTTGATGATGGAACTCAGGCCTACTTTGGACGATTCGGTGACAAGGGGGATATGCGTCTCTCGAGTCGGCGGCTCTCTGACCTTGTCTCACGGCTCTTCCAAATCTCCGACTCTGTAAAGACTGATATCCAAGACATCTGGCCCAAAGTAATGCGCAGGGTTGGAGGTTACAACCTTGACATTTTCTTTCCTCAAAGCGAAAGGCCCTACACCGAAGACGGCAGTCTGAACCTCTCCCATCTGCTTGTTGGGTCGGAGGGAACGCTTGCAACCTTTGAGGCTATCCACCTAAAACTCTCAAAGCTTCCGGCCCACAAACTTCTTGGGGTTGTGAACTTTCCGAACTTCCAGACCTCCATGGAGCTCGCCAAAGAAATTGTGAAGCTCAAACCTGTTGCGGTTGAACTTGTAGACCGGACCATGATTGAGCTCTGCCGGGCCAACCCGGTCTTTGCTTCGGTTATTGCCGATGCACTTGTCAATGTCAACGGCCAGGAGACTGACGCACTGCTCTTGGTGGAGTTCGCTGGCGACAACAAAGACCAGCTAACCCAGCAGCTTGAAGCCTTGGACGAACTCATGGCCGATCATGGTCTTCCCAAGGCAACCGTTAAGTTCATAGAGCCAGCCCGTCAGTCTGCCTTGTGGGAAGTACGCAAGGCAGGTCTCAATATCATGATGTCGCTGCGAGGCGATGGCAAGCCCGTTTCGTTTATTGAAGACTGCGCGGTGCCACTTGAACATCTTGCGGAGTACACAGCAAGGCTAACCGAAATATTCGCAAAGCATGGCACGCAAGGCACCTGGTATGCGCATGCCTCGGTTGGCACGCTGCATGTTCGTCCCATTCTTGACATGCGAGGTGATGGCGCCCAGAAGATGCGAGCCATTGCAGAAGAAGCCTCCCAATGGGTGCGTCGTTTTAAGGGTGCTTTCTCGGGCGAGCATGGCGATGGTCTTGTACGCAGCGAATGGGTGCAGTGGCAGTTTGGCCCGCGCATTACAAAAGCCTTTGAACAGGTTAAAGATGCCTTTGACCCATCAGGGCGCCTGAACCCGGGCAAGATCGTGCGAGCCACACGCATGGACGATCGATCACTCTTTCGTTTCCCAGCCCACTACACCATTAAGCCTGTCACACCCGGATTCGACTGGTCCGCTTGGAATGTTCGCAACGACCCCTCGGTGAAGGGCGACCCCGGCAGCTTCGGCATTAAAGTGAGTGCACCAGGAACGGGTAACGACCCTGCCCTTGGCTTTGCCAAGGCTGTAGAGATGTGCAATAACAACGGCCACTGTCGAAAGTTCGATGCCGGAACCATGTGCCCGAGCTATCGGGTGACTCGTACAGAAGAGCACTCGGTGCGCGGGCGTGCAAACACCCTAAGGCTAGCCGTTAGTGGTCAGATCTCGGGGGGTATGACGTCCGAGGCGGTTCGCGAGGCGCTCGACTTATGTGTTGGCTGCAAGGGCTGCAAACGAGAGTGCCCAACAGGCGTGGATATGGCCAAGATGAAGATCGAGGTTCTCTACCAGACGGGCCAAAAGCACGGCTTCTCGCTTCAGCAAAGGCTTGTTGCAGAACTTCCGAAGCTCTCTGGCCTTGTACGTGCGATACCTGGCCTTGCCTTTGCACTGAATGCTCGAAACTGGTTTCCGGGAATGGCATTTCTGACTGAAAAACTTCTGGGTATTTCAGCAAGCCGGCCTCTACCGGTATGGCGGTCAAAAGGCTTTCGATCGAAAAGTAAAAAGCTTATTAGTAGCTCACTTCAGGAATGCGACCTTGTCTTATGGGCCGACACATTTAATGACGCCTATGCACCCGAGGCCCTTATTGCTGCCTATGAGCTTGCCACGGGCATGGGCTACAAGGTTGCGCTTTCCGGGGCGGCAGCCCAGACGCCGCTTTGTTGCGGGCGTACCTCGCTGTCCGTGGGTCAGATTGATGAGGCCAAGGTCATGGCACTGCAATGCCTTTCTGCGCTTGAGCCCGCCATTGCCCGCGGTGTGCCCATCGTGGGGCTTGAACCCTCCTGCATTCTTAGTCTTCGCGATGAATGGCTGGTGATGCAGCTTGGGGATAAGGCCCAACAACTCTCCAAGCAGGCCATGCTCTTTGAAGAGTGGTGGATGAAAGAGATAACCCAAGGTGGCATTCAAAAAAGCGATGCGCTTAAAGGCCAAAGCCTTTACGTGCATGGCCATTGCCACCAAAAGGCCCTGGGTGCCATGAGCCCTACCCTTGAGGCACTCAAAAGTCTCGGGGCCGATGTGAAACTTATTGAATCGAGTTGTTGCGGAATGGCCGGTAGCTTTGGCTACGATGCGAAGCATCAGACGGCATCTAAGGCAATGGCCCAGCTCAGCCTTGTTCCAGCTGTCAATGCTGCGCCGGAACACGCCTTGATTGTGGCCGATGGTTTTTCCTGCCAACACCAGATCGCCGATCTCTCGGCCCGCAAGGCCCAGCACGCCGTTCTTGTAATGCATCAAGCAGTGAAATCTGGAGGTTCAAGAATAGGGCATTAAACCCAGATCATCAAAAAGGCTGGGAAGCATACGATGCGCCTGGACAGCAATAAACATAGCCCCTAAAGAATCCCCGAACACGCCTGCCGTTGCCGGCCCTACCAGCCGAATTCGTGGGGAGGACTGACCGCTGAAACCCATAACCCGGCAGTTCTGATCAACGCGAAACCCTACGCCGCTCTGATCTCGAACAAGAAGCCCAGACTGAACCATCCTGCCTGCGAGTGACAGGGGATCAACGTCGCCGCCAAGATCAAAACCGGTGCAATTGATCAGTGCGTCAAACTCTTGCTCAATCGCCTGCCCTTGCCTAAGGAACTGAAGCTCGAGCCGCCCATTGTTCAAGGCCTTTACGTTCACGAGTGACCGAGCACAAAAAGATAGACGGCCTGCGGCCACGGCCTTGTCGAGACTCTCGGCCGTCTGCGGGGGCAAGCGAAAACGGGCCACGTCGTACCAGACTCGAAGCCGACGAAAGAAACGCTGCTTTTCAGCATGGCCAAGTAAAGGCCAGAACTGCCAGACCACATCGCGGGCCTCATCAAAGCCTTGCTGCCATGGCATGCCTTGGCTTGTGAGGCTTTTTATACGCTGTCGCATGGCCGCGCATAAATGCCTCACTGTCCATGCAGACCCGCGCCCTGGGTCAAGATAGCTTGGAACTTGGCCGTTAATACGATCAACAAGCCACGTCTGGGGAAGATTCTGCTGCGCCTTTGCATCAGGTGGACGTTGCCGATGCGGAACGAGCCCTCGTCTTGAGAAGGCCGTAATACGTGCACCAGAGCTTTGACGCAGAAGCGTTGAAATAACATCGGCTGCCGTAAGGCTTGTTCCCATGACCGCCACCTGAGAGCCTGGGGTGAGCCTTTGGCACAGGGCCTGAAGGCCATCGCCCGCTAAGGGTGAGCTTATGACAGAGGGATGCTCTGTTAGGTCTTGAAGCATTGGGGGCACCCGGGCGGCAGGGTTTCCAAAGGCCAGCACCACCGAATCGGCAAGGAGACTCTCGCCTGTCTGCAGATTGAGCGCCACCTGGTTCGCAGTAAGGTGAATTTGGTCAACACGACTGCGCTGATGACGAATCGTGGAGCCACTTTCATTCCTGCTTGCGAATTCTTGAACGGCCTCATGAAGATAACGACCGTAATCGCCTCGACGCAAAAAGGTACCAAAAGAACAGTGGGCACTTGGATCTTGCGCAAGAAGATGGGTTTTCTCAAGCCAACGCTGCACATGGCTGGTATCAAGAGGATCAATGGAGTGAGTAGCAATAGGCCCATTGACACGATGGTCAGGGTCGCTTCCTCGATACGGCAGTCCCCGACCCAGCTCGGCATTGGGTTCAATAATGACGATATCCAGCGCAATGGGGGAGCGTCGTGCAGCCTGTACGGCAACCGTTGCACCCGTGAATCCACCACCTACAATGGCAAGCCGGGGTAAAGAACTATTCAATATAAACTCGCAAGGTAGCCCGTTAAACACCTAAATTGATGAGAACTTTTCTTGCCCTCGTTGCATACTTTATTCCAATAATTGCGCCCGCTCACGAGGTCACCGTGGCGGTTGCGTCTAACTTTACAGCGCCCATGAAAGTTATTGCCAAGGCGTTTGAAAACGATACTGGCCACAAGACAAAACTTGCTTTTGGCGCAACGGGGCAGCTCTATGCACAAATAAAGAACGGAGCCCCCTTTCAGGTCTTTCTTGCTGCAGATGATAAGGCCCCTACCCAATTAGTCACGGGGGGCCTTGCAGTCGTTCATTCCCAATTCACCTATGCCAGTGGACGGCTTGTTCTGTGGAGCAAGACACCCGGTTTAATCAACGAGACGGCAGAAGTCTTAAAAGAAGGAGACTTTAACAAGCTTGCCATCGCCAATCCTAAACTTGCGCCCTACGGCGCGGCGGCGATGGAGGTTATTGAAAAAATGGGGCTGACACCCTTACTTTTATCAAAGCTTGTTGAGGGCTCAAACATTGGGCAGACCCTTCAGTTTGTCTCCTCCGGGAATGCCCAGCTTGGTTTTGTTGCCTTGTCGCAGGTCTTTGACAATGGAAGACTGAAAGAGGGCTCTGGCTGGATCGTTCCCTTAGGTATGCACAAGCCCCTTCAACAAAACGCTGTTTTGCTAAAGGCAGGACTGCAAAACCCCGCTGCAGAGGCACTCATGACTTACCTTCGTAGCAATAAAGCCTTAGCAATTATTCGGTCGTTCGGCTACGACGCTCTAGCACCCCAATGAATCTGTTTTCAACCTAAAGAAAGCCCGAGCCCTTTGCCTACCCTACCCATAAGCTTCGAAGCCTGGCAGGCCATTGGTCTTACCCTTCAGCTAGCAACAGCCACCACGCTTATTTTGCTGTTGGTGGCAACTCCGTTGGCATGGTGGCTTTCACAAACACAGTCAAAGTGGCGGGCCGCAGTTGGCGCCTTGGTTACGCTACCCCTGGTTCTGCCACCTACTGTTCTTGGTTTTTACATATTGGTTGTGCTGGGACCGGACGGATGGATTGGGATGGTCACTCAGGCAATTGGGCTGGGCTTACTCTCCTTTTCTTTTTCGGGCCTGCTTATTGGATCCATTATTTTCTCCTTACCTTTTGCCGTGCAGCCCATTCAATATGCATTTGAGGCAATTGGCAGGCGACCCTTAGAGGTTGCCGCAACCTTGGGTGCAAAACCTCTCGACGCTTTTTTTTCCGTGGCACTGCCCTTAGCTAAACCTGGACTGCTCACCGCAACTGTCCTTAGCTTTGCCCATACGGTCGGGGAGTTCGGCGTTGTCCTAATGATTGGTGGAAACATTCCCGGTCAGACACGGGTTGTATCAACCCAGATCTTTGGCCATGTTGAAGCCATGGAATACACACAGGCGCACTGGCTTGCCGCAGGCATGGTGGTCTTTTCGTTTGGGGTCCTTCTTTTCCTCACACGCCTTAAAAAGCGTCACGACAGGGTAATGCCATGACAACCCGTCAGTGCATAGCCGTCAAGCTTTCACTTGCTCGAGACGAGTTTAAGCTTGATGTCGATCTCACCCTTCCCGATAAGGGGGTAACGGTTCTCTTCGGACCATCAGGGTCGGGTAAGACCACCTTACTTCGGGCAGTCGCGGGTCTTGAAAAAGCCCAGGGTGTCGTTACGCTTGGGGACCTGGTCTGGCAGAACAGCTTTGAGGGTCAATGGCTTCCCACATGGCGTCGCCAACTTGGTTACGTCTTTCAAGAGGCCAGCCTGTTTGAACACCTTGACGTCATGGCGAACCTGCGCTTTGGCTTAACAAGAGCGAATGGCCCTGGCATGAAAGAGTCGCTTGAACTGGCTATTGACCTTCTGGGTATCCGGACTTTGCTGGGCCGTCACCCACAAAGCCTTTCGGGCGGCGAACGCCAAAGGGTTGCCATTGCCCGAGCGCTTGCCACGCAACCCCGCGCTTTACTGCTTGACGAGCCGCTTGCATCGCTTGATCTTAGCCGCCGACAGGACATTCTTCCCTGGCTTGAAAAATTAAGCCAAGAGCTAAACATTCCGATGCTTTACGTTACGCACAGCGTTGATGAGCTAACCCGGCTCGCCGACCATGTTGTTTTATTGACTAATGGACAATGCAGTCTCCACGGGCCTGTGAACCATGTCCTGTCGAGTCTTCCCTTTGCCCAGTCTTCAAATGGCGAAAGCGGTGTTGTCCTTCGTGGACGGGTTAGCCAGGTGGATTCCCAATACCAACTCAGTGGCATCAAGATCGACGAGACAACGCTTTGGGCTCGCGACCAGGGTTTCGCCATAGGCACGATGGTTCGACTTTATTTACCTGCCAATAACGTGAGCCTGGCCAGACAGGAACCATCAACAAGTTCTATTCAAAACACCCTAAAAGTTCGTGTTGAGGCCATCGAGACCGATACACACCCTGCAAGCTGCCTCGTACGATTGCGGCACGGAGAACATCTTCTTTTAGCTAGGGTTACCCGACGGGCAGTAGAGCAGCTTTCGCTTAAAACGGACTCATGGGTCTGGGCACAACTCAAATCGGTAGCGGTGTCGCAGACCTCTTAAGTCTTTAAAGGATGGCCTTAAGGTACCCCTAACCCAATGACCCAGAACCCTCTGCCGTGGGCTTTTACTGCTTCTGAACTGTCACGATAAACGCTCAATGAGCCAGTAAGACGCGATAACTGCAATAAGAATTGAGCCACCAAAAACCACTCCCCAGCGATAAAAGGCGGTCGCTCTTAGCCTCCACGCAATGGGAAAAAACAAAGCAACAATGGCCAACTGACCAAACTCCACTCCAAGGTTAAAGCCTAAAAGGGCTGATGCCAGTTGGTCGCTCGGTAGACCCAGGTCGGCAAGCACACTGGCAAATCCGAATCCATGAATAAGGCCGAACAAAAAGGCGATCTGCCACCGGAGATGAATCAGGGTTTTTGTTAGGTTACCAAGTGCTGCAACGATTACGGAAGCTGCGATGATGGGCTCGACAAGCCCTGCAGGAGGGCTAATAACTTCCAGGACTGTTAGGGCTAGCGTTATGGAATGCGCAACGGTGAAGGCGGTCACCACAGCCAGAACACTTATTAGTGAGGACCTTAGCTGCTGCGAGGCGCGCCAATGACCCAAGCCCGCGGACTCACGCAGAAAAACACAGGGCAGTAGAAGACTTATAAGAAATAGAATGTGGTCGGCGCCAATCCAGATGTGCCAGACGCCTTCAATAAAATAGCCACTGAGAACCGAGAAAAAGCCCGATGCCGAGGCATCAAACCGATAGTCAGGCCGATCTGGACTCAGAATTGCGCTGTGGGACGCACCACCACCAAGGCTTGCCTTGAGCAGCCCTCGATGCAGGGCATCCTGGTCAAAAAGAAGGCTGTATCGCAAGGATAGGGGTCCATCGGTTGTGGCACTCGGGCAGTTGATCTGACTAACAACACTTAGGTAAACCTCTTCACCGTAGTTGGCTGTCGCCCAGTTGTTATCGCTATCAGTGAGAGCACACAACTGCCCTTCGCGTTGAAACCGAAGGCCGTCTTTAATCCAGGCAGTAACGATAGGCTTCTGCGCCTTCACTTCGCTCCACGTAACCGCCCCATCACCGTTGCGATCAAAATCGACTCTCAGTGCAATGTCCCGCAGGGGTATGTCAAGGCGAACCGTGAGGAGGTTCTCTGCCGACTCTGAGACCTCAATGAAAGTCGTGCTGCTTGAATGAGACCAGGCAACCGAGCCCGACATGAGGCAGACGAAAAAAAATAGCAGCCGGACTCGGTGTCCAAAGAAGTACCGGCTGAAGTAGCGCAGCATCAGCCTCACTGTTTGCTCTTGGACACAGTGGCGCTCTTTATCTGCCCTAAGAGCCGATCAAACTCTGGCTCTTTGTACCCTGTCTCTGTCTGCCACTGCAACAGACTTGCTGCCTGAAGTGCCTCACCGCTGCGAAGCGCAGCCTGGGCAAAAAGCAGTGCGTCTGCAGGCTCGCGTTCGGTCTTCCAAGACTCCTTTGCCATTTCAAGGGCCTTGCGCGGGTCTTGCCTGACATAAAGGTAGTACTTGACGAACGGCCTCTCGTTGAGCGATTCGCCTCGTAACTCGCGCTGCCTTAAGCGCTGCTCGATGTCAGCGCGAAGCGCCGACTCTTGACCGTTATTAAGTGCTTGAGCGGCCTGTATGGCAGAAACAAGCAGGGCGTCCGATCTTTGCGGCCCCATGTTAAGGCTCAAAGCAGAAGTAAAGTCACCCGCTTGAATAAGACCGTCCAATAGAGCGACCTGAATACCGTGTGCTGCATGGCCCTGCTTCAGGTAGGACTGCCAGGCTTTATTAGCGGCTTGAATATCGCCTGCCACTCGGCGCGCCTCGCCTTGGTGAAAGGCAAGCCATTCTTTTGCGTTCTTCCCCTGGTAGTCAGGGTGACGGGCAAGTTCATCGAGTTTTTCTATGGCGAGCCTAGGTCTACCTGTTCGGTAGAGCAGTACCGCGCTGCAGCTCGCTTGTTCGGCAGCCCCAAAGCGATCCCCTATGGCCTGACATTCCGCGCTTGCCTTGGCGATGTCGGATCGCACCATATAAACCGCAAAGCGCCAAGCCCAGAACTCAGACTGGTTAGGATCAACAGAAATAGCGGCATTGAGATCGCTTAGAGCGCCCCCAAAATCGTGCATGCCCTGCCGAACCAATGCGCGAACGAAAAGGGTGTCACTGGGGAGGTCTGGCTTGACCCACCAAGGATCGAGCATTGCCTTTGCCGTTCCTAGCCAGCGGAGATCTCCATGCCGCGAGGCTGCCAAAAAGGCGGTTTTCGCTGCGGAGGTAGCGCTAGCCATGTCTTGCGGATTGGCTTGCCAGACCTTAAGGGCCTGCTGCAGATCATCGGTCTTATTGAACTGGGAGTCCAACCGAAAAAGCACAGCCGAATCGTCAGGCTGGAAGCGGGTCTGGGCTAAAAGAAACGCGGGGGAAAGAAACAATAAAAAAAAACTGGCTTTAAGTGGGCTTGGGGCTAAAAGCCCCTTGACGCCGGCCAGGGCAAGTCTCCATACTCTGGTGGCGTTCTGCGATTGTTTCATGGTTGCGACGCTCAAAACGTGTTATTTGAATCTCAACTCTACAGGTGAATTTTGATGAAATCCGTACTAACTGTTCTGGCTTCTGCCCTTATTGCTGTCTCAGCACCCGCCTTCGCAATGAGCCATGGCGGCGGCAAAATGGATGACAAGAAAGTTGACTGCACAAAAGCAGAAAACAAAGACAAAAAAGAGTGCAAAGACGCCCCTAAGAAGTAAGCACATTACGTTATGCAAAACCCTCTGCGGGCGCTGTCCGCAGAGGGTTTTTTATGAGCGCATGGGGCTCTTCGTAACCTTAAAGCTATTAAGGATTCGCCTCGAAATCGACAAATACACGATTCATGTTGGCGCGATGCAGTTCAGAAAAGTTCTGTAAACCCACAAACTGGTCCGGCCTAGAAAACTTATCAAGCGTTTCTTCCAGTGAGTCCATGTTGCGAGCCGCATTACCAATATTAGTAATTAAAAAATTGTAATAGTCGCCCGTATCCCTGCTCGCCTGTGCCATTGTCGTCACGCGACCATGGCCAGGGACAATGCGCTGAGGGTTAATCGCAACGAGGCGCTTAAACGCCTCTTGGGCCTTACGCACATTTGACTGCGGCAAAACTCCCAAAATACGGTCCACATAAACGAGATCGCCTGTAAACACCACCGAAGTGTCCGGCAGGTGGATCATGGTGTCGCCAGGGTAATGCGCATTGGTTTCAATCCACTGCAGACGAACTCCATCAATCACCAAAGAGAGCTCAGGCGCTGAATGAACATGCTGAGAGAAAAACGGTGTGGTGCCCACCAGTTGCTCACCAACAAAACGCTTTAGTCCATCGAGTTGCTGCTGCGCAGAGGCCCGTTGGGTCTTCACCGTGCCCGCCATCGCATGGATCTGGGCACCCTTCTTCGCGAAGTAGTCATTACCAAGCCAGCGATGATCTTGCGAGCCTGTATTAAGTACCCAGCGAATGGGCTGAGTGCTTACCTGCTTCACGGCCGCCTCAAGCATGGCGGCACCATAGGCGCTTGCGCCACTGTCAATAAGAATGACTCCGTTTGGAGCAACGATAAAGCCGTAGTTGGCGTTAAGCCCTGCATTGGCCGTGCTGCGCTGGCCAAGAGGGCCAACAATGGCATAGACATTGGGGGCAACCTGGGAGGCGCGAGGAACGAAGACCGGCTCTGAGGCGGATGCCATGACGGTCATGCAAGAAATAAATAAAACAAGGCTGCGTAGGAGGGCTGAAAACATGTTTTTCTTCTTTTGGAAGAATATAAAATCGTGACGGGTCAATTGTATTCCTGTCAGCTAGGTACCTTACTGCCGAATTCGCCAGCCCGTCTTGAAGATCCATCCGATAATCGCCAGGCACAGCAGGGTGAAGCCAGCAATGGCAAGCAGGCTCACACCAATAGGCACATCGGCCTGGCCGAAGAACGACCAGCGAAAACCAGACACCAGATAGACCACCGGGTTAAAGAATGAGACGGTCTGCCACACCGGAGGCAGCATCGAGATCGAATAGAACGCACCCCCGAGAAACACCAAAGGCGTCACGATAAGCAATGGAACCAGTTGAAGCTCCTCGAAGTTACCCGCCCAAATGCCAATAATGAAGCCGAATAAGGAAAAGCTCAGGCAGGTCAGCACAAGAAACAGCAACATCGCAAAGGGGTGCTGAATTGACAGGTCCACAAAAAGCGCCGACGTGCCAAGTATGACCACTCCAATGAATAACGCCTTGGTGGCCGCTGCCCCTACATACCCCATAACAATCTCTAGGAAGTTGATCGGTGCCGACAGCAGTTCGTAGATCGTGCCAATGAATTTCGGGAAATAGATTCCAAAGCTTGCATTCGAAATCGCCTGCGTCATTACCGAGAGCATAATCAGCCCCGGCACAATAAACGCGCCGTAGGGCACACCCTCGACCTCGTCGATGCGACTGCCGATGGCGGCACCGAAGACCACGAAATAAAGCGAGGTGGAAATAACGGGCGATACGAAGCTTTGCAGCAAGGTACGGAAAAATCGCGCCATCTCGAAGACATAGATCGCACGAATGGCCTGCCAGTTCATGCCGCGCGCTCCTGTTTCGTCACTAGGCCCACAAAAATATCTTCAAGCGAGTTTTGCCGCGTCTGCAGATCGCGAAGTACAAGCCCCGCATCGTTGATATCCCGAATCAGCGTTGCAATCTCCGTGCGGTCACGCAAGGTATCGTAGGTGTAAACAAGCGCCTGGCCATTTTCTTCGATCCGCAGACCTCGATCCGCCAACAGTGGAGGCAGTGCTTTAACGGGCTCTTGCAATTCAATTCGCAGCTCCCTTTGGCCAAGCCGGGTCATAAGCGCAGTCTTTTCCTCAACCAGCAAAATCTCGCCGGCGTGAATCACTCCGATTCGGTCGGCAATCGCCTCGGCCTCTTCAATGTAGTGGGTGGTCAAGATAATCGTTACACCAGACTGCTTTAGCCCTTCGACAATTGTCCACATATCCCGGCGCAGCTCCACATCAACGCCTGCGGTCGGTTCATCGAGAAAAAGAACACGTGGCTCATGCGCCAGCGCCTTGGCAATCAGTACCCGACGTTTCATGCCACCCGACAGCTCCATAATACGGTTGCCGCGTTTTTCCCAAAGCGAAAGCTGCCGCAAGACACGCTCAAGTAATGCGTCATCTCTGGGCTTGCCGAACAACCCCCGCGAGAACCTTACTGTGTTTATTACGCGCTCAAAGGGTTCAAGATTTATTTCCTGAGGTACTAGCCCGATCAGAGATCGGGCCCCGCGATAGGCGGTCACCACGTCATACCCACCCACCGTGATCGTGCCGGATGTAGGCTGCGTGATGCCGCAGATTGTCGAAATAAGCGTGGTCTTGCCCGCTCCATTTGGCCCAAGCAGCGCAAGAATCTCTCCCTCATGAATGTCCAGCGAGACACCTTTCAGTGCTTCAAACCCTGTGGCATAGGCTTTGCGTACATTCGCAATCCGAACCATCGGCATTAAGCGACTCTCCTTTTCAATGGACAATTCCCATGCGACCTAATTTTCTCTGGGTAAATGAGTAAACGGTGAACATGCCTACCTGATTGAGCAAGGTGCTTTGCGATGAGTGGAATTTCAATAAGCGTTGAGTGCCGAGACTACCAGAACACTGGGTCGGAAGACCGCAGACCATAGTCAGAAACTCTAGCCGGGTGAGGGTATAACGGTGCTCGGAGAGTGCTTAGCGTTGGCTTATCGCACGTATAGCGGCTACGGCAGCCATCTGGCGGCTGCATCAAGCAAGCCCTGACGAACCAGCAATTGCCGAGAGGCGTCGGTGTCGCCACAGGCGAGTCTACACAACCAGTCGGTGGGCGCTTCAAAATCGCAGTGAGTGGCACCATCAATTAACTCATCTCGCCAGAGAGCCTTGAGTGCGGCTTGCCACGGTGCTGACACCGACTGAGCATTGCAACGGGATGCCGGTGCTCGCAAAAGCAACGTCTCCGTCTCAAGACGCCTAGCCGCAACAATTCCCAGGCGTTCTGGTTCGTTGCGTGGCAAATGGTCATACGCATCCAATCCGACAAAGCCCACTACGCCAGGAGTGTCTGCGGCAAGTAAGCTGGAGAGTCCTCCCGCAGAAAATCCCACCAACATGACACGCTCGGCCCTCGCGCCGAACGTCTCTGCGTCGCGGAGTATTTTGACCAACTCGGTAATGGCGCCGGCGTTGCATCGATGATCGAATGTACAGGGCATATCGGGTGCAAGGGCCAAGACGCCCTGTGCAGCCAGAGCCTGTGCGTGCTCAGCCATGGTTTTGCGACCTCTAAAACCACCATGGGTCAAAATTGCTGCACCGGTATGCGGCCCCCTTGGCTGGTAAACATCAACCTCAACTGTCTTGCCATTGATTTTCACGGAAAGCGTTTGGGCCCTCACCTTTAAGAGAGGCTCTGCCGCGAAAGCTTGGCTGCAAACGAGCAGAGTGAAAGTTGTTAATAAGCAAAAGAGTCTTTCAAGCATATGCTACTGCCTCCTACCAACTACACAAATGGTTTTGAACCGCCGACTGGTTTGATTACTGCCCTCAATGTTGATCAAGCGGGCTTTGTCCGAAGTGCCTCGGTAGCGGCTTCATCAAGCTTCAGACGAACGCCGAGCGAACCGCTGCCCGCTCGCACAGGTGATTTTTTAAGGAAGATCTCAATATGCTGAATAGCAGGATACGCTGCACACGCAATCGCAATGCGTGTAATAAGCCTCTCCTGTGTTTCATAGTGTCCATCGGCTGCAAGACGGTCAATTTCTAGAATAAGTGGGTCATAGTCAAACACGCGCTGCATGCCATCTTGCGCAATGACAACTTGATCGACCGCTATACCAAGCGACAAATCGAGAATGTGAACATCAGGCCTTGTGTCGTTCGGACCATAAGTTCCAATGTCTGTCTTTATTTCTAAATCTCGCAACTCGATGACTGCTGAGCTCATAGGTTTCATGCCTGCGCCTTTTGGAAGATTAATATGTCCAGGCTACATGTTAAAAACCCAAGCAGGCTGCTGCCCAGTCAGGGTTTGTGTGAACCGTCCCCGGGTTTTGCGGAGGATCCTACCTTTGAAAAGATGGGGCGATGAACAGACGAACAAAGTATCCCCCAGAGCCGCGAGAGCGTGCGATTCACATGGACTGCGAGCGGCGTGAACATCATGCGTCTCAGTGGGCGACCATCGATAAGACGGCCCAGAAGATTACCTTCACGGCCCAGACGCTGAGGAACTAGAATTCACACCCGAAACGCCCGGCGAGGCTCGCATTGCGCGACGCCTGTGCAGGATAAGCCAAAGCCCTGCGGAAACGATCACTGCCATGCCGGTTAGCGCGATGGCATCCGGGAGTTGGTCAAATAACAGCCAGCCCAGGACAATCGCCCAGACCATCTGAAGGTAGACGAAGGGCGTGAGACTCGCAGGTGGGGCCCGATAAAAAGACAAAGTAATCAAGAGGTGCCCGAGGCCGCCAAGAATGCCGGTCGAGGCAAGCAACACCATATTTTTGATGGAGAGCGACTCAGGGAGCCCATAGTCAAGAAGCAAAACAGAAGACACGACAGCACCAACCAGAGGGCTAAAAAAGAAGGTCGTGAAAGCAGAATCTTGTGTGAGCTTGCGGGTTAGCAACTGATAAACAGCGTTAACCAACGCCATGGCCATCACCAGCAGGGCAGCTGGGTGAAAGACATCGGTGCCAGGGCGCACGATTAACAGTACACCCGAAAAACCAATAGCAGCAATCCACTTATCACTGGATGCCACCGACTCGCCAAGTACTCTCCATGAGAGCAGGGCTACCCAGATCGGTGCGGTGAAGGCCAGCGCCGAAGCCTCGGCCAAAGGTAGCCACTGCACGCCGGCGAAAAAAAAGAGCGTCGTTAATGCCATGAGCAAGGAACGTAAAAGCTGCAGTCCCGGGCGTGCAGATACAAAAAACCGCGGGCCTGCATAGGCATACGCAATCGGTATCGACAGCAGCAAATGCCCAACGTACCGCGACCAGACCAAGAGCAAAAGGCCTGTCTCGGGCAGCACAAGCTTTCCAACCCCGTCCAGACCTGACAGGCAGAGGCCCGATGCGACGAACAACAAAAGGGCGAGCCGAAGCTGAGGCGTCTGAGACACGAAGAAATAGGGTGTGAGGATCAGTAAAGGCTGAGGCGATCGAACCAGGGCATCAACGGGCCATCTGGGCGGGGAGCCATTGGACAATACCGGGGAACTGATAAATAAGCAGCACGGCAATGACCATCAACAGAAACATCGGGAAGGTAACCCGTGCGATATAGCCCAAGGGGCGACCCGTCATACCCTGCAGCACAAAGAGGTTAAAGCCAACCGGAGGGGTGATCTGGGCCATCTCCACCACGATGACAAGAAAGATCCCGAACCAGATCAGGTCGATCCCCGCTGCCGAGACCGTAGGTAGGATAACGCCCATGGTGAGCACGATCATGGAGATACCGTCAAGAAAGCAGCCCAAAAGAATATAAAAGGCCATGATTACCAGAATGAGTTCAAACCGGGATAGCCCCATGCCGGCTATTGCCTCGGCCAGGAATCGGGGCAGTCCGATATAGCCCATGGCCAGGGTTAAAAACGCCGCGCCGGCCAGAATAAAGGCAATCATGCAGTACAAGCGCGTCGCGCCCATAAACGAGTCGACTAAGGTCTTCCAGCTGAGTTCTCGTTGGGCCGCAGCGATAATCAACGCACCGAGCACGCCCACGGCAGCAGCTTCAGTCGCGGTGGCAATCCCAAAATAGATAGAGCCCAGCACACCACCGATCAGAGCAATAATCGGGGCTAACCGCAGCAGCGCCAGTAGCTTTTCAATCAATCGCGCTGACCTGTCCTCGTGTGGGATTTGCGAAGGCGATATTAAAGACCAGACCATGATGTAGCTAGAAAACAAGGCTGCAAGCAGCAACCCTGGCAAAAGCCCAGCAATAAAGAGCTTGGCAATGGATACCTCGGCCGTGACCCCATAGACGATCATGATGATCGAAGGCGGAATAAGCAGGCCCAGAGTGCCAGCACCCGCAAGGCTGCCAATCACCATACCCTCGGGGTAGCCCCGCCGTTTGAGTTCGGGCAGTGTGATCTTGCCAATCGTGGCGCAGGTGGCCGCGCTCGAACCAGAGACAGCCGCAAAGATCGTACAGCCAAGAATATTGGTGTGCAGCAGGCGGCCAGGAATACTGCCAAGCCAAGGAGCCAGGCCTTTGAACATATCGTCTGACAGGCGAGTGCGAAACAAGATCTCGCCCATTAGAATAAATAACGGCAATGCCGTAAGAGTCCAGCTCGAGGACGCACCCCAGATGGTCACCGCCATCGCATCGCCTGCCGGGCGTGCTGAAAATAGTGTCATGCCAATCCAGGCGACCCCTGCCAGGGTTAGGCCTACCCAGACACCGCTGGCAAGAATTAAGAACAGGCTCAACACCAAGAGCCCTGCCATAGCGAACTCAGTCATGGCTAAATAGTTCTGCGTCTGAGGGCGGCGCCTGGTAGGTATAGGGCAGGCCACGCATGTGGGTAACTAGGCTGTCGATAACGGCAATGGCAAATATGATTGCGCCCAAGGCCATGGCAGACTGGGGAACCCAAAGCGGCGTGGCATCAAGTGTTGTAGAGATGTCCTTAAATTGGTACGACTGAACAACGAGACGAATACTAAAGAACGCGAGCAACGTCGCCAAAATACTACTGGCAGATAGAGCCCAGACCTCAATCCAGAACCTGGGGCGGCCCTTGGCACGACTCAGAAAAAGGGTGACCCGGATATGCTCGTTGCGCTTAAAGGTGTGGGCCATCGCCAGAAAAGCACAGGCCGCCATAAAGTAGCCCGCATATCCATCGATGCCGGACACCCGAAAGTCGAACTCTCTGCTCGCGATGGTAACGAGTACTGTAACCAGCAGAGCGGCCATGAAGAGCGCGGCGAGATACCCCGCGCCATCATAGACCCCATCGAGAAAACGCCGCATCAACGCCGATAGGCGTTGATCATTTCCTGGCCTTCAGCCCCAGCGTTCTTCAGCCACTCTTCAAGCAGCGTAGCGCCCACCTTCTGCATGTCGGTGCGCAGCTGAGCCGAGGGCGGCTCAACCTTCATGCCATTGGCCTTGAGCGTATTGGTGGTGTCCGACATCACCTTTTGCGAATTGGCCCAGCCCTGCTTCTCAGCCTCGGCAGCGGCCTTGAGTATCGCCTCACGGGTAGCGGCGTCTAACGCATCGAAGGCCTTCTTGTTCACAAGAACCGCATTCTTGGGCAGCCAAGCCTGCACATCGTAGTAGTGGGACATCTGCTCCCACATCTTCGTATCAACACCGGTAGCGCCCGAGGTCATGGTGGCCTCAATGACGCCAGTGGCCATGGCCTGGCTGAGCTCGGCCTGCTGCACGGTTACGGGCTGCGCGCCAACAAGCTCGGCAATACGACCCGTAGCAGGGCTGTAGGCGCGCCATTTAATACCCTTGAGGTCGGCAGCAGAGTTGATCGGTTTTTTGCTGTACACGCCCTGCGGGGGCCAGGGTACCGAGTAGAGAAGCATGACACCCTGCTCTGCGAGCTTCCTCTCGAGCAGGGGCTTTTGCGCACGGTAGAGTTTCTGGGCTGTGTCATAACCGGTAGCTAGAAAGGGAATCCCATCGGCACCAAAAATCTGGGCTTCATTCTGAAAGTTCACCAGGAGAACCTCACCTGCCTGCACCTGGGCGCCACGCACGGCACGCAGAATCTCAGGGGCTTTAAAGAGGGAAGCGCCGGAGTGCACGGTGATTTGTAGTTTTCCACCCGAGGTCTTGTTTACGTCAGAGGCAAACTTGTTGAGCAGCTGGGTATGAAAGTTTCCGGGGGGGTAGGCCGAGGCGAGGTCCCATTTGGTCTGGGCGGCAACAGGCAGGGTGGCGGAAAATAGCGTCGCGGAGAGCGCAAGGCCGAAGAGTCTGCGGTTCATAGTGGATCCTTCAAAAAAGGGAATTAGGAACAAACACAATAAGCTTACATGGTTTGAACATAAATCTTCTGCTCAGCAAGGACTTGAGACAGGGTCTGTGCAAAGGCGACAGCCTCCGGTTGGTCTCCATGCAGGCAGATGGTATCGGCCTGAAGCTCTATAAGGCTTCCATCTAATGCAAGGCAGGTACCGTCGCGCACCATACGCAAGACGTGAGTAATAGACTCTTCCTTATCCGTGATCAGGGCGCGCGGGTCCTTGCGCGACACCAGCGCGCCCGAAGGTTCATAGCGGCGGTCGGCAAAGACCTCGCAGGCCACCCTCAGCCCCGCGTCGCGGGACACCTGCTCGGTAAGGCTCCCTGAGAGAGCATAAAGCACCAGATCGTCGCCCAAAGACAGCACTGCAGCGACGATCGCCTTTGACAAGCCCAGGTCTTGGGAAGCCATGTTGTAAAGCGCTCCATGCAGCTTCACGTGGTGCAGTCGAGTTCCAGCCGCGACAGCAAAACCTCGCACGGCCGAGGCCTGATAGACCACCAATTGCCTGGCCTCATCGGGCGTAATAGCCATCGTGCGGCGGCCAAATCCCATGAGATCGGGCAGGCTTGGGTGGGCGCCAATAGCCACTTGATGTGCCACCGCGAGTCCCACAGTGGCCTCTATGGTGGCCGGGTCCCCCGCGTGAAACCCTGCCGCAATATTGGCGCTCGACAGATAGGGCATCAATGCGGCGTCCTGCCCTATGGTCCAGGCGCCGAAGCTTTCGCCTACATCAGCGTTCAGGTCTATGTGGTTTTTCATAGCCCTAATTTTGCGGTAATCCCAGCAGATATGGAATTCGATTGCAGGGCCTGGTCCTGCAGGCGCTGCTGGGAGGACGCAAGGTCTGTGGGAACAAATCGCAGCCGGGTTCCTGGCCCCGCCTGGGCCAGGGCCGGGGCCATGGTGCTGCAGACTTCCAGCACGCGGGGATAGCCCCCCGTGGTCTGGTGCTCTGCCAGTAAGGCGTAAGGCATGCCTTCCGGGGGAAGCTGCACGGTGCCGAACCGAACCGGCTCACTGTCAATACCCGGCGGCGGAGGGTCGTTTATCGGTGCACCTTCAAGCCGAAGTCCTTGTCGGCTGCTCTGCGGGCTGACGCCATACTCGGTCTGCCAAAGCCGCGTCTGCTGCGCCTGGGTGAGGCTCTGAAAATGCCGCCCTTCAAAGGCCGAAATGCGCATCACCTTAACCAATTGGGCCTCTTCGGGCAGCTGCATCGGGATATGCCAACGGGGCACCACCACATCAGCGCCCGAAACGCCGGCCTCGTCTTCGGCCCGATGGTCTTGGGTCGATGGGGTCCGTAATGAGGCTTCAATCCGGCTCGTTTGTTGACCTGCGAAAGCTCCAAGCGCCAGCATTTCACCGCCCACAAGCCGCCCAGGCCCAAGGCCTGCGGCCAGATGTCCGCTGCGGCTGCCCAGTACCAGAGGCAGATCGATGCCTCCCGCAAAGGCTACCCAGGCCCGAAATCCCCGGCGCAGGGAGGTCCAGCGCAGCTGGGCCTGGGCGGGCACTACCACCGGACGATGCGAGGCCTGCCAGTGTCGCGTGCCTCGTGCGGTGCGGACCTCGATTCCAAAGTCAGCGCCTGTCCAGGCCAGGCAGGTACGGGCGCTGACGGTTATCGTTGGCCCCATTCCGGTGATCTCGAGCAGGGCCGCCTCATCGGGGTTACCTACCAGCCGGTTGGCCAGTCGTGCCGCATTAATATCCATGGCGCCACCGCGTGACAGCGCCATTCCGAGATACCCGGGCCGACCGAGGTCCTGCACGCTGGTAAGCAGTCCAGGGCGAACTATCTGAATCGCTGGGCCCATCGTGCCTCAAACTCGCTGCGGGAGATCTCCTCGAAGCGCACGCGATCCCCAAGTGCAATTAGCACCGGGGGCTGCTGATGTGGGTCGAACAAGACATCGGGGCATTGGCCCACCAGGTTCCAGCCCCCTGGCGTCGCGCTGGGGTAGACCGCCGCCTGGCCACCTGCTATTGCCACCGATCCCGCCGGCACGCTGGGCCGCGGTGATGGGCGCCGCGGAATTGCCAGCGAATCCGGCAGGCCGCCAAGGTAGGCAAAGCCGGGCATAAAGCCCACTACCTCAGCTCGCAGCTCCGCTACGAGTAGGGCATCCACCACCGCCCTTGGGCTCTGCCCGGTTGCCTGCGCCACTGCATCGAGGTCGGGGGCAAGCGCAGGATCAAAACAGGCATGCAGGATGACCGTCTTGCCTGGCGCGGAAACGGCGCCAATAGACTGACTGGCGAGGTCATCGATCGCGCTTAGAAAACCGGCAAACGTACCCTGCGTTTGGTCACACGAATGAATCTGCACCGCAAGCGTTGTGACACCTGCAACGGCGTCGGCGACGAACGCGGGCGGCTGCGCTTCTAGACGCGCCATCAGCGCCTGTACCGCCTCATTGGCAGCCGTCCTATCCCTTGCCGTCGCTACCTGAGAGCCACCTTTAC
Organism: Bordetella parapertussis; assembly: GCA_945901825.1. Taxonomy (GTDB): domain Bacteria; phylum Pseudomonadota; class Gammaproteobacteria; order Burkholderiales; family Burkholderiaceae_A; genus Hahnella. Next base: position 81,488 of record CAMDMC010000005.1, read on the forward strand.
CGAGGGAAAAAACCACCAGGATCATGTCGTTGCCACAGACTTCCACCGTGTGGGTCTCGGAACGCAGAGACAATGCTGCGCTGGATTTCTCAATTCTGGAAGATAAACCGCGGGGCGCTTGGGTCATGAGGGCATGATTACTATTGAACAACGTGTTCACTTATGCACAAATTAAGGCCTTCGTACACGCCCGCCTTCGTTACTTCGGCGCCCAGGCAACCTACCCAATTCCACCGAAAACCTTCGCATCTATTATTTGAAGCTTTTGATTGCGCTGTGGGTGCACAAATAACAAGGAGGGTTAAGAAGGCCGGCCAGAATTTTTTGAATAGATGGACAACTGTTTCGCACATTGTTTAGGGTATCAGTAGTCACTAAAATCGCAACCCCACCCATGTGCAGGCCGAGCGCTTGTTTGCATGGTGTTTGTGCGCGCCCCCTGTCCGGCGCCACGACCACAACAAAGGCCTTTCTCCGGTACAGTTTGAAAAGAAGTTTTCCGTGAGGCCAGTCCGTGTCTAGAAAATTGGTAGAGATTCATAGCGCACATTTCCCCATAATCAAAGCTTCAACGAACTTTTAATTACCCCATGGCCATCGCCGGATTCACACTGTCAATCGTCTCGATTTTTATCGGCTGGATTCCGTTTTTCGGGGCCATTCCTTTAGGCTTGGCCCTGCTGTTTAGCTTTTTTGGTCTGTTTGGAAAGTCCTTTGGACTTGCCCTTGCAGGGCTCATCGTCAGCGTGGTTGCGGCTGTGATCTATCAAGCCATCTGGTTTGCGGTTTTATTCGGACCTAAGGTTGATTCGATTGGAGTTAGAGGTACAGTGTTATGAATTACAAGGTTGCTTCGACCTAACCCAACTTAGCTGAACCTTCCTCGGGGCATAGACAAGCCCGCAAAATCGGGCGCTAGCATCGATCGTAAAGAGATGGGTTGTTTTAGACTCGACTCAAACCTAAAGTGGCTCAAGAATCTGGAATTGAGCATGGAACTCTACCTCCCCAACCGACCAATCAGAGATGGGTAAACTGGTGAGCATGACAAGCACATCGAGCTACCAGCTAATGCTGTCGATGCACGACGCCTTGGCCTCGGGCACTCGTATCAACAAAAAGGTCTTGCAAGTAAACATAGTCTCCAACTGTCCAGCAGCTTCGGTGCTGGATGTAATGCACCAGCCCAACAATCTTTTTATCGACTTCGGCTACTGCGCAGTGCATCGGCTCGGTGACATCTAAGAAACGAGCCCATGTGACAGCCGTAGTTTTTTCGGAAATATCGGCTTTGTAGAACTGCTGATAACCCTTCCATAGGGGAAGCCAACGTTCAAAGTCAGTCTCACACGCCATTCGGACAATCATGTTGCTCAGGCCCCCTTGAGCATCGCCTTGCCAAGCTCCGAACTGCCTTTGCTCACCAGCTTTTC